>JAKAWQ010000125.1 GCA_021816925.1 Pseudomonadota bacterium
AACCAGCGCCGGCGCCAGAAGACGACGAATCTGCGCGCCGTCGTCGCTCTTGCAAGCCAGAAAACCGCAGGTCAGCCGGCGTGTGGTCCGCCCGTGTGATCGTCAGTGCCACGCCCATTCAGTGCCTCCCAAGCGCGAATCGCCGCCCCGCAGAGCGAATCAGAATTCAGCAATTTCAAGAAGCCCCAAGAGTCACCGACCGCACGGGTTGGTATGACTCCCTTCTATTGTGCGGCGTGGGAAAAGTCCTGGAAGAAGTGTGGTCGGCGACCCGCACCGCGCATGGGTCCTCACGACCCGCTGAAGCGGATCGCGGCTGACTGGTATCTCCCGAGCGAATCCGGGGCCACATGAGTCCGCTCGATCAAACAGCGTGTTCAGTCGGTCCGAATACGCCTGTCTTATGACGTCCCCGGCCCATCCGATTCAAGATCAGCCGCCGGCGGTGGGCTCCAGACTCTCCAGAGACTCTCCGGCCGCGGAAGGGGACGCGTCGGGATCATGGCAAGCCGACCATAGCCCCGCAGGCTTCGGACAGGTCCGCGTCGTCCTTGGACAGGCGCCGCCATCGGCCGGGCCGACCGAGCGCCCGCCCTGCCGGCAGATCCCTCCGGCCGCAAATCCCCCTTCAATTCCTTGGCGATCGACATCCTCTCTGCCCCCTTCCTCTCGACAATGCCGCCTCCGGAGAAATTGGGCGCGGCTCATGGGGTTGCGGCGAACGCCGCGGATCGCCACTTGCTGATCGAGCGTGATGCGACTGCCGCTTCGAACGGTGCCGGTTCTGAGGTTCACTGGCACCGGCGCTGAACGGCGGGGGTCGGTGAGCCACCGTAAGCGTTCCCGGAAACACGGAAAGCGAAACCCGGGTGTCCTGCTGCCGACGCCGGCGCCTGATTCCAGGCCTCGGCACGACAAGCCCGCCTGCTGCGCAACGAGGCGCGATTTGAAGCCTGAAAAACGGAGGTGGCCCATGGACAAGAAGCGGCTCATGGACAAGAAGACGCACTTCAATATCTGGTACGCGGTCGTCGCGTTCATGGGCATACTCGCGATCCAGAACCTGCTTCTGGCTCGCAAGGGGCCGGAGGATGTGCCGTACAGTCAGTTCGTCCAGCTTCTCAAGGACGGGAAGCTATCGGCGGTCACGGTCACCCAGCATCATCTCTACGGAACACCGAAGGTTATTCTTCCCAAAGCCCCCAAGTCCTACTCGACCACCCGCGTCGCCCCTGCCACCGCGCAGTTTCTCGGGAAATACAACGTCGCCATCACTGGCCTCGTAAAGAGTCATCTCCTGGGCGACATCCTGGGCTGGATCATTCCCGCCGTCGCCTTCTTTGCCATCTGGATGTTCGTGATGCGACGGTTCGGCGGTGCGCAGGGGATCGGCGGGGCCATGCAGATCGGCAAGAGCAAGGCCAAGATCTTTGTCGAGAAGGACACCAAGGTCAAATTTGCCGACGTCGCCGGCGTGGACGAGGCCAAGGACGAACTCACCGAGGTGGTGGACTTTCTCAAGGAGCCTGCGCAGCACGCGCGATTGGGCGCGCGCATTCCCAAGGGCATCCTTCTCGTCGGCCCCCCCGGCACCGGCAAGACGCTGCTGGCCCGCGCGGTGGCCGGCGAGGCCGGGGTGCCATTCTTCTCGATCAGCGGCTCGGAATTTGTCGAGATGTTCGTGGGCGTCGGCGCGGCACGCGTCCGTGACCTCTTCGAGCAGGCCCGCAAGGTGGCGCCGTGCATCATCTTCATCGATGAGCTCGACGCGCTCGGACATGCCCGCGGCGCGAGCCCGTTTGCCGGCGGCCACGACGAGAAGGAGCAGACCCTTAACCAGCTTCTCATGGAACTGGATGGCTTCGATCCGCAAACAGGCATTGTGCTGATCGGCGCCACCAACCGGCCCGAGGTCCTCGACCCGGCCCTGCTGCGCGCCGGCCGTCTCGATCGGCAGGTGCTCGTCGATCGGCCCGACAAGACGGGGCGGATTGCGGTCCTGCAGATCTACCTCAAGCGGATCCAGTTTGCCTCCGACGTTGACGCCGCAGAAATCGCAGCCCTCACCCCCGGCTTTTCCGGGGCGGATCTCGCAAACCTGGTCAACGAGGCGGCGTTGCAGGCAACCCGGCGGAACGCGGACGCCGTCGCCATGACGGACTTCACGGTCGCCTTCGAACGGATCGTTGCCGGCCTCGAGAAGAAGAACCGGTTGCTCATTCCGGCGGAGCGGAAGGTGGTGGCCTACCACGAGATGGGGCATGCGGTGGTCGCCATGGCACTGCCTGGCATGGACCCCGTCCACAAGATCTCCATCATCCCCCGCGGTATCAGCGCGCTCGGCTATACGATGCAGCGCCCGACTGACGACCGGTTCCTCCTCGGCCGCAATGAGCTCAGGAACAAGATGGCGGTCCTGCTCGGCGGGCGGGCAGCGGAAGCACTGACCTTCGAGGATATCTCGACGGGGGCAGTGGACGACATCGACAAGGCCACGGAGATCGCCCGCAACATGGTGACTCGCTTCGGCATGTCGGAGAAACTCGGCCAGATCGCATACGAGTCGCCCCGGCCCGGCTTCCTTGGCAATAGTGCCCTCGGCGACACCGTCCGGCACGATTACAGCGAGGAGACGGCGCGCGAGATCGACTGCGCCGTGCGCGACCTGGTCACGGAGGCCTTTGCCACGGCCGTGAGGCTCCTGACGCTCTACAAGGCCGCCCTGCACGAAGGAGCGGAGCTGCTGCTGCAGAAGGAAACCCTGCGGCGCGACGAGTTGCCCGCATTGGCATCGAACCGCGCAACGGCGAACGCCCCGGTCAAGCTTCCCGCGCCGGCTCTTCCCCCCGGTGCAACGCGCATCCGTGGCAGAAGGGCGGATGCAGCCGAGACCGATGCCACGCCGGCAGTGGGACGCGCAACAATCGGGGCTCCGGCCCTTGCCGCCGGCCTCGCCGCCGACCCCCCACCGCACGCCGCTTGAAACCCCGCCCGGCCTGCCTTACCCAGCCCTTTCCGGCTATGTTTCCGGGCTAGGGGCGCTCCGGGTGCGGCGGCCCTCGCGGGTGGAAAGGACCGCGTCGATGCAGTGGGTGTTTTTGGTCCTCGGCCTTTTCGCGGCACTCTCCGAGCTGCACAGCGGCACCTTCTACCTCGCCGGGGTCGCCGTCGCCGCATTCCTCACCGCCCTTGCCGGCGTCTGGATCGCACCCGGCCTTCTTCCTTTTATCTTCGCCGCGTTCTGCGTGGCCCTCTTGCCGGTGATCGTACTCCTGCGCCGCCATCTCGCTCGGGATCGCGCGCTTCCCGACGCCGATATCGGTCAGATCGTGACCGTGGTCGGTGTCTCCACCGATACGCAGCGTCTTGCCGTCTCCTATCGCGGCTCACGCTGGGAAGCGGTCGTCGATAGCGGCCCGCTGCCCGCGCCCGGCCAGGTTGCCATCATCACGGCCAAGACCGACAATCTCCTCCACCTTGCCGTTCGGGCGGAGGCGAAGCCTTCCTAGAGCGGTTCGCGCCCGGGCCGGACTCGCGATGCAATCCCAGGGTACACGGGGATCCATGGACTGCTCGAGGAAACGGACCAGGGCGAGTGCAGCGATACGGAACCCGCGCCGGGCGTCCGCGCCCGGTCAAGGAGAAACGTCATGCCGGCCATGTATCTCACCGATCTGATCGTCGCCGTCCTCCTGCTGCTGCTTGCACTTGCGATTCTTCGCGGCGGCGTCTCCATCGTGCCGCAGCAGCGCGCCTGGGTGGTCGAACGGCTCGGCAAGTTCCATCGCGTCCTGCCGCCCGGCCTCAATCTCATCATTCCGTTTGCCGATCGGGTGGCCTACCAGTTCGACCTGCGCGAGGTGCCGACCGAGGTACCCGCGCAGGTGTGCATCTCGCTCGACAACACCACCCTCACGGTTGACGGTTTTCTTTATTTGCAGATCACGGACCCCATCAAAGCCGCCTACGGCTCGAGCAATCCCTTCGTCGCCGCGATGCAGCTCGCCCAGACCTCGATGCGCTCGGAGATCGGCAAGCTCCATCTCGATCAGGCGCTCTCCTCGCGCCAGCTGCTCAACGCCGCCGTCGCTACCGCCGTTGACGAGGCGGCCATGAACTGGGGCATCAAGGTCCTGCGCTACGAGATCAAGGACATCACCCCGCCCGCCGAGATCCTGCGCGCCATGGAGCTGCAGATCACCGCCGAGCGCGAGAAGCGCGCCCTGATCGCCCGCTCGGAAGGCCAGCGCCAGCAGCAGATCAACACCTCCGAGGGCCAGCAGCAGCAGGAGATCAACCTCGCGAACGGGCGCAAGCAGGCGGAGATCCTGCGCGCCGAAGGCGAGGCACGGGCGATCGAGCTCGTCGCCGCCGCCACCGCCGCGGCCATCCGCGCCATCGCCGCCGCCGCCGTGGTGGAGGGTGGGATCGAAGCGTTGCAGATGCAGCTTGCCAAGGACTTCATCGACCGTTGGGCTAATCTCGCCAAGCAGAGCACGACGCTTATCGTGCCGGCCGATCTCGGCAATATCGGCGCCCTCGTCGGCACCGCGCTCTCGATCGTCAAGGGCAGCTCCAAACTTGCCCCGCCCGCCGCTCCGCCTCCCCCCGGCTCGGTTCCTGCCGCCGGCCCGGCCGGCTGACCCCGCCCGCAATGGACCGTTCCGTCTTGCCCGCAGCCGGCGCCGGGCCCACCGCTGACGGAGGGCCCAACGGAGCTTGGGATAAGATTTGACCGGCCTGCCGGCAAGGGGATAAGATTCGTTGCAGACTTGGAAGGGGTTGGCGCGCGCGCCGGCGCCGCGCGGTTGGCGCGCTGAGCCGCACACTTGCGGAAACCGAAAAGTACGTTCGCCGATTGGTCAGGGAGACGATGGATGTCCGCTCAGGTCCAATGGAAACTCTCGGGAGACTACTTCGAGAATTGCAACTGCCGCGTCGTCTGCCCCTGCCTTGTCTCGACGGCAGCACCGCTGAATTCCCGGCCGACCGAAGGTATCTGCGACGCGGCACTGGTGTTCCATGTCGAGAACGGCACCTACGACGGACTGTCGCTCGACGACCTCAACGTCGCCTTGATTGCGCGTATCCCCGGTCCCATGGCGGACGGCAACTGGACAATTGCCGCCTACATCGACACGCGCGCGAACGATCGCCAGGCCGAAGCGCTGGAAGCAATCTTCAGCGGCAGCGCAGGCGGCCCGATGGCGGCGTTCGCGCCGCTGATCGGCACCAGTCTCGGCACCAAGAAGGTGCCGATTGCCTACGCAATCGACGGCAAGACCCGATCGGTGCGCATCCCCGATATCATGCAGATGTCCGTGGAGCCGCTGCCAAGTCTGCGCGGAAATGAAGAGATCTGGGCGGCCACCGGACATCCCGCGAACCCCGACAAGCTCGCCTTCGCGGCCGGATCGCCGGGAAGCACCTTCAGGGACTACGGCATGCAGTGGGATAATTCCGGGAGGAATGGCCATTACGCCCCAATCAGCTGGTCCAATCCTTAGCCCATGAGGATCCTTCATCATCCCGCTCTCGGCTTCGCGTGGCCCTCACTTGCGCGGCTTTGGCGGAATGGCAGAGCGATCTGCCAAAACTTTTTTGATCCAACCTGCGATCGCGCACGGCGGAATCCTCGGAGGACCTGAATCGGGGACTCAGTCGAACGGCCGGTATCGCAGCGCGGGCCTTCGCGAATCCCGCGCGAGGCCCGATTCCGGCGCCGCGCAGAGGGACTCCATGGATCGTATCGGCACCCGCCCGTTCGCCAGGCAATGCAATGCCATTCTCGCTCTTCTGCTGGCCGTGACCGCCGCCGCTTGGCTCTACCTCGCTTGGCGGGCATCCGGCATGGCCATGCCCGCGGGTAGTCCGGCCATGGGGCTGCGTGTGCCGCTCTTCCTCCTGGTCTGGATCGTCATGATGACCGGCTTGATGTTTCCGGCCGCAGCGCCGATGGTCTTGACCTTCCACCGCGTACAACTCTCGAAACGCGCGCGCGGCAACCCGTTTGTCGCCACGTGGGTGTTCGTGGCGGGCTACCTGCTCGTCTGGACGCTCGCCGGCGCGGTTGCCTACGCCGGCGCCGCTGGCGCCGAGTTGCTCGCGGCCAGCGCGCGGCTCTCCGTGCCGACCATCGGCCGCATCGGCGGCGGGATTCTTTTCATCGCCGGCATCTACCAATTTTCGCCCCTGAAGGCTCACTCATCCCCTTATTTTCCTTGGGACACAAAAGAATCGGGCGACCATAGGGGCGATTCCGGAAAGAATTGCACGACCGCGACCGGCGGCATATCCTTGCGAATTCGCCAAGCGGACTTCCAAC
>JAKAWQ010000126.1 GCA_021816925.1 Pseudomonadota bacterium
CGTGAGGTAGCGGCGAGGCCAGCTCACCGCAGCGGCGTGAGGGTCGGATAATTGGCGCCGTGGGCGACGGTGAGGATCTGGCCGCCGTCTTGCGCCGAGACCATCATCATGTCGCCGGGGGCGAGGAGGTCGTTGGCGTCGCGGAAGAAGCCGGGGGCGGTCACGTCATCCAACCGGTCGCTGCCGGCCTTGTAGTGCCAGAGGGTGAAACCTTGAGCGTAGGACAGCACCGAGAGGTTGCGGGTGGCGAGCGCCATGGCGGTTTCCTTTGCGCGTACAAGGAAAGGGCCGCACCGGGGGGAGGTGCGGCCCTTCAGGTTGGGAAGAAGGAGGAACCAACGAGCGTAGTTCACCCGTTGATGAGTGCTATTTAAACCGTCAGTTGCGCCACGTCAAGACTATTTTCCTAAACATTTTGTCATACCCCTGCCATGTATGCCGCAAACTGGAGATCACGCGACGATGCCCTTGACGCGGAGCAGCCACTCCAGCCGCTCCAGCGCCTCGCGCCACAGCCGCCAATCGCCGCGCTCGCTGGCGAAGCCGGGGCTCGGCGCCGCCTGGCGTTCGCCCCAGATGCGCAGGATGCGGGCGTGGACGAGGTCGATGCGGCGGCGGCGATAGAGGGTATCGAGGCATTTGACCACGTCGTCGGGCTCGCAGGGGCGCTTGACGCGGCCTACTCCGGCGCGCACCCGGGCGCCGTCGCGCCTAGCGACGAGCGCCGCCATGGTCCATAGCCAAGCCTCCTCGGCGCTGCGGAAGGGGGTTGTCGCCGGGGCTCTGGCGGACGTCGGGAAAGCTTGGGGGCTGCGGGTCATGCGGGCGGTGCTGGCCATGGCGTCGGGCTCCTGATTTGCGGCGAGAGGTGGGGGCGAGAGGTGGGGGCGAGAGGTGGGGGCATTAAGAACAAAATAAGAACTATCGGCGATAGAAAAACCACGAATCGTGACCCGCTGCAAGGGTAATCAGGTAAAATTTCCTATTCCCTTCGGACTCAATTCCTTGCACACTGATCTTCGACCGGATCATCGGCAACCCACCTCGCAACCGGCCAGGGCGACATGAAACACGAAGATATCTGGCGCGCGCTCGATACGCTCGCCGCCGAACAGGGGCTTTCCGCCTCCGGCCTCGCGCGCCGCGCCGGGCTCGATCCCACCACCTTCAACCAGTCCAAGCGGCGGATGCCGGATGGCCGCGCGCGCTGGCCGAGCACCGAGAGTCTGGCCAAGGTGTTGCTCGCGACCGGCGCCGGGCTCGAGGATTTCACCGCCCTCGTCACCGGCGCGCGGGCGCTCGCCTCATCGCGGCCGCTGACCCGGAGGGTGCCTTTGATCGGCTTCGCGCAAGCCGGCGGGGAGGGGTTTTTCGACGATGGCGGCTATCCGGTCGGCGGCGGCTGGGACGAGGTGAGCCTGCCCGAGGTCGCCGATCCGCACGCCTATGCGCTGGAGATCAGCGGCGAATCGATGGAGCCGGTGTTTCGCGACGGCGATGTCGTCATCGTCTCGCCGAACGCGCCGGTCAGGCGCGGCGACCGGGTGGTGGTGCGGACGATGCGCGGCGAGGTGATGGCCAAGCAGCTCGCCCGCCGCTCGGCCCGCCGGGTCGAGCTGAAAAGCCTCAACCCGGCGCACCCCGATTACAGTTTTGAACTGGTCGAAATCACCTGGCTGCACCGAATCGTCTGGGCGAGCCAGTAGAAAAGACGAAAAATCCTTCTTTTTCTGAAGAAAAAGAAGCAAAAAGACTTTCCTCATGGGACAGCGCCTGCGGCGCTGTCTAACAGATAAAAGGTTTTTGGTTCTTTTTTTCAAAAAAGAACTTTTCTCCTGGCGTCCTTCAGGCGGAAAGCGCCTTCGGCTCGGTGCGCGCGCGTTTGACGAGGAGTTTGTTGAGAGCGTGGACATAGGCGCGGGCGGAGGCGACGATGGTATCGGTGTCCGCCCCCTGGCCATCGACCATTTTGCCGTTTTCCTCCAGCCGCACGGTGACGCGGGCCTGGGCGTCGGTGCCTTCGGTGACGGCGCCGACCGAATAGAGGCGCAACACCGCGTCATGGGCGAAGAGATCGCGAATGGCGTTGAAGGTCGCGTCCACCGGCCCGTCGCCGGTCGCAACCGCGCTCTGTGCCGCGCCGTCGATCTCGAGTTCGAGTTCGGCGCGTGGCTTGGCCTTGGAGCCGGTATGGACATCGAGCGAGAGGAAGCGGATGCGGTCATGGCCGCGCATCACCTCGTCATCGACGAGGGCGACGAGATCGTCGTCGTAGACCACCTTCTTGCGGTCGGCGAGATCCTTGAAGCGGCGGAAGGCGTCGTTCAACTGATTGTCGCCGATTTCGCCGTAGCCGAGGGCGCGGAGCTTGTCGCGGAAGGCGGCGCGGCCGGAATGCTTGCCCATCACCAGCGAGGATTTGGTCCAGCCGACGCTCTCCGGCGTCATGATCTCGTAGGTCGCGGCGTTCTTCAAAACCCCGTCCTGATGGATGCCGGATTCGTGGGCGAAGGCGTTGCGCCCGACGATCGCCTTGTTGGGCTGGACGTCGAAGCCGGTGATGGTGGAGAGCAGTTTCGAGGTGCGGAGGATTTTCGGCGTCTCGATGCCGGAATGCCAGGCGAGCGCGTCATGGCGGGTGCGGATCGCCATCACGATCTCCTCGAGCGCCGCGTTGCCGGCGCGCTCGCCGATGCCGTTGATGGTGCATTCCACCTGGCGCACGCCGGCGCGGATGGCGGCGATGGTGTTGGCGACGGCGAGGCCGAGATCGTTGTGGTTATGGGCCGAGAAGATCACCTTCTCCGCCCCCGGCACGCGCTCGCGCAGCATGGTGAAGATGCGCGCGATATCCTCGGGCAGGGCGTAGCCGACGGTATCGGGGATGTTGATCGTCGTGGCGCCGGCCTTGATCGCCGCTTCCACGCAGCGGCAGAGGAAATCGGGATCGGTGCGGCTGCCGTCCTCGGCCGACCATTCGACGTCGTCGGTATAGTCGCGGGCGAGCGTATTGCCGTCGATGACCGCCTGCAAGACCGTCTCGGGCTCCATCCGCAGCTTGTATTTCATGTGCAGCGGGCTGGTGGAGATGAAATTGTGGATGCGGCGGCGCTCGGCGGGGCGGATCGCCTCACCGGCGCGGGCGATATCGTCGCGCCCGCCGGTGCGCGCAAGACCGCAGATCACCGGCCCCTTGATGGTCCGCGCGATGGATTCGACGCTCTCGAAATCGCCGGGGCTCGCGATCGGGAAGCCGGCCTCGAGGACATCGACGCCGAGTTCGGCCAAGGCTTCGGCCATGCGCAGCTTCTCGGTGAGATTCATCGAGAAGCCGGGCGATTGCTCGCCGTCGCGGAGCGTGGTGTCGAAAATGATGATGCGGTCGGGATCGAGCGCGCCGAAGCTCGGATGGGAGAAGGTCATGGGGCCAGTCCTTGAACCGGATTGTTGCGACGAATTGCCTCAAGAAATCCCCTGAACGGTGCCGGCGAAGCCGAGCGGCATCACGCCCAGGGGCGGCTAAGTCGCAGAACGAGGCCGCGGCGTTGGCACGCGAGACCGAAAGCAGCCCGGGCGATGTTGATCCGCCGATCCATTTCTTCCTTTTATCACCCCTCGCCCGGCGCCGCAACCGCGCCGGATTTGCGGATCACGGCGCGGGTGAGCGGTCCGCAGACCATCTCCAAGAACGGCCGCCCTTGCCATCGTGGTGGTGTCGGCGGAGGAGGGGGCGCGGAAGACCCGGCGCTCTGGCAATCTGGCCGAGTTCTTCGCGGAGTCTCCCTTACGGGGCTCGGGCACAGCCGATCAGGGGGCGGGCGTTCTGTTTCGGTCATATCTTACGGTAAGCGTAAGGCTATTGGGTCGTCACCGGCAAACGACCCAACCCTGTCATAGGATGTCGCATAACTCGTAAAATACGTGACGCTTGATTTTGTATCTCAATTGAGATACAAAATCAAGGAAGGACAATCGGAGAACGACGATGGCCACTCAAACATCAATGCTCCACATCCGTGTGGACGATAAGCTAAAGACCGACGCGGCAGAAAAGCTCGCGAGCTTCGGCCTGACCGTCTCGGACGCCGTGCGCATCCTGCTAACCCGTGTCGCTAAGGAAGGTGGTTTGCCGGCTGGCCTGACGGCCGATCCGGAGGCCCATGACGCATGGTTCCGTTCCAAGGTGCGGGAAGCCCTAGCCGATGCTCGACCGACAATGTCGCATCAGCAGGTGATGGATGAGGCGCAAACAGCGATCGACCGGAAGCGCCGTGCCCGCGCTTGAATGGGTAGACACCGCTCGTGCCGACCTACTTGCGATTGTCGATTATATCTCGGACGAAAACCCAGACGCGGCCCAGCGCCTGAAGGACGACATCGAAGCGAAGGCCGTGAAATTGCTTGAATTTCCGAGGCTTTACCGATTAGGACGAATTGAAGGCACACGGGAAATGACCGTCTGGTCGAATTTCATCGTGGTGTATCAGGAAGACGTTTTCACTGTGCGCATCCTGCGCGTGCTA
Source organism: Pseudomonadota bacterium (assembly GCA_021816925.1). Classification (GTDB taxonomy): domain Bacteria; phylum Pseudomonadota; class Alphaproteobacteria; order Acetobacterales; family Acetobacteraceae; genus JAKAWQ01. The sequence continues at coordinate 4,524 of JAKAWQ010000126.1, forward strand.
CACGCCGCCCAGCAATGGCCGCCGCCACAGGAGATCCGATCATAACTTCCTGGCGACCTTATCGCTTGGAACGTCCTTGAAGGTCGAAAACAAGGCATGATCTTTCCTGGCACAGCGTCGGCTAAACCTACAGCGATAATGCGGGCTGGACGGTCGTTGTCATGCCTTCACCCCTCGCCCGGCGCCGCAACCATGCCGAGCGCCTAGGATTTGCGGATCACGTGGCTGATCAAGGCCTTTGCCAAAATGCGAAAAAATGACCATTATGACCATGGTGATTTTTGGTTTTGGAGGCAGTCGCCATGAGCATCGGCACGTGGACGGTCGCTGAAGCGAAAGCGAAGTTCAGCGAACTCGTGGACCGGGCGCGGGTGAGCGGCCCGCAGACCATCACCAAGGATGGCCACACCGCTGTCGTGGTGGTGTCGGCGGAGGAGTGGGAGCGGAAGACCCGGCGCTCCGGGGATCTGGCCGAGTTTTTCGCGGAGTCTCCCTTGTGGGGCTCGGGTCTCGAGGTCTCCCGGACCAAGGATGGTCCGCGCGAGGTCGATCTGTAGCTTATCCCCCCACCGGAACCTGTCCAGATCACCGGAACCTGTCCAGATCACCGGAACCTGTCCAGATCACCGGAACCGTCGCACACCGCACGATTTGTCCAAAACTGCACGCTAATCCTGACTGTCCCCTTTAAGGATTCGCCATGCCTACCCTAGATGATGTCTACAGGAAATTTGGTGAAGCCGCAGAAGTAGCCCAACTCATCGAGACTGAACTCGGCACCTTGCTTTTACAAGTTCGGGGTGTAGATGAAGGCCTATTGGACAAGCCGAACCCGGCACGTGCGTCCGACATTCTTGACACAATCAATCGTTATACTCTCGGGCAACTCATCAAGAACCTGAACACCACAACTCAGTCACTCGACGGGTTGGACTCTCTTCTTACGAGCGCGCGTGAAGAACGCAACAGACTTTTTCATACCTTCTACCGGGGGCATAATTTTCGTAGGAACTCAGATGAAGGCAGAGCGCTTATGCTGAGCGACGTTGAGTCAATTCACGATGCGCTGCTACGTGCTTACAAGGCTATCATGCTATTGTCTGGAGTAGATTTAGAGGCTTTAGCTGCCACTGGAGAACACGTAGGGCCGACTGACCATCTACCGATCTGAGCAAGGTTCGGAATCGTCGTCACCAATCCAGACTTACCATAAAGCGTGTTCAGAAGGCCAAGCCGTGAATTCCGTTCGGCGTTGTCAGCCAGATCGAAAGGCTGGCCTTCACGCGCGCCATGACGAGGTCGTCACGCTGGCGGAATTGCGCCACGGGATCGAGCGGTTGCCGGCACGTTTCGAGGCGCGCATGCTGCCGGTCGACGCCGAGACCGCCAATGCCTGGGGGGGCGCGTGATGGCGCGCGGGCAGGCGGGAGGGCGTCCGGTCGGGAGCATGGGTGCTTTCATCGCGGCAACCGCCGAACGCCACGATCTCACCCTCGTTACCCGCAATGTCTCGGACTTTGATGCCATCGGCATCCGATTGGTCAACCCCTGGGGTTAGCGGGTTGCGGTCACGCCCTCACCCCGTTCCCAATGCCGCCTCGGCGGTGCGGACGGCTTGGAGGGGGAGGGCGGCGCGGCCGACGACTTGGCCGCCGATATAGGCGAGCCAGTCGGC
>JAKAWQ010000043.1 GCA_021816925.1 Pseudomonadota bacterium
GGAACACAGGAAGCTTGAATCGAGTCCCCCGTGATCGCGTCAAACATAATTTTGCCGACAGGCATCACTCGCCGCCGCTCTCAGCCTGGCCCCAGAGCGCGCGCCGATACCCGGGATGAGCAGTTACGATCCAGGTGATGTGATTTTGGAGGAAGAACCCGACCTTGCGCAGCCGCACCACTAGCTCAAACGGCACATACGGCCGGCTGTTCGATCCCGCGATGTTCAGAAAGAAGGAGCCGTTTGGCTTCATCACGCCTTTGATGGCGAGAGACACGTCATACAGCCAATCGATATACTCGGCTTCATCGCGCGAGTCCTCGTAGACGCCATACGCAAGGTTGAGGTTATAGGGCGGCGACGTGACCACCACATCGATGGAGTGCGCCCGCATGCCCTTCATCACGGCGAGGCAATCGCCCAACTTGAGCGTCTGATCCGGGATCCGCTTGGTCACCACCAGCTCGTTTGTTCCGTCGAGCATGAGACCTCCGACTTCCGCGTTTGGAGGCCCAGTACCCGAATAACTCCGTGCGTACCAGCCCGTAATTTGAGCCTCCAGCCCCGGCTACCCCCTCTCGGCAGCCGCCATTCGCCCACCTCGCCTCCGCTCCCCGCCTGGCGGAAGCGCTGCTTGCGGCCCTCGGCAATTGCTCACGGCGCGGGCCCTGTTCACCCTTTCCCCGCGGCGCGGCTGATGTAAAACCCCTTTACATGGCCTTCCCTCCCCGCCGCTCGGCCGAGCGCGACACTTACCATCACGGCAATCTGCGCGAGGCGCTGGTCGAGACGGTACTCAACCTGATCGGCAAATACGGGCCGGCGGGCTTCAGCTTTGCCGACGTCGCGCGCGCCGCCGGCGTGAGCCCGGCCGCCCCTTACCGCCATTTCCGCGACCGCAATGCACTTTTGGCCGAAGTCGCGCGCCGCGGGTTCGAGCGTTTCGCGGCCGATCTCGAGGCGGCCTGGAACCACGGCGGCCCCAATCCGATGGCGGCCATGGAGGCCTGCGGCCGCGCCTATCTCGCCTTTGCGCGGCGTGAGCCTGCTTCATTCGCCGCCATGTTCGGCCTCGGCGCCGCGCCCGAGGACGAGCCTGGGCTCAGCGCCGCCGCCGACCGGGCCTTCGGCGTCCTCCGCCGCGCCGCCGAGGCGATCTCGGCCACCTACCCTGGCCCCAACCGCCCGCCGGCGCTGATGGTCGCCCTTCATCTCTGGGCCGAGGCGCACGGCATCGCCTCGCTCTTTGTTGCTCCCGGCGCCCGCCTTGGCCAGCTTCCGATGTCGCCCGACGAGCTGCTGGAGGCCGCTCTCCTCATCTATCTCCAGGGCCTTGCCCTACCACCGGGCCGGAGCGGCGGCGGCGCCTGACGGGCGCGGCAGACAGGGCTTGCGTTCCCGCCGTGAATGTGAATAACATTCACATTCTTTGGGCCGCGGGAGGTCACGCATGTTTCTTCTCGAAAAGATCGACTCGATCGGCCGGCCGGCCTGGATCGCACTGACCATCCTCGGGTTCTGGATTGCCTGGCCACTTGGCTTGGCGACGCTCGTGTTCGTTGCACTGAGCGGGCGGTTCCGGGGCGTTTCCTGCTCGGCACCCGGCCGCTGGTACAACACCGCCAACTCGGATGCCGGGCGGCGCGGCTGCGGCTGGCGCTGGCGCGGCCGCCACGCCCAGGGCCGCTATTCGGCCAGCGGCAACTCGGCCTTCGACGAGTACCGCGCGGAAACCCTCCGCCGGCTCGAGGACGAGCAGCGCGAGTTCGTCGAGTACCTCGAGCGGCTGCGCAAAGCCAAGGACCGCGCCGAGTTCGACCAGTTCATGTCCGAGCGCCGCAACCGCCCCGAGCCGCCGCCTGCGGCCGCCCCCGAAGCCGGTTAGGCTCCTGCCCGGCCCGTAAAGCTCTCGAACCTTCTCCGCCCGATGAAATCGGGGGGAGAGGGCAGGGTGAGGGGGTGGATCCCAGCGCACTCGGGCCGCCCCGTCGCCCGCCTTGCCCCGCGGGTTCGCACCCCTCTTCGCTTCCGGGCCCGCTCCGCAATTCCGTTCAGGCGCGATCTGCTCTACTCAACGCCATGGCCCAAACCCATTCCCTCGACGGCCTGATGGCGTGGAGCCGCCGGGCCGAATGGAACCAGCGCTTCAAAGAGACGCTCGCCCGCCATCTCGGCGCCGCTTGCGAGAAATTCTCGGTCTCCCCCGAGGACCTTTCCGACATCCTCGGCCCGATGGCCGCGAGCGTCTTCGGCTGCGCCTTCGAGAATTTCCTCACCCTGGAAGAGGACGGCCACAACGTCGTGGACGATTATCTCAGGCGACGCGGCTGGAAGGAGGGCGCTTCCGCCCGTGCCTACATCGAGGGGCTTCGCCGATCGGTGATGAGCCTCTACGAGGCGAGCGACATCGTGCCCGGCCAGTCGGTGATGGTGCGCGATCTCGTGCGCGGCGGCGATCCCGTGCTCATCACCGAACGCACCGCCACGCACGCGCTCCGCAAATGGGACCGGCTCGCCGGGCGCCTGGTTTCGATCGGTGGGGAAACGGTCTTCTCGGGCGGCCTGCTGTCCTTCGACCGTGACCTCGCCGACAAGGTGCTCGCCTCCTTGAAGCGTGTCACCCGTCGCGCCCGGACGGAGATCCGCCGCACCATGCGCGAGGCGGGCAGCGCGATCGACGAGGCCATGCTGCGCGAGGAGACGAGCGAGACGGCGCTCCTTTGCAAATCCGCCTTCCTCATCACCAATGTCTGGCTCGACGATGCGCTCCGGCGCGCCCTTTCCCCAAGCATGCCCAAGCTCAGCAACAGCGAGGGCGATCCGCTTCTTTTCCTCACCGCGCACTATCCGCTCCACCCCGGCGCCACGCCGGCGGCCGTGCGCGAGCGGCTCGCGACTCTTTCCTCGCTTCGCCCGGCGGGCGACGATTTCTGGAACTGGCTCGCCGAGCCCGGTACGCGCCCCGTCCCGCCGCGTACCGGCCAGAGCTTCATCACGACGATGGACGACGGCACGCTCGTTCTCGGCAATGTCGAGCTCAAGCCGCGGAAGATAACGCTCGGCGTGAATTCCGAGCGCCGCCTCGAGCGCGGCCGCGCGCTGATCGAACCCGTGCTCGCCGGCCTGATCGGCGAGCCGAAGATCGTGACCGAAACTCCCGCCCAGCTCATGGCCCGGGGGCCAAGGGAAGCGCCCAAGCACGATCTTTCACCCGACGAGGAACGCCGAATCGTCCTCGCCCGCCTCGATCAGCACTATCGGGCGACACTCGGATCGCCCGTCCCCGCCCTCGGCAACCTCTCGCCCCGCGAGGCCGCGCGCACGGCCCAGGGCCGTGCCAAAGTCGTCGAGTGGCTCAAGCTGCTTGAGAACCACGCCTCGCACGCAGATCCCGAGAGTCCGATCGGATCGCACGACTTCGCCTGGCTCTGGGAAGATCTCGGCCTCTCCGATCAGCGGCGGTAGGGGCGGCATTTCTCGCGATGAGCAGGGCAGGGGATGTACGACTGCACTGCTGCCCGGGTGCCCGGCGTCTCCGCTCGCGCATGTCCGATGAAGTCTTGCGGAAGAGCCCCGCTCCGGGTCGAGATCGGCCGTCGGATCGAGCGGCCGCCGTGAAACTTTGCCGGCCTCTCAACCCGCCGCCGGCATCACGTTCTCGCGGAACATGAGATAGAGCACCGGAATTACGAGCATCGTCTGCAGCGTCGAGGAAAGAAGCCCGAACAGGACCGAGATCGCCGGGCCCGGGATGACCGGGTCGGTGATGATCGCAGCCGCGCCGATCATCGCCATCACCGTGAAGGACGCGCGGAACAGCCAGTGGCCCGGAACGATTCCAACCACCGCCGCCATGAACGCCGCTCCGCCGCCGCGGAACGTCCTCAAGGCAGTCCCCTACTCGCCCTTGCAGAGCGGCGAAGCCAGCCCCGCGCTGATCGGATGCAAGACGTCCCTCACAGGCGGCGTAGGCGCGCGGTTTCCTCCATCTCGGCCGCCGCGATTGCCCTGGCCAGCGCCTCGCTCAGCGCCTTGGCCGACCGCAGCGTGAGCTCCACCGCCGCCCGCGCGCCAGGCCCGAATGCGGCATTGACGAAGTCGATGGCGATCGCCTCTTCCAGCAGAGCGTGGTGCGGATGGTCGTAGGACACCACCGCGTTCGTCAGCTTGAACCACCCGCCGTCGCCCTTGCCGGCACCCTCCGCGCCAATAATCTCAACGATCGAGGTACACATGCCCGTGTCAGGCGGCCAGGTGCTTGTGCAGGAATGAGAACACCTTTCCCCAGCCGTCGAGCGCTTGCTCCACTCGATACATCGGCCGGTCGTAATAGAAGAAGCCGTGTCCGGCGCCGTCGTAGCGGTGAAACTCGTACTCCTTCCCGTACTTCTTGAGCTCGGCATCGTGCCGGTCCACCTGCTCGGGCGTCGGGGCGCGATCCTCATTGCCGAACAGGCCGAGCAGAGGACAGGAGAGGTTCCCGGTCAACTCGATCGGGGCGACGGGCTGCTTCGCCGTCAGCTCCTCCTTGCTCATCACCACCCTCCCGCCCCAAAGATCGACGGCGGCATCGATGCTCTTCGTGTGACAGGCGAACAGAAAACTGTGCCGGCCGCCCGAGCAGGTACCGAGCACGCCGACCTTGCCATTGAGGAAGGGCTGAGCGCGCAGCCAAGCCACCGCGCCTTCGGTGTCGCCGATCACCCGCGCGTCGGCGACGCCGCCTTCGGCGCGCACCTTGGCGGCAACATCATCGGCTTTGCCAACGCCCGCGCGGTGATAAAGGTTATGGCTGATCGCCGCGTAGCCGTGATGCGCGAATTTGCGGGTGGTCTCGCGGTACCACTCGTCCCACCCGGGCGCATGGTGGATCAGCACGATGCCCGGGAACGGACCCGGGCCCAATGGCCGTGCGACATAAGCCGAGATCGGCTCGTTCTTGTCGCCGTTGATCGAGATGGTCTCCGCAATCATCCCTTCATAGGCCATCCTCGCCCCCTCTCCGGTACAACAAGCGATAACCGCTACCACTCCGTGCCATCGTCCCGCCATTGGGGATGCGACGCCATCAGCCGCAACCCGTCAACGCCCAGCCGGCATCACGTTCTCGCGGAACACGATGTAGATCGCCGGAATCACGAGCACCGTCAGCAGCGTCGAGGACAAGAGCCCGAACAGGAGCGAGATTGCCAGGCCCTGGAAGATGGGATCGGTGATGATCGCGGCCGCACCGATCATCGCCGAAAGCGCGGTCAGCAGGATGGGGCGGAAGCGAATCGCCCCGGCCGTAATGCAGCATTGCCGCATCGTCATGCCCTCGAGCGCGCCATGGCGGATGAAATCGATCAGCAAAATCGAGTTGCGCACGATGATGCCGGCGAGCGCAATGAACCCGATCATCGAGGTCGCCGTGAAGGGCGCGTGGAACAACCAGTGACCCGGAACAATGCCGATCAGCGTCAGCGGAATCGGCGTCAGCACGACAAGCGGCACCTTGAAGCTCTTGAACTGCGCCACCACGAGCAGATAAATGCCGACGAGCGCCGCCATGAAGGCCGCGCCGAGATCGCGGAACGTCCGCAAGGTCGTTTCCCACTCGCCGGTCCAAAGCAGCGCGGGCCTCGCGTCGCTGGTCGGCTGGCCGGCGAGGCGGATCAGCGGACGCGGCAGCTTGCCCCAGTTGTGCTCGCCGACCAGCTTGTCCACCGCGAGCATGCCGTAGATCGGCGCTTCAAATTTTCCGGCGAGCTCGGCCATCACCATATCGGTGAAATGCCCGTCGCGGCGGAAGATCACCGGCGAGCCCTCCTCCTTCTTCGCGCGGACCACTTGGCCGAGTTCCACCACCGCCTTGCTGCCCGGCACGGTGTTCGCCGCAACCGGTGTCGCCGCCAGCCGCGAATTCCACGAAAGCGCGCGGTTCGGCAGGCCGACCGCGATCTCGATCGGCAGCCGCTCGGCGCCACGGTGCGAGTAGCCGACCGGAACTCCGCCGAAAAGCGCCTGGATCGTGTCGTACACGTCGGATTGCCGCACGCCGAAGAATTCGAGCCGCCCCTGGTCTATCGAGAGGCGCAACCGCGGCTGCGGCAGACCCCAGCTGTCGTGCACATCGACGATGAACGGCACCTTTTCGAAGAGCTTCTTCACCTCCTCGGCCACGGCTCGCCGGGTCTTGTAGTTGGGCCCGTAGATCTCGGCGAGCAGCGTCGCAAGCTCCGGCGGTCCGGGCGGCGTCTCGACCACCTGCACCGTCGCCCCCTTGGGCAGCGGAAGGTCCGCAACGAGCCGGCGCCTGAGATCGATCGCGATCGCATGGCTCTGCCGCGCACGCTCGCCACGCGGGGAAAGCTCGATCTGGAGCTGTCCTTGATAAGGCGCGGTCCTGAGATAGTAATGCCTCACCAGACCGTTGAAATCGAACGGCGCCGGCGTTCCCGCATAGACCTGCATCGCGCGCACCTCCGGCACCGTCTCGGCGATGCGCGCCGCGGCGAAGAGCTTCTGCTCGGTCACCTCAAGGGAGGCACCCAGCGGCAGATCGAGCAGCACCGACAGCTCTGACTTGTTGTCGAACGGCAACAGCTTGACCGTCACCGCCTCCGTATAGAAGAGAACACAGGCCGCAACCGTTGCAATTCCGACCGCGGCAAGGAAAAGCGCCGCCCGCCGCCGCGTGGCCAAAATTGGTGTCGCGACGCGACGGTAGAGCCGCCCGAGCCGCCCCTCGCCATGCACGTGCGCCTCGGCCACCGGCGCGGTGCCGCCGGGCGCCAGCCTCAGCATCAGCCAGGGCGCGATCATCATCGCAACGAAGAAGGAGAACACCATCGCCGCTGACGCGTTCACCGGGATCGGCGCCATGTAGGGGCCCATCAGCCCGGAGACGAACAGCATCGGTAAGAGCGCGGCGATCACCGCAAGAGTCGCCACGATCGTCGGGTTGCCGACTTCGGCCACCGCCTCGATCACCGCGCCAAGCCGCGTACGCCCGTCGCGCATCGCCCAATGGCGGGAAATGTTCTCCACCACGACGATCGCGTCATCCACCAGGATCCCGATCGCAAAAATCAGCGCAAACAGGCTCACCCGGTTGAGCGTGTAGCCCATCACGTCGGAGGCGAAGAGCGTAAGCAGGATCGTCGTCGGAATGGTGACCAGCGTCACCACGGCCTCGCGCCAGCCGATCGCAAGCGCGATCAGGAGGACGATCGAGACCGTGGCCAGGCCAAGGTGGAACAGAAGATCATTGGCCTTCGCATTGGCCGAGCGGCCATAGTCGCGCGTCACCATCACTTGCACGTCAGGCGGGATCAGCCGGCCTTCGAGCCCGTGCACCATGCTCCGGATATTCTCCGCCACCACCACCGCGTTCGATCCGGCGCGCTTGGCGAGCGCGATGCTCACGGCCGGCGTGGTGTGCCACGCCCCTCCTGCCTTGCCGATGTTCCAGACCCCGTTCTGCCGCGGCGCCGGACCGACAACCACCTTGGCGACGTCGTTCACATAGACGGGCCGGCCGTCGCGCGTCTTGATGAGCAAGAGGCCGATATCCGGCACGCCGCGCAGCGTCTGGCCTGCGGCGACGGTGTATTGCCTGCCGGTGTCCTGCACGGAGCCGGCAACGAACGACTGGTTGGCACCCGCCACCCGCGCCACCAGGTCCTGCAGCGTCACCCCGTAAAGCGAGAGCTTCTCCGGGTTCGGCTCGACGCGGATCTCGTCGGATGCCACGCCGGAAATATAGCTGAGGCCGACGTTCGGCACCTTGATCAGATCCGTCTGGAGCCTCTCCGCCAACCGGTAAAGATCCATCTGGTTCCAGTGCCGCGCCGCATCCTGCTTCGGCGTCAGTGTCAGCACCACGATTGCCACGTCGTTGATGCCGCGCCCGACAACGCGTGGCTTCGGAATGCCAAGCGGAATCCGGTTGTAGTTGGCGCGCAGCTTCTCATCCACGCGCTCAACCGCGACACTCTCCCGCGTGCCGACCACGAAGCGCGCGGTCACCAGCACCCGATCGTCCTGGGTCTGGCTGTACACGTGCTCGACGCCTCGAATGGCCTTGACGATCGTCTCCAAGGGCTTGGTGACAAGCTCGACCGCGTCCGGGGCCTTCAGGCCATTCGCCGAGACGAAAATATCCACCATCGGCACGCGGATCTGCGGATCGTCCTCGCGCGGGATCGTGAGCAGCGCCACCAGGCCGAGCGCCAGCGCGACCAGCAGCAGAAGCGGCGTCAGCGGCGAGCCGATGCTCGCCCGGGCGAGCCAGCCGGAAAGGCCAAGCCTCACGGCCGCACCAGGACGTCGCCCGTCCGAAGCCCGGAAAGCACCTCGATCCCGCCGGGCATCGCCGGAGTCGGATGCGGCTCGCCGCGCTGAATCGGGATCATGATCACTCCGGCACTGGGGACGACGCCGGCGTTCGGCCGCTCAAGCCGCACGTAATCGATGCCGAACAAGGTCTCGATGAAGTCGCTCGGAATGATGTAGGCCGGGCGCCTGTCCGCCGGGATCCACACCAGCACGCGCTCGCCCACGAAATACGTCCCGAGCCCGCTCGCCGTCGCGTCGGCAAACACGCGGCCATTGCGGACCTCCGGATAAACGAGCGTGATCTTGCCGAATGCCACGCCCGCATGACCAAGCTCCGCCTCGTCCACCCGCACGAGGTCACCCGCCTTGAGGAAGCGAGTCTCTCGTTCGGGAACCTCCAGGCGCAGCACGAAGTCCTGCTCGGCGACCGTCGCCACCGTGTCGCCGGTGGAAACTACCGTGCCCGTCGTATAGGGAACATTCAGCACGCGCCCCGACGTCGGCGCGAGCACCTCTCCCTCCTTCAGTTGCTGCTCGACCACCGCACGCTGCTCGATCCGCGCCCTGAGCGCACTCTGGGCCACATCGAGCGCCGTGCGCGCGCGGTCGTACTGCTGCCGTGAGACCGCACCTTGGCCCACCAAGGTCTGAGCCCGGGCGAGATCCACTTGCGCCTGCGCCACCTGCGCCCTGAGCCCGGTGATCTCCGCGGCAAGCGAGTCGCGCTGCAGCACGAGCTTATGGTCGGTCACGACGGCGATGACCTGGCCCTTCTTCACCTCATCGCCGTAATTGACCGAAAGGCTCGTGATCGTGCCGCCGATCCGGGTGCGCGCGGGCACGACATTGCGGCTCTCGACGGTGGCGAACACCGCCTTGAGATCCGTGATCTCGGTGAGGTGCACGGTGAACGTGTCGGGCGCCGCGCCAAGCCCCGGCCGGATCAGAGCGAGGAGCACCGCCAGAACTGCGAGGATCCGCTGCATCGGTGCCCCCAAGCCTGCCTCTCAGGTCCGATCGACGACGCGACCGGTGGCCGGGTTGATGCTGACCGTCGGCAGGCCGGCCGCTTTCCAGGCCAACAGCCCCCCCGCCATGTGCCTCACCACCGGCACACCCGCCGCCGCGCACGCCGCCAGTGCCTGCGCCGAGCGTCTGCCCACGCCGCAATGCAGCACCACCTCGCGATCGCTCGGAAGAGGCAGGCTCTTCGGATCGAAGGTCGAGAGCGGTGCCAGCAACGCACCGTGGATGCGCTCGGCGGCGTATTCCTGCGGCTCTCGCACGTCGATCAGCACGATTTCATGCTTGATCAGCCGGTCGTGCACGTCGTTCGGAGAGAGTTCATGAACGGCAAGGGGCTTGACGGTCATAGGGCTGTGCTCCTGGCAGAAGGAAAGGATCGGGGGGCGGCGAAGCACCGGCAGCGTCGGCAGCGCCGGCCTCGGCCGCGTTGACGCAGGTCAAGGCGGGCGGTGTTGGTTGACGGCCCGCGCCACCGCTCCGGCACTCCGGCCCGGCACACAATAGACGCGGAACAGTGCCTCGAGCACGGCCCGCGCCGGCTCGCTCGCGATCGAATACCAGATCGTCTGCCCGTCCCGCCGCGCGTTGACCAGCCGGTCGCGCCGAAGCAGGGCCAGATGCTGGGAGACCGTCGAGTCCCTGATGCCGAGGCCCTCGGCAAGCTCGCCCACGGACTGCTCCGCCTCCACCAGCCGGCAGACGATCATCAGCCGGTGCGGGTTCGCAAGCGCCTTCAGAAGCTCGCTCGCCGCGCCCGCCGCACGCTCCATGCTCGCCGCCTTTAATTTCATACTTGCATATATACGATGATGCGAATATATTGTCAATCGTGATCGGCCGCAGCCGGACCCCGCCGGCCGGAAGGAGATAGGGCAAGGATGTCGGAAATCGTGGTTCTTGGCGCGAGCCTGGGCGGTACGCTCGCCGCGCTCGAACTCGTCCCCGAGGTCAGCCAGGGAGACCGGGTGACGCTGGTCGGAGAGAGCAATCGCTTCCGGTTCGTCCCGTCCAATCCCTGGGTCGCCGTCGGCTGGCGAGAGCGCCGCGATATCGAAGTGGATCTCGAAGCGGTGGCCCGGCAGAAGGGCATCCGTCTTCTTTCGCAGGGCGCGCGCTGCGTCAATCCCTCGGCCAGCCGTCTCGAGCTCAACGATGGCGAAAGCCTGCCTTACGATTATCTCGTGATCGCAACCGGCCCCGAGCTTGCCTTCGACGAGATCGAGGGCCTCGGCCCCGCCGCCTGCGCGATCGCGTGCCGATGACCTTCGTCACCGCCGAATCCTATATCGGCCATCTCGGACTCGACGGCGTGGGCGATACCAAGGGCATGCTGGAATCCGGGTTCCGCCAGCGGCACATCAAGCGGATCACCAATGCGCGCGTCAAATCCGCCGCCGAGGCGCAGCTTTCGGTCGAGGAAGTGAAGGAAGACGGCAGCCTTCTCAAGGCGCACACTCTTCCCTTCGGTTACGCGATGCTGCTTCCGGCCTTCCGCGGCGTCCCGGCGCTCCACAGCATCGAAGGGCTCGTCAATCCGCGCGGCTTCGTGCTGATCGACGCCCATCAGCGCAACCCTGCCTTCCCCAATGCGTTCGCGGTCGGCGTCTGCGTGGCCATCCCCCCTGTCGGCGCCACGCCGCTACCGGTCGGCGTTCCGAAAACCGGCTTCATGATCGAATCGATGGTCACCGCCACCGCGCGCAACATCGGCTCGCTGCTTCACGGCAGGCAGGCCACCGCACGCGCCACCTGGAACGCTGTCTGCCTCGCCGATTTCGGCGATTCGGGGATCGCCTTCGTCGCCCAGCCGCAGATTCCCCCGCGCAACATCAACTGGGCATCGCAGGGAACCTGGGTACACCTTGCAAAGGTGGGCTTCGAAAAATACTTCCTCCGCAAGGTCCGGAAGGGCGAGAGCGAGCCCTTCTACGAGCGCTTCCTGATAGAACGCCTGAACATCGCCAAGCTGAAGGAGGCGGGCGTCTAGCCGTCTCATGAGCGAAGCTTTTTTGCATGTCCTCTGCCCCCACTGCGGCAGCATCAATCGGCTGCCGGCGGGAAAGCCGGCAGAGGCCGCGCGTTGCGGCAACTGCCACCGCGCGCTCTTCCAGGGCCATCCGGTCGCGGTCGATCAGGCCGGGTTCGAGCGGCATCTCGGCGCCGACGATATTCCCATCCTGGTCGACGTCTGGGCCCCTTGGTGCGGGCCGTGCCGCATGATGGCGCCGACGTTCGAACGCGCGGCCAAATCGCTCGAGCCGAGGTTCCGCCTGCTCAAACTCAACGCCGACGAAGCCCCGGAGATCCTCTCCCGCTATGGGATCAGCGGCATCCCGACACTGCTTCTCTTCAACCATGGCCGCCTCGCCGGACGCCAGGCGGGCGCGATGGACGAGGCGGGCATCGTCCGCTGGGCGCAAAGCCGGCCATCCCCGGCTCACCACGCCCCGTAAATCAAAGGAGCAAGACAAAATGAATATCGACAATGCAGTCCTGAGCTTCGCCGGCGTGATGGTGCTGGTGAGCGTCGTGCTGGTGTGGCTGGTCAGCCCCTGGTGGCTCCTGCTCACCGCCTTCCTCGGGCTCAATCTCCTGCAGGCCGGCATCACCGGCTTCTGCCCGGTGGCAATGATCTTCAAGCGCCTCGGCGTGAAGCCCGGTACCGCCTTCCGCTGACGCCTCCGGGTCGCGGGCGGCATGGGTGCGCCGCGGGGCTTTGCCTGCACCGCTTCCGTTCGGCTATTCTCGAGGCCGCGCATCTCCACCCGCTCGTCTCGGACAATAGCCGATGCAGCTGAACGCCGATCTCTCTGTTCCGGCTGCCGTCGATAGTTCCGCGCTCCCATGGGTCGCTTCTCCCATGGCCGGCGTGGAGCGCCGCATGCTCGAGCGGGACGGCGAGGAGGTCGCACGCGCCACCTCGCTCGTGCGCTACGCCCCGGGTTCGTCCTTCGCCCCGCACACCCACGGCGCCGGCGAGGAGTTCCTGGTTCTCGAGGGCGTCTTCTCTGACGAGACCGGGGATTTCCCGCAAGGCTTCTACGTCCGCAACCCGCCGGGCTCGCGCCACACGCCGAGCAGCGCTCCGGGTGCGGTGATCCTCGTCAAGCTCCGCCAGATGCCCCCCGAGGAAACGGCGCCCCTCCGCCTCGACACGCGCGACGCCTCGCTCTGGCACGACCTCGGTGCGGGGCGGGAGGAGGTTCTGCTCTTTGATGCCCCCTGGGAGCGCGTCATGATGCTGCGGCTCCCTCCCGGCCACGCCGGCAGCCCCGATATCTGGCCGCGCGGAGCGGAGTTCTTCGTGATCGAGGGTGACCTCGCGATCGATCGCACCGAGCACCGCGCCGGTGCTTGGCTCCGTCTGCCCGCCGGAAGCAGTGTCACGCTCGCAAGCCGCGCCGGCGCGCTGCTCTACCGCAAAACCGGGCACCTCGGCTGACAGAGGAGGCGCAATCATCTCCGAGCCATGATGACACATGGCTCGAGCCGACTGATCGCGACGCTTCGATCAGAGCCGGGACCGAGCAAGGCCCCCTCCCCAGCACCACCAACCGGGTCGGGCGATTTTCCCGGCTGCTTCACGCGCGATCACGGCATCCGGGAAAAGGCCGAAGCAGGTTGCTCCCGAGCCGCTCATGCGTGCGAGGAGGCAGCCTGGTGCGGCGGCAAGCGCGTCGAGGACAGTCGCAATCGGCGGACAAAGTGTCATCGCAGGCGCCTCCAGATCGTTCCGCAGGCGGGCCAGGTCGGCGGCGAGCGAGGGTGCGTCCGGCCAGCCCGATGGCAGGTACGCGGGTTCCGAGAAAGGCCCTCTCCGCGCCGCAAAGACCGCCTTCGTTGGCAGCGCGAGGCCGGGGTTGACCAGGCAAAGCCCGAACCGTGGTAGCGCGGGTGCCGGGCGGAGCATCTCGCCGATGCCATCCAGGCGTGCAGGGCGAGAGAAGAGGCACACCGGGACGTCCGCCCCGAGCCCCGCCGCGAGCGGAAGCAGGTCAACGCTTTCTCGAGGCAGTCCCCAGAGGCGGGAAAGCAGACGGAGCGCAGCCGCGGCATCTGCCGAACCACCACCGATGCCGGCCGCGTGCGGCAAAACCTTGGTCAGGCGAAACGCAGCCCCGGCGCCGATCCCGGCCGCGGCGGCTAGCGCGCGGGCGGCACGCAATACGAGATTTTCAGCCCCTGTCGGCAGGTCGGCGAAAAAAGAGCCATCGATCGAAAGGGTGAGGTCCTGCGCTTTGGTTGCACTGAGGCGGTCGGCGATGTCCGCGAAGACCACCAGGCTGTCGAGCGTGTGATAGCCGTCGGCGCGGCGCCCGGTCACGAGCAGGAAGAGATTGACCTTGGCTGGAGCGTCCTCGTCCGGCACTGCGTCTCAAGGGCTGTGGCTTTGGCCCACTGGAGTGGAACGCCCCGGCGAACCGCCGGGCGGGCCATACGCTTCCTTCAGCTTTGACTGCAACTTCGCCGCCTCGGTCGCGCTCGGATGCATCGTCAGTGCATGCTCCCATTGATACCAGGCTTCGAGCTTGTTGCCCGCCGCAAAGTAGGCATCGCCGAGATGGCCGTTGATGGTGGCATCGTCGGGTTGGAGCGTCACCGCCCGCAGCAGCCACCTGAGGGCGCCGGCCACGTCGCCCTGTCGCAACATGACGTAACCTAGGCTGTCGAGGATGGCGCCATCGTTAGGGCGGAGTTCGGCAGCCTTGGCGATCATCTTCCTCGCTTCGGGCAGGTGGCGGCCTTGCACCGCCCAGGAATATCCGAGGTAGTTGAGAACGTAGGGCTGGTTGGGCTCGAGCTCGAGCGCCTTTCGAAAATCGGCCTCCGCCTTGGGCCAGTCGTGTATTTGATCATAGGCGATGCCGCGGTCGTAATAGAGCGTCCAGTCGGACGGCCGGGACTGTGCCAACCGGGCAATCGCCCCGTCATAGGCGTCAATCGCCTCGCGCCAGCGTTCATGCCCGCGCAGGATGTCGCCTTTCACCTCCAAGGGCTCCGGTCGATCCGGATATCGCTTGGCGAGGCGATCGAGCAATGCAAGAGCCTCCGAGGTTTTTCCGAGAGCGTCGAGCAGCATGGCACGGCGGAGATCGACGAGCGCGATCAACGGATCGGACGCCGATACCGGAGCCAAAGCGGAGAGCGCCGAGCCCGGTTGATCCAGGCTGTCGAGCACGTCGGAGAGCAACAGCCTGGCCGGGGTAAGGTCAGGACGAAGGGCCAGTGCAAGCCGGAGCATGATGACCGAAAAGTCCTGCGAATCTTCCTGGCGAAGACTCGCGGCGAGAGCGAGATAGGCCTCGGCCATTCCGTCCGCCGCACTGCTCACCGGTCGGCGCGACATGACCCGCTCGAGTCCCGGCACGACGATGCCGAGTTCGCTGCTGCCGGCGCCGAGCGACGCGAGTGTGGCACGCGCCGCTTTCACATCCCCCTGTCGGGCCTGCCAGCTGGCGAGAATGCGGGCAAGCTCAAGATTGGTTCCACCGAACCCTCGTTCGGCCAAGGCATAATACTTGGCGGCGAGCGCTGTGCGTCCGGCCAGGTCGGCAATCAGCGCGGCATGCAGAACGTCGATCCCTCGCGCCCCCGGTCCGGAAAGGAAGGGTTGAAGAGCGGCCAGGGCCGCGTCCGTCTTGCCGGCACCCTGTTCGGCCCACGCGAGCAGGAGAGGCGAGAGGATGTGCGTCAAACCCTGCCGCGGCAACGCCTGAATGCGCACGATCGCCGTGGACCAGGCCCCCTGACGCGCCGCCTCGTCGATCGAGGCAAGCATCGCCACCGGGTCTCCGGGCAGCGCTGACGCTTGCTTCAGCGCATCCGGCTCGCCGGCCATAAGGCCTGTGAGGAAGGCCTGCCGGCGCAGCGCCGGATCGCCCGGGTCCGCCTTCGAAGCCTCGCGGTAGAACTGCGCCGCTTCCTTGAGAGCGAACTGGCTGTCGGCGAAGTGCGCATCGAGAAAGGCGCCGTACGCCCGTCCGAGGTCGGCCGGATCACCGGCAGAGACGCCGACGGCGGCACAGCCGGAAAGCAAACCGAGAGCGAGCAGCGTGGCACGGCCGAAAAGACGCAACTGGAACATCAGGCGTTCCTATAGCAGGGGCAGCAGCAAGGCGGCTACATGCCTGGCGGGTAATTGGGGCCGCCACCCCCTTCGGGCACCACCCACTCAATGTTCTGCGTGGGATCCTTGATGTCGCAGGTCTTGCAGTGCACGCAGTTCTGCGCGTTGATTACCAGCGCCGGGGAGTCCTCGCCGACGACCTCGTACACTCCGGCTGGGCAGTAGCGCGTCTCCGGACTCCGGAACCGGCGCCAGTTCTCGCTGATGGCGCGCTCCGGGTCGCCGAGCCGGAGATGCGGAGGCTGATCCTCCTCGTGGTTGGTGTTGCTGATGAAAACCGAAGACAGGCGGTCGAAGCTGAGAACGCCGTCCGGCTTCGGATAGGCAATGCGCGGCGCGGCATCGGCAGGAAGCAGCGTCGCGTGATCAGGATGCCGGTGATGCAGCGTCCACGGCGCGCGCCCGCGAAAAAGATAGGTGTCGAGGCCGGCATGGAGAAGGCCGCCGCCGAGCCCGAAGCGGGCGAAGCCCGGGCGCACATTGCGCGCGGCGGCGAGTTCCGACCAAACCCAGCTCGCGCGGAGCGCCTCCTCGTAACGCAGGGGCGTCACCGCCGCGGGGTCGTCGAGCGCCGCCGCCAGCGCTTCGGCGGCGAGCATGCCGGATTTCATGGCGGTGTGCGTGCCCTTGATCTTTGGCACATTGAGAAAACCCGCCGCACAGCCGATCAGTGCGCCGCCGGGAAAGACGAGCCGAGGAATCGACTGCAAGCCGCCTTCGTTCAGCGCCCGCGCGCCGTAGCCGATGCGCCGGCCGCCGGCAAGGTGGCAGTGGATGGCCGGATGCGTCTTGAATCGCTGCAGTTCCTCGAACGGCGAGAGCCACGGATTGCGGTAATCGAGTCCGACCACGAAGCCGACGGAAACAAGATCCGCACCCCAGTGATAGAGGAACGACCCGCCGTAGGTGGCGCCGTCGAGCGGCCAGCCGATCGAATGAATGACGAGCCCCGGACAGTGCATCTCTCGTGGGACCTCCCACAGTTCCTTGATGCCGATCGCATAGGTTTGTGGATCCTTCCCTTCGGCAAGCCGGAATCGGGAAACGAGGCGCTTGGTGAGCGAGCCGCGGCAACCCTCCGCGAACAGCGAGAACTTCGCGCGCAGCTCCATCCCAGGCTGGTAGTTCGTCCCCGGCTCACCGGACTTTCTGACGCCCATATCGCCCGTGACCACCCCGGCAATGCGCCCCGCTTCCTCAATCAGCCGCGCGGCCGCGAACCCGGGATAGATTTCGACGCCTTGCGCCTCGGCGCGGCGCGCAAGCCATCGGCAGAGATTGCCGAGGGAGCCCACGAAATTGCCGTGATTGCGCATCGGTGGCGGGGTCGGCAGCCGAACGGCACGCCTCGCGGAGAGCCAGAGGAACCGGTCTTCAGTAGCCGCCGTGACGAGCGGTGGTTCGTCATTGCGCCAGTCCGGCAGAAGCTCATCGAGGGCGCGCGGCTCGATCACGGCGCCGGAGAGGATATGGGCGCCGACCTCGGCTCCCTTTTCCAGCACGCAAACCGACGTCTCCGGCCGGCACTGCTTGAGGCGGATCGCCGCAGCCAGACCGGCCGGCCCCGCGCCCACCACCACTACGTCGAACTCCATCGACTCGCGGCCTTCGGCCATCCGGCGTCGTCCCGCTATTCCACGCCGGCCCGCCAGGATCGATCGACCGCACTCACGCCCCGAGGCCCGACTGCACCGCAACCGAAAGAAACCGCGCGAGCACCTCGATCATGACATCCGTTCGCCACCAATCGGCGATCCCCTCTTCCGGCCACCCGCGGGATTGCAACCCGCCCCTGGTTACGCGTGCCGGCGGCGGTTGAGCAAGACCTTCGCGGCGCGGCATAACTATATGCAGGAGCGAGCCGCGGCACGGGTCGCGGCTCACGGTGAGGAGAAGACGATCATGCGAAGGGTTCTGCTTCTGTCTTGCGTGTTTGCAGGCATGGCGCTCGCAATTCCGGGCATGGCGCAGGCGCCGGCCACGCCGGCTACCCCGACCTACGGGCCAAACCCGACCTCGACCAAGGCAAGCAACCTTGGTCCCGGCACGACGACCTCGCCGATTGCCCCACAATTGCCGAGCACCGGCCTCGGCCCCAATGCCACGGTTGGGCAATATCTCGGTGTGGCGCGCTCGGCTCTCACCTCCGGCAAGACGGGCCTGGCGCAGGAGGCGTTGGAGAACGCCGAAACACAGGCACTGACCCGTTCGGTTCCCTATACGACCGGGAATACGCCGGACAGCTCCCCGCTCGTTCGGGATATCAACTCCGCGCTACAGGCACTCGGCAGCGGCAATCTCGCGTTGGCCGGGCACTACACCGACGTCGCGACGCAAGAGGCCGGCAAATAGGGGTGAACGCACTCCGGGCGCTGCGCCTCCAGCTCGACTGGGGTGCGGACGAGGCCCTGGCCGAAGCACCGCATGACCGGCTGAACGATCGGGCGCCTGCGCGGGCCAAGGCGAGTGTTGCGCCTTTCCCCGCGAACGGGGCAAGCGCCCGGGCGTGGGAGCTGGCGAACACCGCGAGAAACCCGGCCGAACTCCGTGCCGCGCTGGCTGGCTTCGACGGCTGCTCACTTTCTGCAACGGCGACCAATCTCGTTTTCGCCGACGGCAATCCGGATGCCGGGCTGGTGCTGATCGGCGAAGCGCCGGGCGCGGAGGAGGACCGGGCGGGCCTTCCGTTCGTCGGGCCGTCAGGTCAGCTCCTGGATTCAATGCTGGCGAGTATCGGCCTCGATCGGAAAAAGCTGCTTATCACCAACGTGCTTCCCTGGCGCCCGCCCGGCAATCGAACCCCGACCGACCAGGAAATCGCGCTCTGCCTGCCATTCCTCCTTCGCCACGTGGCGTTGCTGAGACCACGCCATCTTCTTCTTCTGGGAGCGCTGGCGACGCGTGTGCTGACCGGTAGCAGCCAGGGCATCAGCAGGCTGCGCGGCCGTTGGGTCGAGGTGGGTATTCCCGGACTGCCAGGGCCGGTGCCTGCCCTGCCGACTTACCATCCGGCCTATCTCTTGCGCACGCCCGCCGCGAAGCGGGACGCTTGGCGGGACTTGCTGCTGCTGCGCCGGCGGCTCGGCCCATGATCGCGAAAACCGTGCCCCTGAAGGCCGCGATCACAAAACGCGTGATCACAAACCCTCCGATCACGAAATTGTGAGCGTTACACCACCGCCTAAGCTCCGGTTTTGCGCCGCAATATCTCCAATTTTGCGACTCGTCTCAGGGAGCAGGGTTGCCCGACCACTTGCCGCCGTGTAGGGCGGCCAGCGATGCGAGGGGCCGGTCATACGTTCTCCCGCCTGTCTGCCGCCCGGGCGTGGATCGCCGGGGTCGCGTTCGTGGCTGGTGCCGCGGTGTCCACGGCCCATGCTCAGAGCGATCGGCAGACGGCATTCGCGGTGCCACGCGGGGCACCTCCCAACGGCGCGGAGGTTGCGTTCCCGCAACCTCTCTCGCCAAGCCAGGCCGTGGCCGTAAAGCGGATCTTCGCACTACAACGGCGCGGGCGCATCAGCGCCGCCGAGCAGGCGACGGCCGCTTTGTCTGATCGAACGCTCCTCGGCAGCATCCTGGCCGACCGCTATCTCGGACCTTACACGGTCACGACGCCCGCCCAGCTTGAAAACTGGCTCAGGCGATTCGGCGATCAGGCGCCCGCACCGGCGATTTATGCGCTCCTCCTGCGCAAGCTGCCACGCGGCGCGCGAGCGCCTGCGGCGCCCAAGGTGGCAACAATGCCCGCCCCGCCGGTCGTCGCTGGGCCGGAGACATCTTTGTCCGATCCGATCCAGGCCGAGACCGATGGAATATCCGGCTTGGCGCTGGCGGTTGCGTGGCGCGCCGGAAACGGCGAAATCAACTCGGCGCTCGCTCTGATCGACGCCACGCGCGGTCTCACGACCGCTCACGTGGCGGTGTTGAAGGCGGTGGTCGCGCGCGCTCTTTTCACGACCAACCGGGATGAAGAGGCGCTCGCGCTTGCCGGCAGGGCAAGTCGTGCCGCGAATGGCGCCGATGGCGCGGCCGCCTATATCGCCGGGCTGGCAGCCTGGCGGCTCGGCCGGATCCGCACCGCGCACGATTTCTTCCGCTCCGCCGCAAAGGCACGCGATGCCAGGCCGCCGCTCGTCGCCGCGGCGGCGTTCTGGGCTGCGCGAGCGGAGCTGTACCTCAAGAGACCCGCACGCTGGCTGCCTTGGATCGAGCGGGCGGCGGCCGAGGGGAGCACTTTCTATGGCCTCCTCGCGGCGCGCATGCTGGGTTTCGGGCTCAACCTTGGCGGCGGCCGACCGACACTCGGCGAGGCTGATATCGACGCCGTCGCGGCAACCCGAGCAGGATGGCGGGCCTTCGCCCTGCTCGAGGTCGGCCAACCGGCCCTGGCGGAAGCCGAGCTTTCGACCCTCTGGCCCGAGATCCGGTCGAATGGCGCCCTCGGACGGGCAGTGATGCTGGTCGCCTCACGAGCCGGGCTGATCGAGTTGGCCGCACACCTCTCCGAACTCCTTTCCCGAGACTCGGGCCGCAAGCTGGCCGGCGTTCCGAGCGTGCCGCTGCCGCCGCTCGCGCCGGCTGGGGGCTTCACCGTCGATCCCGCGCTCGTCTATGCGCTGACCAGACTCGAATCGAACTTCAACGCCGATGCAGTATCCGGGGCCGGCGCGCGCGGGCTGATGCAGATCATGCCGGGAACCGCCGCGGCGGTAGCGGGCCACTGGGGCAGCCCGCTCGACAATCCGGGCGTCAATCTCGCGCTCGGCCAGCGCTACATGCATGACCTTGCCGTACAGGAGAGCGTGAACCAGAGCCTGCTTCGGGTCCTCGGCAGCTACAATGGCGGGCCGGCAAACTTCGCCGCCTGGGCGCGGAGCATCCACGATCGGGGTGACCCGCTGCTGTTTATCGAAGCGATCCCGAACGGTCAGACACGGCACTTCGTGGAAACGACGCTCGCCTACACCTGGATCTACGCCGCAAAGCTCGGCCTTCCCGCGCCGAGCCTCGATGCCCTTGCGGAGGGACTGTTCCCGCGCTTCACGGCCGAAGCCAACGCGCGCAAAATGGATGCCGCGGGGCGGGTGTTGCACTGAGCCCCGCAGCAATCGCGAATGAATGGGAGTCCACCCATGGCCGGCATCGATGAAACCAGAACGTTCCGACCCTTGAACATCACCGTGCTCACGATCTCGGATACGCGCACGCAAGAGAATGACACCTCGGGCGACGCGCTTGCCGATCGCATCGTCAAGGCCGGGCACCGGCTGGTGGCGCGAGCGATCGAGCGTGACGATCCGGGGTCGATCGAGGCGCGGCTGCGCAGTTGGATCACCGATCCTGCGATCGACGTGATCATCACCTCCGGCGGCACCGGCATCACCGGACGCGACGTCACGCCCGAAGTGTTCGAGCGCGTGCTCGACAAGAAGATCGAAGGCTTCGGCGAGCTTTTCCGCATGCTGAGCTACAACAAGATCGGCACCTCCACCATGCAGTCGCGCGCGCTCGGCGGCGTTGCCGGAGGCACCTACCTGTTCGCGTTGCCCGGGAGCACGAATGCGGTCAAGGATGCGTGGGACGATATTCTCTTCTACCAGCTCGACAGCCGATACCGCCCTTGCAACCTCATCGAACTGATGCCGCGCCTGATGGAGCACCGCCAGAGCGCCGCGGACTGAATTTACCTCGCTCGGCGTTGCCGGAAGCGTCCGGATGCGCCATCCAAAGTTGCGGCAGCCTCGAGCAGAAGTGCGGTATTCGTCTCGCCGTGGCCGGCCGCCAGGCCGAAGGCGATCGGGAACGCGTAATCGGCCAGAACGTCGAGAATGATGTCGCGGAGATCGTTGATGCCGTCGAAGCACTTGTGCATGGCTCCGAAGACGACGCCGGCGACATTGGTGAAGAGCCCCGCGTTGCGGAGCTGCACCAACAATCGGTCGATGCGATAGGGCGCCTCGCCAACATCCTCGAGGAAAAGGATCGAACCTTCCGTTTCCGGGGCAAACCGTGATCCGAGCGCGCCAGCAAAGAGCGAGAGGCAGCCGCCGCAGAGCGGCCCGCTGGCCGTCCCGGGCCGGAGGAACTCAACGGGCGCATCAACCTCGTACGCGGATTCGAAGAGAGCGCGGTGGAGCGAGCGGCGGTTGGCCTCGACCGCCGGTTCGGAACCGAGAAACTCGAGGCTCGCAATGTTGGGGCCATGGATCGATTCCACCCGCGGCCAAAGTTTCCGGACCGCAAGATGGAGCGCCGTGATATCGCTGTAACCGACGAGAATCTTTTGCGCCGGCGCAAGAGAGGAGTCGAGATACCGAAAGAGCCGCATGACGCCGTAGCCGCCACGGGCGGCAAAAATCGCGCGCGTCGCAGGATCGGCAAGTGCGCCGTGCAGGTGCGCAGCGCGCGCGCAGTCGGTGCCGGCAAGGTAGAGATGATGCACGCATTCGGCCCGGATCGTGACATCAAGACCCCACTCCTCGAGCACCCGAGCGGCCATCTCCATGAGCCGCCCATCCGCCTCAGGCAGTTGGCCGGCCGGCGCGATAATCGCAACCTTGTCTCCCGGCTGGAGGATCATGCCGCTCCACGAGGGCCCGCGCCCGATGTTCGGAGCTCCTCTGAGATTGCGGAATCAGTCAACGGCGGGCGTCCGGGCTGCATTTCTGGTGTTCCTGGGCCGATCCAGGCGTCGCATGCCGTTAGCTTGCCACGGGGAATTCTTTGACGCGATGGTCGCGGGCCTCTCCAATGGCGCCGTCGTTCTGCCGGCGGCGCTCGTCCGCAATGCCGCGCGCCATCCGAGAGAGCGCGTTTCCGGCCGCGCGGACAGCCCGGTATGGCCCGCGGCTGGCGCGGTCCTTCACCATTTCGTCAACTCGGGCAGCACCCGCCCATCTGGTAACCTCTGGTCAATCTTCTCGCGTTACGTTGGCCCCCGGATCGGCCTCCGGTCGGTCCGGTGTTTCCTCCCCCGATTGCGCGCCGTTCCCCGGCGCGTTCCTGAACGGGCGGCATCCTCGTGGTGCCGCCCTTTTTTCCGAGCATTGCTCAGTCTCACTGATCTGGACCGCACGGGCGAACCCACTGATACCGGCGGCCCAAGGGGCCATCCCTCCCCTCGCGGCGGTCATCGCGATGCCTCCCTCTCCCCTTGGGAGAGGGTCGGGGTGAGGGCCTCGCGCGTGCTCGGGTCCCATCGCTGACGCGCGACGGGACCCTGCGGCTGGTGGGGCAGCCACGCGCAAAATCGACGAGATACCAGCCGCCTCACCCTCGTTCGAAGAGTCAGGAATTGAGACCGCTGGCATGAGCGGTGCATTCGAGTCGGAGCCGGCGCCGTTCTGACCTTCATGAGAACCAGGCAGCGATCGCGCGACACGCCGGCCCGCTGCGGTCGATCCACGAAACGCCTGCCCGTATTCGGCGGCCGGATTTCCACGGTGGGCATCTCTCCCAGCCCGATCGGCCGGCCCTCATCCCCGCCCCGACGGGCCGGCAGGCAAGCGCTGCGTTGGCTCTACGCCAGCGCCCGCCAGAAGATCACCGTTGCAGCCGGCGTGCCGGCAGTGTCGTTCGTCGCTCCCGGAATTTTCCCCGCCTCCTCCCAGCCGGCGGTGCGCAACAGATGCTCGGCCGGATCGCCTGCGCGTACGGTGCCCGTCAGAAGCCGCCGCCCCACGCGCAAGGCCGCCTGTTCCGTGCGGGCGAGCAAGGCACAACCGATGCCTCGGCGCTGCCAGCTCGGCGCTACCAGAAGCCGCTCGAGCCGCGCGTGGTTGGGAGCGGTTTCGGGCAACGCGAGATCGATCTCGGCGCTGCCCGCGATCACGCCCTCCTGCCAGGCGACAAGAAGGAGGCGCCGGCCGCCGGCCACCGCGGCCGTAACGTCGTGCCAGACAGCGCGGGCGCGCTCGGAAGCGAGCGGAGCGCGGAAACCGAGATCCGCACCCTCTGCCACGGCGCCGATGAGCGCCGCGGCAAGCAGGCGTTCGGCCGACGCGGCGGCAGCGGCATCGAGCACTTCGATGGCGAGCCCCGCGAGCGGCTTAGCGTAGCGGAACTCGAGGGATTTCGAGAGATCGTCGAGGATGCGGATCGGGCCCGCCCGCACATAGCTCCGCTTCTCGTAAAAGTGATGCGCGGCAGCGAAGCGGGTATCGCTCCAGAGCACGACACGCTGAGCACCCTCCTGCCTCGCGCGGGCTTCGGCCGTGTCGAGCAGGCAATGCGCAAGCCCGCTGCCGCGCCACGGGCGCGCAACATACATGCGCGCAATCTCCCACGCGGCGTCCGCTTTGAGGGGTGCTGCGGCCACCATGCCGACGACGGCGCCATCGGCCTCGGCGGCCCAGACCGTGCCCCCCTTGGCCCCATAGTAGGAGGCGAGCCCGCGCAACTCCGGCACCTCGCGATCGACGTCGAGCACGATGCCGGGATATTCCGCCCAGCAGCCGCCGATCAGGGCAATGAAAGCCTGGGCATCCGCGTCCCGCCCCGACCGAATGCGCAGCTCCTGCACACCGGGCTCGCGCATCGCCGCCGCTTCACCTGAGCCCCGTGGTGAAGGCGGCGATGCGACTGCAGGCCTCCGTGAGCGAGGCTTCGTCGGTCGCGTAGCTGATGCGCACATAAGGGCTCATCCCGAACCCCGCCCCGTGCACCAGCGCGACATGCGCCTCCTCGAGCAACGCGAGCGCGAAATCCTGATCGGTCTCGAGCCGCCGCCCACCCGCACTGGTGCGGCCAAGGCAGCCCCCGATGTTCGGGTAAACGTAGAACGCGCCCTCGGGGCGCCGGCAGGTGATGCCCGGCGCTTCGTTCAGCATATCGACGACGAGATCCCGCCGCCGGCGATAGATCGTCCGGCGCTCCTCCACCAGCTCCTGCGGACCGTCGAGCGCTGCAGCAGCGGCGGCCTGGCCGACGGTGGAAACGCCGGCGGTCGCCTGGCCCTGCATGTTTGTCATCGCCTTGATCAGCGAACGCGGTCCGCCCGCGAAGCCGATGCGCCAGCCCGTCATCGCGTAGGTCTTCGACACCCCACTCACGGTAACGACGCGATCCGCAAGGTCGGGCGCCGCGGCGGCGAAACTGACGAGGGAAAAATCGTCGTCGTAAACGAGATGCTCGTACATGTCGTCCGACGCGACCCAGATCTCCGGATGGCCGCGAATGACGGCGGCAAGCTCTTCCAGCTCCGCCCGAGTGCAGGCGGCACCGGTCGGGTTGTTGGGCAGATTGAGCACGACGAGCCTGGTCTTCGGCGTGATCGCCGCCTCAAGGTCTTCGGCACGCAGCTTGAAGCCGTTGTTCTCCGGGCAGTTGACCGCAACCGGCACCCCGCCGGCGAGCCTCGTCATCAGCGGATAGGCGGTCCAGGAGGGGCGCGGGATGACCACCTCGTCGCCGGGATCGACCGTGGCCATGACGGCATCGTAGAGCACCTGCTTGCCACCATTACCGACCATGATCTGATCGGGCGTGAAATCGAGGCCGTTCTCGCGGCGAAACTTCCTCCGCACCGCTTCCTTGAGCACGGGCATGCCGTCCTGCGGCGGATATTTCGTTTCGCCTGCCAGCGCTGCGCGGTGCGCCGCCTCGATCGCGTGCGGGGGCGTTGGAAAATCCGGCTCGCCGATGGCGAGCGAGATCACCTTGGCACCCGCGGCGCTGAGCGCGCGCGCGCGCACCGACATCACGGTCGTCGCCGCTACCGGCGCGGTGCCGAGCCTCTGCGCAAGCGCGGGCACGGCGCGGCTCAGGCGAGGCCCTGGCAGAAATGCTGGATGCGCGTGCAGGCCTCGCGCAGAAGCTCGGTCGAAGTCGCGTAGCTTACGCGGAAATGGCCGGGATACACGAAGGCCGCGCCGTGTACCGCCGCCACTCCCTCCTCGTCGAGCAGCGCGGTGACGAAGCTCTCGTCGTCCGAAATCTTCTTTCCTCCACGACTCGTTTTGCCGATGCAGCCATGGATCGCCGGGAACACATAGAATGCGCCCTCGGGCTTGTGGCATGTCACCCCGGGCGCCGCGTTCAGCATGGAGACCACGAGGTCCCGCCGCTCGTTGTACACCTTCACCATGCGCGGGATGGAATCCTGCGGCCCGTTAAGCGCCTCGACGGCAGCGGCTTGGCTGATGCTGGAGGGATTGGCAGTGGACTGGCTTTGCAGCTTGTCCATCGCCTTGATCAAAGCAACCGGCGCGCCGGCGAAGCCGATCCGCCAGCCGGTCATCGCGTAGGCTTTGCTGCAGCCGTTCATGGTGACGGTGCGCGCGCGCAAGCGCGGCTCGACCTCGACGATGCTGGCCGGGCGGAAGCCGTCATAGACGAGCTTCTCGTAAATATCGTCGGAGAACACCCAGACATCCGGATGGCTGAGCAGCACCTCGCAGATCGGCCGGAGGTCGGCGGCGGAATAGCCCGCGCCGGTCGGATTGCAGGGGTTGTTGATAATGAACCATTTGGTCTTCGGCGTGATGGCCGACTCGAGATCCTCCGCGCGCAGCTTGAAGCCATGGTTCTGGCTGCACGGCACGAGCACGGGCTTGCCTTCGGCGAGTGCGACGATGTCCGGGTAACTCACCCAGCAGGGCGTGGGAATCAAGGCCTCGTCGCCGGCGTCGATCGTCGCCAGCATGGCATTGAAGATCACCTGCTTGCCGCCGGTCGAGATGATGACCTCCTCGGGCTTGTAGTCGAGCCCGCTGTCACGGCGGAACTTGGCCGCGACCGCCTGGCGGAGCGCTGGCGTGCCGGCAACATCGGTGTATTTGGTTTCGCCTGCCTCGATGGCGCGGATCGCCGCCCGCTTCACGTTCTCCGGCGTGTCGAAGTCGGGCTCGCCGGAAGAAAGGCTGATCACGTCCCGGCCGGCCGCCTTGAGCGCGCGGGCCTTGGTGGTCATGGCGATGGTCAGGCTCGGGTTGATCCGATCGAGCCGCTCTGCGGTGAGATGCATGGGGGAAATCCGGCCGGGGCGTTGCGGGAGGGCAGGGAATCGCCGAACCACCCTATCGTTCCGCCCCCGCGGCGGCAACCGCCGGCCGCCGTCAATCCGGCATGCCTGCCATGGCACGCACGGCCGCCGGCGAGTACCCGGCGGCGCGCAAGCTGCGGAGGCTCGCCGCGCCGTCGCGTTTGGCGAGCCTTCGCCCCGCCGCATCGCCGAGCAGCCGATGGTGCGCGTAAGCCGGCTGGGGCCAGCCGAACAGCACCTGCAAGAGGCGATGCACGGCCGTCGCCGGGCAGAGATCTTCCCCCCGCGTCACCAGCGTCACCCCTTGCAACGCATCGTCGTGCGTAACTGCGAGATGATAGCTCGCCAGGATCTCCTTCCGGCCGAGCACAACATCGCCGAACGGAGCCGGATCGCAAGGGATCTCCCGGCCCTCCTCGATGAAGCTGAGCGGGCTCGCGATGCGCGCCGCCGACGCCATGTCGAGCCGGAGCGCGTAAGCCTCACCCGCGGCAAGCCGCGCCTGCCGCACGGCCGGATCAAGGCGCCGGCAGGTGCCGGGATAGCGGGCCGCGCCGTCCGGACCCCCGACGGATTGGCCGTGTGGCGCCCCCGCGGCGGCGGCGATCTCGGCGCGGATGGCGGCGCGCGTACAGAAGCACGGATAGACAAGGCCGCGCGCCTTGAAGCTCGCAAGCAAGGCGCGATAGGCGGAAAGGTGCGCCGACTGCACGCGCACCTCCCCGTTCCAGTCGAGGCCGAGCCAGGCAAGATCCTCGAGAATCGCGGCCGCGTAGTCCGCCCGGCAGCGTGCCGGATCGAGATCCTCAATCCGCAGCAGGAAGCGCCCGCCGGCGGCCCGCGCCCGCCGCCAGGCAAAGATCGCGGCGTGGGCGTGACCGAGATGGAGAAGGCCCGTGGGGCTCGGGGCGAAACGGGTGACGATGGACACGGAAGCCTTCGCCCGATGATACTCCGGCCCGGCAGGGGTTTCGCTAAGCGGGGGCTTGCCTAAGGGGACGCGAGAGGTTGGCATGGCACGCCTGTTTACGCGGATCTTCTCCCGCACCGGGAGGGTAAGCGAACCGCAGCCCGACGCGCCACCCGAGCAGCAAGCGCGCGCGGTCCCTCCGGTGCAACCCCCGCCGCCTCTGCCCGAGGCGGCCCCGCCCGCCACAATCCCCGCTCCGGCGTCCGCCCCACCCGCGGTCGCGGCGGCCGAACGTCCGCCTCCGCCCGCCAGCCCTCCTGCCGCGGCGCCGCGACAGGCCCCCCCTCTCCTCACCACCCGCCGCTGGGGCCCGGCCAACCGGCGCGCACCCGAGAGCATCGTCTTCCTCTGCCACGGCATGAACGGCAGCGCCAACGGAATCATCCAGATCGCGCCGCAGCTCGGAACGCTGCTCGAGACAACACTCTTCATCGCTCCAAACGGGCCCGAGGTCGCGATATCCGGCAGCGATTCGCGGCTCTGGTTCGACGCCCGCGACCGCTCGCCGGTCATGCTCGAGGCAGGTGTGCGCGAAGCGGCCGCGGCCCTCGATGCCCTGATCAACGCCGAACTCGAAAGGGCTGGGCTCGACCGAGATGCCTATGCACTCGTGGGCTACAGCCAGGGCGCGATGACCGCCCTCTTCACCGGCCTCCGCCGCCGGCCTCCGCCGCGCGCGATCCTCTCGTACGCCGGAGCACTGATCGCACCCGGTACGCTCGATGAGGAAATGACAGGCCCCGTCCCGGTGATGCTGGTGCATGGGCTCGAAGATCCGGTCGTGCCGGCCTTCTATTCGCGCGATGCCGAGAAAGCGCTGCGCGCGCTCCGGATCCCCGTGCAGACGATGTACGTGCCGCGGCTCGGCCACGCAATCGATGCGGCGGTGGTGCAGGCCGGCAAGCAGTTCCTCGCCCGCTGGCTCGCACCCGAGGCCGTGCCGTCGCGCGCCGCGCGCTCTGCCGATGGCTGACCTCCCGCCGCTCCTCGACGGGCCGCGCTATGGACCGAGGAACGGGCGGAAGCCCGAGCAGCTCGTCGTGCTCTGCCACGGGCTCGGCGCCGACGGCTACGACCTGATCGATCTTGCCCCCTATTGGGCCGCCGCCCTCCCGGCCGCCTGCTTCGCCGCCCCGAACGCGCCCGAGCCCCATCCGCTCGCGCCGCAAGGACGGCAATGGTTCGATATCGCCGACCGCACCCCGGTCCGGCTGGCGGCGGGCGTCCGCCGCGCCGCCCGGCACCTCGACGCCTTCATCGACGCCGAACTCGCCCGCCTGGCACTCCCACCTGCCGAATACGCCCTGATGGGCTTCAGCCAGGGCGCAATGACCGCCCTTTTCGCCGGGCTCCGCCGCGCCCCGGGCCCGCGCGCGATCCTCGCCTATTCCGGCGCGCTGGTCGCGCCCGAGACGCTGGCCGCCGAACGCACCAACAACGCCCCCGTGCTGCTCGTGCACGGCGAGGCGGACGAGGTGCTGCCCGCCTTCCTCTCGCGTGACGCCGAGCGCGCCCTCAGGGCCGAGGGTATCGCGGTCGAGTCGCTCTTTCGTCCGGGGCTCGGCCACGGGATCGACGATGCCGGCCTCTCCGCCGGCGCGCTCTTCCTCCAGCGCGCCTTCGCCGCCGCCTGAGCCGCGCTTGCCGGTTGGCGGCGGCTCTGCGATAAGCGTGCCCGTCATGGCCGGTGCACGAGAGTTCGCGGGTGGTCAAGGTTCGCGCTACCAAAGCTCGTCCCGCGTGCCGCGCCGATAGGAGCGGCGATTGCCGGACGGCGGCCAACCATTCCCCGCGCTGGTGCTGAACGCGGATTTCCGCCCCCTCTCCTATTTCCCGCTCTCCCTCTGGGCTTGGCAGGATGCGGTGCGGGCCGTGTTCCTCGATCGCGTCGCGGTGCTGAACGAGTACGAGGTCGAAGTACACTCGCCCTCGATCACCATGCGCCTGCCCAGCGTGATCGCTCTCAAGGATTATATCCCGACCGCGCGCCGCCCGGCCTTCACGCGCTTCAACGTGTTCCTGCGCGACGCCTTCACCTGCCAGTACTGCAACCTGCGTCATCCCGCGCCCGACCTCACCTTCGACCATGTCGTGCCGCGCTCGCGGGGCGGCTATACGGTTTGGGAGAACGTCGTCACCGCGTGCGGGACCTGCAACCTGCGCAAGGGCTCGCGCCTGCCGCGCGAGTGCCGGATGTATCCGCGCGAGATGCCACGCCGCCCGACCACCTGGGAGTTGCAGGAGCGGGGCCGTGCCTTTCCGCCCAACTACCTGCACGAGAGCTGGCGCGACTATCTCTACTGGGACAGCGAACTGGAAAGTTGATTCGCAACCGGGCGTGTTCGGCATTCGCGCCCGGCTCCCGGGTACCCTATAAGCGTCTCTGGCAGGAACGCCGTCGCCTGCACCGATGGGCGCGGCTCACGAAGCCCGGGGGAATGAGGCCATGCACCGGCCCGGCAGCGGGGTGGGAGGACGGCTGATCGGCGCACTCCGGCGCGATCGCGCGGGCCTGCTCGTCACGACTGCGCTTTCCGCCGCCGTCCTCGCCCTGGTCGCGTTGCCTGCCCGCGCCCAGCTTGCCCCTGACACGTTGCCCTCAGGGGGCGTGGTGGTGGCCGGGTCGGCCCGGATCGCCGCCGCCGGCACCACCACAACCGTGACGCAAGGCTCGCCGCGCGCGGCCGTCAACTGGCAAAGCTTCAACGTCGGCTCCGCCGCAACGGTGAACTTCGTCCAGCCTTCGGCGAACGCGGTGACGCTGAACCGCGTGCTCGCACCCGATCCTTCGGTGATCGCGGGGCGCATCCACGCCAACGGCGGGATCGTCATCACCAACCAATCGGGCGTGGTGTTCACCAACGGCTCCGAGGTCAACGCCGCGAGCGTCCTCGTCTCCGCCGCCGGCATCACGAACCGCAACTTCATGGCCGGGCGGATGCGCTTCGACATTCCGGCGAAGCCCGGCGCGCGTATTGTCAATGCCGGCCGCATCAGTGTGAAAAACGCTGGTCTCTCTGCGCTGGTCGCGCCCGAGGTCGCCAATTCCGGGGTCATCACCGCCAAGCTCGGCCACGTGATCCTGGCCGGCGGCGCTAAGGCCGAAACGCTCGACCTTTACGGAGATGGGCTCGTTTCGCTCGACGTCACGCCCGAGGCGCACACCGTCCGCCTTCCGAACGGAGCGAAGGCAACGGCGCTCGTCACCAATACCGGCACGATCATCGCCCAAGGAGGCACGGTGCTGCTGACCGCGCGGCAGACCGACGGCCTGGTGCAGGACCTCGTCGATGCCGGCGGGACGATCGACGCGAACAGTATCAGTTCGCATTCCGGAACGATCGCCATCACCGGCATCGGCGGCTCGATCCGTATCCCCGGCACGTTGCTGGCCGAAGGAGCCGCGGCCGGAACGAAGGGCGGGGCCATCGCCCTCGATGCGACCGGCACGGTTGCGCTTGCCGGAAGCGCCCGCCTCGACGCCTCGGGGGCGGCAGGTGGCGGAACCATCGCCGTCGGCACCACCCTCGCGCGCGCCCGCGGCGGGCCGGGCACGCCGGCCGGGCTCACGGCGAGCCATGTGATCATCGCGCCCGGCGCGCGCCTCGCCGCCAACGCCACGGCCAACGGCAACGGCGGGCGCATCACCGTGCTGAGTCTCGGGAGCACCAGGGAGGCAGGCACCATCGGAGCCCGCGGCGGAAGGCTGGGCGGCAACGGCGGCAACATCGAGGTGTCGGGGCAGGATCTCTCGCTCTCCGGGCACGTGAACACGAGCGCGCCACTCGGCTTGACCGGCTCGATCCTCCTCGATCCCTACAATCTCACGATCGTGGCCAGCGGCACCAACGACGGCGACGTCACATCAACGGGTATCCCTTACGGCTTAGGCCCAGGCCAGGACTACACGGTTTCCGCGGACGCGATCGAAGCCCTCAGCGGCAACGTCACGTTGCAGGCGGCCAACAGCCTCGAGATCGCCACCAACCTCGCGCTCGGGTCCGGCCAGTCGCTGACGCTCCAAGCCGGCAACGACCTGACCATCGATTCCGGCGTCACCGTCTCGGCCAACGGAAACATCGAGATGGACGCCGCGTCCTCGGCCATTATAGGAAACACCACCACGGGCACGCTCGTCGTGGACGGCACCGTGAACGCAGGCGGCAATCTCAGCCTCAGCGCCGGCACCGGCGGGATCACCATCAGCGGCAGCATTACGGGCAGCACAGCGTCGCTTACCGCGACGGGAGGCATCTTCGAAGCCGCGGGATCAATGACCGCGACCACCCTTTCCGGCACGAGCGCGGGGGCAAGCCTCACCGGCAGCAACAGCATCTCAACGCTCGCGGGCTTCAATTCTTCCGCCGGCGGGACCTTCAACCTCGAAGACAAGTCCCCGCTCACCGTGACCGGGCAGGTCATCGTTCCGACGGGCGGATTCCTTGCGATCGAGGCCGACTCGCTCTCGTTCGCAGGGGCCGGCTCCCTCATCGCCCCAGGCGGGCTCGTGCAGCTCGCCCCCTTCACGACGGCGAATAGCGTGGCGCTCGTCGCAAGCGGCACCGCCGGTTCCGGGGCGCTCGCACTTACGAACAGCGATCTCGGCCAGATTGATGCCTCCATTCTGCAGATCGGCACCTCAGGAGGCGGGCCGCTCATCATCGGCAATGCCGGCGATGTCATCACCGTTCCGACCGCGCAACTCGATCTCGAGAGCGGCTCGAGCGTCACCGAAGGAGGCTCGCTTAACGTCGGCGAGTTGACGGGCTCTGTCGCCTCCGCCGCGCTCAACGGGGCGAACGCCATCGGCACGCTCGGCGCCTTCGCCGCAACCGGCGGCGATTTCTCGCTCACTGAAGCGCGGAACCAGACGCTCCTGGTAAGTGGTCTTGTCAGCGTGCCAAACGACCAGACCCTGGCGCTCACCGCCGATGGGATCGCCCTCGGCCCAGCCGGCTCGCTCGCCGCCTCCGGCAGCAATGTTCTCCTGGCGAGCACAAAGCCCGGCCTGGCGCTCGACCTCACCACCGGGATCGGCACGCCTTCTCGAGGGACCTTCGCGCTCGGCGACGCTGTTGCAAACACCGCCGCCATCACCGCCACAACACTCACGATCGGCGCCGGCACCGCAGGCCCGATCACCATCACCAATGCGATCACCTTTGCCGGCGTGAGCCTGCTCGATCTCCTGAGCGGCGACGCGCTCACCGAAACCAGCAGCGACAGCCTCTCGGTGGCCACCCTTGCGGCAAACGTTCAGAGCGCGAACCTGCCCGGCAACAACGCCATCGGCACGCTCGGCGCCGTCACCGCGACCGGCGGCTTCACGCTCGACGATACGAAGAACCTCACCCTCGCCGGCCTGCTCGACGCCGGCCGCGCCACTGCGACGCTCAACGATCCGGGCTTTGCGGTCTCTGAACAAGGCGGCAGCATCACCGCCCGCACGCTCCTCGGCGCCGTCGGCTCCGCCGCGCTCGGGTCCACCGCCAACGCAGTCGGTACGCTCGGCAATTTCTCCGATTCGAGCGGCGGGTTCTCGCTCACGGAAGCGCCGGACCAGACGCTCCTGGTGAGTGGCGTTGTGAGCGTGGCGAGCGGCGACGCGCTGGCGCTCACCGCCGACGGGATCGCGCTCGCCCTCACCGGCTCGCTCTCCGCCGCCGGAGGCACGGTGACGCTCGCCTCCGCCTCGACGGGGACTGCGCTCGACCTCACGACCGGGCTCGCCTCGGCCCCTCTCGGCACGTTCTTGCTCGGCGACGCTGTTGC
>JAKAWQ010000044.1 GCA_021816925.1 Pseudomonadota bacterium
CCTGTTTCCGGGGCGGCGGCGTGGTCCCTTTCTCCATGCCGCTCGGCTTGATGTTCGGCCGGCCCTTCAGCCCCTTCAGCCGCGCATTCTCCTCACGCAGTTCGGCGACGGTCTGCTTCAGGGCGGCGATCTCTCCGAGCAGTTCGACCAGCAGCGCTTCAAACTCTGCACGGTTCAGCGCGGAAAGGAGGGCGGGCGGCGGCATGTGACGCATAAAATCCATCACGCCGGATCGACGCAAGGAAAAATAAGCCGTCACCCACACTTTTGCCCCTCTTACCGAAACCGGCCTCACCAAGGTCGCTGGTGCTTCGGCAAGACCCCCATGCACACCTTCCTTGACAGCCTCCCTATCGCACAGGAGAAAATCATCTCAGCCTGATCACAACAGACACTTCTACCGGACTAAACATCCAGCACCGCCTGTCATATGAAGTCTTAAGTTAAACAGTTATGGCCAGGTGCGGGACGCTTTCCGGCGCATGTGATGCACCCCGCGC
The DNA here is from genome assembly GCA_021816925.1 of Pseudomonadota bacterium. Taxonomy (GTDB): domain Bacteria; phylum Pseudomonadota; class Alphaproteobacteria; order Acetobacterales; family Acetobacteraceae; genus JAKAWQ01. Next base: position 501 of record JAKAWQ010000044.1, read on the forward strand.
ATCCCGGGGCACCGCAGCGCGGCCGTAACGAGCCGGACCGCCAGTTCCGACAGGTTGAAGGGGGGATGGGTGCGCGCAGCCTCCTCGGCGGTCGCGAACGCCCGGAGCGCCTCGAACGGTGACAACAGCCGCGGCGGACCAAAGCCCAGGCAGCGCCCCCCGGCATAGCGCAGCCGCAGATCGAGCCAGACCCCGTGGATCGCAAAGCCGGCGCGGCCCTGGGCGGTCACCTCGGTCCGCATGCCGAGCCCGGTCGCGTGTTCTAGATAGGCGCGCCGGTAGAACCCGTGCAGCGTCGGCCGCGTGGCGATCAGCCCTTCGGCGACCGGATCAGGCAGCGTGCCATAGACCCGCAGGTGCAATGCCACGCCGAGATCCATCAGGTGATCGAACGCGTAATGCGCCAGCCGGCCATGATCGAGGCCAGGTTCGCCGCGCCGGAATGGCAGGCCGATCTTGCGCAGCGATTTGATATAGTGCTGGAACGTGATATCCGGCGCGCCAGCGCTGAAGCCGGCGGCTTCCAGCACCCAGACCACCTGGCCGTAGCTGAGCGAGAGATCGGGCACGAGCGCGCTGGTCAGTTTCGCTTGCGTCGGAAGGGCGATCTCCTTCATGGCTGGGATCTCCGGGAGAGGGCCGCATCAGCGCGGCGCTCAGTCGCCGCCGCGCGTGCCGATCGGTCGTGCGGGCGGACCACCGTGCCGCGTGGCGCTCCAATGCAGGATGTGTCCGGCCGGCACCAACGGATCGAGCAGCGCGAGCGCCGCGCGCACCACCTCGGGCCGGTCGAAGAACTCGATCACCAGCGGCAGATCGACGTTGAGCCGCAGGATGTCTGCGGCATGCACCTCGCCGCTGTCGCCGAAGCCGGCGATCGCCCGGAACACCACCACGCCCTGCATCCGCTGCTGGTCGTGCAGGATGTTGAGCACCTCTTGCAGCAGCGACTTGCGCTTGCCGTGGTCGGCTTCGTGGATATAGATGCGCGCGACCATCACTTCGTCGTCCATCTCCGCCTCCCTAGAGATTGCGTGCAATATAGGCGCCGAAGAAGGCGCAGCCGAGACCAAGCACCAGCGACAGGCCCTGGTACAGGAACGCCTTCAGCGCCTCCCCCTGCTCGAACAGCAGCAGGGATTCCATCTGGAACGTCGAAAACGTCGTGTAGCCGCCGAGGAATCCGGTCAGCACGCCGGTGCGTAGTGCCGGCGCAAGGGCCAGCCGCTCCAGGGTTTCGATGAACAGGAAGCCCATCAGGAAGCTGCCCATCAGATTGATGCTGAGGGTCGCGTAGGGAAAATCGCTGCCCCAGATCGCCTGCACCAAACTCGCCTGCGCGAAGCGCGCCCAGCAGCCAAGGGTTCCGAAAAACGCAATCGCGGCGTAGGTCCACATCCGTTGCATCGTCTTTCATCGCTGGATCAGGGTCAGCCCCAGGATGATCACGAGTAGCAGCCCGATCAGCCCGAGATAGAAATTGAGGTGGCCCGATTGCAGTGCCCGCAGCCGGGCCGACACGGCGCGCACCAGCCGCACCGCGGGGGCGAACAGGTACGGGCCGAACACCGGTGCCACCTCGTGGCTGAACGTCAGCCGGGTGACGAAATACTCGCGGCCCGTGGTCTCCCGCGTCGTCTCCGACGTCGGGCGATACACGAAGCTGTAGAAGGTGCGGAGCGCGTTGGAGAACGTGAGCGCGGTGGTCGCGGTGCGCGCGATATCGGGCGCCGAGCCGCCGTACCAGACCGGAGCGCGGCGTAGTGGCCGGCCGACCCGCGCGAGTGCCAGCAGCCCGATCGGCAGCAGCGCCAGCAGCGGCATGACGATCACCAGCAGGCTCGGCGAAATGAACGCGAAGCTCGCGGTCAGCGGCACCAGCAGCGGTCCGTCGTGCATCAGCCGCGGCGCCGCGACCCCGAACCGGCTCAGCGCGGCACCGACCAACGCGGAGAGCCAGAGCGGCATCCCGACGGCGAGCGCCAGCACCAGTCCGCCGAGCACCGCCACCGCCGCCACGACGCCCGCCCCGACCCGCCCCGCCACATGGTCGCCGGCGCCCAGCAGCCCGATGCCGAACAGTTTGATGAAGGTGGCAAACGCCACCGCCGCGGTTAAAGCGAGACCCGCCCCGGCCAGCGCCAACACCAGCCGCCCGCCCATGCCCGGTAGATGGAAGCCCTGGAACACGGTCTGGAACACAAACCATTCGCTGACGAACCCGGCCTGCGGCGGCATTGCCGCGAGGCTCATGGCCGCGAACAACGCCCCCGCGCCGAACCCGAAGACCGTCCGCTTGGCCAGCAGCGAGTGGCGGATCTCGTAGCGCCCGGTGGCCGCGAACACGCCGTCCGCAGTCAGGAACAAGGTGCCCTTTGCCAGCGCGTGGCCCGCCATATGCAGCAGTGCCACGGTCCAGGCGAGACTCGCCAGCTCGGCCAGCCCGCTGGCGCGGAACATCAGCGCCGCCCCCAGGGTGGTGACCGCGATCGCCGCGTTCTCGGCCGAGGAGAAGCTCAGCAAGCTGCGCCAGTCGTCCTGCTGGAAAGCGTACAGCACCGCGAGGATCGCGCTCAGCACGCCGACGATGACGATGAAGATGCCAAGCCCGTAGGCGCTTGCCCCCGGCACCCAGTCCAGCACGCCGCGGGAGAGCGCGAAGAACGCCGCGTTCAGCACCACGCCGGACAGGATCGCGCCAGACGCGCCGCTGCCGGCGCCATAGGCGGCCGGGAACCACTCGTAGAACGGCAACAGCCCGAGCTTGGCACCGAACCCGATCACCAGCAGTACGCCGACCACGATCCCGACCCAGCCCGGCAGCGCCGCGCCGACGGCGGCCAATCCCGCGAAGGACAGGTGGCCGGACGCGGTGACCAGGGCGAGGAAGGCGATCAGCAGCGCCACCGCGCCCACTTCCAAAAGCCCCAGCATGAACAGCACCGGCGCGCCCGGGGCGAGCGACATGCGCTCCCCCAGGATCATCACCGCCCCGCCCAGGCTCATCACCTCCCAGGCGATCAGGAAGCCGCCGGCGTTCTGCATCCCGAACACGCCGAGCGCGCCGAGCAGGCTCAAAGCGGCGCCGAACAGCCATCCCGCCCGCCCCGACGGTACCGGGGACGCGAGCCAGGTGGCGCAGGCGGCGGGGGCGAGGCCGAAGCCCATCAGCCACAGTCCCTCCGGCGCGATGCGGAACCCGAAATGTTCCCCCGCCATGCCAAGCGGCAGCACGACCGCCGCCGTGCCGCCGGGCAGCGCCAGGATTGCGGCGAGGATGGCCGCGAGCGCGCCGATCCCGAGAGCTGCGCGCACCAGCGCGAGCGCGCACCCGGTCAGCGCCAGCGCTCCGCCCGCCGCCCACAGGATGGCCGCCAGGGCGAGCAGTTCATTCGCCATGGCGCCCCCCTTGCACGCGCTGCGGCGCGCGCCCCTGGAAGGTGAGCAGTGCCGCGATGATCGCCGCCGGATTGGGCGGGCAGCCGGGCAGGTAGAGATCGACCGGCAGCACGCCGTCAAGCCCGGTGCCGCAGGCATACCCCCCCGCTGCGATCCCGCCGGAGACGGCGCAGGTGCCGATCGCCATCACCCAGCGGGGCTCGGCCATCGCCTCCCAGGTCGCGCGCAGTGGGGCGCGCATGGCGTGGGTGACCGGGCCGGTGACCAGCAGCAGGTCGGCAAAACGCGGCGAGGGTGTGAAGAAGATGCCGAGCCGGTGCAGGTTGTAGAAGGGGTTGTTGAGGGCTTGCAGTTCCGATTCACAACCGTTGCAGGACCCGGCATCGACATGGCGGATGTGCAGGCTGCGGCGGAAGGCGCGCTGGCCGGGCGCGGGGGCGGCTTCGGGCGCTGGGGTTTCCGACCAGACCAGGTCCTCCCGCCGGCGCACGCCGAAGGCCCAGTCGTGCGAGGGGCTGAGCGCGCCGGTCGGGCAGGCCTCGGTGCAGAGCTGGCAGACCACGCAGCGCCCGTAATCCACTGTGATTCCACTCGGTACGATCCCGCCCGCTGCGTCGGCGCGCGGCGCAATCGCCTCGGTCGGGCAAACCGCGGCGCAGTCGGCGCAGCCGTCGCGGCACTGGTCCGGAGCGTAGCGCGGCATGCCCAGCACGTCCTCCTGCCCGTCGGCCTCGCCACGGCGCGGCCAGGGGGTGGTTGCCTTGCCCTGCGTCAGTCCGAAGAAGGTCCACAGCGCCATCGCTCGCCCCCTACCGCGCGCAGCCGGCGACGGTGAGGCCGAAACTCGCCTCGTTGATCGCGTAGTCCATCATGTTCGTCTCATGCACGGTGAACGGGAACACACGCCAGTTGGAGAACGACGGCGACTTGATCTTGACCCGCGCGAGCCGCCCTCCGGCGCCGACATGCACGGCATAGAACAACGTGCCGCGCGGGGATTCGGCCCAGCCGAGACCTTCCGCCCCGGGGGTGGTTGTGCAGTCCGCGCGCACCGGCCCGTCTTCCAGCAACAGCAGAACGCGCTGCATCACCGCGATGGAAGCGTCGATCTCGGCCGCGCGCACCCCGGCGCGCGCGTAGGCGTCGCCCTCGCTGCGCACCGGCACGATCAGCGGCAGCTCGGCATAGGCGGCATAGGGATGATCGCGGCGCAGATCGCGATCGATGCCGGAGGCGCGCTGGACCGGCCCGGTCGCGCCCTGATCCAGCGCCACGTTGCGGCGCAGCATCCCGGTGGTGATCAGCCGGTCCAGATGGCTGTCGGAGCGTTCCAGCAGATCGACGTAGCGCGCCGTTTCCGCCCGCAGCGATTCCAGCGCGCCGCTCAGCCAGTCCCCCGGTGCAAGGTCGCGCCTGAGCCCGCCCGGGATCAGCAGGCCGCGGAGGAAGCGGCTGCCGGTCAGACGCGCGTTGATCTGCTTGGCTTGCTCTTCCAGCAGCTTGCCCTGCGCCTCACCGACCTTGAGCGAGGTCGTGTTCGCGAGGTGACCGAGATAGTGCAGATGGTTATACACCCGTTCCAACTCCGCCAGCAGCACGCGCAGCCACAGTGCCCGCTTCGGCACCGTGCAGGACGCGGCGGCCTCGATCGCCTGGCAGAAGGCCAGCGCGTGCGCGACGCTGCCGACGCCGGAGACCCGTTCCGCCATGATCGTGCCGAGCGTGGGCGTGAGGCCAGCGAAGCGGGCCTCCATGCCGCGGTGCTTGAAGAACAGATGCGGGTGGTAATGCAGGATCTGCTCGCCGATATAGAAGAAGGTGAACTCGGCGGATTCCAGCACGTCCGCGCGCACCGGGCCGAACGGCAGGGTCTGCACTTCCGGCGCGTCGAGTTCGGGCAGCGGCCGGGGGATGTCGGTCATCCGCAGGGCACGAGTGGGATCGTGCCCGTCGAACGGCGGCGGAATGTCCTCGGCCAGCACCAGCCGGTTCGGTTCCGGATGGTCGCGGAAGCCGAGGCCGAACAAATCCATGATCTCCCGCTCATACCAGCCGAGCGACGGCCAGATCGCGGCGAGGCTCGGGGCCTCGCCCTCAGGCCGGCAGCGCCAGAGCAAGAATCGCCCCGCTTCGGGCGGGGAGGCAACATAGCGGAGTTCGATCGCACCCGGCTCCGGCTGCCAAGCATACACCATCTGCATGCGCCCGCCGCCGGCGAACAGATCGCGCGCGATCTCCCGCATCTCTGCGCACGACACGATGGTGGCTTCGGTCCCGTTCATCGTCCGGTCACCATCGCGCCGGCGCCGGCCTGCAACCCATGCGCGATCACGCCGAAGTAGCGCCAGATCGCCTCGGGCCACCACAGGCCGAGCACCAGCAGCGGCACCAGCGCAAGTCCCATCGGCACCGCACACCAGGCACTGACTGGATGGACCGGGGCCGCTTTGGTTTCTGTCGGGGTAAAATACATGATACGGAAATGGTTGAGAAAACCGATGAAGATCACGATCAGTAGCAGCGCCATGACGATCGCTGCCCAGACATGCGGGCTCCGCAGCCCCGCGCGCAGGATGGTGAACTCGCTCGCGAACAAGCCGAACGGCGGCGCGCCGGTGATCGCGACCGCGCCCGCCAGCCACAGCGCGCCCACCACCGGGAAGCGCTGGCCGACATCGCGGATGGCGCCGATGTCCTTGGTCTCGTAACTCCGCATCATGCTGCCGGCGCCGAAGAACATCAGCGACTTGTTCAGGGTGTGGTTCAGCATGTGATAGAGTGCGCCGGCCACGCCGAGCACGCCGCCGAAGCCGAAGCCGAGCGCCATGATCCCCATGTGCTCAACGCTGGAATAGGCCATCAGCCGCTTGATGCCGCGCTGGCGGACGATGAACATGGCCGCGACGAACAGCGAGAAAGCGCCCAGCGCAATCAGTGCCGCGCGCGGCAGCGGCCCGGGACGCGCCGCCTCGATGATGGCGAGATAGCGGACGATCCCGACCATGGCGGTGTTCAGGAGCGCCCCCGACAGCAGCGCCGAAACCGGCGCCGGGCCTTCGCTGTGTGCGTCTGGCAGCCAGGTGTGCATCGGTGCCAGTCCGACCTTGGTCCCATAGCCCACCAGCACCAGTAGAAACGCGAGCAGCAGCAGGGCAGGGTTCATCTGCGGCGCCGCGCCGCGCAGCACCGCCCAGGTCATGTCGTAGCTCGGCCCAAGGACGAAGCTGCCGGCCCAGTAGAACAACACCGTGCCGAGCAGGGCGAGGCTGATCCCGCCGGAGACGACGATGATGTATTTCCACGCCGCCTCGATGCTTTCCGGGGCGCGCTCGAAGGCCACCAGAAAGGTGCTGACCAGGGTGGTGAGTTCGATCGCGATCCAATAGAGGCCCGCGGAGTTCATCATCGGCCCGACCAGCGTGGTCAGGCCGAAGCCGGCGAACAGCGCGTAGAAGCGCGGCAGGCGGTCTTCCTCATCGAGCAGGCGCATGTAGCCGACGGCGTAGATCGAGGCGAGCAGATAGACGATCGCCGCGCACAGGATCACCCAGGCGCCAAACGGATCGAGAATGACATAGCGGCCCCAATAGACGTGGCGACCGGACAAGCTGAGTGCTGGCAGCGGCAGGGCTGCGAGGAACGCAATCGCGCTTGCCGCCAAATTGAGCCCCTCCGCCAATCGCGGCTTCCGGGCCAGCAGGATCAGCACGATGGCGGCGGAGGGCGCCAAGACGATCGCGAGCAGGAGCGCGCCGACCATGGCTCAACCCACCAATCGGCGCAGGTGCAGGCTGCTCGTCGTGCCGACATGGCTGAGCAGATATTGCACCAGCAACCCGAAGCAGGCGACCACTATCAGCAGATCGAACAGGATCACGATTTCCAGCAGCAGCGGCATGCCGGGCACCAGAATCTGCGAGCCGAGGAAGATGCCGTTCTCCAGCACCAGCAGGCCGAGGATCTGGCTGATCGCCTCATGCCGCACGGTGAGCATCAGGAAGCCGATCAGCTTCATCGACAGCATCACCGTGAGCGCCAGCACCACTACCGTCCCGGCCAGTCCGAGACCAGCGCCGATATGCGTGGCGACGGTAAGCGCGAACACCACGGCGAACGCGCCGATCACTAGGCTGGAACTGGCTTGGACGATCACGTGCAGCTCGCGCGCGACCTTCAGCCGGCGGACGATGCGCAGCAGCAGGTACGGCAGCAGGCAGCCGCGGAATAGCGCGGTGAGGATGGCGATTAGATAGAGTTCCGGATAATGCCCGTAATAGCCGACCGCCGCCGACAGCGCCGCGATCAGCCAGGATTCAGCCGCGAAGGCGTAGAGGTAGTGGCGCAGCCAGCGCGAGCCAAGCATCACGAACGCGAGCAGCAGGCTCGCGATCGCGATCAGGCTGAACAGCGAGGCGGCGAGCGGGGAAAGATGCGCGACCAGCATGGGATCAGCTCAACTGGGTGCTGATGATGGCGAGGATCGCGAGCAGGAAGGACGCGGCCAGCGGCTCCTGGTAGCGGTAGAAGCGCAGGCGTGACTGGGTGGTCTCCACCACCACGACGGCACAGGCGACCAGGGTGAATTTCCCCATCAGGGCCGCCGCCGCGCCCAGCGCCCCGATCGCGGTGCCCTGGATCGACAGCGCCCAGGGCAGCAGCAGCACGTTGCAGAAGATCGTATAGAGGATGAACTGCTTCATCATCGAGGCCCAGCGTAGCAGCGCCAGCAGCGGCCCGGAGTATTCGAGGATGCGCCCCTCCTCGATCATATAGACTTCGACATGGGTCGAGGAATGGATCGGCAGCCGGTCGGTCTCCACCAGCAGCAGGACGAAGAACGCCGCCACCAGGAACAGATGCGCGGGACTCCAATAGACCGCCGGTTGTGCGACCAGCAGGTGGTTCACCACGAACGGCAGCATCGCCTTGGCGAGCAGGGTGATGCCGACGAACACCAGGATCAGCGTGGGTTCGGCCAGGATCGCTACCATCACCGCGCGCGAGGAACCGATACCGCCATAGGCGCTGCCGGAATCGAGCCCCGCTAGCGTGATCATGAACCCGCCGAGCGTCAGGATCAGGCCGCCGCCCAGGATGTCGCCCATGTCCGACAGGGGCAGCGGGAAATTGGTCAGTACCGGGATCAGGATCGGCACCGTCATCATGGCGGTGAAGGCGACGATCGGCGCGATCCAGAACAGCCAGGAGGCGGTCTCCGGCAGCACGATCTGCTTATGGAAGAGCTTCCATAGGTCGCGATAGGGCTGGAAGATGCCGGGGCCTTGCGCGCGCTGGACCCGTTCCTCGAACTGCAGGATGATCCCTTGCAGCAGAGGCGCGAGCAGCAGGACCGCCAGAACCTGGGTGATTTGCAGCAGGATGTCGCGGGTCATGCGGCGCGCCTCCACGGGGCGCCGGCGCATAAGCACTGTCGGGCTGGGTCTGAGGCTTTGGTCCGCACGCACCCCTCCTGTTATCCAAACGGATCCAGGAGGAGTCATTAGCCCTGAGGGCGGTTAAGGGCGGACTCCATCGCCACAAGTGTTTTGCCCGATAACAACCGAGGCCACGGGAGTCAAGCCCGATTTTTCTCCCGACCCTTGGCAGCGCCAAGCGGCGGCACCATCCTCCTCTAGTCGCGACAAGGAGGCCATGACCCATGCGGATGGATGAAGCCGTCCTGCTGCGGATCTTCCTCGGCGAGGATGACCGCGCCGACGGCCACGTCACGTACCGGATCCTGGTCGATCGCGCGCGCGCGGCCGGCATGGCCGGGGCGACGGTGCTGCCGGGGCCGGTCGGGTTCGGCCCCTCTGGCCACATGCGCTCCGACATCAATATCGACGCTGGCCCGCGCTCACCGATCGTGGTCGAGATCGTCGATGAAGAGGCCAAAGTCACGGCGTTCTTGCACGAGATCGAAGCGCTGATCGAGACGGGTCTGGTGACAATGGAGAAAGTTCGCGCCTGGCGCCCGACCCAAGGGGTCTGATGCTGGGGACTTGATCCGGCGCCGCTCCCGCCCCACTGTCGATGACAGGATCCATGCCGCTCCGCGCCTGCGCCAGACGGACAACGGGTCCGGGAGGTGCGTCGTGGACGTTCCGCACGAAGCCGTCCTGTTGCGGGTTTTTACCAGCACCGCCGATCGGTGCGGTCTGGAGCCGCTCTATCTTGCGATCGTTGCCCGCGCGCGGGCACAGCATCTGGCCGGTGCCACGGTGTTGCGCGGCCCGCTCGGCTTCGGCCGGTCGGCGCAGGTGCACGAAAGCCATCTCTGGCCACCGGCGCAGGATCTGCCGGTGGTGATCGAGATCGTGGATAGCGAGGAGAAGATCACCGGATTCCTGCCGGTCCTGGACGAGATGATGGAAAGCGGCCTGGTCACGATGGAGCGGGCGCAGGTGCTGCAATACGGACGCAGCCGCATGGGCCTGATGGCGCGGTTGCGGCGGCAGCTGCATCTTCATCCCGCCCCTTCGCCAGCGACCGGAGCGGCGCCGCCGGCCTGAGCGGGAACGCCGGCCAGATGGTCGGTGCCGTTGAGCAGCGTGACCCGGAACTCTGTCCCCGCCTCGATCACGTTTATGCAGCACGGGTCCTGCCGCAGCCGCCAGTATTGCGCCAATGGCATGCCCAGGGTCTCACACAGCAGGACATCGTTCACGCTGTCATGCACGACCACGGCGATCGTGGCGTCGGCGGGCGCGGCGTCGAGACGGGCCGCGAGTGCCTGGCTCGCCCGCGCGGCGAGGTCGAGCAGGCTTTCCCCGCCCGGGATCCGGACCCGATGCGGCGCGATAAACCAGCGATCGACTAGCCCGGGCCAGCGTGCAGAGGCCTCGGCGCGCGTGAGGCCCTGCCAGGCGCCATAATCGAGGTCGGTCAGACCCTCCACCGTCTGCACCCCAAGACCGAGCGCCGTGGCGATCGCGGCGGCGGTGTCTTGGCACCGCGAAAGAGCAGGCTCGCGAACACCGCCCGCGTCTTGGGCCAGCGCTGCCGGAGATACGTCGCGACCACCGGCGTCTCGGCGGCCGGTGCCGGCGGCGGGAGGTTCCACCGGCCACGGAACCGTTCCGGCGCGATCCCCTCGACATGGCATGGCGGATCAGCAGCACGGTCGGCATTGCCGGGCACCCCCGTTGTCAAGGAAACCGTAGAAGGGGACGGTCGGGCGGACAATCCGGCCGCACCGCGGGGCCTTCGGGTTGCGGGGCGGAGACAGCTTGGGTAGAGCCGATGCGGCGGTGGAGTTCGCCATCAAACGTCCGCGCGCGATCCGCGCTGGCCAATGACTCCTGCGACAGATCCTGTCCTGGAGGCGTACCACATTGCTCCCGTCCGCAGGCCCCGCCACATCCCTTCACTGGTACCTGTCCGGTCGCGCGGGTTCGGGCGCAGGACGGACGTGCGGCGCGCCATGACAGAAGCCCCATCCCTCCATCGATCCGTCAGGAGACCCACATGCCCGGCATCGCCACCATCACCGCGCTGGAGATTCTCGACTCCCGCGGCAATCCCACCCTGCGTGCGCGGGTGACCCTGGACGACGGCGCGATCGGTGTCGCCTCCGTCCCCTCCGGCGCGTCCACCGGGGAGAACGAGGCGTGCGAACTTCGCGACAACGACCCGGCCCGCTACGGCGGCAAGGGCGTGCGCGGCGCGGTGCAGGCGGTGACTGAGACCATCGCGCCCGCGCTGCGCTGCGCCGATCCGTTTGCACAGGCGGCGATCGACGCGGCGCTGATCGCACTCGACGGCACCGTGGACAAGTCCCGGCTCGGCGCGAACGCGATTCTTGGCGTCTCCATGGCGGTGGCACGCGCCGCGGCTTCCTCCTGCGGACGGCCGCTCTATGCCTATCTCGGCGGGGCGACCACCTGCCGCCTGCCGGTGCCGATGATGAACGTCATCAACGGCGGCGCGCACGCCGACAATTCGCTCGACTTCCAGGAGTTCATGATCGTCCCGCACGGCGCGCCGCGCTTTGCCGAGGCGCTGCGCTACGGCGCGGAGACGTTCCATGCCCTGCGGGCACTGCTGAAGCAGCGCGGCCTGCCGACGGCGGTGGGCGACGAAGGCGGCTTCGCGCCCAACCTGTCCGGTCACGAAGCGGCGCTCGATCTGATCGTGGAGGCGATCCGTGCCGCCGGGCTGCACCCGGGGCCCGATGTCGCGATCGCCCTCGATCCAGCGGCGAGCGGTTTTGCGGTGGCGGATGGTTACGAACTGCGCCGCTCCGGCGGCGGGCACAAGACCAGCGACGAGATGACGGCGATGTATGCGCGGTGGCTCGATGCCTACCCCATCGTATCGCTCGAGGACGGTCTCGGCGAGCACGACTGGGAAGGGTTCCGCCGGCATACCGAAGCACTGGGCGGACGCATCCAGATCGTGGGCGACGATAACTACGTAACAAACCCCAAGATCATCGCCCGCGGCATCGCCGAGCACACCACCAACGCGGCGCTGATCAAGCTGAACCAGATCGGCACGGTGACCGAGACGGTGGCGGCGGTTCGCATGTGCCAGGAGGCGGGATGGCGCACCGTCGTCTCGCACCGTTCGGGCGAGACGGAGGATGCGTTCATCGCCGATTTCGCCGTGGCGGTGGGCAGCGGGCAGATCAAGACCGGCTCGCTCTGCCGCGGCGAGCGGATCGCCAAATACAACCGGCTGCTGGAGATCGAGCAAGAACTGGGGGCGGCGGCGGTGTTCGCGAGCCCGTTTCTCCGGACGAGCGCCGGATAACCAGCGAGGTCAGTCGCCGGCGGGTGCGCATGCCTGCCGGCGCATGACCAGCAGCAGGGTTGGCGCCGCAAGGATTTGCAGCCCCAGCGACACCGCTACCACCCAAGCGATGCTGCGGTCATACAGGAACCCGAGCAGCAGGCTGCCCAGGAACCAGGCCACGCCGCGCAGCATGTCGTAGGTGCCATAACCGGTCGCCCGCCGCTCCGGCGGCACGAAGCTGCCCAGCGCCGCTTTCAGCACTGAATCCTGCGCGCCCATCCCGACACCCCACAGCACGACGCCTGCCAGCGCGGCGGCGAACCCGCCGAGGAACACCAGCGGCGTGGCGAGCGCGGCCACCAGGCTCGCGCCCAGCACGACGACGATCCCGAAGCGGTCCAGCAGCCGGCCCAGCCCCAGCGCCGCGGCACCGGCAGCCAGCATCGCGATGGCATAAAACACGGGGATCCAGGCCGGGGCGATGATCCGGGCCTCGCCGAAGTGATAGGCGACCAGGGCGAAGTCCGCATAACCGGCGCCGATCAGCCCGCCGGCCAGGCAGTACATCCAGAAGTTCCAGGGAAACCCGGTCTCCAGGATCGGCCGCGACAACGGCGCGAGATCGCGCGGGTTCGGATAGGCCCGCGCGGCGGCGAGCACCAGCGCCATGGCGACGCAGGCCGGGACCAGCAGCAGGGCGAACCCCGTGCGGTAGCCGTCGTGGCGCCAGAGAATGAACGCGACCAGCAGCGGGCCGACCGTGGCGCCGGTCTGGTCCAGCGCCTCGTGCAGCCCGAAACCCCAGCCCTGGCCGGTGCGGCTCGCGGCGTGGGACAGCATGGCGTCGCGCAACGGCGAGCGGATCGCGCGCCCGGTACGCTCGGCGATCATCAGCGCCGCCGCCACCCCCACGCCGGGGGCGAGCGCCAGCAGCGGCACCGAGAACAGGTTGATCGCGTAGCCAAGGAACACGCCGCCCCAGTATCGCCCCGTCCGGTCGGCCAGCCGCCCGGAGACGACGCGCAGCATATAGCCCATCAGTTCGCCGAACCCGGCGACGAAACCCACGACCAGGGCGGAGGCGCCGAGAGTGCCGAGAAACGGGCCGGTGACCGACCGCGCCCCTTCATAGGTCATGTCGGCAAACAGGCTGACGCTGCCGATCAGGATGATGAAGGCCACGGCGCGCCGGCGGGCCGCGCCAGAGGGCGCGGGCGGCGCGGCGATGAACGCGGTCTTGGGGTCGGACACCATCTCAGCTTCGCGCGGCGCCGTCGGCACGCGGGGTCGGATCGGTTTGTCTCATGCGTTCTCTCCGAGGATAGGGCGGGATTTCCCGGGCGTCGCGCGGTCGTACTGCGCCGCCGGTAGCTCAAGCAGAACCCGCGCCGCGCGATCCGCGGCGGCGAGGTCTTCCCGGCTCGAGCGATCGCGCCGCACCGCGTCCTGTTGCAAGGCGAAGCGTTGCGCATCCTCGGCGAGGCGTTCCATCAGGGCCGCCTGGCGCGTCAGCAGAACCCCGCGCGCGGCAGCATCCGGCACCGCCGCCAGCAGCGGGGCGAGATGCGGCAGGCATAGCGCGCTGCGCCCATGCACCACCGCCGCGCCCTGTTGCGCGACCAACGCGGCGAGGCCGGCGACGGCGCGCGCCTCCGCCTGTCGCGCGACATCGCAGATCGGGCAGGAGGTGCCGTCCGCCGGCAGCGCCGCCACGCACGCCGCAGCGCCAGGATCGGCCGGGTCAAGCCGGCGCAGCGCCGTGCCCTGGGCCCGCAGCACCGGGGCGAATACGGTCGCGGCCTCGCGCGTGGCGGCAATTTTGCGGAACTGCGCGGCATGGAAGCGGCAGAAGCCACCGCGCTGCGCCAGATCGGCCTGCGCCGCGCGATTCGCCGATAGCTCCGCCTGTTCGCGGGCGATGGTATCGAACACTGTCTCGGCGACGACCCGACAGACCTCGCAACCAGGCAACAGCGGCGCAAGCGTCGCGGCGGGTTCCGCCATCGGCGCGGGAGGGGCACCGGCGGCGGTGATGCGTGCGCGGATCTCGGCCAGGGCCGATGCGAGCGCTGCCGGCGCACCGGGAGATTCGAGCAGCGGCGCGATGCGCGCGCACATCGCGGCCAGGAAGTGGGCCTGCCGCTCGTGCAGCAGAAACGCGACCAGCGCTTGCTCCAGCGCCGGCAGGCCGCTTTCGGCCAGCCGTGCGGGGTCGCCCGCGCGTTTGGCCGCGAGTCCGTCGCGCGCGGAGACCGAAAACACCGAGGCGGTGCCGTCAGTGCCTGCTTGCCGCAAGAGGGCGGCGACATGCTCCACCGCCGCCGCGCGCGAGGGCGGATCGACGAGATCCTGCTTGTTCAACACCACGAACAGTGCCCGGCCGGCGACGCGGGCCTCCGTCACGATCGCCGCTTCCTCCTCCGACAGCGGGCTGTCGTGGCTGCTGACAAGGATCAGCGCATCGGCTTCGGGCAAGAATGCCTCGGTGGTGCGGGTATTCTCACGGATCGACGAGCCGAGACCGGGGGTATCGACGAAGGTGAAGCCACGACGCAGGAACTCGGCCGGCACCTGCACTTCGACGGCGCGGATGCCACGCCGGTTGCCCGGGTTCCCACGTTCGGTGATGTGCTGGGCCAGCTCCGAAATCGGTACATCCATGAACAAGCTGGTGCCGCGATAGTGCAGCACCGCTTTGGGTTCGCTGCCGTAGCTGACCATGGTGATCACCGAGGTGATCGGCAACACGCCAACCGGCAGCAGGTCAGTCCCCAGGATCGCGTTCATCAGCGAGGTTTTCCCGCGGCTGAACCGCCCGACCACCGCCAGGTTGAAGCGATCCTCGGCGAGGCGGGCGAAGAAATCGCGCAACGCCTCCGGCTCCGCCGTGCGTGTGCGGGCGTAGTGGTGACGCAGGCCGCGCAGAACCCCGGCGAGGTCGAATTTCAACGCGTCGTAGGCAGCGAGGTCCATGCCGAAGATCAGGCGACCGGCTCGGGTTTCTGGGTGTCGGAAAAAATCTGACGATACAGATCCTGCCCGAAGCTCGTGGAGAGCGGCTCGCCGGGCACCACGCGGAAACTGCGCGTGCCATCTGCGCTGCGCTCGGCGCGCAGGAATGCCATGGTTGGATCGCCACGCTCATGCAGGCCATGGGCGAGGTCGTAGAGATGGGTCACGAACACCACCTTGATCCGATGCGCCTGGAACGCCAGCACGAGCTCGCGCGCGATCGCCGATCCCTCGCGCTCGTTGGTCGATTGGAAGGATTCATTGAACAGAACTAACGCATTTTGATCCAGCCGGTCGATCAGACTGCTCATGCGGGCAAGCTCCTCGTCGAACTTGCCGCTGGTCATGGAGGTATCCTCCTCGCGCTTGTAGTGCGTATGGAGGCCGCCGCAGAGATTGGCCGCGAAGCTGCCCGCGCCCACGAACATGCCCGCCTGCATCATCATCTGCGCCAGCCCGACGCTGCGCAAGAAGGTGGATTTGCCACCCTGATTGGCACCGGTAATCACCACCACACCCTTTCCGGTCAGATCACCATCATTGCCGATAACCGGCTCGGGCTTGCTAAGCGCGAGCGACACGTCATAGAGGCCGTTGAAGCGGTAGACGCGCTGCGCGATCGGGAGGGGTTCGGGGAAGCAGACATTTTGTTCGCGCGCGGTTAGACTGTCCGCGAGTGCCAGGCAACCGACATAAAAACCCATCTCGGCGCGCAGCATACGGAAAAAACTCAAGACATGATCATTGGCTTGGGCCACGGCGTTGGCCACTAGGTTGATACCGCGGTCGTTCAGCTCCGAGAGCGCCCGCGCGCCGGCCTCGTCACGGGGGTGGAGCGTGAAGCTGTATGCGGGTGGGTTTCTGCCGATGAGACCAGATAGCCAGCCGCCTTGGCCGAGATTGGGCTGGCGCAGTACATAGTCCTGCCCTTTGAGCCCATCCCCCATCTCGGCACTGATCAGCGTGCCGGCGCGGAACTTCAGCCGCACCAGATGGTCGCGCAGCTCGGTAAAATAGCGATCGTCGAGTTCCCGGGCCAGCATGGCGAAGAAGGTGACAAACCCTTCCGAGCGGAAGCGCGACGCGTGGCGATCGGCGAGCCGGCGCAGCCGGCCGAGCATGTCCACGAACATCGCCATCACGTCCACCGAGCGATGCAGAACAACCCCTGGGGAGCGGCTGATGAAGCCGAAATAATTTTTGTGTTCGCGCTCGATCGCCGCAACCGCCAGCGCGTAGACCTCGCGTACCGCCGCGCGGTTGGCCAACGCGTCGCGCAGGATGTCCTGGCGATAGAGGATGGCATGGCGCTCGAAGAGTCCGTTCAGGACAACGCGCTGCGCGGTATCGCGGATGATTTTGTCATCTCCGGCCATGGCGTCAAACAAAGGGGTCAATCCGAGATCGAGGAAGAGTTCGTCCGCGTGCGCAGGAAGCGGCTGCGCGGGATCGAAATCCTGGTCGCGAAACAAAAGATGCGCCCTCATCGCGCAAGCCTCCGGTCGAGCCAGGCGCGGGTCAGGCGGTATTTCTCGGCGATCGAGAACGCATAGGCGCGCCCGTCCGCGGGGCGGCGGATCACTTTGAGCGTGCGCCGGGCCGGATCCTCCGGCACCACCGTGCTGGTTATGCTGACCACTTTCGCATCGAGCGCAGCAAGTTCGTCCATGAACGTCACGCAGACCGCGAGGCAGTCGAGGGCGATGATCCGCCGCATCACCTGGGTGGCCAGGAACACTGCGTCCTCGAGTGTGGTAGAGGAGAAGATCTCGTTCATCAGGATCAGGCTGTCTGGTGTCGCCTGCGCCAGAATATCGTGCATCCGGATCAGGTCGTCCTGCAGCTTGCCGCGCAAGCTGACCACCGTCTCCTCCCTCTCGAAATGGGTATGGATGCGATCCGGAAGGAACAGTCGCGCCTTGCGGCCCGGGACCGGACAGCCGATTGCCGCCAGATGGTGCAACTGGCCGATCGTGCGCGCGAACGTCGACTTGCCCCCCTGGTTGGGTCCGGAGACGACGAAGATCCGCTCTCTGCCCCGCAAGAACAAGTCATTCGTTACTACCGGTATGTTCTCTCGCGTCAGCTTTGCCGCCAACGCCAGATCGAAGGTGGAGCGGACGAAGGTCTGTTTGCTTCGGATCGACACGGCCGGGTAGCAGAAGGGTAGACCCGCTTCCCGTAAAGGTCGGACATAGTCCAGATATAGCACGTAGAAATGGATCTCGCGGAAGAACCGGTCGATGACCGGATCGATGAACTCGCGATGGGTGGCGGCATAGCGTTCAAGGAAATCGAACGCCTCGGGGTTGAGCCTGGCCACACGGTCGAGGATCCGCTCTTCGACGGAGTCCATCACCGGATCGTCGCGAAAGGTCACGCGATAGTCCTTGACCGCGTCCTGACGAAACCGTTCGAATGTCCTGGCGACCACCTCGCTGTAATCCGCTTCCCCGGCGTAGGCACGCACCGTCACGCTGTCGCCGCGGATGGCGACACAGTAGCGGATGGAACCCAGCAGGGCCTTCGCCTTCTCGCCATCCTCGCGCATGCCGCGGAACGCGGCGGAGGCCGCGTGGCCCGCGACATAGCCGGCAAAGTCGCGAAAGCCTCGCGAGCGAAGCGGCAGCACCGCGAGGTCACGTGCCAGGGCTTCCATCTCCGTGACGTAGAGATCGACCGCATCGACGAGCACGCGATCCTTCTGCCTTGGGTGATAGAGCTTGGCCGCGCGTGCGAGCGTTTCCCGCACCTCACGGATCGCGCTCAGGAAGACACGGATGCGCGCCATGACCGGCGGGTTTTCGAGGTCGCGCATCACCTCATGGCGATAGGCGATCTGGTCGGGATCGCGCAGCGGCGCGTAGAAGAAAGGCTGAAGATCGAACGCCTCGTGGCCAGCGGTCACCGCGGCGATGATCTGATCGAGGTTGAGGTCGCGCACGACATCGGGCGGTTGCGACGGTGCGTCGACAAGCGCCCGCGATCCGGGGGGGAACAGAATGCTCTGGAACGTCTTCGGCCCGGCACAGTCGTGCGCGGTGTGCCGGACGCGGACAATCGGCACAACCCCGACACTTGGCGGGGAAGCCGAGTCCCCGGCATAGGCGTCGTCCATAGCTTCCTCCTGCCCAAACGTCGGCAGGAGTCATCAGCCCTGAGGCGGTTGGGGCAGGTGGACTCCATCACCCGTGCCGAGCCTCGCCCCCGTGGGGCGCCGCCCGGCCATCAGCTCCGGCCAGTCAGAACCCAGCGTTGCCGGGACTGACCGTCACGAGTAGCATAATGGTGGGGATGGGGTTCCTCATCAAGTGCCACGACGGGCGCGGTTCGCCGGGCTGATGACTTCTGGGCGTCGCTGTCACGGTCAGGAGCCAGCCGTGAAATATCGTGTTCCCGTATTGTCCCGCGGGTGGATCGGGCAATGATGCGGATCGGCGATCATCTGTTCCTGCACGCGTGGCAGACGGTCGCGTCGCGACGCAGCTTGGCCCCGAGGCGGCCAGATGGCGGTGACGTGGGCGCCGTACCCGGCTCAGCCAGTCATGCGCCGATTTTTCGGTGGTGCAGGACGTCTATGCCGCTGAGCATACCGGTCCAGATCGGCGCGCCCGTGGTGATCGCGGTCTCTCAAGCGCCTGAAGTCCAGTGGCGCAGCTACGTTCAGCCGGGCATTGAAATGCCCCCAATGCCGCGGCTACAGCCAAAGCCATCATCGCGTTCCAGAAAGAGAGCCTGATTGCCACGGCACTTGTCGAGCCATTGCCAAGGCTCACGGTCCATACGCGGACAGATCCCTTGGCCAGAGCCTTGATTCTCGGATAGTCCTTCTCGAGCCATTGCTGGATCCGCGATGGCTCACGCTCGATCGCCCGATGCAAGGGTTTCTGACAGGTGATGCCGACCGGCCAACCGAATTGGCCGCCAGCGTGACGTTGAATTTCTTCTTGATCAGCGCCGCAACCATGTCGCGTGTCCATAACGCAAACGCGAATTTCAGTTGTAGCGGGTTCTTCTGAGTTACCGTATCGTAGAGCAATTTCATCGCGCGCCCGTTGAGCTTCGGCGGTCGGCCGAACAGCGGCTTCGCCCGCAATCCGCCCCAGCCGCCGCGCCGGTAGCGTGCCAACCAGCCATACATCGTCCGTGCCGTAACACCCAGGGCACGCGCAATACCCGCGGGACTTTCCCCCCGCTTGCACACTGCGCACCGCGCGTATGCGCAGCACCTCCAGAGTGGCATGATCAAGTGAGCGCGCATCATCATTTCTCATCTCCGCAATGAATCATACGCGCTCTACCCCGTCAATAAGAAATACGAAAATACTTATGGACGGATTAATATCACGCTCACCGGGAGTCCCGGCCCCCGCAAATAACGCCTCGATCTTGCGAGGCTTGTCGCGCAGATCGTTCGCATCCGTCATGCCGCCAACCTCAAAATAGGATATCGTCGCAGCCAGCAGTCACGAGGCCAGCGTCAACTTTCCACGTTGCGGCATAGGCAACCGCCGTACTCCAAGATCCCGACGGTCCCGCCATCCCCCCAAAAGCGGGAAAAATGGGCGCGCCCTCGACGTTGTTGTCGGACGTCGCCGAGATGGTGTTTACGCTCTCTGCGGGATCGGGATCGGGATCGAAGAGCGGCAGGCCCGCCGTGTCGGGGGATTTTTCCGAGGGCATGAAGCTGCTCAACGCACCCGTCCCGCCCCCGTGGGTTATTCGAGATCGGGCTCGCTCTCGGTGGCCTCCGGCATGTCGGTGTCTGGGGCGGGGGTCGCCGCGCGTCGTCCGCCGCGCCGGGTGGGCTTGCTTTCCGCCGCTGGCGCCGCTTCCCGTGCCTCAAGCCGCGCCGTGAGATCGGCGAGCCCGCGCTTGAGTTCGGAATGCCGGGTGCGGAGCGAGGCGGTGCTGCGCTCGAGTTGCTCGATGCGTCCGGTGAGTTCCTGTTTCCCCGTGCTGGCGGCGCGTACCGGCTTGGCGGCTTTCATCGTGCGCGCAGTCTTGGCGGGCGGGGATTTTTTCACCGCCTTCGCCCGGCCCGTCACCTTGGCCGCTGCCTTGCCGCGCGTGCCACGCTTGGCTGTTGCTCGTGTTGTTGTCGCTCGTGCCATTTTATGTTTCTCCTTCGTTGTTGTTCAAAACCGCCCTGTCCGTCCTGGTCGCAGGCACGGCAAGTCCCAGTTCCTCGCGCAGATGCGCGTAGGTTTTCGCATCCATCCGCCGGCCGTCGGCGAGCAACGCCCTGACGCCGGCGATCCCCGCCGCAGTGAAAAAGGCGCGCCAGCCATAGGTGCCGGGGCGGATTTCCACCAGGCCACGGGCCAGCATGCTACGCACCGCGGGGGGTATTTTCGGCTTGTCCTTCTCCGGCCCGGCGCGCCAGGTGCGCAGCAGGATGCCGTCGGCCAGATACGACGGCTGACTGAAATGAATACCGAACTCACGGCGGATCAGATCGCGCTCGCGCGCATCAAAGGGAATGGGCACGGGGGTATTTCTTTTAGTCATTCTGAGGAAAATCTCCCACCACGCACATTCCGGTCAAAGTTCACACCCGGCCAACACCGCATCGCACTTTCCCCGATCCCATCGCGATAAGGCCATGTCGGCTTTGCGCCGGAAAGTCAATCGTGCCACCGCGGCGGGATCGTCACCTGATTGCACGTCCAGCGCGTGGCACCGGCTGATTCCATGCCGCCTGCCAAACCGTTCTGTTTTCCCGCATCGCTGCCTGATCGCTGTTCCGATGATGCCGGAGGCCGCAATCTCGCGCTGTCCATGGTTGCTACCGCTGGCGCCGTGCGCGCGGCAAGGGGCCGCGATGCGGCCCGCCTGGCGGCGGCTGCGCCCTGGCCCCGCGCCGGCTTCGCGGTTGTCGGGGGGCATCAGGGCAGGAAGATGGAGGCGGCAAGTGCCCGCTCCCGCCCGAGAACCCGAGATGGGAGCCCCGTGCGATGGCCGGCGAGGATGCCGAACTCGAACTTTTCCGCAACAACGTCACCTGCGCCGCCCTGCTGGAAAACTTCGCCGGCTGGCGGCTCGATCGGCGCGAAAGCACAAGACGTGCCCTGAAATACCGGCGTGGCAAAGGCGACATCCTGATCGTCAACCATGAAGGCCGGGGCTGGTGGGATCCCCAGGGAGCGGCCAAGGGAGACGTTTTCGATCTGGTCCAGCACCTCGACCCGAGCCTGAATTTCGGCCAGGTCCGCCAGGTGTTGCGCCGCCTGGTTGGCATGCCGCCCGCCTTTCCGGGCGTTTCGCGTGACCAGCAGGGCGCGCGACCAAGCGGCTCCCCGGCCGCGCGCTGGGCGGCACGGCCATGGCTGCATCCGGGATCGCCCGCCTGGCGCTACCTCGCCGAGACGCGCGGCCTGCCCGCCTGTGTGCTGCGCAACGCCGGCGACCAGGATGCGGTCCGAGAAGGCCCCAGGGGCAGTGCCTGGTTCGCGCACCGCCGCGAGGGTGCGGTCTGCCACGTCGAAATCCGCGGCCCGGCTTGCAAGAGCGCCCTCGCGGGCGGACGCAAGGCGCTGTTCCGGTTCGCGGGCACGGGGGAAGTCACCATGCACCGCCTTGTCGTGGCCGAGGCGCCGATCGACGCACTCAGCCTCGCCGCCCTTGAACGCTGCCGCGCCGGCACGCTCTATCTCGCAACCGGCGGCGGCATGGGGCCCGCCACCTTGGCGGCGCTGATGAGCGAACTGCGCGCCATCGCGCCTGCACCCGATGCCCTGCTCTCCAGCGCCACGGATGGCAACCCCGCTGGAGAACGCTTCGCCGCGCGGCACGCCGAACTGGCCGAGGCCGCTGGCGTGCCGTTCGAGCGCCTGGCACCGCCGCGCGGTGAGGACTGGAACGACACGTTGCGAACACGGATAAAATAACCAACGCGGGGGAAAGCCGGAACGCGTGCCGCATGCGCGCGCGGCGCCGCAAGGGGCCGCCCCGCGGCCCGCCTTCGGCGGCTGCGCCCTTGCCCCGCCTTCACGATGCGCCCGGGGGAATGGGTCTTCGAGAAATAGATCCCAACCGGAGAACCCTCATGCCCACACTGAAAGAGATCCTTGCCCTGGTGGCGGGGGCGGGATGCTTCGCCCTCGCGATCATCGTGCTTCTCGCGCTGCCAGGCTTCCTCTCCGATGAGGACAGCGTCGTCCCGCTCGCCCATCCCCAAGAGGTGGGACGATGAGCCGTCCGATCACCGCCCATGATTGCGGCGCGATGAAGGAGATCCGCGCCGCGCGTGGCTTGCCTGTGATCGACGAGCGCGATGTCCCTTTCGACCTGCTGACCCGGCCGGCGGCCCGCGGCCCCATGGTCGCGGTTGGCCAGCCCCCGATCCGCCGCCATGGCACGCGCTATCCCATGCGCCGCTCGCTGTCATCGCCGCGGCACGCTCGTCCCCGCCCGCACTGCAATGGACCCGCCACTGGCGGGTTCGGCTGTTTCTGGAGGTCATGATGGCGGATTATTTTTGTCAGTTCTCCTGCCTGTTCGATGTCGGCTCGGCGGCGAACGCGGCGTGTGCCGCGGGTATCCGCGAGGCGCTGGCGGCGGAACTGGAGCGGGAGGACGGCTCGCGTCCCGGTTTCGAGATGGCGGCCGATCCCGCGAGCGGCCCCGGCGCGCTCTGGATCCACAGCGACGAATCCGGTGAACCCGAGCACGTCGTTCGCTTTGTCCTGCGCTGTGCCGCGGCCTTCGATCTGCACGGCGTGTGGGGGTTTACCTGGAGCCTCGGCTGCTCGAAGCCGCGCGTGGACGCCTTCGGCGGCGGCGCGCAGGTCATCGATCTTGGCAAGCGCGTCACACTTGGCGGGATCGATTGCGGCCACTGGCTCATCGAGCGCACGGCAGAAGCCACTGAACCGGGCAGCAGCGCGGACCGACGCGCGCGCGAGCTTCGCTTTCGCGAGCTCTCCAGCGGTCATCTCGCGGCCGAAACCTGGGCGTGGCTCGATACGTGGTTTGCCGACGACCGGCTGCGCGACCCGAAGAACTCCATCGCGAGCCAGCTGGCGGGCGGCAAAACCCGCCATGGCTGGCTCGTCTATGCCCCGAACTGGGCACTGCCCGATGTTCCACAGGAACTCGTGCGCATTCTCACGGACGCCAGACGGGGCGGCTACGACTACGTGCTGTTCGATTGCAACGCCGCGGCGGACCGGAACTATCCGCTCGCGCATCCTGACTTCGCTGGCCGCGCCTGACGCCGCGTCCCCGCGTCCTTGGCGGGGCCGGGCGGCATGATCGCGCCGCACCCGGAAGATCCACCATGAACCACATTGCACGATTGCAGGCCGACCTCACCGCGGCTCAGGCAGAGCTGGCGCGTATGCTGACTGCCATCCATGAGTTTCGCCTGCATCTGAGCGGCGACAAGTTCCACGGCACCGCGGCGGACGGTTCCCGCAAGGACTGGATCGCCGTCACCGATGTCCAAGGATGGATCGGCGTCATTCTCGAAGTGGGATCGTGAAATCCAGGGAACAAAAACCTACCGCGTCGCGGCCAGCCGCCGCAAGGGATCGGCCCGCGGCCTCGCGCCTGAGGCGCGCCCTTGCCCCGGCTGGCCCGGACGCGGGGGGAGGGGGGTGATCCCGAAAATCCAATGGAAAGGCTCCCCGATGAAAACCCGATGCAACGCGCCGCGTGACCACTACGCGGCAGTCACCGATCGCGTGATCGCGGCACTGGAGGCTGGAACCCCGCCCTGGCGTCGGCCTTGGGACGAGAAGCAGGCCGGCGGCCCCAGCATGCCGTGCAACGCCACGACTGGTACGCGCTATCGCGGCATCAACGTCGTGACGCTCGGCATGTCGCCGCTTGCGTTCATGAGCGGCGACCCGCGATGGGCGACCTACAAGCAGGCCGCGGCGCGCGGCTGGCAGGTCCGCAAGGGCGAACGCGGCACCACGGCATATTTTTACAAACGCATCGAAGTGCGCGATGCGAGGACACCGGAGCCTCACGACCAAGATGCGGAAACCAGGCGCGTTCCGCTGTTGCGCGCCTTTACGCTGTTCCATGCGAGCCAGATCGAGGGGATCTCCGCGTTTGTTTCCCCGACAATCGAGGAAGCGCCGTGGCGGGCGCCGGAAGCGGCTGAGATCATCGTTGCCAACAGCGGCGTCCGCGTCTGCATCGGCGGCGATCGTGCCTTTTATTCTCCGGCGACAGATCACATCCAGATGCCGCCGCGCGTGGCGTTTCATTCAGCCGCGGGTTGGAGCAATACGATTTTGCACGAACTTTCCCACGCCAGCGGGCATTCGTCGCGGCTCAATCGTGATCTGCGCAATGCCTTTGGTTCACCGGATTATTCGCGCGAAGAGTTGCGGGTAGAATTGGCGCAAATGACGATCTGCGCGGAACTCGGCCTCGGCGCTGGCGAATTCAGTAACGGCGTGGCGTACATCGCGTCCTGGCTGGAATCGTTCCGGTCGGACCGCAAGGAGATCTTTCGCGCCGCCGCTGAGGCACAACGCATCGCCGATTATCTGCTGGCGTTTCATCCGGCCTACGCGAACCGTCCGGCGGCATCGCCCGAGAGCGTGCCGCTCGCCGACGAAAACGACACGGCCGACGCCCCGGAACCAATGCCGGCAGCCGCATAGCGCCGCGCCGCTGACCGGTCCCCGGTCAGCCCTTGCCGATCCACCCATTCAGCCATCCGGCCCGGCCGCTTCCAGGCGGCCGGCGCGGCTGCCCGCGCCACTGACCCACGAGGAGACCACCATGCCGACCGACACCGGCGAATTCACCCTCAGCCTGTTCGACAACACTGCGTTGCCGAGCTGGTCTTGTCCGACGCCGCCAGCAGCTTCCGTTCTGTTCGACGACGAAGAGGCTAATGCGGACGGCGAGACGCCGCCGGTGTCCGCTCCGGTTGTCCGCGGCAGCAACTTTCACCTCGCGGCCGATCGGGATCTTGCTCCGGGCTGGCCAGCGCGGGCGCGCGACAACATCGCCGCGATTACCCTGTCGAAGGCGCTTGAACAGTCGGGCCGCGCGGCAACGCGCGACGAGCAGGCGCAGCTGCTGCGCTTCGTCGGCTTCGGCGCGACCGAGCTGGCGCAGACCTGCTTCCGCCGCCCCGGCGAGGATGCGTTCCGCTCCGGCTGGCAGGAGATCGGCGCCGCCCTCGAAGCCGCCGTCACGGCGGCGGAATACTCTGCCGAACCTATTTCCGGCACTGTTTGACAGTGTTTTACAACCCCTAGGAACCGGCTGAAACTCTAACGAGAGCATCCGCAATCATTCCGTTGCGTCCCGTCACGTCCGGCGCTAGAGTGTATCCCTGCGAGATGAATGGATGGCGCCATGGCGGGGAAGCTGAACAGTCTGAGCGTGAAGCGGGAAACCCGGCCAGGGAACCATGCCGATGGCGGTAATCTATATCTGAGAGTGCAGCCGGAAGGCTCGAAATCCTGGGTTTTCCGGTTCAAGCGCCGGAACCCCATCACCGGCAAGGACAAGACAACATGGGTTGGCCTTGGCTCGCTCGAGCTGGTGAGCCTGGCCGAAGCGCGCGCTCGCGCTCTCGAATATCGCAAACTGGTGCGCCAGGGTGGCGATCCCCTGGCCGCTGAGCGTGCTCGCCGTGCCGGACACGCCGGCGGCCGGCCGTTCTCTGAGGTGATGACGCTCTATATAGATGCGCACCGCGCCGGATGGCGGAACGCGAAACATGCGGCGCAATGGCGCACCACGCTTGAGCAGCACGCCGCGCGCCTGTTGCCGCTATCCGTGGCCGCGATCGATACCGGCGCCGTGTTGAGCGTGCTGCGGCCTATCTGGAACGAGAAAACCGAAACCGCTTCCAGGCTGCGCGGCAGGATCGAGAACGTGCTCGACTACGCCACGGCGCGCGGCTGGCGCGTTGGCGAGAACCCTGCACGCTGGCGCGGACATCTCGACAAGCTGCTGCCGGCAAAGGCGAAGGTTGCCGCTGTAGAGCACCATGCCGCCGTGCCGTGGCGCGAGATAGGCGCCGTGATGGCCGCGCTCGCCACAAGCAACGGAACCGCTGCCAGGTGCTTGGCCTTCGCCATCCTGACTGCTGCTCGATCCGGCGAGGCGCGCGGCGCGCGGTGGCAGGAAATCGACATGGACGCGGCGCTATGGACGGTTCCGGCCGAGCGCATGAAGGCCGGACGGGAACACCGCGTGCCGCTTTCCGCGCCTGCGCTCGCCATCCTGGCCGAGATGATGGCGCTACGTCGGAAGCCGGGTGATCTCGTGTTCCCTGGCGGCCGGCCTGGCGCGCCGCTGAGTGACGTGGCGCTCGCGAAGGCGCTGCGCGCTGCTGGCGGTGGTGATGCGACAGTGCACGGTTGCCGCTCGACGTTTCGCGACTGGGTTGCCGAGGCCACGGCCTTTCCGCGCGAGATCGCCGAGAGCGCGCTGGCACATAGGAACCCCGACAAGACGGAAGCCGCTTATGCCCGCTCGGATCACCTGGAACGGCGCCGCCAGATGATGAACGCCTGGGGTGAGCATTGCACTCGCTCGCCGGACGCCACGGCGGCCATCGTGCCGTTGCGCCGCGCCTGAAACGATACGGCCCCAGCCGCCAAGGAGGCAGCCATGGCAAAGCCTGATGCGACAGACACCTTGGCCCATGAGCCGCGCGAGACGGATCATGCCGCCGATATCGCCCGCCTGCTTGCTGAGATCGGATTGGCGGCCCGGCGCCTGGCTGAGATCGCCAAGGATGACGCCGAGCGGGAATTGCACCGCCACCTTGCCATCATCGCGGCCGGGCGGCGCTGGCAATGATGGCTTTCTACCTCTCGCCCGCTGGCGCTTCCCCAAGCCGCCCGAGCCATTGCTTGATCGCGTCATTCGCCCGCCGCTGCCAGCCCGGCCCGGTGGCCCGAAGCCGGGTGAGCACGTCATCATCGAGCCGCAAGGTGACAAGCCGCTTGGGCGAGAGAGATGGCGGCCGCCCGCGCCGCACCAGCTTCTCGCCGTCCCGGATATCGGCGCGCGCGAAGAAGGCTTCGGTTAATTCCGGCGCGTCATCGGGATCAATCCATGTGCCGTTGCCAGCGTTTCGCTTCCTGAGCATGGGCATACCTCATCGAAATCACTCGCCGCGTTCCGTGGCGCGGCGTCCACACGATCACCACCAGCCGATCGCCGAGATATCCCGCCGTGATGAACCGGGCTTCGCCATAGTCCCGCCGATCATCCGGCGCGGTGGCATGGCGCCCGGCGAACACCTTGGCGGCATCACGGAAATCAAGCCCTCGCCGGGCAAGCGTGGCATGGCGCTTGGCCGGATCGAAGGTGATGCGCACGGATTTTATGTAACTACGGAAAAGAGCGGCCGCAAGGGAAGAATCCCGCGCCGCTGAAAGACGCCGCGCCGGCCGGCTGCCGGCATAGAGCGGCCAGGGAAGCGCCTGATCCGCGCCGCCCCGGCCTAAGCCGCCAATGGGGGATATCCGATGGCTGAGCCTGATCCTTCCCATACCGCCGCCGCGGCAAGACGCAACACCCGGCTTACATGGGTTGCGTGATTTTTATCCATGCAAGCAACAAAGCAATCAACAAAAACTCAAGGAAAAGTTTATTACAAATTTGCCAAAGTGTTGCGAAAGATTGGCGAGGAATAACTTCCCATTTTTCGATTGCGCCGAATAACATGAACGCGCAAAACGTGGCATCCACTAGACAAGGACGGCTCCAATGGAACCCTACGCCTTAACCGTTCCCGAAGCGGTTCGCTTTTCCGGCATCGCGCGAACGCGACTCTACATGCTTGCTAGTGAAGGCCGGCTCGAATTGAAAAAATGCGGCCGGCGAACGATCGTTCTTGCCGACGATCTCAAGCGGCTGCTCGCGGAACTTCCGGCGGCCGATATCCGCCCCGCGCCGCGCCCTGCCGCCCCGGCCGAAGCCGCTTAACGTCCTGAAAATCCACAGAGAAAACCCGCCGAGCGCTTGCGACGCTGGCGGGCTGAAAGGCGAAAAATGCAAGATTCTCAATGGCACCGGCCGCCCCTGGCGTCAACAGAAATTTCCGCCACTGATCTCGCCGCCCGGCTCAACCTTCGCCGCTCGCGCCCCGGCGAATGGCGCGGAAATTGCCCGGCTTGCGGATACGTCGGCGCGGCCGTGTTGAGCGAGCGGGGCAGCCGGCCGCTGCTTTGGTGCGCGTCCTGCCAGGATTCGGCCGGGCTCGCCGCCGCCCTGCGGCAAGCGGCTGGTGGCGTGTTGCCGCCCCGTGCCGAGCCGAAAGATGCCGTGAGCGACGCCGAGCGTCGAGCCGCCAAGCTCGCCCGCGCTGCCGCCCTATGGGCGAGCGCCGAGCCGATCACGGCCGATTGTCCGGCCGGCCGATATCTGCGCCACCGTCGCATCGAGCACGTCATGGAGTCGCGCGCCTTGCGTTGGCGTTCGGACACGCCGCACCCCGCCGGCGGACGCCGCGTCGCGTTGCTCGCCAAGATCACCGCGACGGATGGAACTCTCGCAGGCTTGCAGCGCATATATCTCGATCGAGACGGGAATAAAGCCACCGTCGAACCCGTGAAAGCATCCCTCGGCCTGATCGCCGGCGGCGCCGTGCGTTTGCAGGATTGCAGCGCGGAACTTGTGGTTGGCGAAGGGATCGAAACAAGCGCCGCTGCTGGCGCGCTCTTATCTCGGCCGGCATGGGCGGCGGTTTCGTGCGGTAATCTCGGCCGATCGCTGATCCTGCCGCCGGAAATCAGATCAATCATCATCGCCGTTGATGCCGATGAACCCGGCCAGGCGGCGGCGCGGGCGGCCTGGCAGCGATGGGCGCGCGAAGGGCGGCGCGTGCGGCTCGCAACGCCGAAGGAAGCCGGCGCCGATTTCAGCGACATCGTGATGGGGGCCGGCCAATGAACCAGCAAGAGCGCCGCGCGGCGCTGGCAGGCATCGCGCGCCTTGAGCCGTCCGAGATGCTGCGGGGCGTAGTTTCCGAGGCGCCCGAAGCTGCGGCGGATGCGCCCTACACGATCGCCGAAATCACCGATCCGCTCGCCGATCTCGCTGCCCGCGCGAAAGCCGATCCGGCGATTGCGTTCTCTGATGACGTGATCGAAGCCCTTGCCGAATTGCGTGCCGAAGAACGGGGGCGGTTCGAAGCGATCCGCGCCGAACTCAAGCGGGCCGGGGTCCGCGTCACCGAACTCGATCCGCTGATTTGCGCGGCGGCGGGTGATGAAGGCGGCCGGCAGACTCAAGCCGATCTATTGCTCGAACTCGCGGATACGGCCGACCTTTTCCATGATCGGGATAAGCGCGCGTTTGCCGATATCCGCGTTGGCGACGTTCGCGAAACATGGCCGGTGAAATCAACGGGATTCCGGCGATGGCTCGGGCGAGCATTTTACCAAAAACATGGCGGCGCGCCGAACTCGGACGCGATGGCATCCGCGCTCGCCGTGATCGAAGCCAAAGCGCACTATGACGCGCCTGAACGGCCTATTTTCCTGCGTATCGGCGAACATGACGGGCGGCTTTACCTCGATCTCGGCGATGAAACCTGGCGGGCAATCGAGATCGACGCAGGAGGCTGGTGCGTAGTTTCCGAGCCGCCTTGCCGGTTCCGGCGCGCGCCGGGGATGCTACCGCTGCCGGAACCGACGCGCGGCGGATCGATCGAGGCATTGCGCGGATTGCTCAACATAAGCACGGATCAGCAATTCATCCTTTCCGTAGCGTGGCTTCTCGCGACATTCCGGCCTGCCGGGCCGTATCCGGTGCTGATCGTTTCCGGCGAGCATGGCGCGGCGAAAACGTCCTTCGTGAGTGCCTTGCGGGCGCTTATCGATCCCAACACCACGCCGATGAGATCGATGCCGCGGGAGGATCGCGATTTGTTCATTTCCGCAACAAATGCTCACGTGCTGGCCTTCGACAATCTGAGCGGGCTGCCGGCATGGCTTTCGGATGCCTTGTGCCGGCTGGCGACTGGCGGCGGCTTTTCCACGCGCGCGCTCTGGACTGATGGCGACGAAGTGCTTTTCGACGCGATGCGGCCAATTGCACTGAATGGCATCGAGGACATCGTGAGCCGGCCTGATCTCGCCGATCGAGGGCTTTTCATGGGGCTCGCGGCGATCGCCGAGACTGAGCGAAAAACTGACAAAGAAATGCGCACCGCGATCGAGACGGCGCGGCCGGCAATCCTTGGCGCGCTTCTTGATGCCGTCTCGCGCGGCCTGGCGAGGCTGCCTGGCTTGACGCTGCCGGAGCTGCCAAGGATGGCCGATTTCGCGATTTGGGCCGTGGCCTGCGGCGATGGCGCGCTCTGGCCCGAAGGCGCCTTCGTGGCGGCGTTTGGCGAGAACCGCGCCGCGGCGATTGGCGACGTGATCGAAGGTGATGTCGTGGCTTCCGCACTGGTGAAATTCATGGCCGATGCGGCGGAATGGACTGGCCCCGCCGGCGCGTTGCGCCAGCGGCTCGGCGAGATCGCCGGCGAAGCCGCCGCCAAGGCTCGAACCTGGCCCGCGAACGATCGAGCACTCGCGGGAAAGTTGCGCCGCATCGCGCCCTTCCTGCGCTCGCCGAGCGTCGGGATCGAGGCAATCTTCGAGCGGGACATGCGCGGCCGGTATATATGCCTGCGGCGTTCCCATACAGTAGGGGAATTTGCGTCATTTGCGTCATGTACGTCATCAGAACGAAAAAACGGCAGAAATCAGCCATTTTCCGACTCTGAGGCCATGACGCAAAATGACGCAAATGATGTGGCCATGACGCAAACGGCCTCAGCCATGACGCAAACCCATGACGCAAATGACGGATCGGAAAGCGGTTTGCGTCATGCTAACCAATTGAAAACATTGCAGCATGACGCAAATGACGCAAATGACGCAAATTCCCCTACTTCTCGGACGCCGGGAAGCGTGCATACCCGCCGGGGGGTGATATGAGCGCCGCGTCACGCCTTCGCCAGCGCCTTGCCGGCGCTGGCGTGACGCTCACGCTCGATGGTGATAACAACCTTGAGTGGCAAGCGGCGGCCGATCCTCCGGCCGATCTTCTCGCCGAAGCGCGGCGGCTCAAGCCAGAACTGCTCGCGCTGCTGCGCGCCGAAGCGGCGAACGGGAACGGCGCCACCGGCCTGCTGCCGCTGAGCGAGATCATCCGTATGGTGGAAGGCATCGCCTTCGCCTTGCCGCTCACTGCGCCGGACAGGGTGCGCAAAGCGGCCTGCCGGATGCGCCGCGCCGGACACTGCCGGCAAGAGATCGCCGCGACGTTGCTGCCGGCGGTGCCAATCGCGACGTCAGAAATGGCCGCACTCCTCGCGCTCGAAGACGGCTTAACCGACGCAATTCGGGGAGGGGGAGTGGCATGAGCAAGAACCCCGCCGCCACGCGCCGCGCCTTCGCCCGCGGCTTGGCAGCCATGGAACGCCAAGCCGGACAATCGAAAGCCTACGTCATCGAACTGTATGGCGGCGGCGCCGCGCTCGAACTGCTCGCGGCGGCCGTTGCTGGCGATGGCGAGGCGGCCGAGCGGCTGCGTGCCGTCAGCCCCCTCATCTCTGGCGCACTTCGTTCCTGCTCAGCATGTGGCGGCCCGCTCGATTTCCCGGCAGTGATAGGACTGTTGCGCCCCGCGCGAGAGACGCCGGGCGAGCTTCACGCGCTCGGCCTAGCGTGCTGCATGCGCTGCGCCGCTGAAGGCGAGACTGCCTTGCGTGCGAAGCTGCTCGCATTCTTTGGCGGCCGCTCGCTTGAGCCGACGCACGCGGCGCCGGGGGCAACACAGTAAGCACGCCCCCCCTAAAACTTCGTTGGATGTAATTTACTTTATGTTAGATGGCCGCCGCTATCCCGGCATCATCCCGCCGCCATCCCGCGCAGAGCTAGCCCATCTTATTCACGGCGTGTCTGCGTGACCGGCTCGCCAAGCTCCGGGCGTGGCTACGCGCCGCGCTGGCCCATCGCGATTTCGGATCATATCTGGCAGGCGTTGGGGATTGTCGGGACGG
>JAKAWQ010000127.1 GCA_021816925.1 Pseudomonadota bacterium
TGCAACGCCTGATCCTGTCTCACCTGCGCCAGCTGCAGAAGCTGCCCGAGTTGGTACGCAGCTTCTTTCATGCACCCACTACCAAGTACGCATGGGTCTGATTGCAACTATGTTGGGACGGTTAATATGTGCCTCGGCCAGGAGGACGCCGCCGATCTCCGCCGCCCGCTACGCGAGAGCACCGATGACACAGCGCTCGGGGCGGCGATCCGGGAGGCGATCACCCGCAAGCCGAAGGGGCATGACTTCGTGATCGACCGGCGCCACTGCCTGCCAGCCGTGGCGCGCCATATGAGCGTCACGGGGGGATAAGGAGGCAAGGCGATTGCAACAGCAGAGCAACAGCAGAGCAACAGCAGAGAAAGAGCATTTTCGATATGGGGAGCACAATGGGGCGGCGGAGTGCGATCACCGCTGCGGCTGTACTGGCGGGCGGGGCGGCTGCGCAGGGTCTCGAGATGGTGCTGGCACGGCCGGCGCGCGCCGCAGTTGCCTACGGGCAGACGCCGAAGAGCGCCGTTGGTTATCGCGATTCGCCCGACGGCAGCCGCGAGTGCGGCAACTGCATGCATTTCATTCCCGGCCCAGCCGTGACGGCAAACGGGCATTGCGCTGTGGTGGCCGGCAGCATCAGCCCGCACGGCTGGTGCCAGGTTTGGACAGCGAAGTCCTGAGCAGAGGCAGCCGGAGGGTCGAGCACAGGAAGCCCGGTGCCGGCGCCGGTCCGGCTGGGATCGATCGGCCAAAGTAGAGAGCGGGACCGCCGGGCTCTGTGACGGAAACACGGGGCAATCCCAAACATCATCGTTCTGTCATCCAGATGTCATAGCCATGACCCCAAAGCCTGATAACTGAGTTCCACCCGTCGGGCTCGGGGTCGGTCCTTCCTCGGCGGAGTCCCGTCAAGCATTCGGAGGCATTCATGCAGAAAGAGGCCAGAGAGATGTTGCTTCGCCGCACTGTGCTCCTTGGCGCCGCAGGAGGCGCGGCGGCGAGTGCGCTGGCACTGGTGTCACGCACGGCCTTGGCCGCCAATATCACCCTCCTGGAAACGGGTTCGACCCTTCTCTACCCGCTCTTCAATCTGTGGGTGCCGAAATATACGGCGAAGAATCCGGGCGTGCGTATCACGACCACGAGCAGCGGCAGCGGCACCGGCATCGCCCAAGCGATCTCGGGCGTGGCACAAATCGGCGCCTCGGACGCCTATATGAGCGATCCGCAGATGAAGCGGAACCCGGACATCCTCAACATCCCGCTTGCCATCTCGGCACAGACGGTCAACTACAATGTCCCGGGTCTCAACAAGACCAACCTCAAATTCTCCGGCCCAGTGCTTGCCGGGATCTACAGCGGCAAGATCACCCGTTGGGACGATCCCGCGATCGCCAAGCTCAATCCGGGCGTCAGCCTCCCGACGCGCGTGATCACACCGGTGCACCGTACCGACGGGAGCGGCGATACCTTCATTTTCAGCCAATACCTAGCCTTCTCGACCCCGGCATGGGCAAAAAGCGTGGGCTACGGGACCACGATCTCATGGCCGCCCGTGCACGGCGGCATCGGGGCGATCGGCAATCCGGGCATGGTGGAGGCGAGCGGGCACACTCCCTTCTCCATCGCCTATATCGGCGTAAGCTTTCACGCGCAGGTTGCCGAGGCCGGCCTCGGCACGGCGCTGCTCGAGAACCGCGCCGGCAACTTCGTGCTCCCCACTCCCAAGACGGTCGGCGCCGCAGCCGCGGCGATCGAGGCCAAGACGCCGCCCGATGAGCGCATCAGCCTGATCTTTGCCCCCGGTGCAGACTCCTATCCGATCATCAATTACGAGTACGCCATCGTAAGCACGAAGCAGGCAAACCCGCATGTTGCTGCGGTGCTCCGCGACTTCCTCTCCTGGGCGGTCGGTCCCGAAGGCGGCAACGCTCCGGAGTTTCTCGACGCTGTCCGTTTCCTCCCGCTTCCGGCTAAGATCGCCGCCCTCTCGAAGCAGCAGATTGCGAAAATCCGCTAACGACAAGGGCTCGAGCGCGGCGCCTCCGGCTGCGCTCGGGAGCCTCCTCTTGAGCGGGTGCAAGGAGGGTTGGCCTCGCGGGCCTTGCGGCGGCTGTTGGGTTAGGGCCAGTCACTGAAGGATACCGGAGTTCTTGCGCACCAGCCTCTTCCGCACCGGGTTGATCGGGCTTACCGGCATCATCCCCGGGATTCTTTTTGCCGTCATTATTTTCCTGGCCCTCTACTCCTGGCCGGCCATTCGCTTCAATGGCGCGGGATTCCTGATTCGCCAGATGTGGAGTCTCGGGAATCTTTATGCCAATCCTGTCACGATCGGCGCTACCGAGGTTCCCATCGGCGCCCATTACGGCATCCTCGTTTTCATTGTCGGCACACTCGCCACTTCGGCGCTCGCACTTCTGATCGCGGTTCCGGTCAGCATAGGAGTTGCAATCTTCCTTGCTGAGGGCGCGCCGCCCCGGCTCCGCCCTCTCCTCTCTCTAATCGTCGATCTCCTCGCTGTCGTGCCGAGCGTGGTCTACGGTCTTTGGGGCATTGCCGTGCTGGCTCCGCTGGTTGCCCACGTCATCGCTCCCGCGCTCGGTGCCGTGCTCGGGTTCATTCCCTTCTTTGCCGGCGGTTCTCCGACTGGCTTCGGTCTTCTTTCCTCCTCCCTCGTGCTCACCCTTATGGTTGTCCCGATCATCACGACGACGATCTATTCCGCACTGCAGCAGGTGTTGGCCCCGGACAAGGAGGCGGCCTATGCGCTGGGTGCGATGAAGCTCGAAATGGCGGTCGGTGTCATGCTCCCGGCAGTGCGCGGCAGCATCATCGGTGCGGCGATTCTCGGCCTCGGCCGAGCGCTCGGCGAGACGATGGCCGTTCTGATGGTGAGCGGCGGCGCGATCAACTATCTGCCGACGACGATCACGAGCCCCATCAGCACCATGGCTTCGTTCATCGTCTCGCAACTCGACAGTGCCGAGCAGGACCCGACGGGAATGGCAGTGCGGTCCCTGGCGGAGATCGCTCTCGTTCTCTTCGTCATCACGATTGTTGTCAACGGGATTGCCCGCATGATTACGAGAGGCCTCCATGTCAGTCTCGCAGGCCGCGGCTGACTTTCCCCGCCTTGCCTATCGACGGGCCCGCGCGCGGGCGGGCTGGGGACTGGCGGTTCTGGCCTTCGTCCTTGTCGCGGCGCCACTGCTCGACATTCTCGGGCTGGTTGCCGCGCGCGGGGCATCGGCGATTTCACCTCGGCTTTTTACGACCGTTACCAATGGAATCAGCGGCGGCCTGCTCAACGCGATTGTCGGCACGTTCGTGCTGTCCGGCGGCGCCTTGGTTCTCGGCGTGCCGGTCGGCGTCGGCGCGGGCATCTATCTCGCTGAGTTCGGCAGCGGGCCGTTTGGTACGGTGGTGCGGTTCCTGTCGGATGTGCTGACGGGCGTTCCCTCGATCGTGCTCGGATACTTCTCGTACATTACTATGGTGATCGGGCTCGGGTGGCAGTTCTCGGCACTTGCCGGCGCGATCACCCTTGCGCTGATGATCGTGCCTTACATCGCCCGGCTGACGGAACTCTCGCTCCGCCAGCTCCCGGTTTCGCTTCGTGAGTCGGCCTACGCCCTCGGTGCACCGGCACACACGGTCGTGTTCCGTATCGTCTTCCCGATCGCAACCCCGGGAGTCCTGACCGGCGTCCTTCTCGCACTCGCAATCTCGGTCGGAGAGACGGCCCCTCTGATCTACACCGCCGGGTGGTCTAATTACCTCTGGAACGGGCGGCTCACGCATGAGCCGATCGGTTACCTCACCTACGTCGTCTGGAGCTTCATCAACCAGCCCTTCGCAAGCGCGCATGCGCTTGCCTTTGCGGCCGCCTTCCTGGTGGTCCTCGTCGTTCTCGCAATCAATATCGCCGCACGGCTGTTTCTGCTCGGCCATCGAGCCGTATAGAATTGCGGTAGTGGGCGCGTCGCCAATATCATTTGACAATTCGTCATTGATAGTAGCATAAATTCTGATCGCGTTCGAGGGAGAGCAAAATGGCGGTGCGGAGCAGGCGCACGAGTGCAAGACAGATGGTCGCAGCTCTCGGCGCGCTCGCCCACGAAACTCGGCTTGCTGCCTATCGGCTGATGGTCGAGGCAGGGCCTGCGGGCGTGCCGGCGGGGCTGATTGCCGAGCGGCTCGGCATTCCACCCTCCTCGCTCACGTTCCACCTCCAGCAGCTCCTGCACGCTGGCCTCGTCACGCAGCGCCGGCAGAGCCGGCAGATCATCTACGCTGCGGATTTCGCGGCTATGAATGGGTTGATGAACTTCCTCACCGCCAACTGCTGCGGGCGCGATACAGTGATCTGCGCGCCGCTCCGCGATCCGGTACCGGCCGTCGCGCCAGGATCCGGCCGCCGCTCAGCGTGAGGGCAGCATGAGCGAGCGCGAGAGCCACGTGCTGAATGTGCTCTTCCTCTGCACCGGCAACTCGGCCCGCAGCATCATGGCCGAGCGGCTGCTCGACCGGTGGGGGGAGGGGCGGTTGCGCGGCTTCAGTGCGGGCAGCCACCCCAGCGGCGCGGTGCACCCGATGGCGCTCGCCGTGCTCGGGCAGGCGGGTCTTCCCACGGAGGGCCTGCGTTCGAAGATCTGGGACGAATTTGCGGCTGCCGGCGCGCCGGTGATGGATTTCGTGTTCACCGTCTGCGACGACGCCGCGGGCGAGATCTGTCCCGTGTGGCCGGGGCAACCGATCACCGCGCACTGGGGAATTCCGGATCCGGCGGCGGCCGAGGGGAGCGAGGTCGCGCGGTTGGCCGTATTCCGGACCGCGTTCCGGATGCTGGACCGGCGAATCCAGGTTTTTGCCGTCTTGCCCCTTGCGACGCTCGACCGGATCGCGCTCCGCGAGCGCGTCGAGGAGATCGGCCGGTTGGGCAACGAAGAGCCGGCCAGCCCGATGGTGGAAGGATGAGCGCCGTTTCGAGAGACGGCGCGGCGCCGGTCGCAGAGGCGTCCGCGCGCCCGGCGCTCGGCGTGTTCGCGCGCTATCTCACGCTCTGGGTCGCGCTCTGCATGGCCGGCGGCGTGGTGCTGGGCAAGGCTCTGCCCGGCCCCTTCCGCGCCGTCGGGCACGCGACGGTGGCGGAGGTCAACCTCCCGGTCGCGGCGCTGATCTGGCTGATGATCGTGCCGATGCTGCTCAAGATCGATCTCGGCGCGCTCGCCGGGGTAGGCCGGCACTGGCGCGGGATGGCAGCCACGGTCGGCGTGAACTGGCTGGTCAAGCCGTTTTCGATGGCGCTGCTCGGCTGGCTCTTCATCGGCTTCCTGTTCCGGCCCCTGCTGCCGGCCGGCCAGATCGACAGTTACATCGCCGGCCTGATCCTGCTCGCCTCCGCGCCCTGCACGGCGATGGTGTTCGTGTGGTCCAATCTTTTGGACGGCGAGCCACACTTCACCCTCTCGCAGGTCGCCCTCAACGACATGATCATGGTGGTGGCCTTCGCCCCGGTGGTCGCGCTTCTGCTCGGCCTCTCCTCCATCACCGTGCCGTGGAGCACGCTGCTCGCCTCGGTCGGGCTTTACATCGTCGTCCCGGTCTTCGCAGCGCAGATCTGGCGGCGGAGCCTGCTGGCGCACGGCGGCGAGGATGCGCTTGCGCGCATGCTCCGGCGCCTTTCGCCGCTCTCGCTCACGGCACTGCTCGCAACGCTCGTTCTTCTGTTCGGCCTACAAGGAACGGAGATCGTCCGCCAGCCGCTCGTGATCCTGCTGCTCGCGGTGCCCATCATCGTGCAGGGTAACTGCTCAACCCGGTTGCAGTACGCTGTCCCCGCGCAACACGGCTTGGATGGCCTGGTGGGCGTCGGTTCCGGATCGAGTTGCGGTGCCGACCACTGACCTGACCCCGGCGAACAGGGCAGCGCCCCAGTTGGATCGGAAGCCGCCGGTCACCTTGCGATAGGTCGCGGTCGGCCGCAGTTCCCGTTCGCTGCCGTTGTTGTCGGGC
>JAKAWQ010000128.1 GCA_021816925.1 Pseudomonadota bacterium
AAGCGGCGGCGGTAATGCTCGACATTCTGATAGGCATGACGCACTGACCACTGCAAACGCTCAAGCTGCAGCGCCCGGATCTCGTCGATACTCGCATGCTCCGGTGAGATCAATTCCGCCATTGCCCCGATCCGAATTGCCGCGCCGCGGTGCACGCGCGGCACAGCTCCATTATTGCACATGCGGCGAGACAGGCTAGCCCGGCCACGGTGCCGTGACCGTGAAACCTCGTGCCCGCTGCAGTCTCACCCGGGTCTCGCAGCGCCGCGGTCCGCGCATCCGCGGCAACCAGACCCGCGGCCTGGCGCGTCCCATGAGCGCCTGGGCATCGAGCGACGCACCTCGAAGGATTCGGATCGGGATGGGCGGACTCGGCGTCTGTGATCGCAACGGTGTTCCGATCGATCAGTGCATACTGCAGGCCGACGCCGACCTGCACCCGCTGCAGCAGTACCATGCGCCTCGAGTAGGTCCCGATCAGCCCGGGCGAGGGGGGTGCGGCGCGCCACCGCCCCCGTGCGCCCGATCCGATCTTTGGGCGACAAGCATGAGGGGATTTGACGGCTCGTCCGCCCTCGCGGTTCGCTAAGGACCCGATCTGCACGGTGAAGAACTCGATGCTCCAAATATGGCATGATGGGCAGGCGGCGAGCGCTGTTGCCGGTGCCGTGGGGGTGCTGCCGGACCTGATCGGCCGGGCGGGGCTTGCGTTTGGCCGGCGCAGAGCATGGCGTTCTCCCCTCCCGGAAGGCGGCCCGGTCGCCGCGGGCAGGGGAGTGCTTGCCTGATTCTCAGCGGCTGGATGTGGCGAGATGCGTGCTTTGAATGACGTGAACACCAATGACTCTGAGGCCCAACGAGTCGCGGAGCTTGCGGCCCGCGCGATGCTCTCCCGGGACGAAGTCTCCAGCGGCCTCGGAATGACGCTGGAGCAGGTGGGGCCAGGCTTCGCGCGTGTGCGCATGAGGGTCCGGGCGGATATGCTCAATGGGCACGGTATGTGCCACGGCGGTATCGTTTTCGCCTTGGCGGACACCGCATTTGCGGTGGCGTGCAACACCCATAATGCCGTCACCGTGGCGGCGGCCGCGTCGATCGACTTTCTCTCCCCCGGCAGCCTGGGCGACGAGTTGGGTGCGGAGGCACGCGAGCTGTGGCGCTCGAAGCGAAGCGGCATCTATGAAGTCTTCGTGTCGAATCAACGGGGTGAACGGATCGCTCTGTTTCGGGGCCGCTCGCATTGCGTAGGCGGGCAGGTTGTCCGCGCGCCCGCGGAGCAGGGCTGAGCCGCGGCTGAAGGCTCGGCTTGCGCGCTCGGGGGCCCGGCGGCCTCATGAGAGGTCGAGCGCGTTCAAGGGGCGCAGCGTCGTGCAGGCAGAGGGAGCGTGGCGTCTTCGCGCCCGGCATCTTGCATCATCAGGAACCGCTCGGACCGGCCGACGGCCCCACGGATCTTTCCGGTAAGGATTGCAAGCGGCGCCACCGGCGGAAATGCCCGGAAGGAGACTGGCGGGGAGCAGAGGGTCGCGCGGGTGGATTCGGCAGTGCTCGTGGACGCGGGAGCTGCGGTCCGCGTGGCAGGCGCCGGTGCCCGCTCTGCCCCGAGGTAAGCTCAGGAACTTCTGCCGGTGCTCGCACGCGAGTCCAGGCCCGCGACCGTGGTTTCCTTGTATGCTGTCAGCGTTGCCGGCAAGAACGGGGCTGCAAGACTGCCGCTTACGGCCGACGGCAGCACCACATTTACGACACGCGGAGGTCGCCGTGCGCTATCGCAAGCTTGCTTTTCCGGCCGCCGTATTGTCCCTTGCGTCGTTGGCTGCGTGTACTTCCGCACCGCCGGCGGGCAAGGCCAATTTCTCCGCTGCCATCGCCGCCGCACTCGACAAGCGTTGCATAACGGTGAGTCCCTTCCTCGGCGCCGGCGGCCCGTACCCAGCCGACGTCTGTGGGTTCAGATTCGCCGATACGCACCAGCTCGACGCTTTGGCGAAGGCCGGTCTTCTCACCAGGAAGGCATTTTGTGTGTATGCGTTGACGGCCACCGGCAAAAAAGCGCTGCAAGCGCCGATTGGCGGCGCCTTCTGCGCCGGTCATTTCAGGCTGGATAAGATCCTGGGCTGGACCAAGCCCCGCCCAAACTTCATGTACGGCGGGAAAATGACCGCCGAGGTTGCCTTCACATACAGCCCGACCGACATGGCGGCGTGGGCGCGCACTGCCGCGGTCAATGCGGCGTTCGCGACGCTCGAGGAGTTGGCACCGCAGCGAAAATCTCAAGCCACGCTCGTACAGGAGCGCGATGGCTGGTCGGTACGCCACTTGAGGATCTAGGTTCGCGGGCAACGTGCGGCGCTTCCTCTGTCCTTATTTGCAGTTCATGCCGACACGGCGGCAGCCGGGCGCGGACTCGCCTGCGGCGTGCGCCCGGCCGATGGCGGCCGCCAGCAGGCGGCAAAAGTCATAGTGGCCCTGGACAGCGGGCGCTCGTGATGACTTTGATCATGGTGAGGGGGCGGTGTCTGTGGTCCGCGTGCCGGTCAAGGCAGATAATGCGTCGCTCGTCGACCGGGCATGTGGGCCATGGTTCTTACGCCCAACCGGCAGCCTGCCGAGGAAGACACGTTCGGCAAAGGCTCGGCGGGCTGCCATCGCGCCCGCCGCTCCCGTACGGCGGCACGGCATTGCCGGCTGCGCGGCAGGAGAGTGCCGCGCCGGCCGGCCAGTGCTCACTTTGCAGCGCGAGCGTAAAGTCAGGCTGTTCCCGACCGTTAACGCGGTGGAGCGCGATTATGACGCTGATCGTTGGGAACGAATCGGAGATCAATGACCATGATGCTCGGAAGTAGACGCGAGGTGCAGATTACCCTCGCGGACACGGTGGTGATCCAGTCTCGCCTGTTGAGGCGCAAACGTCTGGCAAGAGTACCGGTGGAGGTTCGCCGCGCCGGCGCCCAGGCGATCTGTCATTATCTGGCGTTTCGGACGCGCCAGCCCGAGCGGGACAGTCCGCCGTTCATCATCGAGCACATCGAGGTGGCAACACGCTGATCCGGCAGGCGCTTGTGCGATCCGGCGAGCGGTCTTGGGAACGTGGCAATTGAGGACCGGGAGCTGCACGTCGCGCAGATCCTCTATGCGTCGGTACCAAGCTCGTCTCGGCTCGCAAGCATTCGCCTGCGATCATCATGGCTCTCGCCCGGCAGGTCGGGCTTGGTGCGGGCGCGCTGCCTGCGGGCCGAGCGAGAGCTCAGTGCACGTATGAGGCCGCATTTACGTCTATCGTGCAACCGGTGGCGTGGTCCGCCAAGCCGCTGGCGAGGAAAGTGACAAGGGGAGCAATGTCTCCGGGCTGCGTAAGACGCGTGAGCGCGATGTCGCTGCTCGCGTAATCCTCTCCATACTGATCGATGAAAGCTCCCGCCATGTCCGTTCTGGTGAAGCCGGGCGCAACATTGAAAGCGAGCACGCCTGCCTTACCGAAGCCTCGGGCGATGGAGCGGGTGAGCGTCACCAGCCCTGCCTTGGACGCCGCATAGGCGAGGTAGGGCGGTTGGTCGCCGCGAAACGCCGCACGCGAAGTGATATTGATGATCCGCCCACCACCGTGCTCGAGGAAGTGTGCGATGGCGAGTTTCGAGAGAATGCCCGGCGCGCGCAGGTTCACCGCCATCGTCGCCTCCCAGCCGGCGAGGTCGCCGTCGAGCGCCGAGCACAGTGCGATTCCGGCGTTGTTCACCAGCGTGTGTATCCGGCCGAAGCGGCCCGACACGGCTTGCCAGAGCGCCGCGCACGCGTCCGTATCGGAGAGGTCTGCCTGAAACGCCTCCGCGCCATGCCCGATTTGCGCCGCCAGGGCGCCGGCGCGGGTACGCTCATTGTGGTAGTGAACCGCGACGCGCGCACCCGCCCGCCCCATTTCGCGGGCGATGGCCGCGCCCATGCCGCGACTCGCACCGGTGACGAGCGCGTTCGTGTTCGCGAGGTCGATCTGAATGGACGGGATTCGATCCCCCGTAGCGGACGCTCAAGTGTAGCACCGCGGCCGCAGCTCGGGCGGACCTGCCGCCGGATGTGGGGTAAAGCTTGTCAGCCATGGGCTGCTTCGCCCATACTTCAAAGTCCGAATTCCAAGTGGAGATGCCTAGCTATGTCTGAACCGAAAAGCAAACCGGATTCTTCGCGCCGTGCCTTCCTCGCGGGCGCAGCGGTGGCTGCCTCGGCGGCGCTCGTGGGCGGCTTGCGCCCCATGACTGCGCGTGCCGCCGGCAGCAAACTGCCGCACCTGACCGACGCCAACGCGATGGCGAAGTCCCTCGACTATACTCCGAACCACAATACCGTGAAGACGGCCCAGTCTCCAACCTACAAGGCGGGTGAGCACTGTTCGCTGTGCCGCTTCTTCCAGGGCACGCCCGGTCAGAAGTCCGGTTACGCGGGCTGCCAGATCTATCCTGGCTACTCGGTGAACGCCCAGGGTTGGTGCGCCTCCTTCAGCGCGCGCTCCTGATCCGAACGGGCGCCCGGTGAGGCACGGCCGCGCGCAGCGGGCGGGTCTCACCGGGCGGCGAGCTGCGCAGCTTGTCTGCCGCCGGCGGCGGCATGTG
The DNA here is from genome assembly GCA_021816925.1 of Pseudomonadota bacterium. Classification (GTDB taxonomy): domain Bacteria; phylum Pseudomonadota; class Alphaproteobacteria; order Acetobacterales; family Acetobacteraceae; genus JAKAWQ01. Next base: position 4,605 of record JAKAWQ010000128.1, read on the forward strand.
CGATCTTTGCCGGCGGCGGTCTTCCTCCTCGCTTGTGTGCGTGCGGGGTGATCTGGGACAGGGGAGGTGTCCGCGGGTTTCCCCGAGGCTCGACCATGAAATCGGCAACGGCGCCGATCGACAGGATTGCACGGATGGAGGACTCAGCGCCGGATCTGCATGCGGATCGAGGACGGAAGCCGGCGTTCGCGGCGCTCGCGTTGCTTGCCCTGATCTGGGGCTACAACTGGGTGGCGATGAAAGTCGCGTTGTCGTACGCGCCGCCTGTTACCTTCGGCGCGCTGCGCGCGGGAAGTGCGGCCGCATTTCTCTTTGCCTTCCTTGCAGCGTGCGGCAAGTCGCTGCGCATGCCGGTGAGCCCGCGCCGCCTGGTCGCACTCGCACTGTTCCAGACCACGGGCTTCGTCGGCCTGATGAGCTGCGCGCTCGCCACGGGCGATGCCGGCAGAACGGCGATCCTCGTCTACACGATGCCGTTCTGGGTGCTGCTGCTGGCTGCGCCTGTCCTCGGGGAGAGGCTCACGCGCGCCAAGGTGTTGGCGGGCGGGTGCGGCTTTGCCGGGATTGTCATGATCTTCTCGCCGTGGGCGATGCACGGGGACCTGTCCGGCATGGCGCTCGCCGCCGGCGCCGGGCTCGATTGGGCCGTCGCGGTGATGATCGCGAAGTCGATGCGCGTGCACGGCATCTGGGCGCTGCTCAGATTGAATGCCTGGCAGGCGCTGATCGGCTGTATTCCGCTCGGCGTCCTGGCGTTGCTCGTGCGCGCTCAGCCCATTCATTGGACACCCGCATTCATTCTTGCGCTTCTTTACAGCGTGCTGTTCGGAACCGGCATTGCATGGTTTTTGTGGCTGTTTGTGCTGTCGCGCTTGTCGGCGAGCATCTCCGGACTGGCGGCTCTCATGATCCCCGTGGTGGGCATCCTCGCGGATTGGGCGCAGCTCGGGGTCCGTCCGGGTCTTTGGGAAACCCTGGGGGGCGGGATGCTGATTTTCGGCCTGAGCCTGATTGCCTGGGCGCAGAGCCGCGGCATCGCCTAGGGCAGCCAGGGCTGCGGGCCGCGGCCGACCCTAGCCGGTCCTGAAATGCACGCTCGCGTAAAGCGTCCTGCCGGGCGCCGGATAGATCGAAGGATCGTAATGGAGCGGCTGCAGGACGGAGGTCGGCGGATCTTGATTGAAGAGATTCTCAATCCCGGCGCTCACCCGCAATCG
>JAKAWQ010000045.1 GCA_021816925.1 Pseudomonadota bacterium
CGGCTTCGTGCTGGCAATGCTTGGCGTGGTGGCGGCGCGCTTCGAGACGGTGGAGCTCTCGTTCGTCATGGTGCCGATGCTGCTCGCCGGCCCTTTGTTCGACGTCGGCTTCACGCTCGCACGACGGGCGATCGAAGGCCATTCGCCGACGCGCCCGCATCGCGGGTTTCTCTTTCACGTCGCGCAGCGCGCGGGCGTCCCGGATCTCGCCATTGCCGGCGTGCACTGGGGTTTTGCGGTTTTCGGAGGGCTTTGCTCTCTCATCTTCTTGCACGTCAGCGGTATTTTCAAGCCGCTGCTCACGATCATGCCGGTGTTGCCGCAGCTTCTCTGGCTCGTCTACGTGCATCACCGTTCCGTGCGCGCCGGAATCGAAGCTTGGGGATGATACCGATCGAGCTCCCGAATCGCCCCTCGGCGGCGCCGCGAGCGTGCAGTTCCCCGGATCGGTCTCATGGCCGCTTCTCCCGCTCCGTCACCATCGCCGCCGCCATCCTGAGTGCCGCGATCAGGCTCGCCGGATCCGCACATCCCCTGCCCGCGATGTCGAAGGCAGTTCCGTGATCGGGCGAGGTTCGCACGATCGGCAATCCGAGTGTCACGTTCACCCCGTGCGACATGTCGAGCGTCTTGAGCGGTATCAGCGCCTGATCGTGATACATGCAGAGTGCGGCGTCATAGCGCGCACGCTGAGGAGGCGTGAACATCGTATCCGCCGGCAACGGGCCTGCAACGGCAATCCCATCCGCCAACAAAGCGGAAACTGCAGGGGCGATGATGTCTCGGTCTTCGGTCCCGAGGGCCCCGCCCTCACCGGCGTGAGGGTTGAGACCGGCCACGGCAAGTTTTGGTTTCGGAATGCCGAAATCACGGCAGAGGCTGGCCGCGACGATGCGTCCGGTGCGCACGATCAGCTCCGTGCTGAGAAGCGAGATTGCGCATCTCAGCGCCACATGCACCGTCACTGGCACGCAACGAAGCGCGGGCGAGGCGAGCATCATCACCGGATGGGCTGCACCGCTGAGCGCGGCAAGGAACTCCGTGTGACCCGGGTAGCCGAACCCGGCCTGGTATAGCGCGGCCTTACTGATCGGGTTCGTCACCACGGCTGCGGCATCTCGGTCCAGAACCAACGATACCGCCCGCTCGATGGAGCGGATGACGGCAGGCGCATTGCGCGGATCTGGCCTTCCAGGGATCACTAGCGCCGCCAGCGCGAGCGGCAGCACCGGCAGCGCATTGGCAAAGCATCCCGCGGCCTGTCTCGGCTCCGCAATGCTTGCCAAGGGCATCGTTGTGCCGAGGCTGGCTGTAAGACCAGAGAGCCGGGCGGGATCATCGAGCACAAAGAACGTAGGGCCCACCCGCCGAAGCGCCTGCCACGCCGCAAGCGTGATCTCCCCGCCGATTCCGGCCGGCTCGCCCATTGTCAGCGCGAGCGGTCGCATCGAGCGGCTAGAGATGCACCGCCCGACCGTCCGCCGCGAGCGCTGCCTCCTTCACGGCCTCGCTCAGCGTGGGATGAGCGTGAGAAATCATTGCAATATCTTCGGCAGAGGCGCTGAACTCGATCGCCATGGCGAGCTCGGCGATCAACGTGCCGGCGTCGGGGCCGAGAATATGCGCGCCAAGCACGGCACCCGTCGCCGCATCAGCGAGGATCTTCACGAATCCCTCGGTCTCGCCCATCGCGCGTGCGCGCGGCGTCGCCGTAAAAGGAAACTTGCCCACCTTGTAGGATGCTCCCGCGACCTTCAATTCGTCCTCGGTCTTGCCGACCGCGGCCACTTCCGGCCACGTGTAAACCACGCCCGGAACGGCATCGTAGTTCACGTGCGCGGCCCTTCCGGATATTATCTCGGCAACCGCGGTGCCCTCGTCCATGGCTTTGTGCGCCAGCATCGGCCCGGCGATCGCATCGCCGATCGCGTGAATGCCGGGAACCGAGGTGGAGAAGTCGGCGCCCGCGGCGATCCGGCCCCGTTCGTCCAGCCTGACACCAAGCTCGGTAAGGCCAAGGCGCTCCGTGACGGCGCGCCGCCCGACCGCCACCAGAACCGCATCCGCGACGAGCTCGCTCACCTCGCCGCCGGCGGAAGGTTGCAACCGAAGTCTCACCTGCGCTCCATCGGTCTCGGCCTCCGTCACCTTGGTTCCAAGGCGAAACTTCAGACCCTGCTTTCCGAGGATCCGTTGGAACTGCCCGGCTACCTCGCTGTCCATGCCGGGCAGCAACCGGTCCAGAAACTCGACCACCGTGACCTCGGCACCAAGCCGCCGCCATACGCTCCCAAGCTCGAGCCCGATATACCCTCCGCCGATGACCACAAGGTGCCTGGGGACTTCCTCGAAGACGAGTCCGCCCGTTGACGTCACGATGCGCTTCTCGTCCACCGTTACACCGTCAAGCGGCATGCTCTCGCTGCCGGAGGCGATCACGAGATGTCGCGCCTCGTACGTCGTGCCACTCACCTCCACCCGTCCCGGCGCAACGATACGTCCCCATCCCTTCACCCAGGTGATCTTGTTCTTACGGAAGAGATACTCGACACCCTTCACGTTCGCCTCAACCACCGCGCTCTTGCGCGCCTGCATGCGCGCCAGATCGAATGCGATCCGATCGATCCGGATGCCGTGCGCCTCGAGCGCGTGGACGGCGTGGTAGAACTCTTCCGACGACTGCAAGAGCGCTTTGGAGGGTATGCAGCCGACATTGAGACATGTCCCGCCCAGGGTGTCACGGCCCTCCACGCAGGCAACCCGCATCCCAAGCTGCGCGGCGCGGATCGCGCACACATAGCCTCCCGGCCCGGCGCCAAGAACGATCAGATCGAACGCTTCACTCACACGCCTTCTCCTTCCCTGCAGATCCTCTCCGCCGCGCTCGCAGGCAGAGCAGGCGGCCGGCCGATTACTGCGAAGCAATCCTAAAGATCGAGCAGCAGGCGGCGTGGATCTTCGATCCCCTCTTTCAGGCGGACCAGGAATGAAACGGCCTCGCGGCCATCGACGACGCGGTGATCATAGCTGAGCGCGAGGTACATCATCGGCCGGATCTCGATCTTGCCGCCAACGACGACCGGCCGCTCCTGGATCTTGTGCATCCCGAGGATCCCCGATTGCGGCGGGTTGAGAATAGGCGTCGACATGAGCGAGCCGTACACCCCGCCGTTGGTAATGCTGAAGGTGCCGCCTGCAAGCTCCTCGAGCTTCAGCGTGCCGGCTCTGGCACGCGTGCCGAAATCGGCGACCGCGCGCTCGATCTCGGCAAAACTCATCCGCTCGGCATAGCGGATGACCGGCACGACGAGGCCGCTCGGCCCGCCGACGGCAATCCCCATATGCACGAAATGCTTGTAAATGATATCCTCGCCGTCGATCTCGGCGTTGACGGCCGGGAATTCTCCGAGAGCAACAATCGCGGAGCGGACAAAGAAGCTCATGAACCCGAGCCTCGTGCCGGCGTGCTTCCTCTCGAACGCTTCGCGATACTCCGCTCGGAGTGCCATCACCGCACTCATGTCCACCTCGTTGAACGTGGTGAGCATGGCTGCCGTGTTCTGCGCCTCCTTGAGGCGCGTCGCGATGGTACGGCGCAGCCGTGTCATCCGCACGCGTTCCTCGCCGGGTTCGGCCGGGCGTGGCGCTTTTGCCGCCGGATGCGGCACGTCTGCGGCTGCCGGCTGAGGTTGGTTGAGGAACGCCAGCACGTCGCCTTTGGTGACCCGCCCGTCCTTGCCGGAACCGGGGCCGATCGCCGTCACCGCCAGACCTTTCTCCTCCAGGAGCCGCCCCGCGGCCGGAAGCGGCCGCGGGGCCCCGGCCGCGCCCGCAGCGCTGCTGAGCGGCGCCGGCGCCGCCTGATCTCCCCGCGGCGGGGGAGGAGCGGGCGGCATCTCTCGCGGCTTACTGGGCGCAGCCCGCGGGGAAACGGTCGCTCCTCCGACCCCGTCCAGCCGCCCCAGCACCGCACCCACCGCGACCTCGGCGCCGGTTGGTGCAGCGATTTCGCTCAGCACGCCGGCCGCCGGCGCCGGCACCTCCACCGTCACCTTGTCGGTTTCAAGCTCAACGACCGGCTCGTCCAGGCTCACTGCGTCGCCCGCTTGTTTCAACCACCGCGACACGGTCGCCGAGGTCACGCTTTCGCCCAGTGCCGGCACCTTGATCTCGGTCGCCATGGTCGTCTCTCCGTTCAGTCGCGTGCGAATGCGCGATCGATCAGCGCCTCCTGCTCCGCAGCGTGCGCCCGCGCGAGCCCGGTGGCCGGACTCGCAGACTCGCCGCGCCCCACATAGCGTGGCCGATCCCCCGCCCGGCCAATATCGGCGAGCACCCGTTCCAGCCGCCGATCGACAAAGCTCCAGCCGCCCATGTTCTCAGGTTCCTCCTGACACCAGACAAGCTCGGCCTTTGCGTAAGGCCGCAGCGCCTGGGCCAGCTCCTTGCCGGGAAACGGGTAGAACTGCTCCAGCCGAAGCAAGGCTACATCCGTGATCTTTCTGGCGTGTCGTTCGGAAAAGAGGTCGTAATACAGCTTGCCGCTCGAAACCACGATCCGACGCGCGTTTCCGGGCGCAACGCCGTCGATCTCCCCGATCACCGGCCTGAAACCGCTTCCTTCGGCCATGTCCGCAAGCCGCGACACCGCAAGCTTGTGCCGCAGCAGCGATTTCGGGGTCATCAGCACGAGCGGTTTGCGGAAGTTGCGCCTGACCTGCCGGCGCAAAGCGTGAAAGTAGTTGGCGGGTGTCGTCGGATTGCACACCTGGATGTTGGACTCGGCGCAAAGCTGCAGATACCGCTCGAGGCGAGCCGAGGAGTGCTCGGGACCTTGTCCCTCGTAGCCATGCGGCAGAAGCAGCGTCAGGCCAGACATCCGCAGCCATTTCGATTCGCCAGCTGAAACGAACTGATCGATGATGACCTGTGCACCATTCGCGAAATCCCCGAACTGCGCCTCCCACAACACGAGCGATCGCGGATCGGCCAGGCTGTAGCCGTACTCGAACCCGAGCACTCCGGCCTCCGAGAGCAGCGAGTTATACACCTCGAATCGCGCCTGCCCCGGCGCAATCGCGTTCAACGGCATGTAGGTGCGCTGGCTGGTCTGATCGATCAGCACCGCGTGACGCTGGCTGAACGTGCCGCGCTCGACATCTTCGCCTGAAAGTCGCACGCGATGCCCTTCAAGAAGCAGCGTTCCGAAAGCCAGAGCCTCGCCCGTTGCCCAGTCTATCCCCTCGCCACTCTCCAGAATGGCTCGCTTCGCATCGAGCTGGCGGCGGAGCTTCGGATTGAGGTCGAAATCTTCCGGTACCTCGGCCAGTGCCCTCCCGACCCTCCGCAGGTCCGCCATGGCGACGGCCGTTCCCTCCTCCTCTTCTTCGCTCCCTTGCCCGAAGCCGCTCCAATGTCCCTCCAACCAATCCGCCTTGTTCGGCTTGTAGGACTGTGCCGCCTCATACGCCTCCTCGAGGGTCGTCGCGTACGTATCCCACATCTCTGTCGTTTCGGCCGTCGCCACGCTCCCGTCGGCGGCTAGCCGCTCGGCATAGAGGGCGCGCGTCGTCTTATGGCCGGCGATCACCCGATACATCTGGGGCTGCGTGAAAGCCGGCTCGTCGGTCTCGTTATGGCCATGCCGGCGATAGCAGACGATATCCACCACGGTATCGACGCCGAATTTGTGCCGGAATTCGGCGGCCAGACGCGCGCAATAGACCACGGCCTCGGGGTCGTCTCCGTTGACATGAAAGATCGGCGACTGCACGGATTTGGCCACGTCCGTGCAGTAAAGGCCCGAGAAGGCATGCACGGGGACGGTGGTGAAACCGATCTGATTGTTCACGACGAGGTGCACGGTGCCGCCGGTGCGGTAGCCGATCAGCTTGCTCATCGCCAGCGTCTCGTAGACGAGTCCCTGCCCGGCGAAGGCGGCATCGCCATGCATCAGGACGCCCAACACCTTGCGCCGGGTGGCGGAATCCCCGGCCATGTCCTGGCGCGCACGCACCTTGCCTATGACCACCGGGTCCACCGCCTCCAGGTGGGACGGGTTCGGCTGCAATGAGAGATGCACCTGCCGTCCACCAATCTCGACGTCTGTTGAGGTTCCCAAATGGTATTTCACGTCGCCGGCACCCTGCACGTCGTCGGGCTTGGAGCTTGCGCCGGCAAACTCGCTGAAGATCGCCATCAGAGGTTTCTTCACCACATTGACGAGCGTGTTCAGGCGGCCGCGGTGCGGCATTCCGATGACGATCTCGTTCACACCGGATGCGACCGCCGTCTCGATCACGGCATTGAGCGCCGGCATCGCCGCTTCGCCGCCCTCCAGCCCGAACCGCTTGGTGCCGACGAAGCGTTTCTGGCAGAACGATTCGAACCCTTCCGCCTCCGTCAATTCTCGCAGGATCCCGCGTTTGGCCGTCCCGTCGAACGCACCGACCCACGGCGCTCCTTCCATGCTGCGCTGGATCCAGGATTTCTGCTCCGGATCCTGGATATGCATGAATTCGACGCCGATCGAGCCGCAGTAGGTCGCCCGCAGAACCACCAAAATTTCCCGCAGAGTGGCAGTCTCGCGCCCAAGCACATTGGCAATGAAAATCGGCCGGTCGAAGTCTGCGTCGGTGAAGCCGTAGCTCGCCGGATCGAGCTCGGCATGCGGCTTCGGCACCGAAAGGCCAAGCGGGTCGAGATTCGCCTCGAGATGTCCGCGCACGCGATAGGCCCGGATCAGCATGAGCGCACGGACGGAATCGAGCGCCGCGGCGCGAATCTCGGCCTCGCCGAGCCCCAGCGCGGGCGCACGTCCGTCGATCGGCGCCCCTGTCAGTCCCTCCGTTTGGCCGACCGCGAAGGCAGGTCGCCGTGGTGCCCACGAGGCTCCGAGAGCATCGGTACTGACGGCGCCGGCTTCGTCGTTCAAGCTCGCGAAAAATTCGCTAAAGCTCGGATCGACGGCGCGCGGATCCTCCGCCCATTTGGCATAGAGGTCAGTCAAGAACGCGGCGTTTGCACCGTTGCATGCACTCGCCAGGATGTCCATACCTGCCATCTTCGATCCCTGTGTTCCCGTTGTCCGGGGTCATTGAGATGATCAGAAATTGATATGGTGCGAATTTGGGAGAGGGAAGGTGCCTTCATGGGCGTTTTGTGTCAGGGCGTGGGCGGGCCTCTGTCCTCAGCCGCCGGAAGGCGCCCCACTGAGCGCACGGACCGCCGTGCTGCCGAGCGCGGCCGGGCTCTCCGCCACGTGGATTCCCGCCTCCCGCATCGCTGCCATCTTTGCCGCCGCCGTGTCCCGCCCTCCGCTGATCACCGCGCCGGCATGCCCCATCCGTCGACCCGGCGGCGCGGTGGCCCCGGCGACGAACCCCACCACGGGCTTCTTCACCTTGGTCCGCGCCAGGAACTCGGCAGCCTCAATTTCGCTCTCCCCGCCGATCTCGCCGATCATCACGATCGCCTCGGTCTCCGGATCGGCAAGAAAAAGCTCAAGGATCTCGACGAAGTCTGTTCCCTTGACCGGATCTCCGCCGATCCCCACGCAGCTGCTCTGCCCGAGGCCTGCCGCGGTCGTCTGGGCCACCGCCTCGTACGTGAGCGTGCCCGAGCGCGAGATGATGCCAACCTTGCCGCGCCGGTGGATGTGCCCTGGCATGATCCCGATCTTGCAGGCATCGGGCGTGATCACGCCCGGGCAATTCGGGCCGATCAACTGCGAGCTCGTGCCCGAGAGTGCCCGCTTCACCCGCACCATATCCAGCACGGGAATCCCCTCTGTAATGCAGACGATCAGCGGCACTCCGGCATCGATCGCCTCCAGGATGGCATCGGCGGCGAAGGGCGGAGGCACGTAAATCGCGCTCGCCGTAGCCTCCGTTGCCGACACCGCCTCGGCAACCGTGTCGAACACCGGCAGCCCGAGATGCTTCGTCCCGCCCTTACCCGGCGTTACCCCTCCCACCACCTTCGTTCCGTAGGCGATCGCCTGTTCGGAGTGGAACGTACCCTGGGCGCCCGTGAAGCCTTGGGTGATGACCCGCGTCGCGGCGTCAACCAGGATCGCCATATCAGGCCGCCTCCCTGACGGTGGTCACCACTTTTTCGGCCGCGTCGGCGAGATTCTCGGCCGTGATGATCGGCAGGCCGGAGCGCGCCAGGATCTCCCTGCCGAGCGCCACATTCGTTCCTTCCAGCCGCACTACCAGAGGCACATTGAGCGAGACCTCCCGTGCCGCCGAGACGACGCCCTCGGCGATCACGTCACAGCGCATGATGCCGCCGAAGATGTTGACGAGAATGCCCTCCACGTGGGGGTCGGAAAGGATGATCTTGAAGGCCGCAGTCACGCGCTCCTTGGTCGCCCCGCCGCCCACATCCAGAAAGTTCGCTGGGCTCCCGCCATAGAGCTTGATGATGTCCATCGTGGCCATGGCCAGGCCCGCGCCGTTGACCATGCACCCGATCGCGCCGTCCAGCACCACGTAGTTCAGATTGTGCCGCTCCGCTTCCAGCTCCTTCGGATCCTCCTCCGCCTCGTCGCGCAGGTTCTGCACCTCCCGGTGCCGGAAGAGAGCGTTGTCGTCGAAGCTCATCTTGGCATCGAGTGCGATCACCGCTCCGTCGGCGGTCAGGATCAGCGGATTGATCTCGATCAGCGTGCTGTCGAGCCCGACAAACGCCCGGTAGAGACCCTCGACGAGTCGCCCGAATGCTCCGGCCTCATTCCCCTTGACGCGAAGGCCGCTGGCGAGCCGCCGGCCGTGGAAAGCCGAGACGCCGCTCGCCGGATCGATGCTTACGTGCAGGATTTTTTCCGGATGTCGCGACGCGATCTCCTCGATCTCGATCCCGCCTTCGCTCGAGCCGACCAGGGCGATCCGTCCCGCCCGCCGGTCCACCAGGACAGAGAGATAGAACTCGCGCGCGATGGCCGCGCCCTGCTCCACATACACGCGATGCACCTGCCGTCCGGCCGCTCCGGTCTGGCGCGTGACGAGCGTATGCCCGATCATCGCCGCTGCCGCCGCGTGAACCTCCGCGAGCGAGCGAGCGACCCTCACACCGCCCTTGCCGTTCGGATCGTCCGAGAAATGGCCGGCACCGCGCCCGCCCGCATGGAGTTGGGCCTTGACGACATAAAGCGGCCCGGGCAGCGCCTCGGCTCTCTTGACCGCTTCCTCGGGAGTCCAGGCGACCCCGCCCTCGAGCACCGGCACTCCGAACTTCTTCAAAAGCTCCTTTGCCTGGTACTCGTGGATGTTCATCGGTACTCAGCCGAGCAGCGCGCGCGAGGCGTCGATCAGTCCCCGCACCGACGCGCAGGATGCCTCGAACGCCGCCTTTTCCTCGGCATCGAGTGGAACTTCGACGATCCGCTCCACCCCGCCGGCCCCGATCACCACTGGCACCCCGACATAAAGATCCTTGACCCCATACTGCCCGGTGAGCCAAGCGGCGCACGGCAGCACACGCTTCTTGTCGCGGAGATAGCTCTCGGCCATGGCGATCGCGGCCGAGGCCGGCGCATAGAAGGCGCTGCCTTTGCCCATCAATTTCAGGATCTCGCCGCCGCCGTTCGCGGTCCGCTCGACGATCGACTTGACGCGCGCCTCGGTGGTCCAGCCCATGCGCACGAGATCAGGCACCGGGATGCCGGCAACCGTTGAGTAGCGCACCAGCGGCACCATGGCATCCCCGTGCCCGCCCAGCACGAAGGCGCTCACGTCCTCTACCGAAACCCCAAACTCGCGGGCCAGGAAAAGCCGAAAACGCGCCGAGTCGAGCACGCCTGCCATGCCCACCACGCGCTCCGCCGGCAGCCTCGACTTCTCTTTCATCACCCAGACCATCGCATCGAGCGGATTGGTGATGACGATGACGAACGCCCGAGGGCAGTAGCTTCGAATGCCTCCCGCCACCTCAGCGATCACGGCAGCGTTTTTGGACACGAGATCGTCGCGTGACATGCCCGGCTGGCGCGGAAATCCGGCGGTCACGATCACCACCTTCGCCCCTTCGATCGGCGCATAGTCGGACCCGCCGGTGATCACCGCATCAAACCCTTCGATCGGCCCGGACTGCTCGAGGTCGAGTGCCTTGCCCGCCGCGACGCCTCCGAAAACGTCGAACAGAACCGCGTCGCCAAGCTCCTTGAGCCCGATCAGGTGGGCGAGCGTGCCGCCAATGGCGCCGGCGCCGATCAGAGCAATCTTATCGCGAGCCATGGCACACCTCGATTCCCGGCAGGCCGAACATGACGACGCCCTCCGGCACCTGCCCGACCGGAAGGCCAAGCCTGCCTACCCGATCACCCGCGCCCCGGCAAGACAGTGCTCAGGTCAGATGCGGCAGGGCAAGATATTCGGGCGTCTGCATCTCGATCAGCCGCGAGGCGGTGCGGCGGAACGCGGATGCCCCCTCGCCCGCAGGAAAGAGCCGATCCGGCTCCGTCGCTGCCGAAGCCACGAGCTTCACGCGATGATCATAAAGAACGTCGACCAGCGTGATGAAGCGTCGTGCTTCATCGAATCGCTCGGGATCGAGCTCCGGGATATCGTCGAGCAGAAGTGTGTTGAAATGCGTCGCCAGTGCCAGATAGTCGCCGGGTCCGAGCGGCTGCTCGCATAGTTCCGCAAATGAAAACCGGACAACGCCTGCGGCGGCCCGCGGCACCAGAAGCTGCCGGCCCATCACCACGAGCCTTCGCGGCTCGGGGGGTGCCGCGGCCAGTTCGGCGAACGCCGTATCCAGCACCGCACGCGCCTCTCCATCCGCCGGAACGTTCCAGATCGACATCCGCGGCAACCGCTCGCGCCGCCAGTCGCGTTCGCCTTCGATCACCAGGAGATCAAGGTGGCGCTTCAGAACCGCAATGAAAGGCAGAAAAGCATCCCGCCCGGGGCGGTCCTTGAACAGCTCGTCCGGCGGCGTGTTCGACGTTGCCACCATGATCACCCCGCGCGCGAACAGTGCCTCGAACAGCCGCCCGAGCAGAAGCGCATCGGCGATGTCGTTGATCTCGAGTTCATCGAAGCAGAGCAGCACCGCCTCCGCGGCGAGTGCATCGGCAAGCGGCGGCAGCGGATCCTGCGCAACCGCGGCACGCGCGTGCAGACGGGCATGCACATCCTGCATGAAACGGTCGAAATACACACGGCGCTTGCGCGCAAGCGGAACCGTCGAGAAGAAGAGGTCCATCAACATCGACTTGCCACGCCCGACGTTACCCACGAGGTAGAGCCCATTCGGCGCGACCGCATCCTCGGCATTGCGTCGCGGCCAGAGCCGCGCCAGAAAGCCGTGGCCATTGCCGTTCCCTGGCGGCTCATACGTCGAAAGCCGGTGCCATAGGTCCTGCAGCCGCTCGATCGCCAGCGCCTGCGCCGAATCCGGTAGAAGGTCATCGGCAGCGAGCCGGGCACGATAAAAGGGCAGCGGACCGGTCAAGCCGCCGACAGGCGAAACAGCCATCGAAGGCGTGCGCTTAGCCCGAAGCCGGTCGCGCCGCAATATCTGGACAGCGGCGCCCCCGGATGTAGTACTCGCGCCGGCAGCGCCACATGAGGGACCGCCTATGACCATCCTCGACTATTCCCGCCTTGCCGACACTCCGTTGACGGCCGACCCCTTTCCGCACGTCGTGGTTTCGCGCTTCGTTCCTCAGGAGGCGCTCGAGGCGGTGGTTGCTGACCTGCCGGCGCTCGATCGCCGGGGTTCCTTCCCCATGGGCTCGCTCCGGCTCGGCCCCGCCGCCGCGGCCCTGACGGAGGAGCTCGAGGGGCAAGCGCTACGTCAGGCGATTGCCGCCAAATTCGGGCTCGACCTCGATGATGCCCCGACCATGTTAACGCTTCGTGGCTGCTCGACGGAGCGTGACGGGCATATCCACCGTGACTCCGCGGCCAAGCGCGTTACCGTGCTGCTCTATCTCAACCCGGCAACGGCCGCCTGGGCGCGGCACGAGGGCTGTCTCCGCCTGTTGCGGCGGCGCGATGACCTCGAGGATTTCGCGGTCGAGGTACCGCCGATTGACGGTACCCTTCTCGTTTTTCCGAACAGCGAGGACACTTGGCACGGGCACCGCACATTCATCGGCCGGCGCTATGTGGTGCAGCTCAACTACATGACGACCGATGCCGCCGCCCGCTCCGAGCTTCGCCGCCATCGCCTCTCCGCGTTCGTGAAACGACTGACTTTGGCCGCCTGAGAGAGGCAGAAGCCGGGAGCATGAGATGACCGCGCATTCGCCCCGCCGGACCGCGGCGCGGCTCGACGCCGCGGCGCTTTCCTGTGCGCGGGAAGGCGTCGCGCTCACCAATCTTCGCCGCCAGGTACTCGGCCTGATCCTCGAAGCGGGGGGCCCCCTCACCGCGTACCAGCTCCTCGATCGCCTCAAGAAAACCCGCAAGCAGGCGGTGCCGCCTACCATCTATCGCGCGCTCGATTTCCTGATGGCGCGCCGGCTCATCCACAAGATCGAGAGCCTCAATGCGTTCATCCCCTGCATCGAGCCGACACATGCAACCCACCAAGCCCAGTTCCTGATCTGCCAAAGCTGCGGGACGGTCATTGAATTGGAAGACCATGCCGTATCGCGCGCGCTTGGCCAGGCCACCGCGCGCCGGGGCTTCCACGTCACTCACGCGCTCGTTGAAGTCACAGGCGAGTGCGCCGCCTGCGCTCAGGCGGCGGCATAAGGGGGAGTCATCGGCTGCGTGCCGGCGCCGCGCTCCGACGACCAGACAGCACGACAGCGACGAGATAGGCGACCGCACTCAGACTTGTGATCCAGAAGCTGCTCGGCCAGTTCGTGTAGAAGGCCATCGTGATGCCGAGCCATGCCTCGGCGAGCGCAAGCCCGGGCGCAAGCAAAATGCCCCATCCCAGATGGTGCGTCAGGCGCTGAGCGGTCGCGGCCGGCCCGACCATCAGGGCAAACACCAGAAGTACCCCGACGATTTCCGCGCATCCGGCGGTCGCCAGGCCGACGATGCCCAGGAAAAGGACCGAATAGAGCCTGAGAGACACACCTTTCGCTTCCGCCACTTCCGGCTGAAGGCTCGCGAACAGGAGCGGTCGCGAGATCATCGCCAGCCCGGCCAGGCTCGCCAGCCCGAGCGCCAGCAGCACGAACGCCGTCCGCGCATCAACCGCGAGCACATTGCCGAAGAGAAGGGCCACTGCCTCGCTCGCGAACGCGGTGTAAAAATTCAGAAACAGAAGGCCGAAGCCGAGTGCGAGGGCGAGCACGATGCCGATCGCGACGTCCCGCTCGGCAATCCGCTCGCCGAGAAAGCCCATCCCGACCCCCGCCAGAACGCTGAGCACGACCAAGCCCGAAAAGGGGGAGGCGCCGATCAGCACCGCGCCGGTCGCGCCGGTAAAGCCGACGTGCCCGAGCGCATGGCCGGCAAAGGTCTGGCCGCGCAACACCAGGAAGTAACCGACCAGCCCGCCCAGAACCGCGACGATTCCGGCCGCGGCGAACGCGTGGCGCATGAAGCCGTACTCAAGCATGGGATGGTCCGGCATGATGTGCCTCGTAGTGGCGATGGGCGTCGCGCTCCATGTCCTGGCCCTCCGACATGACGAAGATCCGTCCATGCAGGTGCACGACGTCGATCGCCATTCCGTAAAGGCGGGAAAGCACCGGCCCTGTGATTACCTCCTCCACGGTGCCGAGCGCCGCTTGGCGCTGACCGAGATAAAGCACCCGATCGATCGCGCCGAGCAGCGGATTAATCTCGTGGGCGCTGAACAACACCGTGATCCCAAGTTCCTCCTGCACGGATCTGGCGAGCGCCACCACCGCGGCCTGATGGTGCGGATCGAGGCTGATCAGCGGTTCGTCGAGCAGCAGCAGGCGCGGCCGTCCGACCAGAGCCTGCGCCAGCAACAGCCGCTGGCGTTCGCCGCCCGAGGTCTCGGCGAGTGGCCGGCGTGCGAGATCGGCCGCTCCCACCCGGTCGAGCGCCCGCGCGATCTCCCGCCGTCCCACCGCGTCGAGGAACGGAAGACCAAGGCGATGCCCCCTGTGAACCGCGGCGACGAAATCCCAGCCGCTGAGCTGCATCCCCGCACGATTGCTTCGTACTTGCGGCAGGTACCCGATGGTGGGGTCGCCGCGCGACGGTGGTCTGCCGAGCACGCGAATGCTGCCACGCCAAGGCATCAGGAGGCCGAGCACCGCGCGCAGGATCGTCGTCTTGCCCGAGCCATTCGGCCCGAGCACGCCCACGAACTCCCGCTCGCGGACGGCAAAGCTCGCGCCTACCAGAACCGTCCGGCCGCCAACCGCCAACGTCACGTCGCTGAATTCGACTGCATTCATGGCTTGTGCGGCGCCAGCGCCCGCTGAACTTCCTTGAGTTCGCCGAGAATCCAGGCTTGGTAGGTCGTGCGCGGCGGCTCCGTCTCGGTCACTCCCACCACCGGGACACCGGCCTCTTTGGCGACCCTTACCATTCGCAGCGCGATCGGATCGCTCGCCTGGCTGTTATAGGCGAGAAGCGCCACCCGATGGCGGCGAAGATCGGCCTCGAAACCCGCGATCTCGGCTGCGCTCGGCTCGGTATCGTTCATCACTGCAAGCTGAAATCGGCGGTTCTTCACCTCCATTCCCAGCGCCGCGAACATGTAGCCGAAAACGGGCTCCGTCGCCGTCACCGCAGTGCCGGCGAGTCGCGCTCTGAGGCTGGCGATCCGCGCCTCGATGGGCATGAGCGAGGCCCGAAACGCGACAAGGTGCGGGAGAAAATCCGCGGCGTGCGCGGGGTCGTCGGCGGCGAGCACGCGTTCGAGTGCAGAGCCAAGTGCGAGCATCGTGTGCGGGTCGTACCAGATATGCGGATTGTCCCCGGGCTTGCGGCCGATGAGGGAGGCCACCACGATCGTCTGCCGCCCCGATGTCTCGGTCGCCGCCAGGAGGTTCTCCATCCAGGGGTCATAGCCGATGCCGTTCTCGATGACGATGCGCGCCTTCGAGACCGCACGGCCGACCGCGGGATTGACCTCGAAGAGGTGGGGATCGACGTCCGGATTGGCGAGAATGCTGACCACGCGGACCCAGGGCCCGCCCAACTGGGCGGCAACATCGCCATAGAAATTCTCCGCAGCAACGATGCGGAGCGGTGCTGCCGGCGCTGCCGCGGAAAGGCCGCTTGCAGCGAGGATGAGAGCCATGATCGTGGCGAGCGCGCCCTTGCCCATGCTGGACCCTCGAAGGCGGTTCACGCCGCCATTTCCTGAAATGCTATAACATAGCATCTGCTCCCGGCAAGCCACCCCCCGGACGCCTCAGAGTCCATCGCGCGCCGCTCGGATCAGCGCCGCGCCTGGGTCCTCCGCGCGGAGGAAGGCCGGCGGCTCGCCAAGCGGGGCCGGCACCACGGCGCTTTGTCCGCCCGCGAAGGTTTGCCCGCTCCAGAGATGTTCCCAAGCCGAACCGGACGGCAGCCGCGCCCGCCATTCTCCGGCGCCCGCGGCATGGACCGGGGCCACCAGCAGCGCCGGCCCCAGCATGGCGTGATCGTGCAGCGCATGCAGCGCCGGATCGTTCGGAAAATGCAGAGCCGGAGGGCGGAGCAAAGGCAGCCCATCCTCGACCGCGCTTCGCCGGTAGGGTGCCAGGGCCCGGAACAGCCGACCCATGCGGGCCAGATGCCGCGTCACGCCGGCATCCTCCCACCACTGGAAATTCTCCGTCGGCCGATTCCCCTCATGTGTACGCATCATCGCGGTGAAGGCTGCGAACTCGGCCCAGCGCATGAATACCTCGGGCGTTCGCCTGAGCCCGAAGAGGCTCGTATAGCCGCCGATGTCGCTGTGGTGGTACGGATAGCCCGAGAGCCCGCTCGAAAGCGCCGCCGTGATCGTTGTCTCGAGGCCGTCATGGCGCGAGAAATCCACGCACTGATCGCCCGCCCAGAGAAGGGAGCAATGCCGCTGTGCGCCGCTGTAGCCGGCACGCATGAAGAAAAGCGCGTCTCCCTCGCGCCCGGCCGCGGCGAGCGCCGCATGGTTGAGCGCCGCCCAACGAGCAGGCCAGGCATTGTGCTCGAGAAGCGGATCGGCGCCGTCGCCCGGGCGAGCCTCCGGCGGGAGATATTCACCGAAGTCCGCCATCCAGCCGTCGAACCCGAGCGCCAGCATTGGGGCGAGAACGTGCTCACGAAACCATTCTCCGCCAGCCGCCGTGCTGAGATCGAGGAAGCCCGCGGAGAATTCGCCGAAATCGATTAGCAACGTACCGCCAGCCGCATCGCGCACCAGCGCACCCGCGCGTTCGGCATCGGGAAAAAGGCTGCCGTCGCCGGCGAGATGGGGATTGACGTAGCCGAGAAAACGAAGTCCCTTCGCACGCAGTTCGCTGATCAGTCTGTCGAGCCCCGGATAACGCCCGCCCTTCCATTTCCAATCCCAGAAGAGCCTCGTGCCGAGCCCTGTCTGCCGCACGCCCGCCCAGTCCTCGCACCAGAGACCTGCAAGTGGCACTTCCGCCGCTTCGGCAATCGCAAGCTTCTCCCGCGCGTGCGCCTCGCCGCGCTTGAGACCAAGCACGACGCCCTGATCGACCCAGCGGGGCAGCGGTGGCGGGCGGCCGAATTCTTCCGCGACACGGCGCACGAGCGCCACCCGATCGTTGGCAACCAGGAAGATCACCGCCTCCGGCACCGCCCAGAGCTCGATCGCGTGGTGATCCGGCGCCCGGAAATCGAACGCGGCGTACGCGGTCGTGCTTACGTGGACCGCATGCCCCCTTGAGGAAAGAAAGGTGGGTTGCGGGCAGTAGGTCAGATCGTAATCCCCGCCGGCGCCGCCCTCGAGATCCGCCGCCCGGGTGATCAAACTCGTCTTGTCACGCCCGACGCCGGGTTCGGAGGCCCAAAGCCGATAGCGCCGGCCGCGTAGATCGAAATAGGAGAACTGCTCCCCGCCGCCCCAAACGGCTTCGCCCGGCTCCGCCGGCAGACGCAGCCAGAGACGGTTCACCGTGGGGTCGGCCGGCAAGAATCGCAGGAACACAGAGTCGTCGCCGATGGTCATTTCCGCCCTCAGCGTCGGCGCATCGCCCGCCCGGGCCCTCGCCGTCAGCCGCCAGCCGCCGGGCCTTTCGGCAATCTCGATCTCGGCGAGCAGGACGCGCCGCTCAAGTCGATCCTCGATCGTGAAATTGCCCCGCCGGGCAGCGATCTTCGGTTGCCCCGATCCGGCCGCGAAGCAAGGACGCTCCGCGGTGTGGCGGAGCAGTACTCCGCCCCTCCAGACAACCGTGAAGTCCGTGCCGTGACGCGCGAACGTGATCACATCACCCCGCCATCGACGATGAAGTTGGCACCGCTGCAACCGCCCGCCTCGGCCGAGGCGACGAACAGCACGACCCGCGCGACGTGCCAGGGGGCGAGGCGAAATTTCAAAGCCTGGCGATCGAGAATGCGTGCATCGTCCTCCGGGGGCGTCCAGAGTCGACGCTGCCGCTCCGTGACGACCGCGCCCGGAACCACGCAATTCACCCGAATGCCCATTCCGCCGAACTCCCGCGCCAGCGTGCGTGTGAGCCCGTTGATCGCCGCCTTGGCCGTCGTGTAGCCGACCATGTTCGGCAATCCGCGCATCCACGAGCGCGAGCCAAACAGAATGACCGACCCTCCTCCCCGTGCCGCCATGCCGGGCACGACCGCCTGGGTGGCGAAGAACTGGTGGTCGAGATTGACCGCAAGCATACGTCTCCAGTGTTCCGGATCGACTCCGGCCCAGTCGTGCCGATCGTCCCGGGCGGCGTTGTTCACCAGGACATCGATTCCCCCGCCGGCTTCCTGCTCGATCGCCTTGATCACGCACCGGAGCCCTCCGACATCGGCGAGGTCCACCGGCCGGAACTCGGCCCTGCCGCCGATGCGCCGAGCCAGCGCCTCGCCCGACGCGGCATCGATGTCGAGAAAGAAGACGCGCGCCGATTGCCCTGCAAAGGCCTCGACGATGGCCGCACCGATACCGGACGCCCCTCCCGTCACCACGACCGCCTTTCCGGCAAGAGAGGGATAGCGTGCGACGGCGTTCTCCCCGGCTGCATCGCTCATGCAGAGACCCTCCTTTCCTTTCCGCGGAACCACGCGGCGCGGGCCCGTGTTCCGGTTTGACAGCCAACAGCGTCGGGCGGCACTCTTGGCTCATCGGGCCGGGCACCGCCAGCAAGGGTGCCGAACAATCAGGGGGGATGCCACCATGCTCCGTCGCTCCTTCATGACGACCGCTCTGGCGGCGCTGCCCACGGCGTTTGTGACGCGTCGCGCACAGGCAGCCGCGGCCACCGAGCTCAAGGTCTTCATCTCCAAGCAGGAACGCCCAAGCGTGATGCGCCAGGCGTTCGACGAATACAGCGCCCGGAATCCCGCCGCAAAAGTCACGATCGAGGCCGGGCCGACTACTTCCGAAGCGCAAGCACAGTATCTCAATACCGTGCTCTCTGCGCGCGATTCCTCGCTCGACTTCTTCCTCCTCGACGTGATTCGACCGGCGCAGTTCGCGGCCGCTCATTGGGCGGTGCCGCTGAACTCCGCGGTCGGCGATGTTGCCGCGCTGATGAAGCAATACCTGCCCGCCTATGCTGCCGCCGACCAGGTGAATGGCGAGCTCGTCGCGCTGCCCGGCTTCGCCGATGCCATGTTCCTTTACTATCGGAAGGATCTGCTCGAAAAATACCAGCTCACGCCGCCTAAGACCTGGACCGATCTGACAGAGCAAGCCAAGAAGGTCACCGCCGGCGAGAAAGACCCCTCCCTCCAGGGCCTGAGCTTCCAGGGCGCACCGATCGAAGGGGCCGTGTGCACGTTCCTCCTGCCCTATTGGAGTGCGGGCCACGACCTCATCACCAACGGCAAGCTTACCTTCAATGTCCCGGCCGCCGGGCAGGCGCTGGCGCTGTGGCGCGGCTTCATCACCAACGGGGTGTCGCCGCGCACCATCGCGCAGGCAACCACCGAAGACACGCGGCAGGATTTCCAGGCGGGCAAGGTGCTGTTCGCGGTGTGCTGGTCTTACGCCTGGGCGCTCTTTCAGGGGAAGAACTCGGCGGTCGTCGGCAAGGTCGGCGTGGCGAAGCTGCCGGCTGTCACCGGGGGAACATCGGTCAGCTGCATCGGCGGCTGGCAGTGGGGCGTTTCCGCGTTCTCCCACCATAAGCCGCAGGCGATCGCCCTGGTGCGCTTTCTGTCATCTCTGCCCATCTCCAAGCTGCTCGCCATCAAGGCGTCTCTGCTCCCGGTCTTCCCGCAAATCTACACCGACCCTGACGTTCTCAAGGTCAATCCATGGTTCGCTGCCGCGGGTCCGGTTCTTGCCTCTGCGCGCTCCCGCCCGGTGACCCCGCGCTACAACGCGGTCAGCGAGATCATCCGCACCGATTTCAACGCCGTAATGGCCGGAACCATGACCGGCAAGGCAGCGGCGCGGAACATGGAGGTTCGTCTCCGCCGCGTCCTCGGCTGAGGTGAGACGGCGCCTCGCCGACCCCTCTGACCGGGTGCTCGGCGTTCTCCTTCTCTCTCCTGCCTTTCTTCTCCTCGGCGGCATCGTCGTTTACCCGGTCATCCGGCTGATCGGCCTCAGCCTCACCGACCTCGATCTTTCGTCCGGCTTGCCCGGGCGTTTCGTCGGGATCGTCAATTACGTCGGCCTCTGGAGCGACCCGACATTCCGGCAAACCCTTCTGACCACCGCTATCCTTACCGTCGTCACCGTGCCGGGCGGCATGCTCGCAGGGCTCGGGCTCGCACTGCTCGCCAACCTTGCCTATCGCCGCAAATGGCCCGTGCGGCTTGCCCTCCTGATGCCCTGGGCCATGCCTCTCGCCTTCACCGGTCTGATCTTCGCATGGTTCTTCAATGGCGAGTACGGCGTCGTCAATGACATCCTCCGCCGAATCGGTCTGCCACAGCGTATCTGGTTCAACTCGATCTTCTGGTCGTTCTTCGCGATCTCGCTCACCATCATCTGGAAGAGCTCTTCCTTCGTGGCCCTGGTCTTGCTGGCCGGCCTGCAGGCAATCCCGAAGGAACTCTACGAGGCCGCGGCGATCGACGGTGCGGGACGCTGGCGACAGTTCCGCGCCGTTACCCTTCCGCTCTTGCGCCCGGCGATCGCGGTTGCACTCATCTTCCGCACCATCACCGCGCTCCAGACCTTCGATATCCCCTTCACCATGACCAAGGGCGGCCCAGGCTCGGCAACGGAGACGCTGGCGATGTATGTCTATCAGAGCACCGTCGATGATCTCGCGCTCGGCCGCGGAGCCGCCATCGCCATCGTGCTCGCCCTCATCAGCCTAGTGATGAGCGTGGTCTATATGCGTCAGATCCGCGCCGCGGCCTGAGAGAGATGCCTGCGCTCCGCGCCGGCCTCATACGCGTCATCGTGGCCTCGTTCCTGCTGGTGAACGGGCTCTTTCCAGCGCTCTGGATTCTCCTCACCTCCCTCAAGACGACGATCGAGTTGCGCCGGACGCCGATCACCTGGCTGCCCGCGCATCCGACGCTCGAGAATTACGTGCACGCCTTCACCCAGCAACCGTTACCACTTTTTCTTCTCAACAGCGTGATCGTCGCCTGTTTTTCCACCCTGCTCACGCTTTTTGTCGCAGCGCTGGCGGCGTACGCCCTGGTCCGGCTGGAAATGCCCGTGCGCGGCCTCATTCTCGGCTTCATCATCGCTGTCTCGACGTTTCCCCTCGTGACACTCCTCGTGCCTCTGTTCGAGATCCTGCGCAGCCTCGATCTTCTCAACTCTTATCCCGCACTCATCTTCCCCTATGCCGTGCTGAGCCTGCCGGTCTGCACTCTGGTGCTGATGACCTATTTCGAGACCATTCCGGCCGACCTTGAACACGCGGCCATGGTGGACGGCTGCACGCGGTTCGGCGCACTGCGCCGCATCGTGATGCCGCTGGCCGCGCCCGGCGTCTTCACCGCCGGCATTCTTGCCTTCGTCAATTCCTGGGACGAGTTCCTGCTCGCCCTTTCCTTCAACTCCGATCCCCGGTTTCGCACTCTCCCCGTCGGCATTACTCTCTACCAGGGGCAATTCACTTTTCCCTGGCCCGAAATCTCGGCCGCGCTGGTGGTCGGTATCGTTCCGATCGCGATCCTGATCGTCGTCTTCCAGGAGCGCGTGGTCTCCGGCCTTACGACCGGTGGTCTGAAGGGCTGAAGCCGGCCGGGATGGGCGTGGAACGACTCTGCCTCCGTGCCGGCGATCTTCAAGTGGAACTCGTCCCCTCGATTGGTGGAGCGATCGCGCATTTCAGCCATGCCGGTGTCTCCGTGATGCGCGAAACACCGCCCGCCGCCACGGATGTGCGCCTGTTCTCTTGCTATCCGCTGGTTCCTTTCTCGAACCGTATCGCCGGCGGGCGGTTTACCTACGCGGGCCGGTCCCACCGGCTTGGGCGACACCCGCTCACCGGCAGCGCGCATGCGATCCACGGGGAAGGCTGGATGCGGCATTGGGAGGTCGTTGAGGCGAACCAATCGTCGGCACGGCTGGTTGTCATGCACGGCGGAACGGAGCCCGGTTCCTGGCCTTTTCCGTGGCGTGCCGAACAACATATTGTCGCTACCGGCAACGAACTCACAATCAGCCTCTCGCTGACCAATATCGGCGGAATGGCGGCACCGGCCGGTATCGGCTTGCACCCGTACTTCCCCCGCCACGGCGGGGTCAAGCTTCGGTTCCAGGCCGAGGAGGTTTGGCAAAACGGAACCGACCATCTCCCCGCGAAGCGCGGACGTGTGCCGGACACCTGGAACTTCAGCTTGCCGCGCATGCTGGAGGAGCCGGGGCTCGATAACTGCTTCGCCGGCTGGTCGGGAACTGCGACGATCTCCTGGCCGGCGATCGGTCGCAGCCTCACGATTTCGGCGGACGCGTGCTTCGGTCACGCCGTCGTCTTCACTCCGGCGGGGCAGGATTATTTTGCTTTCGAACCTGTCAGCCACATGAACGATGCGATCAACCGCATGGGAACGGTACCGGATCACGGACTCGTCGTGCTTCCTTCTGGCGCCAGGCTCGCCGGCACCGTTCGCTTCAGCATCTCTTCTTCCGTGGCCACTTGAAGCATCGCCACTGCTCCCATGGGCCATGCGTGCACCCGCAACCCTCGTCAATCACCCGAATCATTCGTGATTCGTTGGTCATTTCCGACACGCGGAGTCGCCAGAAAGACGGTCGGCCGGCGCAATTGCCGTCTCCGCCCAGCGCGGGAGAGGAACGTCTGGTTCGTAACGTACGGACATTCCCGCCTCAGCGTCAATCCCGATGATGATCCGATCGCCTCGTCAGCCGAACGTGGGATATCGGATCAAGTGATATCGCCGGTAACGGAAAACGATCGCCCGCGGCGCGGCGCGTGCCGGGAACCCGTTGCTCACTCCGTCGATCGAGCCTCAGGTGCGCGCGGAGAGAAGTGCATCGATCGCCTGCGCCAGCTTGACGTCCCGCTCCGTCAGGCCACCCGCATCGTGCGTCGCGAGCGTGATGTCCACTCGGTTCCAGACATTCGACCACTCCGGGTGGTGGCCATGCTGCTCCGCCAGCAGCGCGACCCGGCTCATGAAACCCCAGGCCTCGGAAAAATCGGCAAAGCCGTAGCTGCGCTGGATAGCGTCGCGCCCGCTTGCCATCCGCCATTCCGGGAGGATCGTGCCAAGCGCCGCGCGCGCCGCCAGATCCAATCGTGCCGTCATCCGCTCTCCTCCTTGACCGCGTGCGCGGCACCTGCCCCGATGCTGCCATGCCCACCGGCCGCTCATTTACCACACCCCCCTCGATCGAGGACCTTACCCGTCTGGCCGAGGCGGCTCTGGCCGCCATCCCCCGACGGCTCGCCCGATACCTCAAGGGCGTGGGGATCATGCTCGAGGAGCGAGCCGACGAGGCCACGCTTGCCGAGATGGGGCTCGACTCGCCATGGGATCTGACCGGGCTCTATCGGGGCACTCCGCTCGGCAACCGCAGCGTCTCGGATCCGGCCCGCATGCCGGATACCATCTTCCTCTATCGGGAGCCGATCCTGCTCGAATGGATCGAAAGTTGCGTCGATCTCGGCGCCCTGGTGCGCAATGTGCTGGTGCATGAAGTTGCGCACCATTTCGGCTTCAGCGACGCCGAGATCGCTGCTCTCGAACAGGAGATCGAGCGTGGCCGGTCTTGAGCCGCCCGCGAGCCAGCGTCGAGGCCCCTCTCGAGCCGGCACGGGACGTGGCAGGGTGCACTGATGCAAGACGCCCCGACGCCTGTGATACGGGATGATCGCCGCGCGATGCGGGCACTCTACCGCGCTCCGGAGAGTGCGGTACTGGCCCCGTTGCTCGCCTCGGCGACCCCCGCGCCCGAGGAGGCGACACGGATTGCGCTCCGGGCACGGAGCCTTGTCCGGGGGGCGCGGGCGGCCTACCGACCGGGCGCGGATGTCAGCTGTTTCCTCAGGGAATTCGGCCTCGGCACCACCGAGGGTGTGGCGCTGCTCTGCCTCGCCGAGGCTTTGCTTCGCATCCCCGATGCAAGAACCGCGGACCAGCTGATCGAAGACCGGATCGGGGGTGCCGATTGGGAAACACATCTCGGCCACGCCGACAGCCTTGCGGTGAACGCCTCGGCCTTTGCCTTCATGCTGACCGGCCGCGTGCTGGGCTCGGAGGGAACCGAGCGCGGCAGTATGCCGGCGGCGATCGGGCGTGTGGTGCGTCGCCTCGGCGAGCCGGTCATTCGCGCGGCACTCCGCCGGGGTATGCGCGTGCTTGCACGCCAATTCGTCCTTGGGCGCACCATCGAGGAGGCGCTGGCGCGCGCAGCGGCTGGCGAAGCCTGGCGCTGGCGCTACAGCTTCGATATGCTGGGCGAAGCGGCGAAGACAATGGCGGACGCCGAGCGTTACCAACACGCCTATGCCGCAGCGATCGGTGCCATTGGCGTCGCGGCCGCAGGGCGAGGTCCGATCGAGGGCCCGGGAATCTCGGTCAAGCTCTCTGCGCTCCATCCGCGTTACGAACCGCTGCAGGCGGCGCAGTGCGTTCCTGCGCTGATCGTCTCGCTTGTTTCCCTCGCGCGCGCCGCCAAAGCCGCAGATATCGGACTGACCGTTGACGCAGAAGAAGCCGAGCGACTGGAAATCAGCCTCGACATCTTCGCTGCCGTGCTGGCCAGTCCGGAGCTTGCCGGGTGGGACGGGCTCGGTCTCGCTGTGCAGGCTTACCAGAAGCGCGCGCTCGCCGTGATCGATTGGGTGAGCGGCATCGCCAGAACGCATCGCGTACCCCTTCGATTGGTCAAGGGCGCGTACTGGGACGCCGAGATCAAATTTGCCCAGACGCAAGGCCATTCCGACTATCCGGTGTTCACGCGCAAGTCCGCGACCGACGTCTCCTGGCTCGCTGCGGCGCGCAGAATGCTGCAGACACCGGCCATCCTGCCCGCCTTCGCCACCCACAACGCACATTCGCTTGCCACCATTCTCGAGATCGCCAAACCCGGTTGCTTCGAGATGCAGCGTCTGCACGGCATGGGCGAGTCGCTCTACGCGCCTGTACTTGGTCCGGATTGCCCGGTGCGGGTCTATGCGCCTGTCGGCACGCATGAGGACTTGCTCGCCTATCTCGTGCGGCGGCTACTCGAGAACGGCGCCAACACGAGCTTCGTACATCGCCTGGTCGACCCTGAGGTTTCGGAGGAGGCCGTGATTGCCGATCCGGTAGCCCGACTTCTCGCCGCCGGTGCCTCGCCCAATCCAAAGATCCCGCTGCCCCGCGATCTCTATCCCGACCGCCGCAATTCGATCGGCATCGACCTTGCCGACCGGGCTGTCGGGCCGGCGATCATCGCTGCGATCGGCCTCAAAGGTGGCGCGGACTTTTCCGTTCCCGGCGCCGGCCCCGCACGTGAGATCCGCAGTCCAGCGGATCGGCGCGTGCTGGTCGGGATTGCACATGATACGAATGCGGCCGAGATGGATGCCGCCCTCTCCCGACTCGCCCGCGGATGGCGCGGCTGGGACGCTGGGGGGAGCGGCCCGCGCGCCGCAGTACTCGAACGGGCAGCGGATCTCATCGAAGGCGACCGTGAGACCCTCCTCTTCCTCCTCGCGCGGGAAGCCGGCCGAACGCTGCTCGACGGCATCGCCGAAATCCGTGAGGCGGCCGACTTCCTCCGCTATTACGCTGCGCGCGCACGTGAGGACTTCACCGCAAGGCGAGTCATGCCCGGCCCGACCGGAGAGCAAAACACCTGGCAACTCGGTGGTCGCGGCGTGTTTGCCGCGATCTCGCCCTGGAACTTTCCTCTCTCGATTTTCACCGGACAAGTGGCAGCCGCGCTCGCCGCCGGCAATGCCGTGGCGGCGAAGCCGGCCGAGCAGACGCCGCTCGTAGCCGCCCGCGCAATCGCCCATTTGCACGCGGCCGGCGTTCCCGCCGAGGCGCTCGCCCTACTCCCCGGCGATGGACCGCAGGTGGGGGCGGCGCTCATCGACGACCTCCGAGTCGCGGGCATTGCCTTTACCGGCGGGACGGAAACAGCCCGGGCAATCGCCGCCCGGCTTGCGTCGCGCCCCGGCCCGATCGTGCCGTTCATTGCCGAAACTGGCGGCGTCAATGCGATGCTGGTGGACAGTTCAGCACTTCCCGAGCAGGTCGTTACGGATGTGGTGGCGAGCGCCTTCGGCTCGGCCGGGCAGCGTTGCTCAGCGTTGCGCCTGCTCTGCCTCCAGGAGGAGATCGCCGAACATGTGCTGCGGATGCTCGCGGGCGCGGCAGAAACGCTGGTGATCGGCGATCCACTTGACCCCGCAAGCGATGTGGGACCCGTCATCGACGATGGGGCCGCGGCGGCGCTCGCCGCCTACGCCGCCGGTATGGACACTCCGCTCTTCTCGCTCGCCCTCCCGCCGGCCACCGGGCACGGCTCCTTTTTCGCACCCTCAGCCTATGCCATCACCGACGCGTCCGCCCTCCGGCAGGAGATTTTCGGGCCGGTTCTGCATGTGGTGCGCTACGCCGCGGATCGTCTGGACTCCGTGCTGGATGCCATCGCCGGCAATGGTTACGGGCTGACGCTCGGTGTGCACAGCCGGATCGAGAGTGTGCAGCGGCGCATTGTCGAGCGACTGGCGGTGGGCAATGCCTACGTGAACCGTAACCAGATCGGCGCCGTGGTCGGCGTGCAGCCCTTCGGTGGGCGAGGGCTTTCCGGTACCGGGCCGAAGGCAGGAGGGCCGATCACACTTTATCGCTTTGCCGAGGAGCGCTCGGTTTCGGTGAACACCGCCGCGGCCGGCGGCAATGCCGCTCTGTTCGCCGCCGACGAGACGTAACGCGCGCCGCGTTGTAGCCGACACGCTCCGGCCAATCCCTCGCCGGCTCGAGCCATCAGACCAAGCCGACCCGCAACGGCGTCGCCACGCGGCTCACTCAATCCCATTCGCGCCGCTGCTCCGGCCTGCCGGTGATTGCACGCCGGGGGAGGCCCGCGGCGGCCGATTAGCTTCGGCCGAGGCGGAGCCGGCCGGCGGCGGTGACCAGGGCAGCAGCGAGCGCTGCCTTGGTGAGATCGGCGGGAATGAAGGGCAGCAGGCCGAGCCGGACGGCCCCGGCCCAGCCGAGCAGACGCGCAAGATCGACCACGCCCGCAGCGTAGATCAAGGCAACACCAACCAGCATGGAAGCGAACAGCAGCAGGGGCCGCGCCCTCAGCCCCCGATCAGCGGCGCGACCGACGAGGAAGGCGGCAAACAGAAAGCCCGCGAGATAGCCCGCGGTCGGCCCAAGGAAATAAACAGGTCCGGCCGCGGCGCCGGCGAACACCGGAAGCCCGACCGTTCCCTCGGCCAGCCAGAGGAGAACGGCCAAGCCTGCCAGCCGGGCGCCGAGGAGGCCGGCCAGCGCGAGGACGGCGAGCGTCTCGAGCGTCATCGGCACCGGCCAGAACGGCAGCTCGATCTTGGCGGAGAGAGCGAGAACGATGCTCGCGAGCACGACCGTGACGAGGCCGAGCACCGCGGGCGGAACTGCCGCTCGGATGAGGGATGCGGACTTCTCCATCAGGCGCTACCGCGTCGGCCGTGGCGGCGTCTGGAAATAATCGTAGAAGCCGCGCCCCGTCTTGCGGCCGAGCCAGCCGGCCTCGACATACTTCACGAGTAGCGGGCAAGGGCGGTACTTGGAATCCGCCAAGCCCTCGTGCAGGACCTGCATCACCGAGAGGCAGGTATCCAGACCAACAAGGTCGGCGAGCTCGAGGGGGCCCATCGGGTGGTTGGCGCCGAGCCGCATCGCCGTGTCGATCGCAGCCACCGAGCCCACCCCTTCATAGATCGCATACACCGCCTCGTTGATCATCGGAACAAGTATGCGGTTGACGATGAAGGCGGGGAAATCCTCAGCGACAGCCGTTGTCTTGCCGAGGCGCGCAGCCAGCACCTGGATCGCCTGGAAGGTCGGTTCGTCGGTTGCGATGCCGCGGATGACCTCGACGAGCTTCATCACCGGCACCGGATTCATGAAGTGCATGCCGATGAATTTCTCCGGCCGGTCGGTTGCGGCCGCGAGACGTGTGATGGAGATCGAGGAGGTGTTGGAGGCGATCAGGCAGGTGGGCTTCAAGTGCGGCGTCACGCCTTTGAAGATGCTCCGCTTGATCTCCTCCTTCTCGGTTGCGGCTTCGATGACGAGATCGCACTCGCGGAAGGCGTCGTAACCGGTCGCGGTATGGATACGCGCGAGCGCAGCCTTCTTGTCGGCCTCGGTGATGATCTTGCGTGCGATCTGCCGGTCCATGTTGTGGCCGATCGTCGCCATCGCCTTCTCGAGCGCCTCGGTCTTGACGTCGAGCATCGTCACCTCGAGCCCGGCCAGCGCCGCAACGTGTGCGATGCCGTTGCCCATCTGCCCGGCCCCGACCACGCCGACGGTGGCGATCTCCGGCATCTCGTTCGCCATATTGGCGGTACCGGCATGCGCGGCGACGACCGCAGGCTCGCGTTCGAGGTTCATGGGCTCTTCTCCAGTTCACGGGCAAGTTCGGGCAGCGCGGCAAAAAGATCCGCAACGAGGCCGTAATCGGCGACTTGGAAAATCGGCGCCTCGCCGTCCTTGTTGATCGCGACGATGACCTTGCTGTCCTTCATCCCGGCCAAATGCTGGATCGCTCCGGAGATGCCGACCGCGACATAAAGATCGGGAGCGACGACTTTGCCGGTTTGGCCGACCTGGAAATCGTTCGGCACGAAGCCGGCATCGACCGCGGCACGCGACGCGCCGATGGCCGCGCCCAGCCGGTCTGCGATCGGCTCCAGGAGCTTGAAGTTCTCCCCGCTCTGCATGCCCCGCCCGCCCGAGATGACCACGCGCGCGGCGGTGAGCTCGGGCCGCTCTGTCTTCGAAAGCTCGGCCGAGACGAAGCGCGCGCCGTGTGCAGCGGCAGGCGCGCCGATGCGCTCGACCGGTGCCGCACCCCCCTCCGTCGGCACGGGATCGAAGCTCGCCGCACGCACCGTGATCACCTTGCAGGCGTCGCGCGAGCGCACGGTGGCGAGCGCATTGCCCGCATAGATCGGGCGAATGAAGGTGTCGGCATCGACCACGCCGGCGATGTCGCTGATCGGCTGCACGTCGAGCAGCGCGGCGGCACGCGGCATCACGTTCTTGCCCGCCGCCGTTGCCGCGGCGAGGAGGTGCGTGTAGCCGGGCGCGAGCGCGACCAGCAGATCGGCGAGCGGCTCGGCGAGCGCATGCGCGAGCGATGCATCTTCTGCGGCGAGCACCTTGGCCACCCCCGGCAGCCTCGCCGCGGCGGTTGCCGCTGGCCCGATCGCCTCGCCGACGATGAGCGCGTGCACTTCGCCAAGCCGGCTGGCCGCCGCCACTGCGCTCCGCGAAGGCTGCTTGATCGCCCCGCCTTCATGGTCGAGCAGAACCAGAACGGGCATCAGATCACCTTGGCTTCGGTGCGAAGCTTCTGCACGAGTTCGGCCACGGACCCCACCTTCCGACCCGCCTGGCGACGCGGCGGCTCGGCCACCGAGACGAGCGCGAGCCGTGGCGCGGGATCGACGGCGAGCGCGGCAGGCGTGAGCGTCTCGATCGGTTTGCGCCGTGCCTTCATGATGTTGGGCAGGCTCGCGTAGCGCGGCTCGTTCAGCCTGAGATCGGTGGTGACGACCGCGGGCAGTGTGAGCACCACCGTCTCGAGGCCGCCATCCACTTCGCGTGTCACGGTCGCGGTGTCGCCGTCGATGACGAGCCGCGAGGCAAAGGTCCCCTGCGGCCAGCCGAGCAGGGCCGCCAGCATCTGCCCCGTTGCGTTCATGTCATCGTCGATCGCCTGCTTGCCCAAGATAATCAGCCGCGGGCCCTCCCGCTCGGCTAACGCCTTGAGAAGCTTGGCAACCGCCAACGGCTGCAGCTCCACATCGGTCTCGACCAGGATGCCCCGGTCGGCGCCCATCGCGAGCGCGGTGCGCAGCGTCTCGGCACACGCGGCGACGCCGAGCGAGGCGGCGATGATCTCGCCGGCGACGCCCTTTTCCTTGAGCCGGATCGCCTCCTCGACCGCGATCTCGTCGAACGGGTTCATCGACATCTTCACGCCGGCCGTCTCGACACCCGAGCCGTCGGCCCTCACCCGCACCTTCACGTTGTAGTCGACCACCCGCTTGACGGGGACCAGAACCTTCATTGTGGCGCCATGTCGTTTCCGGAGATGTGCGGCCGAGCCCTCGGGCAGGGAGACACGGCAGCGCTGTTCGCACCTGCAACAGAGAAGCGGCGGACCTTAGAGAGCACGCCCCGCGCCTGTCAAATCCGGGCGCGGCCTTGAGCCCGCGGATCCTTCACGCTCGACTGTACCGCATTGTAAAAAGGGTACCATCATGCCGCGCGGCGACCTTTTCCCCGAAATCGGGCCTTACGAGACGGGCTATCTCCCGCTCACGGGCGGCCATGTCATGTACTGGGAGCAGGTCGGCAATCCGCGTGGTGCCTCGGCGCTCTTCCTGCACGGAGGTCCCGGCGCCGGTGCGGGCGCAGTGCACCGGCGCTTCTTCGATCCGGGTTTCTGGCGTACGATCATCTTCGACCAACGCGGTGCCGGGCGCTCGCGCCCACTCGGCAGCCTCGTGCAGAACACCACGGCCGACCTCGTCGCCGATATCGAAGCCCTACGCCGACACCTCGGCATCGAACGGTGGCTGCTCTTCGGGGGGTCCTGGGGATCCACCCTGGCACTCGCCTATGCTCAGGCACACCCTGAGCGGGTCTCTGCGTGTGTGCTGCGCGGGGTATTTCTTGGCCGCCGCGAGGAGGTGGAGTGGTTCCTCTATGGCCTCGCGCAGATCTTTCCTGACGCACACGCGAATTTCACCGGCTTCCTTCCCGAGGACGAGCGCGGGGACCTGCTCGCTGCCTACCTCGCGCGCCTGACGCACGCGGACCCGGCCGTCCATTTGCCGGCGGCACGCGCCTGGTCGATCTACGAAGGGTCATGCAGTACGCTCCTGCCCAGCCCCGAGACCGTCGCTTCCTTTTCGCAGGACCGGACCGCGCTTGGGCTCGCCCGGATCGAAGCCCATTATTTCGCTAATGTTCTGTTCCTGCCGCCCGAGGGGCTGCTCGGCCGGATGGCGCGGATCGGCCACATTCCTGCCGAGATCGTGCAGGGTCGCTACGACGTGGTCTGCCCAGCCCGGAGCGCCTTCGAGCTGGCTTCTGCCTGGCCCGCCGCCCGCCTGACGATCATCCCCGATGCCGGGCACTCTGCCCTCGAGCCTGGTATCCGCCGTGCCCTCATCGCGGCGGTCGAGCGTCTGCGGGGCGCACGGTAACCCAGGTCGCGTGCCCAGGGGGCATCCGAAGGTTGAGCCGCTGCTGTCGGACGAGCATTTCTCGGTGGACGGCACGCTCATTGAAGCCTGGGCATCACAGAAGAGCTTCCGCCCCAAGGATGGCGGTGGCGGCGATGGGACGGACTTCCACGGTCAGCGGCGCACGAACGACAGCCACGCCAGCACGACCGACCCGGACTGCCGGC
>JAKAWQ010000046.1 GCA_021816925.1 Pseudomonadota bacterium
CCTCATGGCGTTGCTCTCCTTCGTGGATTCGGCACCCCAAGCCTAGCGGCTCAAGGCGGGCAACGCCGCCTCCCTATTTCAACATTCGCCGGGACATTCCCCCACGAAATCCTCGTAGCCCTTAAAGCGAGAGCCAGCCGGGGCTTCGACCTTGAGAATGCGCTCCTCGACGCTGACCTTCGGCACGATCTTCCCGCGGCGGCGGCGCCGGCTGCGCTTGCCCGTCGGCTTGGGCTCAGTTCGCTTCTCCATGCCGCTCGGTGCGATGCGCGGCCGCCCCTTCAGGCCCTTCAGCTGCGCGATCTCCTCCCGCAACTCCGCGATGATGCGCTTCAGCTCAGCATTCTCGCCGAACAGCTCCAGCACCAGCCGCTTCGGTTCCGCGGGCGGGAGGACATCAATGTCAGGCGACCGAGTCACGCCCAGGTTAAATCGAACCGCCTCGCGTCGGGTCAAGAAAAATCGGTCACACGCCCGGGCTTATGCCCCTCTTACCGTGGCGCCCGATAAGCCCCGGATCGGGCAGCACCCCGCACCCGCATCGACGCCGGGCCAGTCGCTCAGAGTTATGCTTGTCGAACCCCACGTTTCCGTCCGGCGCGCGTGCAGAACCGTGTGGCGCCGCCGTTGCTCGAAGCCCGGGCAGCGCACATTCCCGTTCGCCGGACGCATCCTTGCTGAGAATGCCTCCACCGGGAGGCAGGCGGCGGAGTCAGGTCGGATCGTGGTCGAGATCAGGCGGAGTCCGCCCTCCCTCCGCGGCGTCGGATAACGGAGACGTCCTCCCTCTCCGCTATCCCCCCGCCGCATCGCACGCTGCTCAACAGGTTCGGAATGAACCCTGTGACCTCATTGCCGAAAAATGCGGAGACCCGAGCTCAGCGAACCACGAAGAAGCCGGCCATGTAGCCAACTTGGCTGTGCCCGTCGAAACCGGCCGACATCGCCCAGTGCTCGTTGATGCCGCCGTCACAAGGGATCGTGCACTGCCAGCGGAAGAGTCCGGTTTTGGTGGGCGTGACCGTGAATGTCGTCGTGGTGGGCTGGAGGGTAGCGCCCACGTGTTTGCCCGGCATCATGATCGTGTTCACGCCGAGCCCCGGCGCGTACATCGAATGCAGGCCATCATCGTAATTGATCACCCGGATTACGGCCGGCACGCCTTTCTTCAACACGAAGGAGCTGGGGACATAACTGTCATTGCGATGCCCGTTCGGTGCAGGAAGCCCTTGACGGCCGGGAAGGATATAAACGGTGAGATGTTCGGGTGTGACTACCGGCGCCGCGGCGGCGGGCAGCGTATAGGCCAGCGCCCCGAGCGCGCAAACCCCGGCCATTAGAAGCACCTTACGCATTGGTTTGATCTCCTCATCCAGAACCTGTTGCTGCGCACGCCGCTTGAGCCTCGCCAGTGCGGCTTGCCTTGATCTGGATCAACTCACCTCTGTTTTTTCGCACCCGCAGCATAAGCCGGCGCGCGAACACCTGAGCAACCGCCCCGGGCCCCCGGTTCCTTGACGGCTTTCAGTCTCGGCGCGATCTTGCCGATCTCGATGGAAGGAGGAAGCGTGCAGGCAAGGATTGCTCTTTGTGTTGCGGGCGGGGTCGCGCTTCTCCTGCGCACAGCGGCGGCCCGGCCGGCCGACCAGCCGCCGCTGGTTCCTGCCCGCGACGCGGCGATTGTCTATCACGTCCAGGAACCGGACGGCATGGTCGTGGTGCACATGTATTTCGACGCCGCCGGCCAGCGCGTCCGTATCGTGTCATCCGACCAGCCGGGGTTCTCCTTGATCGACCATAGGGCCGGACGATACGTGGTGGTGGACCCTGCGGCGCACAGTTATCTGCGGATGCCCGTCCCGGCCGGGGTGGGCAATCTCCTGTTCCGGAATCCTGACGTCCGCTTTACCCGCAAGGGAACAGAGACGGTGGCCGGGGTCTCCTGCACCGATTGGTCATGGAGCGGCGGCAACGGCGGTCGCCGTGATGCCTGCATCACGGCGGACGGGCTGGTCCTGAGCAGCCATCCCGCTCACCCGCGAAAGCCGGGCATCGGCCTA
The DNA here is from genome assembly GCA_021816925.1 of Pseudomonadota bacterium. Classification (GTDB taxonomy): domain Bacteria; phylum Pseudomonadota; class Alphaproteobacteria; order Acetobacterales; family Acetobacteraceae; genus JAKAWQ01. Next base: position 2,061 of record JAKAWQ010000046.1, read on the forward strand.
GTAGCCGTTTCGGTCACCTACGGCCCGCAGCCGTCCGCGTTGTTCGAACCCCCGCCGGCCTACCACCGGTTCCAATAGCCCGCACCATCGCCCCCCTCGGAAGCAGGCAGTCTCGCCGGCCACGCCCGGGCTCAAGCGCGCCGCGCAAAGGGCTCGATGTCGGCCGCAATCGCCGCGATATCGGCGCTCGCGAGCCCCATCGTGTCGAGAATCTGCTGCACGCGGCCCTCGGCATCGAAGAGATAGACCGCCGCCGAGTGGGTAACCTTCGAAACAGGATCGGGCGCGTCCAGATTCGGCGGCGCATGATATTGCACGGCGTAGCGCTTGGCCAGGGCGGCAAGCTCGGCCGGCGTGCCGCGCAGCCCGTCCATCTCCGGCGGCGGCGCGAAATGGGCGAGATAGGCCTTGAGCCTCGGCAGCGTGTCGTAGGCAAGATCGATCGTCACGAAGAGAACGCGCACGCGCTTCGCCAGAGGACCCATCCGCTTGAGCACGACGGCGGCGTTCTGCATGGTGAGCGGACAGACGTCCGGGCAGCGCGTGAAGCCGAAATAGAGAACGACAACCTTGCCGCGGTAATCCGCCGCCGTAACGGTCTTGCCGTCGGAAGAACGCCGCATCGTGAAGGCAAGGTTCGGGAAGGCGCCCGCGACGGTGACGCCGGGCGCGACGGCGGCAGGCGCGGCCTGCGCTAATCCGAACAGTGCCGGCACGCCGGCGAGCAGAACCGCGCGTCGGCTTGGCGCGAAAGGCGCTGAAGAGCGGCTCATCTCCTGTCCTCCTGGCGCCGGGATGGTGGAGCCAAGGGGAGTCGAACCCCTGACCTCCTGAATGCCATTCAGGCGCTCTCCCAACTGAGCTATGGCCCCGACCGCGGCGCGCCCCTATAGCCCCGGGCGTAAGGGCCGATCAAGGCGGGGCCGCTTGCGTGGCCGCGCGCGGCGGCGGAAATAGCCCGACGACGTCCTGAAGCAGGCAGAACCGCCATGAACGAAATCCTGTGGCACCCCTCGCCCGAACGTGCCGCGGCCAGCAACGCCTACGCTTTCCTCCTCTGGCTCGACGCGACACGCGGGCGGAAGTTCGCCGGCTGGCCTGAGCTTTGGCGCTGGTCCGTGGCCGACATCGAGGCCTTCTGGGACGCCGTCTGGGATTTCTCCCGCCTCGCCGGCGAGAAGGGCGGGCGCGTCCTCGCCGCCGGCACCGGCATGCCCGAGGCTCGCTTCTTCCCGGACGGCCGCATCTCCTATGCCGAGAACCTGCTCCGCCACACCGGCGAGCGCGATGCCCTGGTGGCCCTGGGCGAGGACGGCAGCCGCCGTGCCTGGTCGCGGGATCGCCTGCGTTCTGAGGTGGCTGCCTTCGCCGTGGCCTTCCGCGCCGCCGGCGTCCGCCCGGGAGATCGCATTGCCGGCTGGCTGCCGGACATCCCGGAGGCGATCGCGGCCCTGCTCGGCGCCAACGCCATCGGCGCGGTCTGGGCGTCCTGCTCGCCCGATTTCGGCGCCGCCGGCGTGCTCGACCGTTTCGGCCAGATCGCGCCGAAGTTGCTCCTCGCCGCCGACGGCTACCGTTACAGCGGCAAGCTCTTCCGCAACGCCGCGCGCATCCGCGAGGCAATGGCCGGCCTTCCGGGATGCCGCCTCGTGATCGTCCCGCTGCTCGCCGATCCGGACGCCGCCGCAATCGCCGACGCCGAGCCGCTCGCTGCGTTCCTTGCGCCGCATCGCTCGGCCCCGCTCACCTTCCAGCGCCTTCCCTTCAACGCGCCGCTTTACGTCCTCTTCAGCTCCGGCACCACTGGCAAGCCGAAATGCATCGTGCACGGCCAGGGCGGCGTGCTGCTCAAGCACGCCTGCGAGCATCTGCTGCACACCGACGTCAAGCCCGACGACCGGCTCTTCTATTTCACCACGCTCGGCTGGATGATGTGGAACTGGCAGGTAAGCGGCCTCCTTGCCGGCGCCTGCCTGCTTCTCTTCGACGGCAACCCGTTCCATCCGCATCCGGCCGCGCTCTTCGATATCGCCGACCAGGAGGGCATGACCATCCTTGGCACCTCCGCCAAGTGGATCGATTCCGTGCACAAGGCCGGGCTCGAACCAAGGCGCACGCATCGCCTGGACGCACTCCACACGATCCTTTCCACGGGCTCCCCGCTCGCCCCGGAATCCTTCGACTTCATCTACGAAAAGGTGAAGCCAGACGTGGCGCTTGCCTCGATCTCGGGCGGCACCGACATCGTCGGGTGCTTCGCGCTCGGCAATCCGCTCGGCCCCGTCCGGCGCGGCGAACTCGCCAGCCGCGGCCTCGGGCTCGATGTCGAAGTATTCGACGACGCCGGTCACCCCGTCCGCGGTGCCAAGGGCGAACTGGTTTGCCGCCGGCCGTTTCCCTCCCAGCCGATCGGTTTCTGGAACGATCCCGGCGGCGCGCGCTACCGCGCTGCCTATTTCGAGCGCTTCCCCGGCGTCTGGCACCACGGCGATTTCTGCGAAATCGTTGAGCACGAGGACGGCACCGCGGGTATTGTCATCAGCGGCCGCTCGGACTCGGTGCTCAATCCGGGCGGCGTGCGCATTGGCACCGCCGAGATCTACCGCCAGGTGGAGAAGCTGCCCGAGATCACCGAGGCGATCGCGATCGGCCAGGAATGGGCAGGCGACGTGCGCATTGTCCTCTTCCTCCGCCTTGTCGGCGGAGCCGCGCTCGATGCGGCGCTCGAGGATCGCATCCGCCGCACCATCCGCGAGAACGCGTCGCCGCGCCACGTGCCGGCAAGGATCGTGGCCGTCGCCGATATCCCGCGCACGCGCTCGGGCAAGATCAGCGAGGTCGCGGTACGCGAGGTGGTGCACGGCCGCGCGGTCAAGAATATCGAGGCACTCGCCAACCCCGAGGCGCTCAACTTCTTCCGCAATCGCCCTGAACTCGCCGTCTGATCAGGCCCTCTACCCCCTTCCCGCCACGTGCGCCGGCCAGAAGGCCGGCAGCCACGAGGAATCGCAGCTGCCCCAGCCGCTCTGCATCGCCTGCTCACAGACTTCGAGCGCGCGGCGCACAACGGGGAGAACGAGGCCCTGCGCTTCCGCCTCTTCCACCATCAGTCTGACATCCTTGGTGATCAGTTCGATCGTGAAGGTGATCTCCGCCGGGTCCTTGCCGGCGAGCGTGCCGGCCAGCGCCGGTCCCTGCGCGCGGAGCACATTCGGCCCGCCCCCGCTTTCCGCGAAGAGGCCGACGATGAAGGCAGGGTCCAAGCCGAGATCGCGGATCAGCGCGTTGGCCTCGCCGAAGGCGAGCCAGAACACGATGAGCGGCAGGTTGATCGCGAGCTTCATCGCGGCCCCCGCCCCCACCGGCCCGATCAGATCGACCCGCCGGCAGAGATCGTCGAGCAGCGGCTTGGCGCGGGCGAAATTCGCCGCCGTTCCGCCGGCAAGCCCGAGCAACTGCCCGTTGCGCGCCGGCCCGATCGTCCCGCCCACCGGGCATTCCACGAACGCCGCTCCGGCCGCGCCCGCCGCCGCCCCGATCGCCTTCACGCCCGACGGCCGGAGCGTGCTCATGTCGATCAGCAGCTTTCCCGCAATCGTCCCGGAAAGGAGGCCGCCCTCGCCGCGATAGACCAGCTCCACCGCCGCCTCGTCGTAGAGCATCGTCACCACCGCCTCCGCCGCATCGGCGAGCGCGGCCGGGTTTGCCGCCGCCTTCGCGCCAGCCGAAACGAGCGGTGCCGCGCGCTCCGCCGCCCGGTTCCACACGATCACTTCGTGCCCGCGATCGATCAGCCGCGCCGCCATCGCCGCACCCATCCGCCCGAGCCCCGCCACCCCAACCCGCATCTTCTTCTCTCGCTGCTCAGCTCTTGTTGCTTCCGGCACGCCTTGGCGATCCTGCCATCACCTCCAAGACCGCGCACACCGCTGCCGTATCGTCCTCGGCGTGCCCCATCGCCATCGTCGCCGCGTAGTAGGGTGCGCTTGCTGAAAAGAGCGGCACCGGGCAGCCGATCTCGGCTGCGAACGCCGCGATCACCGCCATGTCCTTCTGCCAGATTGCGTTCTTCATCGTCGCCGGCGTATAGCGTGCCTCCGCCATCATCGGCGCGCGCAGCTCGAACACGCGCGATGTGCCGGCGCCCGCCGCAACCAGCGCCACCACCTGTTTCAGGTCGAGCCCCGCCTTCATGGCGAGCACCATTGCCTCGGCGCTTGCCACGTTGTGGATGGCCACCAGCAGATTGGCGACGAACTTCATCCGGCTGCCGTTGCCGTAGGCACCGACATCGTGCGCCGCGCGCGAGAAATCCTCGAGCAGCGGCCGCACTTCCGCAATCACTCCGCTGTCCCCGCTCGCATAGAGCACGAGGTCACGGTTCTCCGCCTGCGCGCCCGTTCCGCTGATCGGGCAGTCGATGGCTCGCCCGCCCGCCCTCTCGACGATTTCCTTCACCCGCATCTTGTCCGCAACTGCGAGCGTGCTGAGCTCGACCAGGGTGCGCAGCACCGCCGCACCCGCCACCGCCTCTGCGGTTGCGATCGCCGCCGACGCACTCGGCAGGCTCGCGAGCACCACCGGAACCTCGGCCGCGAGCGAAGCGGAATCCGCCGCGATCGCCACACCGCGCGCCGCCGCGCGCGCCGCTTGTTCCGGATCGGGATCGAACCCGTGCACCTCCCATCCGGCCGCGGCAAGATTGCGGCTGATCGCGCCTCCCATGATGCCGAGGCCCGCGACGCCAACGCGTCCTTTCATGCTTCGCTCCCTTCCGCATCGCTTGACAGCATCCCGTCGGCGATGAGCATTTTCCGGCGAGCCAAAAACCGCAATGCGCCGATCGGCCAACGCGCTGCCTGCACCATCGCGTGACGATCCGCCGGCCGCGAGGAGAGAGGACGAACATGGTGGAAGAGATCAGCAAACCGCGCAAGAGCGAACTTCGCGACCGCATAGAAATCGACTGGGACATGCCGATCCGCATGGATGACGGCCTCGTGCTGCGCGCCGACATTTTCCGCCCGCCCGGCGCGGAGAAGGTCCCGGTGATCCTCTCCTACGGCCCCTACGCGAAAGGCCTCGCCTTCCAGGACGGCTATCCGAGCGCCTGGCAGCGGATGGTGGCCGACCATCCGGACGTCGCCGCGGGCTCGAGCAACCTCTATCAGAGCTGGGAGGTCGTCGATCCCGAGAAATGGGTGCCGCACGGCTATGCCTGCGTGCGCGTCGATTCCCGCGGCGCCGGCGCTTCGCCCGGCGTGATCGACCCGTTTTCGCCCCGCGAAACCCGCGATTTCTACGAATGCATCGAATGGGCCGGGACGCAACCCTGGAGCAATGGCCGCGTCGGCCTGAACGGCGTCTCCTATTACGCCATCAACCAGTGGCACGTCGCATCGCTCAACCCGCCGCACCTCGCCGCCATGTGCGTCTGGGAAGGTGCCGCCGATTGGTACCGCGACATGACACACCACGGTGGCATCCTCTGCACCTTCTGGGACAACTGGTTCGACATGCAGGTGAAGACGGTGCAGCACGGCCTCGGTCGGAACGGGCCCAAAAGCCGCGCCACCGGCGAGTCCGCCTGCGGCTTTGAAACCCTCTCGCCCGCCGAACTCGCCGCCAACCGCCGCCGGGTCGGTGCCGAAATCCTCGCCCATCCGCTCGATGACGCCTATCACCGCGCCCGCTCGTCCGACTTCTCCCGCATCACCACGCCCCTTCTCTCCGCCGGCAACTGGGGCGGGCAGGGCCTACATCTGCGCGGCAATGTCGAAGGCTTCATCCGTGCCGCCTCGCGCGAGAAATGGCTCGAGATGCACGGCCTCGAACACTGGACCCATTTCTACACGGATTACGGCCGCGCGCTTCAGCTTCGCTTCTTCGATCACTTCCTGAAGGGGCTAGCCAACGACTGGCCGTCCCAGCCGCGCGTCCTTTTGCAGATCCGCCGCCCCGACCGCTTCGAGGCCCGCGCGGAGAACGAGTTCCCGCTCGCCCGCACGCAATGGACGAAGCTCTTCCTCGATCTCGCCGCCGGGACGCTCGGCCCCGAAAGCTCAGGCACCGCCACGACAAGCTTCGCAGCGATGGGCGACGGCCTCACCTTCCTCTCTCAGCCGCTTCCCGTCCCGACCGAAATCACCGGGCCATTGGCGGCTCGCCTGTTCGTCACCTCTTCCACATCGGACGCAGACATCTTCCTCGTTTTTCGAGTGTTCACGCCGGATCTTCGGGAAGTCGTCTTCCAGGGCGCGATCGACCCGCACACGCCGGTCGCGCAGGGCTGGCTCCGCGCCTCGCACCGCGCGCTCGATCCTCTGCTCGGCACCGAGGCCAGGCCCTGGCATCCGCACACCGAGCGCCGGATGCTGGCACAGGGCGAGATCGTGGCACTCGATATCGAGATCCTGCCCACCTCGATCGTCGCTCCGGTCGGCTCCCGCCTCGCCCTCTCCGTGCGTGGACGCGACTATGTGCACGGCACAAGCGGCGGCCGTCTCTCCAACTTCAAGAACGAACTCACCGGCTGCGGTCCCTTCCTGCACGACGATCCGCGCGACCGGCTGCCCGATCTCTTCGCCGGCACCACCACACTGCACCAGGATTCCGAACGCCGCCCTTATCTTCTCCTGCCCGTCATCCCGCCCGCCTGAACGCCCCACCCCCTGAGGGCTTGGCCGGCGCGGAGAGGAGCCCATTCGCTTTCCCCATTCGTCAGGACATGGTGCGATGCTGAACGCAGCGGTTTACGGGCTCGGCTGGTGGGGCAAGACCGTCACTGCTCTGCTGCGCGGCAACGACCGCCTGCGCGTCACGCGTGCCGTCACGCAGAGCGCCGAGTCGGCCGCCTACGCGCGCGCCGCCGGCATCGCACCCACCCCCGACTACGACGAGGTGCTGCGCGATCCGGCAATCGGCGCGGTGATCCTCTGCACGCCGCACAGCACGCATCTCGGCCAGATCACCCGCGCCGCCGCCGCCCGCAAGCACGTCTTCTGCGAAAAGCCGCTCACCCTTACCCGCCGCGACGCGGCCGCCGCCATCGCCACCTGCAACGAGCATCGGGTCGTGCTCGCGGTCGGCCATGAGCGCCGCTTCGAGCCGCCCACCCTCGAGCTGCAACGCATGGCCCGCGCGGGCGCACTCGGCACGCTCCTGCAGGTCGAGGCCAATTTCAGCCAGAACAAGTTCCTTGCGCTCCCGGCAGGCAACTGGCGGCTCGATGCTGCGGAGGCGCCGGCCGGGCCGCTCACCGCAACCGGCATCCATTGCCTCGACCTCGCCATCAGCTTTCTTGGCCCCGCCGAGCGGGTCATGGTGAGCGTCCGCCGGCTCGGCAGCGCGCTCGCCAACGGCGATACTCTGGGCGCCCTGATGATGTTCAAGAGCGGCGCCAACGCGCTGATCAGTGCCGTCCTCGCCACGCCCTTCGTCGGCCGCTTCGCCCTCTACGGCACGCGGGGCTGGGCCGAAGTGCAGGAGAACAGCCATCCGGACGCGCCCGCCGGCTGGACCCTCACTGTCTGCGATGCCGGCGGAGAGCGCCGGAGCCTTGCCTACCCGCCGAGCTCGGCAGCCCTCGCCAATCTCCTCGCCTTCGCCGATGCGGTGGAGGGCCGTGCCCCCTACCCGGTCCCACAGGACGAGATGCTCGCCACGATCGCCGCGCTCGAGGCGTGTGTCCGCTCGGCGGAAAGCGGCCGGGTCGAATTTGTCGAGGCGTAGCACCCATTATCGCCGCGCTTCGCGGTGCATTGCCGCTGAAGTGGCGCGTCGCTCTTCATTGAGGGCGAACCGCCGGAACGCGTGACGCCGCTTCTTGTGCACGAAGTCGTAACGTCGAGAGCAGCGTCGCGGATGCCCATAGGACGTCTCCTTTTTCGTTGCGGCCACGGTGCCGTATTTGGTTTTGCGACGGAACGTGCCCACGGGGTTCGCCGACCAGTCCGCCCGAGTTGGGCAAAGGTTCGTGAGCGCGGTGCCCCTCTACGCAGAAATGATTTGAAGGGTTGAATCCTCCCATTTAAGCTGACCAGCATGTCGGAGACACTCCGAGACATTCGCATCTTCATCGCAGCATACGAGGAGCAATCCTTTACGGCTGCGGCAACCCGTGAGCAGGCGACGCAGTCAGGGGTTTCGCAGCATATCCATAAGCTCGAGGAACAGTTCGCTCTCAGGCTCTTCGTACGCGAGGCAGGCCGGATTCTGCCGACGCCCGCGGCAGACTTCTATTACCGGCGATGCCTCGCCGTGCTGCGCGCACAGGACGAGGCTGCGCAAGGGGTGCAGCGTTTCGCAACCGGCCTTGAAGGTGAGATCGCAGCCGGACTGATGCCGACGATCACGCGTTGCGTGTTTGCCCCTGCGTTCAACGCGTTTCTCGCCGCGCACCCGAACGTACGCGTCAAACTGGTCGAGGGGTACAGCCCTGTTCTGACGCAGATGGTGCGCACGGGAGCACTCCAGTTCGCGATCGTCCCGGGTTTTCCGGCTGTTGCCGGACTGGCCTGCCGTCCCTTTGCGACCACGCCAGAGGTGTTGGTGCGCCGGACGGGAACGACGGAGCACCTCGCCCCCGTCCGGGTTGCCGAGCTTCCGCCGCTCGACCTCGTGGTGCCGTCACCCGCAAACACCCGCCGGCGGACGCTCGAGAGCTATGTCCTCACCCACGGTGGGCGGCTCGGGCGCACGATCGAGATCGACACCATGTTCGGCACGCTTGGCCTGATTGCAGAAAGCGCGTGGGCAGCAATCCTGCCGGGCCTGATGATGGCGAGCGCGTTCTCGACCTCCGATTTCTGTGTCAATTCGCTTGTCGGGCCACCGCTGTTGCTCGAGCTGGTGACAATCCAATCGGCAACACGCGAGCTGTCACCTGCGGCAGCGGCATTGCTCACATCACTCGAAAAGGCTGCGGAAGAGGCTAGTCGATCGTGGACGAACCTGCTCGAGAAGGTGGGGGGTCAGGCGCCGGTTGGCTCGACCGGTGCGGCGGTTGCCCCGCCGGCATCGGTGGCTGAAAGGGCCGGCGGATGGCAGCGCTCAAAGCTGGCGGGTACGCCGTCGGCGTCAACGGGAAAGATGAACTTGGATCGGCCGCAACACGGGTCTACATGACAGTCCGTAGCCAACACCGCGCAGGAGAGGGATCATGAACGAACAAGTTGCCCCACGCACGCCGGGCGCCCGACGCGCGGGTAAGGGTGAATTCTTTTTCGAACTTGCCAAGGTCGATCCGATCAAGGGTGGACCGGATTATTCCTCCGTATTCGGGCCCTGTATCGAAGGCGAGCGAATGATGGTCGCACTCATGCGCATGCCCGCGGGCACCGGCGCCGAGCCGCATTTTCACCCCAACGAGCAATGGATCTTCGTCTTGGAGGGTACCGCCGAGGCGGTGGTCGGAGGAAGGCACAAACGCGTCACTCCGGGGCTCGCGGTCTATATCCCAGCGAACACAGTCCATCAGATGCGTGCGACGCCTGACGCCGACGTTCTCTTCTTCACCTGCAAGGACGCCGCATACGGATTGCACGGGATGAGGGCAGCCGCGGAGTGAGCACGACAACTCCCTGCGGGTGGGTGAACACAGGCGTTTCGCGCGAGGAACTCTGAACCTGATCCCGGCGTTGTTCATGCTCGGGAGCCGACGTCTCTCGGCCGTTGGCGGCGCTCCGTCGCCTGTGCCCCATTCGTTTGACGTCGATTTGGTCCGGCATTTGCTGCATGCCTCCGCAGAGCGGGTGCGGCTTTCCTGATCCGAAGACGTTAACCCCGCATTGGCCCCCGCATTGGCCAATATACACAACGAGATCATAGTGCGTCCTGCGGTGCGTTCGCATCGCGAGGAGGCGACGATGCCAACCGCTGATGCAGAACGACCACTGTCCGCACTCCTCTCTCTCGCGGGTCGAAGAGCGGTCATCACCGGCGCTGCGCGGGGCATCGGCTATGCAACCGCGCGCCGTTTCGCCGAAGCCGGCGCGGTGGTAATGCTCGGCGATCTGGACGCCGAAAGCGCGGCACAGGCCGCCGCTGCAATTGCGTCGGACCACGGAGCAACGATCCATTCGGCGAGGCTCGATGTAAGCAAATCCGATTCGGTCGCAGCCTTCGCGGACCACTCGGTCCGCCGCATGGGCGGGATCGACATCTGGGTGAACAATGCCGGCGTCTATCCGGCCACGCCGATGGTCGAAACAAGCGACGAATTCTGGACACACGTGATCGACGTCAATCTCAAGGGGGCGTTTCACGGCTGCCGTGAGGCAGCGAAGCGGATGATCGACGGCACGCTTCGTCCCGGACGCGTCATCGTCAACATCGCCTCCGTCGCCGCCCTTCGCGGCCGGGTTAGCCTGACGACCTATTCCGCGGCCAAGAGCGGGGTGCTCGGGCTGACGCGAAGCGCGGCGATGGAGCTCGCTCCCCATCGCATCCGCGTGCTCGCGGTGACACCCTCGATGGCGGAGACCCCGGGCGTGCGGGAACTACGCGAAGCCGCGCGCGGCAACACCTCGGCCGGCAGCATGCTCGCCACCATGGAACGGGACGTGATGGCCTCGTTCCCGCTCGGCCGCGCGGCCGAGGCCGACGAAGTTGCACGGGTCGTTCTGTTCTGCGCGAGCGACATGGCGGCCTTCATGACCGGCTCGAACATCCTGGTCGATGGGGGCCTCACCACGCGATGATGCCACGAACTCCGGATCGCGCGGCGTCCGATTGTCAAATCGCGGTGTAGCCACCATCGACCACGAGTGCGGTCCCTGTCATGTAGGACGAAGCATCGGAAACGAGAAAAACGACCGCGCTCGCGATCTCGGATGGGTGCGCCATGCGCCCGAGTGGCGTGCCGGCGAGCAGTTTTTCCATCCATTCCGGCGGCAGAGACCGGTTGCGTGGCGTGTCGATCACGCCCGGATGGATACAATTCACCCGGATGTTTTGTGCGGCATACTCCACGGCCGCCGCCCTGCTCAGCATGACCACACCCCCCTTGGCGGTGCTGTAGGCGGCACTCCGCCCCGAGGCGACGAGGCCGTAGGTCGAGGACGTGTTGACGATCGCGCCACCACCGGCGCGGCGCAACGCGGGAATGGCGGCCTTCATCCCGAGCCAGCTTCCCTTGATATCGACATCCAGCGTTCGTTGCCAACCCTCCTCCGTCGTTTCCTCGACGCCGGGCCGACCGGGAAATCCGGCATTGTTCACGAGCGCGGTGAGTCGCCCGAAGCTCTCCTCGGCCGCCGTCACGGCGGCTTGCCATTCCTCGAATCGCGTCACGTCGAGGTGCCGGTAGAGCGCGCGTTTTCCGCCCGCGTTCGCGTTGATACGCTCGGCGAGCGCCACTCCTTCGTCATCGCGGATATCGCCGATGACCACCGAAGCGCCTCGCTGCACAAGCGCTTCCGCTTCCGCCGCGCCAAGTCCCTGCGCCGCGCCTGAAACGAGTGCGACCTTGCCCTCGAGCCCCATCCACATCTCGTTACTCCTTCAGACCGCTGGCCTAGCTGCAAGAGCCCCTTGATCGCAGCTGCAGACGTCGCATGCGAGCCGCACGAACACGCCCGCACCCGCGGCAAGATCACCAACATGAACGTGCTCGCCCCGCGCAATCATATCGCGCGGATCCCCGCTGCGCGAGCGGCCTTGCGGACCGTAGTTCACGGCGGGAATTCCCGCCCGCGTCAGCGCGCTACTGTCTGTGCACCAGCCGTCCCACGTGATCCTCGGTCGCGCGCCGTATGCCGCCGCATGCGCGGCGGACAGCGCTGCAATGACCGGCGCATCCTTCGCGACCGCTGCTCCCTCCGCGCTGTGCACGACTTGCATTTCCATCCCGAGATCGGGCATCTCCTTGTTGAGAGCGCCAACGGCGCGGCGCATTTCCTCAATCGCATCCTCCGCCTTGTCCCAACCCATCAAGCCGACCTCGAAGTAGAAGCGGCAGAAAGACGCCTTCTTTGAAGGCCGGAAGGGATGGCCGCCCTCGATCGCGATCGCATGTGCATAGCCGGATGGCTGACCCGCGAAACGCCGCGTAGCTGCGAATTCGTTCATGCGCGCCTGCAGGCGAGGAATCGCGCCGAGCATCTTCTCGAGCGCGTCGCGCGGCGGCAGATGCGCGGCGACCGAGCTTCGCCGAAAAGTGGAAAACGGATCGGCCCCCGTCGTCAGCTCGAAATAAACAAAGCCGCCGGAGGCCGCCGAGATGGTGGACAAGGTCTGGATCGCGAACACTGCCGCATCGGCCCGCACGCCGCTTTGCACCAGTGCCCTGGCCCCCACTCCCGTGCCGCGATAACGTGCCGCGCGATATGCCGCGACCGGCACGTGCAACGTTTCGCCGACGAGTCCCACAAACAGGATATCGCCGCGCAGCCGGAGCCTTGTCTTGGCGATCGCCTCGACCGCGACGAGCGCCGAGGCCAGCCCGCCCTTCATGTTGCTGGAACCGAGACCGAAAATCCACTCGCCCTCCTCTCGCGGCTCGGGCCTGTAGCCGGATCCGCGCTCACGGATACCCTCTTCGTCGCCGCGGTACGGAGTGTCGAGATGTCCGCCGAGCATCAGCGATGTGCCGCCACCATTCCCTTCGAGCACGCCGATCACATTGAATCGTCCCTGCTCGACCTCCTGCAATTCCGCTCGCAGCCCGGCGGCACGCAGCCGGTCCGCAAGATAGCGCGCCAAGGCGCCTTCCTCGCCGACCGGACTCGGGATTCCCATCATCGCGAGCGTCGCATCCCGCACCGCCGAACTTTCGACATACCCCAGAGCATCCTCGATCGCGCTCATCGCGGTACTTCTTCTCCTTCCGCGCCACGGCGCACCATCAGCGAACTCGGAATTCCACGCAAGCATGCCGGGTGCCGGTTGCCGGATCCGTCGATCGACAACATGTGCCAAAGCCGAGGCTCGGCGCGAAGCAATAAAAACTTCTGCCCACGATCACACACGATGATGGGTCATGCGACGGGCCAGCTTATCGATCGAAAAGCGCCTCGTGCTCTTAGTGTTCGATCGCAGAGAAGAGTGCCTCGCGGAGCGCGCACTCATCGGCGCGTGAATCGGCCACTGAAAAGAAGCCTACGTGCCAACTTTCAGGGAAAGTTGGCACTAGGCGCGCTGAAGCCGATGCGATAGATTTGCGCGTGTCGGTTCCGGATCATGCGACGATGACTCCCCTCAAAGGCAAGACGGCCATCGTTTCGGGTGCGGCGCACGGTATCGGCGCGGCCGAAGCGCGGGCTCTTGTCGCTGCCGGCGCAAGTGTCGTCGTTGGTGATTTGCTGGACGGCGAGGGTGAAGCGCTGGTCGCCGAAATCAACGCAAGCGCGGGCGCCCAAATCGCGCATTACCGGCACCTCGACGTCACCCGCGCCGATGACTGGGCGAAGACCGTCGCCGCATCCGCGGATCGGTTCGGCCCGCCGACCCTTCTCGTCAACAACGCCGGCATTCCCGCACGTTCTGGGATCGAGGAAGCAACCGAGCAGGAGTGGGACCGCACGATCGCCGTCGATGTCACGGGCACGTGGCTTGGCATGAAAGCGTGCATTCCTGCCATGCGTGCCGCCGGTGGCGGAGCGATCGTCAACACCTCGTCGCATTACGGTCTGGTCGCATCCGGGCGCGCCGTCACCTACCATTCCGCCAAGGCCGCCGTCATGATGCTGACGAAGGCGGCCGCGGTCGAGTACGCAAGGCAGAACATCCGCGTCAACAGCATTCATCCCGGCCTCACGGACACGCCGCGAATCGCGACGCTCCCCGCCGCATGGAAGCAGTCGATGCTCGACCAGGTTCCGCTTCGCCGGATCGCGGATCCCTCGGAGATCGCGAGCGTGGTCGTATTCCTGCTATCGCAAGATGCATCCTATATCACCGGCGCCTCGGTGGTGATCGACGGGGGTCTGACCGCGATCTGAGTGAATGCGAAGCTGTCGAAAGGAAAACAATGCCCTTCTACGATCTTGACGACATCCCCGAGGAGCTTGTCACCCCCAAACACTCGACCGCGCTCGGGCGGTTGATCACCGGTGAGCAGGTCGAGTTCGGCATCCTGCGCTTCAAGGCGGGCGAAGGGGCGAAGATGCATTCGCACCCACACGAGCAGGTCGTTTACATGCTGCGCGGCCGGATGCGCGTGACGCTGGACAGCGAGGTCATGGAAATAGGGCCTGGCCAAGCGGCACTCTTTCCGTCGAACGCCCCTCATAAGACGGACGTGCTCGAGGACGCCGAGGTTGTCAGCGTCAAAGGCATCGTCGGCGGCGTTGGCCACAGGATCTGACGAGATGAATAAGGCCGCACCCACGGACGACGTTGCGGAAGGCACCGCCTGGGAGCTCACGGAAGTCCGCGACGGCATGATCATCGATTGGGACGTGCCGATCCGGATGGACGACGGCATCGTGCTCCGCGCGGACGTGTTCCGTCCCCGCGGCGGTGGCACGCATCCCGTCATCCTTTCCTACGGTCCCTACGGCAAGTGGCTTTCCTTCCAGGAGGGCTACTCAACGGCCTGGGAGATCATGGCCCGCGTTCATCCTGACGCGCTGGCTGGTTCGAGCGACAAATACCAGAGCTGGGAGGTCGCCGACCCGGAAAAATGGGTGCCGGACGGCTACGCCCTCGTCCGCGTTGATTCCCGTGGCGCCGGCCGTTCTCCCGGATTCCTCGACCCGTTTTGCCCCCGCGAGACCGCCGACCTCGCGCAATGCATCGAGTGGGCTGGCGTCCAGCCCTGGAGCAACGGAAAGGTCGGCCTCAACGGAATTTCATATTACGCCATCAATGCCTGGCAGGTCGCGGTGCTTCAGCCACCCCACCTCGCGGCGATCTGCGCGTGGGAAGGCGCATCGGACTGGTATCGTGAGAAGAACCACCACGGCGGCATTCTCTGCACCTTCCAGGCGAACTGGTACGATATGCAGGTGAAGCCGCTGCAGCACGGCCACGGCGTTCGCGGCGCGCGCAGTCCTATCCATGGAGGGCTCGTCTGCGGACCAGAAACGCTGCCGGAGGAGGAACTTGCCCGGCTTCGCTGCGATTTCGGCGAAGAGATCTTTTCGCACCCGCTCGACGATACCTATCACCGCGCCCGCTCGGTGGACTGGAGCCGAGTCGTCGTCCCCCTGCTTTCGGCCGCCAACTGGGGCGGCAACGGCTTGCATCTGCGCGGCAACATCGAAGGCTTCGTCAACGCGGCGTCGAAGCAGAAATGGCTCGAGGTCCACGGCGGCCATCACTGGACGGGTTTTTATACCGATTACGGCGTCGCACTTCAGAAGCGCTTCTTCGGCCACTTCCTGAAAGGAGAGGACACTGGGTGGAGCCGGCAACCCGCGGTTCAACTCCAGATCCGCGCGCCGGCAGAGAAGTTCACCCTGCGCCACGAGAGCGAGTGGCCACTCGACCGCGCAAAGTGGACGAGATACAATCTCGACTTGCCCCGGCGCGCCCTGACGGAGAGAGGAACGGCCTCTGGAACCGTCGCCTTCGAGGCGCTCGACGAAGGCGTTCGCTTTCTTGCCGAGCCGGCGACCGAGGAGTTCGAGATCACCGGCCCGATCGCCGCACGCCTTGCAATCTCCTCCTCAACCACGGACGCCGATCTCTTCCTCATTGTCCAGCTCTTCGATCCCGACGGCAAAGAGGTCATATTCCAGGGAGCACTCGATCCCAACACCCCGATCGCACAAGGCTGGCTTCGCGCGTCGCACCGCAAGCTCGATCCCGCGCGCAGCCTGCCTTGGCGTCCGTTCCATCCGCACGACGAGCGCCGGCCGCTCCAACCTGGCGAGATCGTTTCGCTCGACATCGAGATCTGGCCAACCTGCATCGTCGTTCCACGCGGATACCGGATCGGCCTCTGGGTCCGCGGCAAGGACTATGTCTACGAGGGCGGAAATGCGCTCAAGCTCTCCAATATGAAGAACGCTTTCAACGGCTGCGGCCCCTTCCTTCACGACGATCCCCGCGACCGCCCGCCGGAGCTCTTCGGCGGCATAACCACGATCCACGCTTCGCTAGACCACGAGAACTTCCTGCTGCTGCCGCTCGTGCCTCCGACATCGCGATGACGGGCGCACGCTTTTCCTGCACCACCGCGACGTTCGGCGGAACGCTCGCCGATCGCCTGGCCGCGATCCGGACCGCCGGTTTCGCGGCGACGGAACTCTGGCCGCGCGATGTTTTCGAAGGTTTTGCCGACGCCGAAACCTCACTCCGCCTGCTCCGCGAAAGCGGCCTTGCCGTTTCCTGCTACCAGGGTCTCCGCGACTTTGAAGCGATGCCCGCCGGCGCGCGAGACCGCAAGCTCGCCCTTGCCACCCAGCTCATGGATCAGATGACGCTGTTCGGCGCCGATCTCCTCGTACTCTGCTCGAACACCTCACCGGACGCGACGCGCGATTGGCATCAGGCCGTCGACGACCTGCGCCGCCTCGGCGATCTGGCGCGGCGCCGCAACCTACGGATCGGCTACGAGCCACTCTGTTACAGTTCCTGGATCGCCGACTACCGCGAGGGCTGGCGGCTCGTGCGCGAGGTCGACCACGACAGGATCGGCCTTGTGCTCGATTCCGCGCACATCTTTCTCCTCGACCTTCCGCTCGAGCCGATTAGCGAAATTCCGGGAGAGCGCATCTTCCTCGCCGAGTTCGCTGATCTTCCCGGCACTCGGCTTCCCATCCGCGAAGTGCTCCGTTTCCACCGCCTTTTCCCCGGCGAGGGCGTGCGCCCGATGGAGGAGTACGCGCGTCGCGTCGCAAGCACCGGCTACACCGGGTATTATTCAGTCGAAATCTTCAGCTCGCATTACGGCCTTGTGGAACCGACCGCGGTCGCCGCGCGTGCCTTCGCCTCGATGGCGCATCTCTTCGAATCCGTCCGCCAATCCTGACACTACCCGCCGAGTAGGCCGTTTACACAGCCGGCTCGCTCGGGGCGGCAATCAGCGCGATTGTCGTCAGCACCGCGAGAATGGTCATTAGGATCGCGACCGGCACGTAGCTGCCGGCGAATATCGCAACCAGCGCGGTTGCGATGAACGGCAAGGTTCCCGCAACCAACGCCTGCACGATCTCGCGGGAGAGTGCAATCCCCGTGAAGCGAAGCCGCGCCGGAAAGAGCGAGTGATACAATTTCGGCTGCACCGCGTACACCGGCCGCTGCCCGAAAACGAGAGCCACCGTGAGCGCGAGGTAGATCGTAGCCGGGTCGCGCGTGCCGAGCAGCCAGAAGAACGGGAATGGCGCTACGAGCGAGAAGATGGCGCCGAACAGCATCACCGGTCGCCAGCCGAGCTTATCGGAAAGCGCGCCGAATATGAGGCTCGAGCAGGCACCGATCGCCGCCGAGATGATCACGCTGTTGAGCGCGATCGTGCGCGGCATGTGCAATGTCACCGTGAGGTACGTGAGAGACCACACTTGGTAAAGATATCCCGCGGTGATGAGCAGGCTCACGCCCATCCCGATCAGCACGATCTTCGGCTGGTCCTGGATGACCTCTTGGAGGGGAATCCGGGTCGGCCGCTCCTGCTCCAGGAGTTCCTGGAAATCCGGGGTCTCGCCGACGCGCAGCCGGAGATACTGACCAACGCCGAGCCCGACGACGGCGAGCAGGAAGGGTATCCGCCATCCCCACGCCATGAACTGATCGGATGACATGAACGAGCCGACGAGCACGAAAACGCCTGAAGAGACGAGAATCGCGAGATCCGCCGTCATCGGGGGGAACGCGCCGAAGAACCCGGTCCGCTTGCGCCCGAACTCAGTGACCATGGTGAGCGCGCCGCTGTACTCGGCCCCAGTGCCGAAGCCCTGCAGCGTCCGGAGCACCAGAAGCAGAATAGGTGCCCAGATGCCGATCGCATTGTAAGTGGGCAGCAGGCCGATCAGGGCGGTGGAAAGGCCCATCATCAACAGCGTCGTGATCATCACCGGCCTGCGCCCGATCTTGTCACCGAGATGGGAGAAGATCAGCGCGCCGATGGGCCGGACACCGAACCCGAGCGCGTACGTCGCATAAGAGGCAAGGATTCCCGCAAGCGGACTGAAAGTGGGGAAAAAGAGCTTGCCGAAAATCAGCGCCGCGGCAGTGCCGTAGATGAAGAAATCATACCACTCGAGAAATGTGCCGATAGTACCTGCGGCGATCGCCGATGAAATCGAAGTACCAGCGCTGGCGTCAAGCGCCACGCTCATTGCACCCGGCGGATCCGTTTTCACGCGTGCGTTCCCCCTTCTTGCCGTGCCGCAAAAACCCGCGACACAGTGTTGCGATAGAAAGGCGACACGAACGCGCAGTCAAGACAGTAGACCAAATGATGACGTCGATCAGTGTCCCTAATAGAAGGCGCCGGTGAAACTGGGCCAACGCAGGTGCAGCAAGAACCCGCCACAAAAATAGAGAGGCAAGACAGAAGAAGCGACTTTCAGCACAATCTTCTTGTCGATATTGTTGTTGCGCCGAGAGCTTTTTTGGAGTTTCAACGGGTCAACACGGGAAGGAGGATTCGGTGGCAAATTTCGGAACGGTCAGCCTCGACTGGCAGCAACGCATCAACTGGGATCGCCTGCGTACCTATCGCGTCGAGCGGGCACGGGAGCGGATGAAGGCGCACGGCCTTGGCGCGCTCCTTCTGATGTATGACGAGAACGTCCGCTACGTAACGAGCACGCTCACGCCGGGCTGGAATCGCCTGAAGCCCGGGCTTCGTTATGCGATGCTCTGCGGCGACGATCCGCCGGTGCTGTTCGAGCAGGGTGATATCGGCTACCAGATCGAGCGCCACTCGCCCTGGCTCCCGAAGGAGAACATCCGCTACTCTTATGCCTGGATCAAGGGCGCGGCCGGCCCCGCCTCGACCCAGCAGGTGCGCAAGTTCACCGCCGCCGTCCTGCAGGAGATGCGCAAGGGCGGCGTCGCCGGCCAGAAGCTTGGCGTGGACTTCATCGACATCAACATGCTCGAGGCCTTCAAGGAATCCAATATCACCTGGACCGACGGCATGTCTGCGATGATGGAGGCGCGTGCCGTCAAGAACGTCGACGAGCAGGAATGCATGCGAATCATCGGCGCCATCGGCGACGCGGCGCATTGGGAAACCATGAAGTTCCTGCGTCCCGGCATCACCGAAAACCGGGTCACGGCCCACATCATGGAATTCCTCTATTCCATCCCCGGCATGGAAGACGTCGAGGACGTCATCGTTTCCTCCGGGCCGAACACCTGGCCCAACTGGCGCAACTTCTCCGACCGCATCATCCAGCCCGGCGACATCGTCTTCATGGACCTCGCCGCGCTCACCTGGAATGGCTACAAGTCCTGCTATTACCGGACCTATTGCGTCGGCCGCGAGCCGACGACCGAGCAGAAGGACGTTTACAAGACGGCGCTGGAGTGGCTTTACGACTCGATCGGCGCCGTCAAGGCCGGCACGACGACGCGCGAGATCGCCGCCAAATGGCCCTCCGCCATGGAGGCCTGGGGCTACAAGGAAGAAGACCAGGCTGCCGCCAACCTGTGGGGCCACGGCCTCGGCCTCGCCCAGTACGACCCGCCCGTCATCTCGCGCATCTGGTCGCTCGACCATCCGATCGAGATCAGGCCCGGAATGGTCTTCGCGCTCGAGACCCAACACGGCAAGCGCTTCGAGTGGGGCGTGCGCATCGAGGAGATGCTCATCGTCCACGAGGACCGCACCGAACTGATCTCGCACTTCCCGGTCGAGCAGATCACCGTTGTCGATCCGCTGCCCGGCTATTCACGGATGATCTGACCGGGACGTGCCCGGCGCATTGCGAGGCAGCCCATGGATGATTGGGTAGTTCCGCTCGACAGCTTGGCGGCAACGGATGCCGGCCGCTTCGGCGCCAAGGCGGCTAGGCTCGCGGCACTCGCCAAGGCCGGCCTGCGGACGCCGGGCGGGTTCGCGGTGGACGCTGCCGCCTACCGGCATCAGCTTGCCGCCCGCGGGCTCGAGTCGGCGGCGCGCACCGCTTTCGCCGCCGGCGAGCCGGCAGCCGCGCGCCGCGCGGCGCTTGAGATGAAGCTCGGGCTGATGGACGGACCGATCGCACCGAAGGTGCTGGTGCCGCTCCTCCGCGCATGGCGGGACGTCGCGGCCGCACCGGGCGCGCTCGGTGTGGTGCGCTCCTCCGCGCTCGTCGAGGACCGCGCCGATGCGAGCTTTGCCGGCCAGTTCGAGAGCTTTCTCGGCCTCGCCGCAGAGACCGAGTTCATCATTGCCGTCAGCGCCTGCTGGGCCGCGCTCTGGTCCGCCCGCGCGCTCCGCTACATGGCAACCCACGGCATGGATCCGGCGGATACCGCGATGGCGCTGCTGATCCAGCCGCTCGTCGCGGCGCGTGCCTCGGGCGGCGGCCTCAGCCGCACTGCCGATGGCAGGATGCTGCTGAGCGCAACCTGGGGCCTCGGCTCGGCGATCGCACAAGGCGAGGTGGTGCCGGACCGCATCACACTCGACCGCGACGGCAGCGTTTGCGAGATCGAGCCGGGCCGCAAGAGACACCGCGAAGGCTGCCCGCGCGGCCACGGCCCGTTCACGCGCGCGGTGCCGGGTGTGCTGGTAGAGGCGCCCTGCCTCGATGCCGCCGCAGCGGCAGAGCTCGGCCGCCTGCTCCGGCGTTGCGAAGACCTGACAGGCGCGCCGGTCGAAATCGAGTGGGCGCTCGACGAAGCGGGCTTCGTGCTGCTGCAGTCCCGCCCGCTGCACCTTGCCGCGCCTGCCGTGCCGGACGAGATCTGGCAGCAGCACCCGCGGCTCAACGGCCATCCCGCGGGCATCGGCTGGGGCGCCGGGCGCGCCCGCGTCATCGGCTGCGAGTGCGAGCTCGGGCGCGTCGGCCCCGGCGATGTGCTGGTTACCAAGGTGGCCGGCCCCGCCCTCGGCCAGCTTCTGCCGCGCGTGGCCGGCGTGGTCGCCGAACTCGGCGGCAGCACCTCGCATCTCGCCTCGCTCGCGCGCGAACGCGGCGTGCCCATGGTGCTCGGCGTGCGCGACGCCACGCTCCGCATCCCCGAGGGCGCGATGGTCGCGGTGGACGGCGTGGCCGGCGTCGTGCGCTGGATGTGCTGACCGGCGCGCGCAGCATCACCTTCGCCAAGGGCCTACGCGATGTCCTAGAGTGCGACAAACGGGAGGCCACCCCACAGGAGGACGATCCATGAAAATCACCCGCAGGAACGCCTTGCGTCTTTCCCTTGCTGCCCCCGGCCTCGCTGCCCTTCGCCGCCCCGCGCGCGCCGCCCAGCCGCCCATCCGGCTCGGCTTCCTCACCGTGAAAACCGGTCCGCTCGCCTCTGGCGGCATCCAGATGGAGCAGGGCCTCACCCTTTTTCTCAAGGAGCAGGGAGGGAAGCTTGCCGGCCGCTCGGTCGAACTCTTCACCGAGGATACCGGCGGCGTTCCTGCCAACGCGCTCACCAAGGCCCAGGCACTCGTCGAACGCGACAAGGTGGACGCCGTCGTGGGCCCGCTCGCCGCCTTCGAGCTGCTCGCCATCATCGGCTACACCGACCGGCAGAAGATGCCCGTCCTCGCGGTTGCCGCCGCCGAGAACATCAGCCAGCGCACGCCCTCGCCCTGGTTCCTCCGCTGCACGTCTTCCTCGGCGCAGGCGAGCCAGCCGATGGGCTATTACGCCGCCAAAACGCTTGGCTACCGCAAGGTCACGATGATCGCGGACGACATTACCTACGGCTATGAGCAGTGCGCCGGCTTCATGCGCGTCTTCGAGGACAACGGCGGCAAGGTCATCCAGCGTCTCTGGCCGCCGCTCAACGCACCCGACTACGGCACCTACATCGCCGAGATCCGCCCCGACGCCGACGCCGTCTTCCAGGCCTTCGCCGGCGCCAACGGCTTCCGCTTCACCCAGCAATATTTCGAATACGGCCTCGGCGGCCGCAAACCGATCATCGCCGGCATGACCGGCATCGACGATTCCATTCTGCCGCAGATCGGCAACATCGCGCTCGGGTTGCTCTCGACCTGCTTCTATTCCCCTGCGCTCACCTATCCGTCCAACAAGACCTTCGTCGCCGCCATGCGCAAGACCTATCACGCCGATCCAGGCTATTACTCGGCCGGTACCTACGTTACCGGCCAGGTGCTCGCCGCCGCGCTCGAGAAGATCGGAGGGAAGATAGAAGAACGCGAACTTCTGATGCATACGCTGCGCACGAGCGTAGTGCCCGAGACCGCGCGCGGACCCGTCCGCTTCGACCAGTTCGGCAACGTCATCGGCAATGTCTATATCCGGAAGGTGGAGCGGGTCGGCAGCTGGCTCGTCAACGTGCCGATCCACACGTTCCACGACGTGAGCCAGTTCTGGACCTTCAACCAGGCTGCCTTCCTTAAAGATCCAGTCTATTCGAAAACCTGGCCGCCCACGCGCTACATCGAGCATTAACACCAAGGCGCGGGGAAGGAATTCTTGTCGGCGCAGTTCTGGCTGATCCAGACGCTGAACGCCGTCGCCATGGGCGGGCTCCTTTTCCTCCTCGCCGCCGGCTTCTCGTTGATCTTCGGGCTGATGCGCGTGCCCAATCTCGCCCACGGTGGCTTCTTCATGCTCGGTGCCTATCTCGGCGCAACCGCGCTCGATGAGAACCTTCCCTTCTGGCTTGCCGCCCTTGCCGCCGCGCTCGGCGTCGGACTGCTCGGCGCCGTGCTCGAACGAGCGCTCCTTCGACGGCTCGCCGGCAACGAACAGGGCCAGGTCCTCGCCACGCTCGGCGTTGCTTTCATCATCGCCGATCTCTGCCTGATGACCTGGGGCGGCAACCCGCTCTCGCTCTCCCCACCCGCCTGGCTCATGCGCGCGATCGCGATCGGCGGGTTCTTTTTTCCCGCCTATCGCCTCGCCGTGCTCGTGCTCGCGGTCCTCCTTGCCGTCCTCCTGGTCGCGCTGATGGAGAAGACGCGCCTCGGCGCCATGATCCGTGCCGGCGTGGACGACCGCGAAATGGCCGAGGGTGTCGGCATCCCCGTCTCTCGTCTTTTCACCACCATCTTCTTTCTCGGCGCCGCGCTGGCCGGGCTCGGCGGCGTCATCGGCGGCCCCATCCTCTCGGCCTATCCCGGCCTCGATACCGACATGCTGCCGCTCGCTCTCATCGTCGTCATACTAGGCGGCATCGGCAGTATCGGCGGCGCTTTCGTAGGCAGCATGATCATCGGCTTCATCTACAATTTCGGCATCGCGCTCTTCCCGAACTTCGCTTACGTCATCCTCTTCCTGCCGATGATCGCAGCACTCCTCATCAAACCAGAGGGATTGTTCGGCCGGGTGCCGCAATGAGCCTCCGGTGCTCGGCCGCCCGCAGCCTCCCCGCACTTGGCCTCGTCCTCCTGCTCGCGGTGCTGCCGTTCATCCTCCCCGGCCCCTTCTACATCGCAATCGCGCATCAGATCCTCATCTACGCCCTGTTGGCCTTGAGCCTCGACATCCTGGTCGGCCACGGCGGCATGATCTCGCTCGCCCAGGCCGCGTTCCTCGGCGTGCCCGCCTACGTTTATGTCGGGCTCAGCGCCAGGGCCGGCCTCTCGCCCCTGCCGGCAGCCCTCTCTGCGCTCGCCGCCGGCACCGCGCTCGCCGGACTCTTTGGCGTGCTCGCGCTGCGCGCCCGCGGCCTCGGCTTCCTCATGATCACGCTGGCACTGGGACAGGTGGTCTGGGGCCTTGCCTATCGCTGGGTCGATCTCACCGGCGGGGACAACGGCATGCGCCTCTCTGCCCGCCCGCGCCCCTTCGGTCTCGATCTCGGCCGGCCGATCCCGTTTTATTATTTCGTTTCCGTGATATTCCTGGCCGCCCTCTTCTTCCTCCGCCGCTTCGCCCGATCCGCCTTCGGCGCCAGCCTGCGTGGCACCCGCGATCAGCCCCGGCGCATGGCCATGCTCGGGCACCACGTCTTCCGCATCCGCTGGCTCGCCTTCATCTATTCCGGCTTCCTGGGCTCGATCGCCGGCGTCCTGTTCGCCCTTTCCTTCCGCTTCATCAGCCCACAGACCATGACGCTCCAGCAGGCCGCCGAGGTCCTTCTCATGGTCATCCTCGGCGGACCCGGCACGCTCGCCGGCCCCCTGATCGGCGCCGTCATCATCACGCTGGTAAAAACCGTCGTCAGCTCCTATGTCGCCCGCTGGTACACCGTGCTCGGCCTGATCTTCATCGGTGTCGAGCTCTTCCTCCCCGAGGGCCTCGTGCCCGGCTTTGCCCGCCTCCGCCGCCGCCTCGGCGCCGCCCTACTCGCGCGAAGACGCCCGGCATGAACCGCTTGCAAAGACGTACGGCATGAGCGCGGCCCTCGAACTCCGCGGCGTCTCCAAGCGCTTCGGCGGCCTCGTTGCTACGCGCGAGATCTCGCTCAGCGTCATGCCCGGCGAGCGCCACC
Organism: Pseudomonadota bacterium; assembly: GCA_021816925.1. GTDB lineage: Bacteria > Pseudomonadota > Alphaproteobacteria > Acetobacterales > Acetobacteraceae > JAKAWQ01. The sequence continues at coordinate 26,505 of JAKAWQ010000046.1, forward strand.
TCCTGATCGGCCCGAACGGCGCCGGCAAGACCACCCTCTTCAACCTGATCACCGGCGATCTTGCCGCAACCTCAGGCGCGATCTACCTCTTCGGCGCGGACGTGACGCGCCTTTCCACCCGCGCACGCGTTCATCGCGGCCTCGCCCGTACTTACCAAGTGCTCACCCTCTTCCCGCATGAAACCCTGCTCCACAACGTCGTACTCGCGCTGCTCGGCATGGAGCGGGGGCTGCACGGCGTCTGGCGCCCGCTCAGCCGCCGCATCGAGCTCACCGAGCGCGCTCTCTCGGCCCTCACCGCCGTCGGTCTCGCCCCCTCCGCGCATCGCATCGTCGGCGAAACCGCCTACGGCGAGCGGCGCCGCCTCGAACTCGCCATGGCGCTCGCCCAGGAGCCTCGGCTCCTCCTGCTCGACGAACCGCTCGCCGGCCTCTCGCGCGAGGAACGCGAACGCGTCCGGTCCCTGCTCGAAAAAATCCCGCGCAGTGTCACCGTCGTCATGATCGAGCACGACATGGACGCCGCCCTTGCATTCGCAGAGCGCATCACGCTGCTCGATCGCGGCGCGGTGGCGCTCTGCGGCACGCGCGCCGAGGTTGCCGCCGATCCGCGCACGCGCGAGGTCTATCTTGGGGTCTGACGCCCCCGCCGCGCTCGCCGTCGAGGCGATCGACGTCTTCTACGGCGAGAGCCACGTCGTCCAGCATGTGAGCTTCGCGCTCCGCCCGCGCTCTCTTCTCGCTCTCCTCGGTCTCAACGGCGCCGGCAAGACCACCTCGCTGCACACCGTGATGGGCTTCCTCATCCCGCGCCGCGGCCGCATCATGCTTTTCGGGGAACCGATCGCGGGCCTTCCGCCCGCAGCGATCGCCCGCCGCGGCATCGGCCTTGTGCCGCAGGGTCGCCGCATCTTCCCGAGCCTCACGGTTGCGGAAAATCTCGCCGTTGCCGCCCATGGCGCCGCCACCAAAGCCTGGTCCGCCGAGCGTGTCTTCGTAACCTTCCCCCGCCTCGCCGAGCGCCGGCGCCAATACGCCGGCCTCCTTTCTGGCGGCGAGCAGCAGATGCTCGCCATCGGCCGCGCGCTCGTCGGCAATCCGCGCGTCCTCCTGCTCGACGAACCCTCCGAGGGTCTTGCGCCGCAGATCGTGGCCGAGGTCGCGCGCGCCGTCGCCGCGATGAAATCCGAGGGCCTCGCCATTGTCCTCGTCGAGCAGAACGTCCGCCTCGCCCTCTCGCTCGCCGACGACGTCGTCCTCCTCAACGCCGGCCGCCTCGCCGCCTCCGGTCCGGCCGCGGCTATCGCCGCCGACCCGGCCTTGATCGACCGTCATCTCGGTGTCTTCTGACCGCCCCGCACAAGGACCCCTCGATGAGCGCCACCGCCAGCAATTACGGCCCGACTGCCGCGCGTCGCCACGGCCGGCCCGGGCGCGAGATCCGCCCTAAGGCACTCAGTATCGACATGCACAGCCATCTCCTCGTTCCCGAGGCCGCCGCCATCGCCGAACCGCACCTCGACTCCATGACCGTCTGGCCGCACCGCTTCGCGACCGGCGAAACCCGACGCGTCAACGCCGACCAGGGCCGCGATCGCCGCCTTCAGATCACCGATCTCGACACACGGCTGGCCGAAATGGCGACGATGGGTCTCGACCGCCAAGTGATCGCGCCACCCCCGCCCCAGTCCTACTACACGGTCCCGGCCGAGGTCGGCTGCAAGGCGAGCCGTGCCGTCAACGAAGGCATCGCTGCCTTCATCGCCCGCCGCCCCGATCTCTTCGCCGGCCTCGGCACCGTGCCGCTCCAGGATCCTTCCGCGGTGGTTTCCGAACTCACCCACGCCGTCGAAACGCTCCATCTCAAAGGCGTGCAGCTCCTCACCTCCGCTCCCGGGCGCGAGCTCTCCGATCCCGCCTACGAACCTTTCTGGGCCCGCGCGGAAGAACTCGGCGCGGTCGTGATGATCCATCCCAACGGCTATTCGGGGGGCGAACGTCTTTCCCGCTATTACTTCAGCAACGTCATCGGCAATCCGCTCGATACTACCGTCGCTCTGCACTACCTGATCTTCGACGGCGTGCTCGCCCGCCATCCCGGCCTCAAGCTCATCGCCGTGCACGGCGGGGGCTATCTCGGCGCCTACTCGGGGCGCATCGACCACGCCTGGGGCGCCCGCTCCGATTGTCGCGGCACCCTCAAGGAGCCGCCCGGCACTTATCTCCGCCGCATCTACGTCGATACGATCGTCTTTACGCCGCATCAGCTCAGCGCGCTGCTCGCCGTCTTCGGTCCCGAGCGCGTCATGATGGGCACCGACTATCCGTTCGACATGGGCGAATACGATCCGATCGGTCACATCCTCGAGACGCCCGGTCTCGACGCCGCAACCCAGGCCGCCCTGATGGGCACCAACGCCTCCCGCCTGTTCGGGATCATGTAAACCCAAGGGCGCTCCGCCCCGTTGGTCCCCCACCAGGGCCTCGGGCCCTGGCCCCGACCTCAACGGCGCTTGCCGGTCCGCGCCGCCGCGCAAGGCTTGACCTCGATCAATGAGTCCGTGGCGGAGACCGTAGATGCTTTGCCCCCGTCCGTTGGAAGGGGGAGGCCCATCAATGCCGGCTAAACAGGTCCTGTTCCGGTCCGTCGCAAGGGAGAAAATTCTCCGGGGCGCGACACAGCTTGCCGACGCAGTGCGCGTGACGCTCGGGCCCCGGTCGAAAGCAGTGCTCATCCAGAGGAAGTGGGGCGCGCCGCTCGTTTGCAATGACGGCGTGACGATCGCCAAGGAGTTCGAGCTCAAGGATCCCGAGGAAAATCTCGGCGCGCAGATGCTCCGCCAGGCCGCCGAAAGAACCGGCGACCTCGTCGGAGACGGCACGAGCACCGCGACCCTTCTCGCCCACGCAATCTTCGCAAATGGCGTGCGCAACGTGGTAGCCGGAGCGAGCGCGATCGACATCAAGCGGGGCCTCGACCGCTCCACGCGGGCAGCGATCCAAGCACTCAGGAGCATGTCGCGGCTGGTCAGCACGCGCAAGGAAAAGGCGCAGGTGGCGACTATCTCCGCACACAATGATTCGGCGATTGGCGAGCTCGTCGCCGACGCGATGGAGAAGGTGGGCAACGACGGTGTGATTTCGGTCGAAGAATCGAAGACCACAGAGACCGCAATCGAGGTGGTTGAAGGAATGCAGTTCGACCGAGGCTTCCTCTCGCCCTACTTCATCACCAATGCGGAAAAGATGGAGGCCGTGCTGGAGGATCCGTACACGCTCCTGCTCGATCGGAAGATCGGCCCGCTCAAGGATCTGGTTCCGCTCTTGGATGCTGTGGCGAAATCCGGACGGCCGCTTCTCGTGGTGGCCGAGGATGTGGAGGGTGAGGCGCTCGCAACGCTGATCGTGAACCAGATCCGGGGCACGTTGAAAAGCTGTGCGGTCAAGGCGCCGGGTTTCGGCGACCGCCGCAAGGCGATGCTGCAGGATATGGCCGTGCTGACCGGCGGGCTCGTCATCTCCGAAGATCTCGGCATGACACTCGAGCGTGTCGGGCTCGCCGAACTCGGGCGGGCGCGGCGCGTCGTTTCGGACAAGGAGAATACGACACTCATTGGTGGCGCTGGGGGACGCGCCGAGATCGATGGGCGCGTGCAGCAGATCCGCCGAGAGATCGAAAAGACAACAAGCGACTACGACAGGGAGAAGCTCGAAGAACGGTTGGCGAAGCTCGCCGGCGGAGTGGCCGTGATCCGCGTCGGCGCGCCGGCGGAGGCGGAGATGAAGTCGAAGAAGGAGGCATTCGACGATGCGATCAGCGCTACCAAGGCCGCCGTCGCCGAGGGGATCGTTCCGGGTGGCGGGCTCGCGCTGTTGAGGTGCATCCCGGAGGTCGTGCGCCAGGAAGCGACATGCGAGGGGGATGAGCGCACAGGCATGCATATCCTGAGGCGGGCGCTGGAGGCGCCGACGCGTCAGATCGCCGAGAATTCCTCGGTTGACGGCGGCGTCGTCGTGGCGCGGATGATGGCGGGAGAAGGCAATCTCGGGTTCGACGCCGCGCGAAAGGAGTATGTCGACCTGGTGGAGACCGGGATTATCGATCCGACCAAGGTGGTGCGCATCGCTCTCGAGAACGCGGTTTCGGTCGCGAGCGTACTGCTATTGACCGAGGCGACGATGACGGAGATCCCCGAGCCGCGGAAAGAGCCCGCGCCCGCGCCCGAGATGGAAATGTAACCCGGACCGTGACGCAGGCGAGTTTCCGGCTGAATACGCCAATGGCCTTGGGAATAGGTGACAGCGTGACGATTGGAAGAGAGGGGAATATCGACGTGCGCCTGATCAGTTCCGCCTTTGCGCCCGGCGAGCGGATACCGGTGCGATTCACTTGTGAGGGAGAGGACATTTCGCCTCCCCTCGCTTGGTTCGATCCACCGGAGCGAACGCGAAGCTTCGCCCTGATATGCTCCGATCCGGATGCTCCCGGCGGTGTTTGGTATCATTGGGCAATCTACGACATTCCACCGGAGATGCAGGATTTGGCAGAGC
>JAKAWQ010000129.1 GCA_021816925.1 Pseudomonadota bacterium
CGGTGCCACGCTCGAGTCGCTCCAGGCGGCACACGCCTTTCTCATCCTCACCATCTTCGGCGTCGATGAGACCACCGGCCAGACGCTGATGGCGCGCCATGAGTATCCGGCCGAATCGCTGCGCTGGCAGCATTCCTTCGCCGACGTCTTCTACACCGACGAGCACGGCGTCGATCATCTGGACTACACGAAGTTTCACGACGTCGCGCCGCTCCCGTGACTTCAATCCCGCCCGGCGCAGGCGGCTGGCCCGACGGGCTCGCGCGGATCGCTCATCGGCGCTCGAGCGGCCGCGATGCCGTGCCGGTGCGCAATGGCCGCTCCCCTGGTCCGGTGGCGGCGGCATACGCGGCTCTCGCGTGCGGCGGGATTATGCTACGCACCGGCATCCACGCTCGCCTCCTCGATCACCCGCACCTGGCGCGGCGCAACGACCCGCTTGCCCTCGCGGCGGCGCTTCGGATGTGTCGGGTCTTTCCCCGGGCTCGTCCTCTTTCACCACCTTCGCGACACGACTGGACCGAATATCCCGCACCTGACGGACACAGTCAGCTGTCTGCGGCCGCAGTTCGCGCCGCGACCGATGGCATCCATCCACCTCAAGGCCATTGCCGCTAAGTTGATCTTGGCGCAATTTCTTGGCGCCGGGTATCAAGTTGTATGATGTCGCGCGAGCCCGGCCTACACAGAAGCGCCGTTTCTTGCACTCCTCCTTGCGCTTCTCCAGCAGATGATCTCGGATTCGAACTCGCAGCCACGGCGGATCGAGCAGTGCCTCCGGGCGAGTGATGCGGGGATGCGCGGCGTGCACCCGCTCCCGCTCGAACTCGGAGCCGAAGGCGAAGCTGGTCGCCTGGATGTAATGGTCGATCAAGGTGGGGAAGAGTCTTTCGACCGACAAGATCTCTGGGGCGATCCCGGCAGTGGCGGCGATCCGCGCCTGGGAGGTCCGCAAGGTGTTGTACAGAATGGCTGTGGCATAGGCCTGCTGGCCGACGGCAGCGGGGGAGCAGGTGTACAGGTGCTTGAGCTCGAGCTCGAGGACTTCCTGCACCGCCAGATACATGCGCTCGACGCTCCAGCGGCGCCGATACGCCGCCATTAGCCGCTCGGGCGTCAAGCGCGTGCGGCTCGCCGTCACGGACATGTGGAAGGGGTTCCGCAATTCCACTGCCCGCAATGCCCCACAATCGGCCGTCCTGTTCGACAAATTCCACATCATGCGCCACTTGGGCGAGGCGCTCGATGAGATCCGCAAAAGCGAGTATCGGCGGCTGGTCGGCCGGAATCGCAGCTACATCAAGGGACGGAAATACACACTGCTGTCTCGCCGTGAGAACCTGACACTCGATGGCAACCGTGCGCTCAAGAAGCTCCCGGCCGCGAACAAGCGACTCAGCACGGCCTACCTGCTCAAGGAGAGCTTTGGGCAGCTTTGGAACTACAGCAGCGAGGCCTGGGCGCGCAAGTTCTTCAACAACTGGCGCGCCAGCCTGAAGTGGCAACGGCTGACGCCCTATGAGAACTTTGCCGATATGATTGAGCGTCATTGGGATGGGATAGCTGCCTACGGCAAGCCGGAGAACAAGGTCGCCCTTGGGTTCGTCGAAGGATTGAACAACAGGATTCGCGTCATACCGCGCCATGCCTACGGATTACGTGATGAGGAATACTTGCGGTTGCAGATCTTGACCTGCATGCCGCCTCCGATTTGAGCAAAAAATGAGCAAAATGCACCCACACGATTAAGCGAAGACCCGCTTTCAATACACCGCGAGCCGATGGCTCACGTAGAGGACCACAGCCGCGGCAAGGAGCGTCGCATACGGCCAGATTCCCGCCCGCTTCACGGTCCTCTCGCCGCAGCTGAACTCCAGATCGGCCGCCGCGACGGCAGGGAATGCGCCCTTGTCGTGCACATAATGACGGTACAGGAATACCGGCACGATCAGCGCCGCGAACAGGAGCCCGGTCTGCAGCGTGCCGCGTCCGTACACATCCGCCCCCATGCCCATGAAGATGAGATTGACGAAGGAGAGAACCGCGCCCGCGCCAATCAGCCACGTGGGCGCGCGCCAGGGGCGCGCCTGCTTCGGCCGGTCGAGCCGATGCAGCCAGCCGGCGTTGAGGTTGAGGAAGTTGAAGATCAGGTAGCCGACGTTCGATGCTCCGAGCACGAACATGTAGTTCGACATGAGCAGCAGGAACATGTTGAACACGAAGTCCGTCATCATGGCGTTGGTCGGCGCCCCGTGCCGGTTCACCTTCGAGAGGTATTTCGGCAGCCAACCGTCTTTTGAGGCCTGGTAGAGCGTGCGCGAGGAGCCCGCCATGGACGTCATGATCCCCAGGACCACCGCCAAGGTGAGCATGACCTCCAGCACCGGCCCGAACAGCGCGCCCCCGTGGACCATGCGTACCATCACCTTGGCGACGCCCGTGCCGCTGTAGATCCCCGGGGCAAGCATGCCGGAGTAGACGGCAGGTCGCACCACGGCGCCGTGCGCGTCGAGGACGGCGGGCCTCACCAGCGTGCCGAGGCCGAGAAAGCCCTGGAAGGCGAACGGCACCACGGTGAAGAACAGCACGCACAGCAGGCCGGAGTAGAAAATCGCCTTGAAGGTGTCGGTCTTCGGATTGGTGAATTCGGCGGTGTAGCACACCGCGGTCTCGAAGGAGTAGGTCGACCAGGCGGCGAGAAACATGCCGCCCGCCATGACCGTCCAGCCGGCCCGGTTCCAGGAGCCGTTCACCACCTGGCCGGCGGCGTCGTGCGCCATGGGCACGAGCGGGAACAGGTGCGTCCTCACCATGTCGCCGGTGAGAATGGGAATCACGCCGACGAGCAACAGCGGGATGAGCACCGCGATCGCCACGATCTTCGTGGTTCTCGCCGAGCGCAGGATGCCCCCGTCCTGGATCGTCTTGACGGTGAGCAGAATCAAGGCTCCGAGGACGAAGGTGGAGTTGATCCGCAGGCTGAGGCCCCGCCGCTCGCCCGGGAGATGCAGCAGCGTCCAATGCCAGGTCCTGATCGCCGAGTCCGCCGGGAACAGTCCGTGGAGAATGTACCCGGCAGCGAGGCCCGATCCGATCGCGAGCACGGGTGACCAGGCGAGCCAGTTGCACCAGACCGACAGCGGCGCCACCAGCTTGCTGTAGGGAACCCAGGCGATCGCCCCATAGACGGAGGTGCCGCCGGACTTGTGCGGGAACAGGCCGGCGATTTCCGCATAGGTCATCGACTGCACGAACCCCAAGCCGATCGAGAGCATCCATACGAGCCAGGAGAGCTTGCCCACGGTGGCGGCAATCCCGCCGATGGTGAACAGCACGGCGGGCGGGACGCCGCTCGCCACCCAGAATGCGCCCGTCCAGCTGATCGCTCGATGCAGGTCCGCGGGCTTGCCCTCGGTAGCCCTCCCTGCCGCCCGCTCCCCTTGCGCGCTATGCAAGCGACCTCCCGGCTGCGACCGGCCGCAAACCCGGCCGATGCCGTGCCCTCGCGACCCTCGGGAGCGGTGCGCCGCAACGCAGCGCTCCCTGGCGGCCGTGCCCGCCCAGGCCGGTCATACCGCTGCGGCCGCCTTGCCGGGCCGGCGTGCGCGGGCAACGCCCCCCTGCGCCACCCTGTCCGGCCGCTCTGTCGCGGCGGAGCCGGCAATCCCGGCGTGCGCCTCGCGATGGACATCGACCCGCCGGCCGCCGATCGGCACGCGCGCGCGCATGAGGACGGTGTCGGGACGCCTCACGGGCACAACGCCTGCCCGAGCTTCTCGAGCCCTTCCTCCAAGGTGGCATCGGCAATGGTGAGCGGCACCAAAATGCGAATGGTCTCGCCCTGCAGGCCGCAGGAGAGCAGGATCAACCCCGCCTCGAGGGCGCGCTCGGTCGCTCCCTTGGCGAGCGGCCCGGAGGGCTCGCCGCCGCGGCTTTTGAGCACGTCGAATCCGATCATGGCGCCCAGGCCGCGGACATTGCCGATCGGGACACAGGCGTTGCTCTCGGCGAGCGCGCCGAGCCGCGCGCGCAGCCGGGCGCCGATCGCCTCGGCCCGCGCCAGCAGCTGCTCCTCCTTGATCACATCCAACACCGCGAGCGCGGCCGCGCAGCCGATCGGTGAGCCGCCGTAGGTGCCGCCGAGTCCGCCGGGCTCGACCGCGTCCATGACGGCGGCCCGACCCATCACCGCGGAGAGCGGAAAGCCGCCGGCCAGCGACTTCGCGAGCGTCACCAGGTCCGGCTCGACGCCCGCGTGCTCGATGGCGAACATCCGGCCCGTTCGCCCGTATCCCGACTGGATCTCGTCCGCGATCAGCAGGATGCCGTGTGCATCACAGATGCGCCGCAACTCGAGGAGCAGCTTCGGCGGCGCAACGTTGAATCCGCCCTCACCCTGCACCGGCTCGATGAGAATGGCGGCAACGCGGCTCGGCTCCGCGTCCGCGCCGAGCACCAGCTCGAGGGCGCGCAGGCTCTCCTCCACACTGATGCCCCGGTGGGCCGCCGGGAACGGCACATGGAATATGCCCGGCAGCCAGCCATCGACCCCGTGCTTGTAAGGCAGCGTTTTACCCGTCAACGCCAGGCCGAGGCTGGTGCGACCGTGGAAGGCGCCGCTGAAGGCGATGACGCCCATGCGCCCGGTGGCGATGCGCGCGATCTTGATCGCCGCCTCGACCGCCTCGACGCCGGTGGTGAGCAGCAGGGTCTTGGCCGGCCCCTTGAAGGGAGCCATGGCGTTCAGCCGCTCGGCCAGGCTGATGTAGGACTCGTACGCCATCACCTGGAAGGAAGTGTGCGTGAAGCGCGCCAGCTGCGCGCCGACCGCGGCCATCACCTTCGGATGCCGATGTCCGGTGGCCAGCACCCCGATGCCGCCGGCGAAGTCCACGTAGCGGCGGCCGTGGCAATCCCAGATCTCGGCATTCTCGGCGCGTTCGGCGAATGCCGCCGTGGCGCTCGTTATGCCGCGCGGCACGGCTGCCGAGCGCCGGGCATTCAGCTGGGCGGTGTCTTGCGCTCCCATGATGATCTCCTTTTTTAAGGTATGAAGCTGGCAACCCAAGGCGCGGACCCGCACGAGCGTCACGCGCAGCACTCAAAGCCGCAGCCGACGCCACCGCTCCCCCAATGAGGCCCGTCGGCACGCTCCCTCGGCATCAGTCCCGGTAGCGCATCAGCGCGTCCCCGAGCGCCTCGCGCAGCGGGGCGAGCCAAGGCTCGTAATGACGCCACTGAGAAAGACCCTCGCGGTAGATCGGCTGGCGGACCTGCTCGGAGCTTGCCGTGCGTACGCTTCGCTCGGTCCGGTGGAACGTGAGGCACGCGGGCTCGAAGGCAAGCCCGCAGAACTCGAGCAGCCGGCGCACGCTTCCCTCCAGGTCCGCCACCACATCCTCGTACTGCACGCGCAGCACCCGCGCCGGCAGGACCGCATCCCAGTGGCGCATGAGTTCCAGATACGTGCGGTAGTAGCGGGCGAGGTCCTCGAGGCTGTAGGTGAACTCCTGCCCCTGAGCGAACAGCTGCTTGAAGTTGCTGAAGCAGCAGGCCATCGGCTCGCGGCGCACGTCGATGATTTTCGCATTCGGCAGCATCAGATGAATGAGGCCGAGGTGCCGGAAGTTGTTCGGCATCTTGTCGATGAAGC
>JAKAWQ010000130.1 GCA_021816925.1 Pseudomonadota bacterium
GCCGCATCAATACTGCACGTATGCCTACAAAACAATAGAAAACTAACCAAGTCGTGTGCCTACATATTCGACCGACCGCCACCCTCCCGCAGGCTCGAAACCAAACCACTCCAAAGCTCTACGCAGGTTCGCCCATCCCGCACGTGCCCCATGACCGCAAACTCGGGTTTGGCACCTTCAACGATGCCGACAACCGCGCCGCCGTGGCGGTGGTCCGGGGTGACGTGCTCGATCTGGTCGGGCCGGCCCTCGCCGCCGAGCGGCGGTTGGTGGACAAGGTCTTGAAGGGCCTCGCGCTGCATCGCTGACCATATCCGCCGCTGGCGCAAGGTGCGCGCTCAAAAGGAGCTTGGCAGTGCACGGGCGGCAGGTCACCCCTCGGCCGATCGGCGTGGGGGCGAAACCATCCCCTTCTCTGGTTCGCCGGGTGTTTACTCCAGATACCAACGGTCAGATCTTCGAAACCCGCGACGGCGGCGAAAGCTGGGAGATCATCTTTGAAACTGGCGCGGCCTCGAAGGGCGAACATTACCGCGGCCTCGCCAAAGGCCGCCCGCCGATGACGGATCTCGACGAACTCGTCTTCGGCGGCCCCGGCGCCCACCGCGTCGCCACGACGAAGGCGTAGCGCCTATTTCGCTCCAACGGTGGGCGCCCGCTCCGCAAGTCAGTCTTCGCTGCGCTCAAGCACCCGTCGGCACGCCGCGCGAGCGCGCCTCGGTGATCACTTCGTCCCGCTGGCCACGCCTCCCGGCGGCGTAACCGACCCGAAGCCAGCCTCCGCCTCCTGCATGTAATCCCTGGTCAGCGGCACCGTTTCCACCCGCCGTGAGAGCTGCAGTTGGAACACCATCAGCCCGTCATGCCGGAAACTCATCTCGCTGCCGGCGAGATAGAACTCCCACATCCGGCAGAAGCGCTCGTCGTAGATGTCGCGGAGCAGTGCTTTCTGCGCCAGGAACCGTTCACGCCAATGCCGCAGCGTCTCCGCATAGTGCAGGCGCAGAATCTCGATATCCGTCACCCAGAGTCCCGCCCGTTCCACCGCCGGCAGCACTTCCGACAGCGCCGGAATATACCCACCCGGAAAGATGTATTTGCGGGTCCAGGAATTGGTAAGCCCGGGCCCGTCCATGCGGCCGATGGAATGGATCAGGGCAACGCCATTCGGCGCCAGCAACCGCGCCACGACCTCGAAGAAGGTCCGGTAGTAGGGCGAGCCGACATGCTCGAACATGCCGACCGAGACGATGCGGTCGTAGCGGCCCGAGAGCTCGCGATAATCGGTGAGCGAGAAGCGCACCCGCGAGGCGAGCCCGGCCGCGGCGGCGCACACCGTGGCGCGCGTGTGTTGCTCGGTCGAAAGCGTGATGCCGTGCACGGTAACGTCCTCGAGGCGAGCCAGCATGAGCGCGAGCCCGCCCCAGCCGCAGCCGATGTCGAGAACATTCTGGCCGGGTCCGAGCAGGAGCTTCGCCGCGATGTGCCGTTGCTTGGCCTGCTGCGCGGCCTCGAGCGACATGTCCTTCCGGGCGAAATAGGCGCAGGAATAATTCAGGTCAGAGTCGAGGAAGAGACGGAACAGCGTCCCGGAAAGATCGTAATGGTGTGCCACGTTGCAGCGCGCACGCGCGAGCGGATTGTGTTGCTGCACCTGTCGCGCGATCGCTCGCCAAGCACGGCCGAGCCCGCTGCGGCCGAGTGCACGGCGGTTGGCGAGATTGTGCCCGCAGAGTGCGAACAGCTCCGCGAGCGTGCCCCGTTCGAGCACCAGCGTGCCGTCCATGTAGGCTTCGCCGAAATAAAGCCCAGGATGCAGCATCACCTTGAGAAGGCTCGCCCGGCTCCTGAACCGGAGGACGATCTCGGGCACGCCCGGATGCGGCGTGCCGAACAGGAGTTTCCGTCCGCCGGCCGTATGAACCGTGAGGCGCCCTTCGCGAATGAAGCCGGCGAGTATGCGCTCCATCATGGCAACCCCCTCCCGACATCGCTCGTAGAGTAGGTCATGATAACGCCCTGCCCGACCAGTGTGTAGGGAGCGGGAGAAGGAACAGCCATGAGCCGCATGCCGCCGATTGCCCCGGAGAAGCTCGATGCCGCACAGCGGCGCGTCTATGACGCGGTCTCGGCCGGCCCACGCGGCGGCGTGCGCGGTCCCGTGCCGTTCTGGCTGCGCAGCCCCGGCCTTGCTGACCCGGCGCAGCGGCTCGGCGCGTTCCTTCGCTTCGAGTCCGAGCTTCCGGCAAAGCTCCGGGAGCTCGCCATCCTCGTCACGGCTCGCGCCGCAACCGTCCAGTACGAGTGGTTGATGCATCGCCCACCCGCTGAAAAGGCCGGGCTTTCGCCCGCGATCATCCGGGCGATCGCCGAGCGTGCGCCGCCCCGCTTCGCCGATCCCGACGAGTCGCTCACCTACGATCTCGCCTCGACACTCACCGGTACCGGCCATATCGAGGATGCGCTCTACGCCCGCGGCCTCGCGCGCTTCGGCGAGCGCGGCTTGGTCGAGCTTGTCGTGCTGGTCGGCTACTACACGATGGTCGCAATGACGCTGAATGCCTTCGAGGCACCGCTCCCCGAAGGCACGCCGCCGCCGCTCGCGCCGTGAAGCGTCCGCGCGTCGCCCGGCCCTGGGGCCGGCCGGAGTCGGGGCGCACGGAGCGACAGGACGACGCGGGTATGCGCGACCGCCGGGGCGCATCGCCCGACTGCCGATCACTCGGGAACGGGCGCGCCGGCGGCGCCGGCATAGGATCCACGCCCTTGCCGTCACTCTCGGCTTCGCGATGCCGCCTGTGCGGCCCGGCGTGAGGACGTCCGGCTGACGCTGGCCACCAGGGGTCTCGACGCTGATCCCAACCCGCCGGCTACGCGCCACACCTAACGTTCGGAGCCTATCCCGATGATACTCCCGCACACCGGCCCAGCACCGCTGGCGTCACTGCTTCGCCTGATGCAGCGCAATGCCGCCGATCGCGAGCAGAATGTCGATCGTCTCCGCCGGACCCGGCACCAGGCGCAGCACCAGGATGCCGACCCCGGCCGCACTCACCGGTAACAGCGAGAGCAGCAGCGCGAAGCTCGCGCGCGGCAGGCAGCGCATGGCGAGCTGGTCGCAAACGTAGGGGATCACCGACGAAGAAACGCCGACACCGGCCGCGGCGGCGAGCCCGTCCACGCCGCTGACCCCCGGTCCGCCGGCGGAAATCCGATGGCCGAGCACGATGTAGCCAACGAAGAGCACACAGTTGGCGAATGCAAACGCATAGCCAAGGATCTCGCCCGCGAGCCGCACATCGGTCAGGACGGAAACGCCGGCGATCGCAAGCAGCAGAGCTCCGAAGTTGCGCCACGTCTGCACGCCCCACGCTGCAACCGCAATCGGACCGAGGAACTCGATCGCGCCCCCGGTCGCGAGCGGCAGGCGGGCGATCGCCTCGTAGAACACCGTATTCATCAGCGCGAGGACAGCCCCGAGTGCGAGGGAGGGTCCTCTGCTCCCGCCGAGGGAGTGCTGCGAGGAACCGCCACGGCCGCCGCCAGAGCGCGAAGACAAGGCCGGCGCTGGCGATGCGCAGCCACGCGATCCCGGCCGGCGCCAGCCGAGCGAACAGCAGCACGGCGAAGCTCGGGCCGAGATAATGGAATACCGCGCTCACCGGGAACCATACGTGCGGGGGCAGGCGGTCGGTGAGCGGCGGGTTGGGTGCGATGGTCTCGGGCATGTGTCCAGGATCGCATCCCCAATTCCGGGCTTGAATGCAATGTTGCAGGCGTCAAGATGAATTGGCCTTCGAATTGAAGGAATAAACGAAATGCGCATGCAAACCAGAGAGATGCTGCGCGATGCCCGCAACCTGGCGCTGCTGCGTTTGTTGCAGGACGATCCGCGCATGGCGACCTCCGAGCTCGCCCGCCGCGTCGGCCTTTCGGCACCGGCGGCGCGCGAGCGCGTGCTGCGTCTCGAGGAAGCGGGCGTGATCGCGGGCTACCGGCTGGCACTCGATCCTGCCGCATTAGGCTATCCGGTGTGCGCCTTCGTCCGGGTGCGCCCGGCGCCGGGGCGGCTTCCGAAGGTGGCCGATCTCGCGCGTCAGATCCCCGAGGTCGTCGAGTGCCATCGTGTCACGGGCGAGGACTGCTTCGTGCTGAAGGTGCATCTGCCGGCGCTCGATCAGCTCGACAGGGTGCTCGACCGGTTCCTCTCCTACGGGCAGGCGACGACCAGCATCGTGCAGAGCACGCCGGTGCCGCCGCGCGGCCTCCCGCTGCCCACGAACGGCGCGAGCGGGCAACCCTGAGCGCCGGCGCAGCGATTCATCCTTCCCGGCGGCACCCGCCCGCTCCTGATGGCACGACGGCATCAGCATGACCCCACCGCCGAACGTGGCCGCCCCGCTGGCCCGGCATCGCGCGGGATCCGCTTTCGGCAGCCGCCCTTGGCCAAGACGCTGCCGGAAGGGGCGGCCCGGCGTGCGGGACCAGAACGCGCCTGCGTCAAAAGGACGCACCAAAACTCTGCAACTTTCTTGCCCAAAGCGTGATTGAACGAACCCGCTGACGCGGGAGGTGGGTGAGCGGGTAGGGGGAAGCGCCCCTGTCTGCGAGGATTGCGGTTGCGAAGCCCAATCTTCGAGACAGGAGCACGCCGATGGCCGAGCTGAGCCCTCTGCGCCGGCGAGCGCATCCGGCTCATCCCCGAGGCGCTGGCGCTGCTTTGCCGCCATTCCTGGCCGGGCACAACATCCGCGAGCTCGCCAACGTCCTCCGCACCGCGGTGGCGTTCGCTGGGAGGGAGCCCTGGATCGGACCCGAGCACCTGCCCGAGAAATTCTCGAGCCCGGCCCGGCCGGGCCCGGCACGGCGCGCGCCGGCAATGAGCGCATTCGCGCCGCCCTCGCCGCAACCAGGGAAACGTCGCTGCCGCCGCCCGTCGGCTCGGCATCAGGCGTCGCACCATCTACCGCAGATTGCCGCTGAGCGAAGCGACCGCGCGCAGCCCCGGCGCCGCCTGAAGCCTCGCCCCTGCCGCTCCTCGCCTCCCCGCTACTCCTCCCGACGCACCCGGTCCCGATAGACCGCCGTCGGCCGCCCGCCCGCCCGCACCGGACCCGGCAGCCGGAGCCACGCCTTGAGTTCAGCCACCACCTGCGCGGTGATCCACGGCAGCGCGCCGAGTGCCGCCTCCCCGAGCGCATGGAAGCGAAGCCCCTCCAGTTCCCCCGACCCGCCGAGCGTGCCCTCCGCCCCCTCCTCGCCCATCACCAGGAACCGCGCATGGAAGCGAATCGGCAGGCTGGGCGGCGTGATCGCGCGGCAAAGGTAGAAAAAACCGCCGAGCTCCGGCGGCCGGCCGAGCGAAAGCCCGGTCTCCTCCTCGAGCTCCCGCGCCGCCGCCACCGCCAGCGCCCGTGCCAACCGCGGTGTTCCTCCCTTTTCGAGCATGGCTTGGGTTCCGGCCGCGAGCCCGCCCGCTGCCGCGGCCGAAAAATCGCCCCGCTCCACCCGCCCGGTAACTGCCCAGGTCTCCGGTGGGGGGCCTGTGGGAAGCTCGGCGCGGATTTGTTGGTCTTCGGCAGCCTCGTCCCAGATTTTGATTGACACGGCGCGGTGCGACCGATTCCAAGGAGTCGGTGGA
>JAKAWQ010000047.1 GCA_021816925.1 Pseudomonadota bacterium
ATCCCCTCGTGAATGCGTGCCCGGTCCATCTGTCCCTCCCTGCTTGGAGGCCCACTGAACCGGACACTTCACGAGCTACAAACACCGGACAAACCACTAGCTAGCCACAGCAAGCGCGGGGCGATGTTGATCCGCGACGCCGGAACGCCGATGCTGCCGCGGGAGGCAGCCGATGACGGTCCGGATTGCGCTTGTCGGGGATCGGAACGAGGCGGTCGTCGCGCACCGGGCGATCCCCGAGACGCTCGCCCCGGCGCGCACGGCGCTTGGCGTGGCGCTGGCGTGGGACTGGGTGCCGACCGCGCGTCTCGGCGCGGAGAAGATCCGGGCGGCCGCGCTCGCGGGCACGCATGGGGTCTGGTGCGTGCCGGCGAGCCCTTACGAGAGCATGGAGGGCGCACTCGCCGCGATCCGCCTTGCGTGCGAGGAGCGAAAGCCCTTTCTCGGCACCTGCAGCGGCTTCCAGCACGCCCTGATCGAATACCTGCGCAACGTGCAGGGCTGGGCCGCTGCCGATCACGCCGAATCGAGCCCCGAGGCGGAATTGGGGGTGATCGTGCCGCTCGCCTGCGCATTGACCGGCGCCAAGGGCGAAATCACCTTCCTCCCGGACTCTCTGCTGGCGCGCGCGTACGGCTCCTTGCGTGCCGGCGAAGAATACAATTGCAGCTACGCCTTCAATTCCGCCTCCGAAGCGCTGCTCGCCGGCTCCGATCTCCGCTTCACGGCCTTCGACCCCGAAGGCGAGCCGCGCGGCTTCGAGCTCTCCTCGCATCCCTTCCATGTCGGAACGCTCTTCCAGCCGGAACGCTCGGCCAGCTCGGGCCGGCCGCACCCGCTGATCATGGCCTTCGTCGCCGCGGCGGCAGCGAACACGCCGGCGAACGTCCGAGAAACGCCCTCAGTCGGGTAGGATGGCGACCGCCCTCGTCCTGCCCGCCGATCCGCGATGCTCCTTGACCGGGAAGCATGCAATGCGAAAGCCTTCCGACGGCAGCGCCTCGAGGTTGTACAGCTTCTCGATCTGCGAATAGCCGATCTCGCGCCCGGCGCGATGCTCCTCCCAGATCAGGCCGTAATCGCCGGTGGCCGCAACCTTGCGGCGCGTGTGCGAGAATGGGGCGTCCCAGCTCCACCCGTCCGTACCCACCACGCGCACGCCCTGCTCGAGCAGCCAGAGCGTACCCGCGCGCCCGACACCGGAGCCGCGATGGATGTAGTCCTCCTCGCCGTAGCGGGCGCCCGCCGCGGTGTTGACGACGACGATCTCGAGCGGCTGAAGCCGATGCCCGATCCGCCCGAGTTCCGCCTCGAGATCGCCCGGCGTCGCCACATAGCCATCCTCGAAATGGCGGAAATCGAGCTTCACCGCCGGCTGGAAGAACCATTCGAGCGACAGCTCGTCGATGCGCGGCGCGGGCTCCCCGCCGGGCTTGAGGGCATGATTGGAGGTCGGAAAATAATGCCACAGCGCATCCACGTGCGTGCCGTTGTGGGTGCTGATCGTGCAGCGCTCGACCCCGGCATAATTGCCGTCCGGGAACGCATCGATGCCGACGCCCAATGTAATTGGCCATCCGCGGCGCCGTCATGCGGTGATCGAGATACTGGATCTCGGGCAGCATGTCCGGCGGATCGCTCGCGATGCCGGCCTTGAGCGGCGAGGAAATGTCGATCAGGCGTATAGGCTTCTCGCTCCTTACGGCGCGCGCACAAGGATAGCCCGCCCGCGAACCGCCGGGCGAGAGCCTCAGCCGCCCACGATCGCAATCGGCGCCGGCGCGAACGAACGAAAAGCCCGGTGCGCGCGGCAGGAAATCGAGCGGCAGCAGCGCGCCTCCGAGCAAGGCGCAAAGCCGGCCGGGGCCGCGGAAGAGCGCCACGCTGAAGCCCGGCTCCTCCGGGGCGAGACCGCCGGCCGCGCCGGCGTGCTCGACGCCGATCTCGCCCGCGCCGCGCGGGCCGCCCTGGCGTTGAACCGCACCACCTGCCGCGCCTATGCCGAAGGGTTCACCTGGCGCCGCGCCTCCGACCTCTTCCTTTCCAACCTCGTACCGATGGCCGGCTCATCTGTCCGCTAGGGCGGATCGCGCTTGACTGGAATCGCGAAGCGATCGAGGTGCGCGTGAATCCACTCAGGAAAACGAAGGAGAGCGTTTTCAGTCAGGCTGAAAACGCTCTAACCGAGATGCCCGGCAACCTGGAAGGACCCGTCCCAGATCATGCGGAGCGCCACCGAAAGCACGATCAGGAGCCCGATCCACGCCACCCACCGCCTCCGCTCCAAGAGCCTCGAGACGAAATCCGCCGCTACACCCATCAGCAGCACCGAGAGCGAGAGCCCGAACGCCATCACCCACGGATGCTCGCGCGCGGCTCCCGCCACCGCCAGCACATTGTCGAGGCTCATCGAGAGATCGGCGAGAATGATGCGCCAGATTGCGCCTGGCATACTCCGCGGCTTGCGTCTCCCCGCCGCGCCCGGACGTCCGCGGCGCGGCGAAAACTCACGCCAGCTCTTCCAACAAACCCAAAGCAGCAAAAGCCCGCCGGCAAGCTGCAACCCGATGATCTCAAGGAGCCCGAGCGCTACCACCGCGAACCCGATCCGGAGCAGCGCCGCCACCGCAACGCCGAGCGCAATCGCCCGCCGCTTCCGCCCTTCCTCGAGCCCCGCGACGGCAAGCCCGACCACCACCGCATTGTCGCCCGCGAGCACGAGATCGATCAGCAGCACCTGCGCGAACGCCGCGAGCCCAGGCAAGAACCCGGTCAAGGACATCCGCCGTTCCCGCCCGTCGCCGCCGGCGTGTCAACCGGTCCCGCCGGGCGGTTGGCCGCTCAGGCCGGACGGAACAGGAGCGCAGCACCTCCGGCGGCGCCGGCATCGACGAGAATGCCGCCCAAAACCGTCCGATGCGCGACCGCCCGCTCGGCGAGCAGAGCACGGATCGCCGCATTGCCGTCGTCGGTCGTGATCGTGATGCCTGCGATGAAGGGCAGCGCCGGAATCTGAACGCCCGGCAGGGCCGCCGGCAGCGCCTCGGGCGAAAGGATCCGCACGTACCCGCGCGGCAGCGCAAGCACAAAGCCGCTTGCAGGATCATGCGTTACCGCAAGCCCGGAAAGAACGGAAAAGCGCGCCGCGGTCTCCGCCGGCGCCGCCGAAGCAAGAAAAACCTCGGCCAGTCCCAACGCGTGGTTCGGATGCGAGAGAAACCGCTCCTGCCAGATCGCTTCGGGCGTCAAATGGCGGATCAGGAAGATGCGCCCCTCGGGCGCATCGGGAAGCAGAAGACGAGCAAAGCGGGCCTTCGGTCCTTTCGGATCGGCATCGTCCACCGGCCGTTCGAGATAGGCGATCCCGGGAATCGCCACCCCCGCCGCACGCATGCGCGCAAGGTTGGAGGCCTCGTCGTCGATGCCAAGCGCCAGGATGTGCAGCCCCGCATAGCGCGCCAGCGAGAATTCCAGCGAATTGGTGAAGGTATCGGGATCGACGATCGCGATCAGCTCGAGATAACCCTGCCGCAGCATCGCGCAGCGATTGCCGGTACCGAAAGGAACGGTCGGCCCCTCCAGCGTGCGCCGCCCGGAATGGCGCGCGATCGGCGTCAGCGCGAAGCCGAGCCGCTCGTAGGCGGCCGAGAGCCGCCCGAGATCCGCCCCAGCAATGCCGACATGATCGAGCGCCTGGGCCGTGTTCACGCGAGGTCCGCCTCGTGCTTGGCGATCCGCCATTCCTCCGGCTCGCGCGCCGCCTCTTCGTACCAACGTGCAACGAGCGGATGCGCACGCACCGCCTCGCAATAGGCGCGCGAGGCCGGCGAAATCTCGGGCTCGTAGGTGAGGAAGCGCGTGGCGACCGGCGCATACATCGCATCCGCCGCGGTGAAGAGAGCGCCGAAGAGATAGGGGCCGGCGCCGCCGAAGCGCCGCTGCGTCTCCTGCCAGAGCGTCTCGATCCGCGCGATATCGGCCAGCGCGCCGGGTGTGCGGCCACGGCCGGGATGGTGCCGGTCGAGATGCATCGGCATCGACTGGCGCAGTGCGGCAAAGCCCGCGTGCATCTCGGCCGCGATCGATCTGGCGTGCGCGCGTGCCGCGTGGTCCGCCGGCCAGAGGGCGGGAAAAAGCTCCGCGCAGTACTCGCAAATGGCGAGGCTCTCCCAGACCGCGATCCCGCGATGCTCGAGAAAGGGAACAAGCCCCGCAGGCGTGCGTGCCTTCACCTCCGGCGTCGCGCCCCCGCTCAGCCGGATCACCTCCTCGCTGACATCGAGCCCGGCAAGACGCACGGCGAGCCAGCCGCGCAGGCTCCAGGAGGAATGGCGTCGGCTGCCGACCAGAAGACGGCCTTCGGGCATCGTTCGGTTCCTCCAGCCCGCAATCGCCCGAGGCGGAATCCTCCGAGGGCGCGCATCGCAGGCTCAAACAACGTCCCTGACCATGCCATGCCGGCGATGGGGCGCAAGGGGGCGGCCCAAGCGAAGCACCTCCTCCGCCTCACGCCTGCACCGTTTCCGTGCGGCCCGACGCAAGCGAACGCCGCATCGCCTCCAGCACGCGCAACGCCGCCACGCCCTCATCGATCGTGGGCGCGTCGCTCGCCTCGCCGCGCGCGGCAGCGAGGAACGCAGCGAGCAGTGCGTGATAGCCCTTGTGGTCCTCGTTCGCGGCAACGGTGAGATTGGGCTCCCAAAGGAGCGTATCCGAGACCGGATCGAGCGTCGCCGCCGGGTCGTCCACCTTGAAGGCGGGCGCGCGATAATAGCGCACGCTTAGCACGTTCCGCACCTCGACCCGGCGATGATCGCCCATCACCTGCCAGAACTCCATCGGCGTGCCGCGTGACTGGTGCGTGCCCATCACCACCGTGGCAAGCGCGCCGGAGGCAAAGCCGAAACCCGCATGCAGCGCGAGCTTGCCGGGAGCGATCGTGAACCCGCGCGCCGCGACCGAAGCCACCCGCTCTCCCATCAGCCACGGAACGAGGTCCATCGCGTGCACGCAATGATGGAGGAAGAACCCGTCATAATCCGGATCGCGCTCGAAATAGGTCGGCGCGGTCATGTATTCGCCGATCAGGCTCACGGCCGGACCGAACCCGGGATCGCGAAGGATGTTGGCCGCGATGCGATTGGCGGTCGAATAGCGTTTCATGAAGCCGATGATGCAGGGCCGCCCACCGCGTGCCGCCGCCTCGGCAATCCGCTCTGCTCCCCGAGCCGTGGCCGCCGGCGGCTTCTCGACGAACACCGCGAGCCCGCGCGCAAGCGCTCGGCGGGCGAGCGCCTCGTGCGCCGCAGGGCCGACCGCCATGCCCACTGCGTCGAGCCGCGCCGCCTCGAACATCGCCTCGGCGTCGGCAAACGAGGCCGCAGCCCCGAAGCGCCGCGCCGCCTCCGCCAGCCGCGACGCATCCGTATCGCAGACCGCGGCAAGCGTGACCGGCAGGCGGGTGAGCGCCGGCAGCAGCATCTCCGCCGCATGCGTACCGCAACCGATCCATCCGATCCGCATCACGCCACCGCCGCGGCATGCAATACGCCGCGCAGAAAGGCGGCACTCGCCGCAAGATCGGCGTCCTCATCCACTTCCGGTGGGCGCCACTGCGCCAAGGGCGCCGAAAGCCGGCGATCACGTCGGCGGAACGGCTCGAGCGTGATCGGCCCGGCATAGCCGATCGCCGCGAGCGCACGCGCGATCGCCGCCCAGTCGATATGGCCGGTGCCGAGAAATCCTCGATGGTTCTCGTTCGCCTGGAAATGCACGAGCGCCGACCCCACGGCGCGGATCGCCGCCGGCAGATCATCCTCCTCCATGTTCATATGGAACGTATCGAGCATCACGCCGACCGCTGCGCTCGCGACCGCTCGGGCAAGCTCCGCGGCTTGCGCCGCAAGATTGCAGAAATCGGTTTCGAAACGGTTGAGCGGTTCGATCGCAAGCGTGACCCCACGCTCGGCGGCATAGGCACCGGCAACGCGCAGCCCCTCGGTCACGCGCGCAATCCTGGCCGCTCGCTCGGGCTCGCCGATCGGCATCGGCGCCCGCCCGGCGAAGACGAGCGGGCTGCCGTAAAGCGGCCCACCCACGATCCGCGCCCCGGCCGCAGAGGCAACATCGACCGCTGCGCACAGGTAGGCGATCGCCGCCGCATGCACCGCAGGATCGGGGGAGGAAAGATCGCGCGAAGCATTGACGCGCACGGCGAACAAAAGGAAGAGCCCGGCCGCGTTCGCAACCGTGCGTGCCGCTTCGGGATCGAACTCGTCCGGCTCGGGCACCAGAAGCTCGCAGAAATCCATGCCCGAAGCGCGCATGCGCGGAAAAAGGAAGAAATGCTCCGGGCCGAAAGGCCGCGCGTAGCTCATCGAAATCACGCCGATCGGGTTTCGCTTCATCCTCATCCCTTCACCGCTCCGCCCGTCAGCCCACCCACCAGGTGTCGCTGCACGGCCAGGAACAGAACCACCACCGGCAGCGCCACCAGCGCCCCGCCCGCCGTCAGCAGGCCCCAATGCACCTGGTTCTCGCCGATGAACATCTGCAGCGCGACGGTAACGGTGCGCACGCGCTCCCCGCTCAGCATCAGTGCGAACAGGTACTCGTTCCAGGAGGCGATGAAGAGATAGATGCCGACCGCCACGATGCCCGGCAAAGCGAGCGGCAGGATGACAAGCCGCATCGTCTGCAGCCGCGTCGCGCCGTCGATCATCGCCGCCTCGTCGAGATCGCGCGGAATCGTCTCCATGTAGCCGGTGAGCAGCCAAACCGCGAAGGGCAGCGCGAAGGTGGCGTCGGCGAGAATGAGGGCGGGGTAGGTGTCGAGCAGAGAGAGCCGGCGGAAGATCACGAAGAGTGGCAGGATCAGCAGCACAACCGGGAACATGTTGACGACGAGGAAAAGAACGCGGAAGCCGCGCCGGCCGCGAAAGCGGAACCGCGAGAAGGCGTAGGCCGCTGGCAGCGCGAGCGCCAGGCCGAAGACGAGCGTGCCCAGCGCGACGACAAGGCTGTTCAGAAGATTGCCAAGGAAGCTCGTGCCGGCGAGCAGCGAGACCACGTGCGAAAGCGTAAGCCGCGTGGGGAGAAAGCGGATCGGGAGATGCGTCCAGTCCGCCTCCGGCCGGAGTGCCGAAAGCATCATCCAGAACCAGGGCAGGAGCCCGAAGGCAAGGATGGCAAGGAGCGGCAGCTCGGTGCCGAAGAAGAGGCGCAGTCTCGCGGCCCGTGCACGTGCCATCAGGCGCTCGCCCGCGCGGCATAGAGGATGACGACGGCGAGCAAAAGCAGCGTCAGCACCACCGCGAGCGCCGATCCGTAGCCGTAATCGAGCCCCGTCCAGGCCTTGAGGAAGGCATAGAGCGGCAGCGTCTCGGTCGCGGTGCCCGGCCCGCCCCCGGTCATGACGAAGATGAGATCGAGCGAGTTGGCAACCCAGATCATGCGCAGCAGAAGCGCAGTTGCCATCACCGGCGCGAGGCCCGGCACCGTGACGTGCCAGAACGAGCCGAGCGCGCCGGCGCCGTCGATCGCCGCCGCCTCGTAATGCTCGCGCGGAATCCCTTGCAGTCCGGCGAGCAGTGTCACGGCAAAGAACGGAAAACCCTGCCAGGTCAGCGCCAGGATCACGGCGATCATCGCGGTTCCCGGCTGCGCCAGCCAGGCGATCGAATGGGCAACGAGCCCGAGCCTGAGCAGGAGCGCGTTGATCACCCCGAGATTGAAGTCGAGCATCCACGTCCAGACGAGGCCGATGATCACGCTCGGCAGCGCCCAGGGCACCACGATCAAAGCCCGCGCCATGCCGCGCCAGGCGAAGCGGCGGTTGAGCAGAAGTGCGGCGGCGAAGCCGAGCGCAAACTGAGCCGAGACGCCGGCGCCGACCCATACGAGCGAGCGCCCGAGGCTAGCCCAGAAGGTCGGGTCGCCGAGAAGCGTCACATAATTCGCAAGCCCGACGAACGGCTCGACGTTGGGGCGGAACAGCACGAACTGGTGCAGCGACATCCAAAGCGCGTCGAGGACCGGCAGGAAGACGACGACGCCGGTGGCAAGAAGAGCCGGCGCAAGCAGCGCCCACGGCGTGAGCGCCGCCCGTCCGCCGGCCGGAAGTCTCCTCATCCGAAGTAGAGTTTCTCGAAGATCTGCATCATTGCTGCCGGCGTGATCTCACCGAGCAGCGCCTTCTGCGTCGTCTGCGGCCAGACCGTGCTCACGAACTCCGCGGTGGCCGGTATCGCGGGGAAAACCTTGGCGATCGGCAGCGAATCGAGCGTCGCCTTGACGAAGCGCTCCGGCTCCGCGGTCCAGTGCCGGGCCCCCGAGGTCGTCACCGTCACCTGACCGGTCAGGATGTTGAAAGCGACATTGTTCTGTCCTGTCGAAAGGAAGGAGATCCATCGCCAGGCCGCCTCCTGGTTGCGGCTGTGCGTAAACACCGCATTCGAGCCGTCGCCGAACGTGGCCCAGCCCTCGCCCTTCGGGCCGCGCGGCACCGGCACGGCGTTGATGCGGTTGCCGAGTGCGGCGACAAGCTCGTTTGCCGAGCCGATATGGTGGATCGTCATGCCGGTAACGCCGGCCTTCATGTTGTTGATGGTCTGCAGGAAGCCATCGGTCGGCGCCGAGGGCGGACAGACCTTCCATTCGCGATAGAGGTCGATGAACCACGCATTGGCGGCCGTGGCCGCAGGCGTGACGAGCCCGCCTTTCGTGAGGCTCGCGCCGCCGCCAAGCACGAACGTCGCCCAGAAATCCTGTCCACCCGGGCCGCCGCGCAAACCGAAGCCCCAATGGCCCTTTTCGGTCATCGCCTGCGCGGCGCGCAGGAACTCGGGGAATGTCTTGGGCGGCGCAAGATGCACAGCGTCGAGCCAGTCCTGCCGCACGTAGAGATAGAGCACGACATACTGCACGGGCAGGTAATAGCGCACGCCGTTCGGCGCAGTGTTGATGCGCCAGATGTTCGGATCGATGTCGCTCTTGCCGGACCAGGCATCGACCCAGGGGCCGAGATCCTTGAGCGCCTGCATCTCCATCAGCCGGCCGAGATTCTCGAGCTTCACCATCGCACAGTCGGGCCCCGCGCCGGAGACGAGCGTGGTGTAGAGACGGTTGTCGTAGTCCGACCCGCCGCCCCAGGGGATGCTCTCGGCATGGATGCGGATATCGGGATTCGCCTTTTCGAAAGCGGCGACGAGCGCGGCCGGCGAGGCCTTCGGATCGTCGAAATGGTACCACCAGCGCACGGTGGTCGGGCTTGCCGCGTGCGGGCCGGCAAGCGGCGTTGCGGCGAGCGCCGCGGTCGCGGCCAACAGGTTTCTGCGTTTCATGTTTGTCTCCTTCTCTCCCGGGCCGCGGCTCAGGCGACGGCCTCTTTCCGCTCGACGATGCTGTCGAGATGATCTCCAAGCGCCCGCACGAGACCGGCGCCATTCCCGGCGCGGACGGCGGCGAGGATCGGGCGGTGGCGCGCAGCGGTCACCGCGAGCGGCCTCCGGTGCCACGGCGCCCACAGCTTGAAGCGGTGCGTGTGCATGATGCAGCGCGCGAGAATGGGTGCGAGCGCCGGCACGCCGCCGATCCGGTAGAGCGCGAGATGGAATTCGGTGTCGCGCTCGATCAGCGCCCATGCGTCGCCCGTCTCGGCTGCTCTGTCCATCGCCTCCTGCAGGCTGGCCAGCCGCGCCACATCGCCGCCCGTGGCACGGCGCACCGCATGGCGGGCGGCACGGAGTTCCATCCGCCGGCGGAGATCGAGGATTTCCCCCGCCGTCGCGGCATCGAGATCCGTCACCGTCGTGCCCGCGCGGCCCGCCCGGCAGACGAGCCCCTCACCGTCCAGCCTGAGCAGTGCTTCGCGCACCGCAGCCTGGCTGCAACCGAGATCCACGGCGAGCGCAAGCTCGGTCAGCAACGCGCCCGGCGCGAGCTCGTTCAGGACGATGCGGCGGCGCAGCGTTCCGAGCACGGCCAAGCCGCGGGCGGGCCGATCGGCGGTCACGGCGTTTCCTCGATCCGTTATCGATATCGGAGCGAGATTAGGCGCAGCTCTGCCACCCTGCAAGAGGCTCCCGGCCGCTCACAGCATGAACAACTGCCCCGCCCCCGGAATTGCCTCGCCGATCCCCGCCAGCCGGAGCGCATGCCACGCCAGCGCGTGATCGCTCGAGGTCGCCGGAACCCCCGTCTCGGCCTCGATCTCGGGCACGATTTCCGCCAGACGGAGCGACGTACAGGAAACGAACACCGCATCGAGCGCCGCCGCACCGACCAGCGCCTTCACCCCCGCCGCGATCGAGCGCAGGTCGATCCGCGCCGCCTCGCGGTCGTCCGGCTTGTCGAAGGTCGCAAACGCCGCAACCTCCGCCCCCTTCGCCTCGAGATAGGACTGCACCGTCTCGTTCACCGCCGGCGCGTAGGGCGTCAGCACGCCGATCCGCCGCGCACCGAGCGCCCGGAACGCGGCGAACGCCGCCGTCACCGGCGTCGTGCAGGCAACCTCCGGACGCACCTTGCGGATCTCCCGGAACACGGCGTCCTCGCCAAGCGTCATGGCAGCCGAGGTGCAGCCGAAGGCAACCACGTCGAGCCTGAGGCCGGGCAGGATCAGTGCCGTCGCCGGCGCAATCCTCGGCGCCATCGCCCTCAGCGTCTCCGGCGTGATCTCCGCATCATTGTGAAGCCGCGCCGCATAAAGCCCGACCCCCGGCAGCCGCACCAAGCGGCGGAACTCGTGCTCCATCGTCTGGTCGGTCGCCAGCACCAGAAGCCCGATCGCAGCGTGCGCGGCAAGGCCCGCATCGAGCGTGCACGGAAGCACACCAAGATCGCGGCAGGCAGAGCGAAGCATCGTGTTCGGCATGCCTTCCTCCCTCACGCAGCGAGCGGAATCGCAGGCTCCCTCCCCGCAATCAGATCGGCGGTGATGCGCGCCGTGCCGTGCGACATGGTCCAGCCGATATGCCCATGCCCGGTGTTGAGAAAAAGGTTGCTGTACCGGCACGGCCCCAGCATCGGCAGGTTCGAAGGCGTCATCGGCCGCAGCCCCGCCCACATCTCCGCCCGCTCGTAATCCGCCCCGTCCGGATAAAGCTCCTGCACGACCTTCCGCATGTGCGCGAAGTCCGCCGGCCGGTGCGAGGTGTCGTAGCCCGCAATCTCCGCGGTCGCCGTCACCCGTACGCGATCGCCGAAGCGCGTCACGGCGACGAGGTTGTCCTCGTCGATCGCACCTACCGCGGGCGGCGCACGATGATTCCCGACCGGAATGGTCAGCGCGTAGCCCTTCACCGGATAGATCGGCAGCCTGAGCCCGATCGGCCGCGCCAGGCGCGGGCTCTCGCAGCCGAGCGCCAGCACATAGGCATCCCCGCGCACGGGCCCGCCCGCCGTCGCCACCTCGCGCACCCGATCGCCCTCGACCGCGATGCGCTCGATCGCCGTCGAGATGCGTATCTCCGCCCCCCGGGCGCTGCAGATCTCCGCCAGCGCCCGTGTGAAGAGCCGGCAGTCGCCCGTCTCGTCCGTCGGGCAATGGATCCCACCCGCAATCGGCGGCCCGCCGGCAAGCGCCGGCTCGAGCGCCCTCACCCCGGCGCGGTCAAGCACGCGGATCTCCTGCCCGCATTCGGCCAGAATCTGCATGTGCGCAATGCCGCGCGCGAGCGATTCGTCGCTGCGATAAAAATAGAGGATGCCCGCCATGTTGCGGTCGTAGGCGATGCTCTCCGCCGCCACCGTCTCCCTGAGCACGCTCTGCGAATAGGCCGCGATCCGGTGCTTGGCGCGCGTGTTGCGCCCCGCACGCGTCTCCGTGCACTGCGCAAGGAAGAGCAGCGACCACGACCAGAGCCTTGGATCCAGGGAGAGCCGGAAGCGCAGCGCTTGGTTCGGCAGCACCAGCGATTTGAGAAGAATGAGCGGCGCTCTCGGCGAAGACCACGCAAACGAGTGCCCCGGCGCGATCATCCCCGCATTGCCGAAACTCGTCTCCGCGGCGACTTCCGGGTTTCGCTCCACCAGCACCACCTCGTGCCCGTCGCGCAAAAGCTGATACGCGGTCGTCACGCCGACGACGCCACCGCCCATGACGACCACCCGCATCCGTCCTCTCCACACGCAAGGCGCCCGCCGAGCTTACAGCCCTG
The DNA here is from genome assembly GCA_021816925.1 of Pseudomonadota bacterium. Lineage (GTDB taxonomy): Bacteria > Pseudomonadota > Alphaproteobacteria > Acetobacterales > Acetobacteraceae > JAKAWQ01. The sequence continues at coordinate 12,159 of JAKAWQ010000047.1, forward strand.
AGGCCGCCGCGTCCTTCGCATTTTTCCCCCGCGCCCGGCCGGGCTATGCTGAGCCAGGCGAGCGGGGAGATGCGCTTGCGGAACGCCCGCCTCACCTGCGCGATCGTCCTTGCTCTTGCGGCCTCGGCCACCCTGCCCGCCGCGGCCCAGCCCTTGCAGCCCGGGCCTGCCCTCTTCTCCTGGAGTGCGGCCGGCCCGCTCGCCATCAGAACATTCCGCGTCGACGCGCCTTGCGTGCTGCGCTGGCGAGGGGCTCCGATTTCTTCGCCGATCTTCATTCGCTCGGCAACGCCTCACCTCACCTCATCGTGAGTCAGGATCGCCCCGTCCCCGGCGCTCCTGCCGAGCAGCAGCCCGGCCCCTGCCACGTCATCTTCAACGACCGGCATCCCTGGTCCGCCGCGATCGTCCCGCTCTTGCCGCCCGCCGCACCGGACTCGACTCCGACCCCCTCACCCGCGGTCGGCACAGCCGAGCGGCCGATCCCCCTGCCCGGCGTCGCGACGCTCTCCCCGCCATCCACGCCGATCCCCGCAGTGAACGCCGGCGCAGACGCCTCACCCTTCGCACCGGACGCGAGCACACCCGTCGCCGCCTCCCCCGCGGCGCCCTCGGCGGCATCCGCAGGCACATTGCAGGCCTGTGCCGACATTGTGAGCGACCTTGCGCGGCTGCAGTGCTACGACCGGGCGGCAGCTAACGCCAATCCCGGGCACGACGTCATCACACGCTAACGCATCTTGCGCGCCGGGCTCCGGCCGCGCCCCGTGGCCCTGCCCTCCATCAACTGCATTTCGACCAGCCGCAATGCACGCAGCTCAGGCACCCGGCTTCCCGGACGAGACCGGGTTGGCTGCATTTAGGACAAAGCGGCCCGAAATGGGTGAGCGTCCCGGCAGCCTTGCCGGTCGCCGGCTCCGGCTCGCTCAGGAACCCGGTCTCGACCATGTGCCGCTCGATCACATCGCCGATCGCGGCGACCAGCGAGGGCACGTAGCGGCCGCTCTGCCAGTGCCCGCCCCGCGGATCGAACACCTGCTTCAGCTCCTCCGCGACGAACGCCACCTCCCCGCCGCGGCGGAACACCGCACTGATCATGCGCGTGAGCGCGACCACCCAGGCATAGTGCTCGAGATTCTTCGAGTTCACGAACACCTCGAAGGGCCGGCGCACGCCATCCTGCTCGATGTCGTTGATGGTCACATAGAAGGCGTGTTCGCTGTCGGGCCAGCGCAGCTTGTAGGTGGCGCCGATGAGCTTCTCGGAGCGGACCATGAGCTCGCTCTTCGGCGCCGCCGCGGTTGCCGCCGCAGGTGCCACCGGCTTCCCCGCCTTCACCTCCAAAACCGCCCCTGTGATGCCGTTCGGACGGTAGGTGGTGCAGCCCTTGCAGCCGCTCCGATAGGCGTCGCGATAGACCTCCTGGAACGCCTCGAAGCTGATGGTCTCGGGCACGTTCACCGTCTTGGAGATGGCGCTGTCCACGTGCCGCTGCACCGCTGCCTGCATCCTCACGTGCTCGGCGGGCGTCAGGTCTTGGGCGGTGACGAAATGCTCCGGCAGCGCCGCATCCGCGCCGAATTTCGCAAGAAAGAGCCGCAGAGCATAGTCCGACACCTCCTCCTCGCGGCGGCTGCCGTCCGGCTCAAGCACCTTGCGCGTGTAGCTCAAGGCGAACACCGGTTCGACGCCGCTCGAGACATTGTCGGCAAAAAGCGAGATCGTGCCGGTCGGCGCAATCGAGGTCAGCAATCCGTTGCGGATGCCATGCTGCCCGATCATCAGCTGCACGTCACCATCGAGCCCGCGCACGGTCTCGCCGGCGAGGTAGGGATCGCGCTCGAACAGCGGAAAGGGGCCCTTCTCGCGCGCCAGTTCGATCGAGGCGAGAGTGGCCGCGCGCTCGATCTGCCGCGCCCAGTCCGCCGCGCACCGGGCGGCCTCGGCCGAGCCGTAACGAAGCCCGCACATCATCAGCGCATCGGCAAGCCCGGTCATGCCCAGCCCGATGCGCCGCTTGGCGATCGCCTCCTGCCGCTGCTCGGCAAGCGGAAATCCCGAGACGTCGATCGTGTTGTCCATCATCCTGACGGCAACACCCACCAGCTCGGCAAGCTCGCCCGCATCGATCCGCGCCTCGGCGCCGAACGGGCTTCGCACCAGGCGCGCAAGGTTGATCGAGCCGAGCAGACACGCGCCGTAAGGCGGCAGCGGCTGCTCGCCGCACGGATTGGTGGCGTGGATCGTCTCGCAATAGGCGAGGTTGTTCCGCGCATTGATGCGGTCGATGAAGAGCACACCGGGCTCGGCATAATCGTAGGTGGCGCGCGTGATGCTGTCCCAGAGAGAGCGCGCGGGAAGCGTGCGATACGTCTCGCCGCCGAAGGCGAGCACCCACTCCGCGTCCGCCTCGACCGCAGCCATGAAAGCGTCGCTCACCAGCACGGAGAGATTGAAGTTGCGCAGCCGCCCTGGCTCGCGCTTGGCCGCGATGAAGGCCTCGATATCCGGATGGTCACAGCGCATCGTCGCCATCATCGCGCCGCGCCGCGCACCGGCGGACATGATGGTGCGGCACATCGCATCCCACACGTCCATGAACGAAAGCGGGCCCGACGCATCCGCCCCGACGCCCTTCACCGGCGCCCCCTTCGGCCTCAGGGACGAGAAATCGTAGCCGATTCCCCCGCCCTGCTGCATCGTCAGCGCCGCCTCTCGCAAATGCGCGAAGATGCCGCCGAGATCGTCCGGGATGTCGCCCATCACGAAGCAGTTGAAGAGCGTCACACGGCGCGCGCTCCCGGCCCCGGCCAGGATGCGGCCGGCGGGGAGGAATCGGAAATTCTCGAGTGCCTCATAGAAGCGCTGCTCCCAGAGCGCCGGCTCGGCTTCGGGCTCGGAAAGCGCTCGCGCAACCCGCCGCCAACTCTCCTCGATCGTCATGTCGATCGGCGTGCCGTCGGCCGCCTTCAGGCGGTACTTCGCATCCCATATCTGCCGCGAGATCGGGGCGATGCGTTCGCCGACGGAGCTTCTGGGCACGACGATATGCGTATCCAAGGCGCTGCTCCTTCTCGTGGTTCAGCGATCAGTCGCCGGCCGAAGCACACAAGGTCGAGCCTCGCGTAGCGGTCGGGCGACTCGTCGGCAGCCGAAATAGTTGGAGAACCGGCGCCGGCGCGCAAGCCCGACGCCAAGCCGGGGGGGAATGGCTCGCTCTCCGCCGCCGCGCGCGCCGCAATCAGCCGCCGGAGAGAGCCTCGGCCCGCCCGTACCCCGCTCGCAGCTGGCGCTCATCCCGCCCCGCAGGTTCGGCGGCCACGCCGCCATCCACGGCGTCGAGCAGCGCCGGAAGCGCCGAGGCCGTCGCCAGGGTCTCGCCCCGCTCGTCCTCCAGGCGCCAGCCTTCCGGGTCAGCAAGCAGGCGCACGCGCTGCCACGGTCGCCGCCCGGCCGCCGGCTCGAGCAGCATGCCACGCTCCTCCGGCCCGCCCACGGCAAGCCAACGGAACGCCCGCGCGTGACACCAGTTGCTGAGCACCCGAACCTCGCTCGCGCTCTGCATTCTTCACCCCTCTCGCGCCTCGCCCGTCTCGCGCATGGCCGCGGCCACGAACCGGCCTCCCACCACCCCCGACTATGCTTGGGTGCACCGCAGAATGGGTTAACATGACTGATATTTAATACTAGAGAAACTCTGTAATAGTCTGATTCACTTCACCCGAACAGCGCCGATTCGGTTTCGAGCCACGCCCGTTCGTCGGGCTCGAGGGCCGGGCCGATGTCGTCTCGAACGCGCGCGTGATAATCATTCAGCCAGGCAACCTGAGCCGCGCCAAGCAGTTTGGGCCGGATCAGTCGCCGCGCGAAGGGAACGAGCGTCAGCGTCTCGAAGGCCAGAAACGGTTTGCCCGCCCGGCCGGCCTCGACAGTCCTCACCAGAAGGAGATTCTCGATCCGGATGCCGTAAGCACCCGGCAGGTAGAACCCGGGCTCGTCGGAAAGGATCATCCCCGGCTCGAGCGTGACGGCTTCGGCGTGTCGCGAAATGCCGGCCGGCCCTTCATGAACCGAAAGGAAGCTGCCGACCCCGTGCCCGGTGCCATGGTCGTAGTCGAGCCCGGCGTCCCAGAGCGGCCGGCGCGCGATCGCATCGAGCGCGGGGCCGGTTGTGCCGTGCGGAAATTGCAGAGTCGCGAGCGCAATATGCCCGGCAAGAACACGCGTGAATTGCTCGGTGAGTACCGCAGGCGGCGCGGCGGGACCGATCCAGACGGTGCGCGTCACATCGGTCGTGCCCTCGGGGAATTGCGCGCCCGAATCGATCAGATAGACCTCGTTCGGGCGGATCGGCCGGTCGCTCGCCGGGCTCGCCCGATAATGGATGATCGCCCCGTGCTCGCCGGCGCTGGAGATCGCAGGAAAGCTCTCGCCGGCGAAGCCGGGCAAGGCACGGCGTAACCGAAGCAACTCTGCCGCAGCCGAACATTCGGTCTCACGGCCCGTGGCGCCGGCGCGCGCAAGCCAGGCGAGGAAGCGCGCCATCGCCGCGGCATCGCGCCGCTGCGCCGCGCGCGCGCCGGCCTGCTCGGTTGCGTTCTTGCACGCCTTGGGCAGCCGGCAGGGATCCGGCCCGGCGCTCACCGTTGCTCCGGCGGCCCTGAGAGCCGTCGCAAACCAAACCGGCGCCGCCACAGGATCGACGCGCACACGCCGGCCCTTGAACTCGGCAAGCGCCGCGCCGAGCGTCGCAGGCTCGGTGATGACCACCTCCGGGCCGAGCCAGGCACGCGTCTCGGGCGGGAGTTTCTCCCCCTCCATGAAAAGGCTCACCCGGCCATCCGCGAAGAGCAGAGCAAAGCCGAGCGCAACCGGCGTGAATTCGAGGTCCCGCCCGCGAATGTTGAGCAGCCAGTTGATCGAGGCGGGATCCGAAAGCACCGCCGCGTCCTCACCCGCCGCCGCGAGGAGCCCTCCGAGCCTCGCACGCTTGGCCGCCGAATCTTCCCCGGCAAAGGAAAGAGGGTGTGCGTGGGAAAGTGTACGCGGCGGCGGCGGCCGGTCGGCCCAGAGAAGATCGATCGGGTTCGCCTCCCCGCCGGACTCTCCGGTTCCCGGCGACGCCATCGCCACCATCTCGAGCCCGACCTTTGCGAAGCGCGCCAGCGCCGTCTCGCTGATCAGCATCGGATCGTAGCCGATACGCGCTCCCGGCGCCGCGCTCCCGAGCCAGCGCTCCGGCGGCTCCTCCTGACTGTGCCGCCGTTCCCACAAGGCAGGATCGGTCTCGGCCGCTGCTTGCAGCGTGTAGCGCCCGTCGGTGAAGAGCACGGCCCGATCCGCCAACACGACCGCCAAACCGGCACTCCCGGTGAAGCCGCTGAGCCACGCCAGGCGCTCCGCCGACGGCGGTACATACTCCCCGAGATGCTCGTCCGAGCGCGGCACGAGGCATCCCCCCAGCTCCCGCTCTCGCAGCCAGACACGCAAGGCAGCGAGGCGCGAAGCGTGGACGCTCACTCCTTCCGTCTCGTCCAAGTCACATTCCTGACATAGCTATGGCGATATGCATGCTATTATTGCATACCTGAGAAAGGGCTTTTCCGCATCTGCGAAGCGGTCCGGAAGGGCCATATTGCGCTGCGACAAAGCCGGAACCGGAGCAGCCGTATAGGCGATCCGGGTCCGGGCAGAGACTGAAAAGGACGTTGACGCCATGACTGCCATCAATCCCCGGGAGACCGCTCCTCTCTTTACCGAGGGCCTGCTTTCCCGCCCGGCGGCGCCCGGGCGCACCGAGCGCGCGCCGTCGGCGCCGAAGAGGGTGCTCGGCCGGACCGTCGCCGCGGTGGCGGCCGCTATCCGCGAGCATTTCCGCCGCCAGCGCGTGATCGCGGAGCTCTCTCATCTGACCGACCGCGAGCTTGCCGATATCGGCCTCACTCGCGCCGATATCGCGCAGATCTTCAACCCGGAATTTGCGGCTCGCCGCAACGCCGAGCGCTTCGGCTAACCACTCTCCGCCTGGCCGTTCGACAGCCCGGGCGGACACGAGGTTCCCCGGGCGAGGAGACCTCCTCCCTCTCCTCCCCGGGGAGCACCATCCCATCGCGAGCCCTCAATGCTCGGCCCTCAATGTAAGGTGGGCAAGCGCAGGAACTGTGCCCGGTCCGCCGAGCGGATAGCAACCGTGGTGGTGATCTCGTCGCGCAGCAGGCTGAGCCGAACCTCCGCTCCCGCCGTGCCGGCCGACCAGATCGCCTGCCAGAGCGTGGCCAGATCACCGCTCTCCTCCTTGCCGACCGCAAGTACGCGATCCCCCACCTGTACGCCCGCCTTCTCGGCCGGCCCGCCCTTGGCGAGTCCCACCACGACGATCCCCTCCTGCTGCTCGGCCGCGAAAATGCCGAGCCACGGCCGGCTCGGCTTGTTCACGCGCCCGTAGGACAACAGGTCCTTCAGGATCGGCGTCAGGTGGTCGATCGGCACGCACATGTTGATATCCAACCGCCGTCCCTGTGCGTCGCCCCGCTGGACGAGAAGCGAGCCGATGCCGAGCAGCTTGCCTTCGCCACCGATCAGCGCGGTGCCGCCCCAGAACGGGTGCGCCGGAGCAGTGAAGATCGCATCGTCCAGCAGGTATTCCCAATAGCCGGCGAACTCCTGGCGGGCCACCACCTTGCACGCGACGGCGTGCTGTCGCCCGCCACGCGACGCCACCACCGCCGAATCGCCGACCCGAAGCGCGTCCGACCGCCCGAGCGACAGGCTCGGCAGGCCGAGCCGCCCGAGCGTCTGCACCAGCCCGAAGCCGGTCTCCTGGTCGTAGGCGAGCGCATGGCCGGCGGTGCGCCGCCCGGCAAGCGAGCGCAGCCACACCTGCTCGGCTTCGGTGATCAGATAGCCGATCGTCAGCACCAGTCCGTCCTCGCGGATCACCACGCCGCTGCCCGCGCGCTCGGTGCCGAGAGTGCCGGCCGTGAAGGCATCCGCGGGCACCACCGAACTCAACCCGACGACCGACTCAAGTGCCCGATCCAGATCGAAGGAGTAGTCGTCCGGATCCGGCTGCAGCTCCGGCGGAATCTCCCAGTCCCTGTCTTCGCTCACCGGTTCGCTTTCAAGCCCCAGGGGCATCCGCCTCGCGCGTGCCGTCAGCCCCAGGCCGGCACGCCAGCGCCGCCCGCCTGGGCGGCGAATCCAGACGCACTATAGACCAAACCCGCGCGGCCCGCGCACTCTTCTACCGAGATGTGCGCGCGCCGGCGCGCTTCGCGCGCGCCAAGGTCCGATCCCGTCGGCCTATGCCCGCCGCCTTGCTTCAGGATACCCTCAGAGCGCGAGCCGAGGGCGCTTCCTGATGACCACTTCCACTATTCGCGCGTTCTCAACCACCGTCGACGCCGCCCTGCTGATGCGACACGTCACCGAGTTCGCCCGGCGCATCAAACTCTCGGGCACACCCGAGGAGCTTGAGAACATCGACTACCTCCGGCATGTGCTCGATGACCTCGGCTACGCAACGCGGCTCATCCTCCACCCCGCCTATATCAGCCTGCCGGGCAAGGCGCGGCTCAAGGCAGGAAACTTCTCGCCGGCCTCGATCACCCATTCCTTCTCGCGCCCGAGCGGCGTCGCGGGCCTAACAGGATCGCTCGTCTACCTGAACGCGGGCCGCGCGGAGGATTTTGCCGGCCGCGACGTCCGCGGGCGGATCGTCCTCCTCGACGGCATCGCCAATCCCGCCGCGAGCCGGCGCGCAAGTGAGGCCGGAGCGTTCGGCCAGGTGCATGTCAGCCCGCACTAGCATATCCACGAGATGTGCATCTCGCCGGTCTGGGGCAGCCCAACTCCCGAAACGCTCGCACGGCTGCCCGCGACGGTGGTGCTCAGCATTGCGAAGCAAGACGGTGAGACGCTGAAAAGGCAGCTCGCCGACAGCGAAGACGTACGCGTGTCGCTCTACGCCGAGGTGGACACCGGGTGGCGGCAAACGCCGATCCTCGAAGCGACGCTGCTGCCCGAGGGCGCTTTGGCGGACGCGCCGTTCGTCCTGTTCTCCGGACACCAAGACACCTGGCACTACGGCGTGATGGACAACGGCACCGCCAACGCAACGATGCTCAAGGTCGCTCGCATCATGGCGGCGGAGCGGGCCGCCTGGCGGCGCGACCTTCGCCTCTGCTTCTGGTCCGGCCGCTCGCACGGCCGCTATTCCGGGTCGACTTGGTACGCGGACAATCATTGGCTGGAACTCGCAAAACGCTGCGCCGTCCACGTCAATGTGGACTCGACCGGAGGCCGCGGCGCCACAGTGCTCGCCGACGCGCCCGCCGCGTCCGAACTCCTAGCGCTGGCACGCGGGGCGGTTAAGGCCGAGGGTCACCAGCGGTTCGACGGGCTCCGGATGAGCCGCGCCGGAGACCAGTCGTTCTGGGGCATCGGCATACCCTCCATGTTCATGGGCATGGGCGAGCAGCCGGCGGGACAGTCGATCGACGCCACCGCCTCGGTCTTCGGCTCGAGCAGGCGCAAGGGCGCCGGCTTCGGCTGGTGGTAGCACAAGCCCGAAGACACGATCGACAAGATCGACCCCGAACTTCTGGCGCGCGACACGCGCATCTATGTTCATACCCTGCGCCACCTGCTCACCGCCGAGATCCTCCCGCTCGACTATGCGGCGCACGCGGCATTCCTCCTCGGGGAGATCCGGCCCTTGCAGGCCGCACTCGGCGCACCCTTGATCTCGCGCCGCTTCTTGCCGCCGCCAAGCGCGTGTAGCGGCTGGCTGAAGAACTTTCCCTCGCGGGCAGATCCGATCCGGCGCGGGCCAACGCGGCGTTGATGGCGGCGAGCCGCGCCCTCGTCCTGCTCGACTACACGACCGGCGATCGCTTCGATCACGATCCCGCCCTCGCCCTCCCGCCCGTTCCGGTCCTCGAGCCTCTGCGGCGGCTGGCGGCGGCGCCGGCCAGGGAGGAAGCGGCATTCCTCCTGGTGGCGGCGACGCGGGCGCGCAATCGCGTCGCCTTCGCACTCGATCAGGCGGCCGAGGCGCTCGCGGGGGTCGTGCCGGAGGCCTGATGCCAAGCTACGGATGCGCGCCGTCCGTCCCGAACCAGCTCGCCACCTCGCCGGCAATCCGGTTCGCCCGGCTACGTCACGGTCTCGGAACGAGTCCGCTGCGGCTCCTCGACCGATTCAGTGTTGCGCCAGCGTATATGGATACCGGAGCGTGCCGCTCTATGTACGCCTTTGGCCAGAGAATCGTCTCCGTCTTCGGGTTGGTGAACTGCTCGAGGCCGTGTCCGTTGACACCCCGGAACTGCACTTCGAGCACCCGTGGCGCCACCCACTCGCCGTTCGGGCCGAACTTGATGCTTCCGACGACGGTCTTGAAGGTGTGACTCCCGATGTACGCGGCGAGCTTCCGCTGGTCGAGGCTCTTCGTCCCTTCTACCGCCTGGCCAACGACCTGCAGGTCCGAATAGGCGAAGGGCGGCAGGTAGTAGCCGAGCTGATCCACTCCCTTCCCCTTTGCTGCGGCCTGATACTCCTTGAGAAACGCCATTGCCGCCGGCGTGGCAAAGCCGCCAACCGGAAGCCAAAAATCATAATCGACAACGCCATTCAGAAGCGGCCCCAGCTCGGTCTTGATCGCGGTCGCCTGCAGCCCGACCATCGCGCCGCCGAACGGCGTTGTCTTGAGGCCGATTTCGCTGGCCGCCCGAATCATGCCGACCGAATCCGGAGGATAAGACGCGACGAATACGATATTCGGGTGTCTCGCCTGGATCGCCTGCACAATCGGCGCATAGTCCACCGTGCTCGGCGGATACGTGCGATCATAAACGATCTTGAGCCGTATTGCTTTGCCAGCACCCGCGCACCGTCGAGCGCGTTAATGGAGAATTGGGCGTCAGCCCCCGTCATCGCCAGCCACACCGGCCTCGGCTTCAGCGCTGCGGCCGCGGCGAAGAACCCCGCCGAAATGCTCCGGCTTGGATAGGCGCCGCCGGTTGGCGCGATCGAGAAATATCCCGGATAATGGAATTGTGCGTTCACGTCGAGGCCGAGCAGCCCGAGAAACGTCATATGGTGCTGCATGACGATCGGCATCGCCGGCGCGATCATGTTCGTCGCATAACCGCCTACCACCAGATTGACGTGATCGACGTCGAGCAGCTTGGTGTAGATGCCCAGCACGACCGCCGGATTGCTCTGGTCATCGTAATAAATGAGCTTGACCGGCCTTCCCAGAAGGCCGCCCTTGGCGTTGATGTGCTTGGCCCAGGGCTGCATTGCCAGAAGAGCCGCCCTCCCGTTCGGTGCGAGCCCGCCGGTGAGCGCCATGCTGATCCCGATCGTGATGGGAGGTTTCGCGGCGCTTGCCGGCGAAGAGAGCACGCTCGCCGCGAGAAATGCGGCGACAAGACCGCCGATCAGGCCGCGCCTCCGACCCTGGTTGACCATGGATGAGTTTCCCCCTGCTGCTGGATATTTTTTTCAGGATAGCGTGATCGCGCGCTCCGGCGCCAAGGGCCCTGACCCATCCCTCAGCGAACCGGCGGAACGTCCCGTGCGCTCTGCCGACCGATCCGTCCGCGGGAGCCCGATCCCACCCAACCTTCCTGCACCGATTTTTGCGCCTGGTGGTCGGAAATGCCTGCGCGAGCACGGCGAAAGCGGCAGCACCGTTCGCCGCCGGCCCGTCCCTTCAGGCTCCCGCTTCGATCCACCCGCCGCGAACCTTGCGGTAACGTCGCTTTACCGCAGCCCAGGCGACACGATGGGCGATTTCTTCCTGCGCCCGCTCGCCTCTGTCGGCATACGACTCCCAGGCGGCATTGAAGGCGGCGCGGAAGATTTCCTGGCCATGGGCCGGCAGGCGGCGCACGGCCGGAGGCAAATCGTAGATCGAGTCATACGGCATCCTGACAGCCTTTCCCTGCGAGGGCCCACTCGCTGGCGCGTGGCGGCCTTGAACCGGAGCGTGGCCGGGTCGATGGGTCAGGCCATTCCCCGCCGCCATGACCTGCGTCAAGCCGTACCTGATCCCGATCTGTTATCCATTGCACCGCCGCGGCCGCCTGCGCGACGGCGACCCTTGTTGACGACCCACTATGAAGCGTGAGCAAGAACACCCATCCCCTGCCCGTCCGCTTGCCGGTGGCTAGCGCGCCACCCGGCGGATCCCTTGCCGCACCGGGCGGCCAGGTCATTGCCCCGATCGAGCAGCAGCGCGAGGTCGTCACGTTCCTGTCGCGCGCCGAAAGCCATGGCCGTTCCGGCGACACGGTCGAGCGTATCGCGACGCATTGCTCGATCGTCTTCCTGGTCGGGGACCGGGCGCTGAAGCTCAAGCGCGCCATCGCTTTCGCCGATCTCGATTATTCCTCGGCGGAACGCCGCCAAGCCGCGTGCCGCGCCGAACTCGCGCTCAACCGGCGGACAGCACCGAGACTCTACCTCGCGGTTCGGTCCGTGAACCGTGCGGCCGACGGAACCCTGACCTTCGACGGTCCAGGCCCCGCGATCGACTGGGTGGTCGTCATGCGCCGCTGCAGGCAAGCGGACCTCTTCGACCACCTCGCGGAGATCGGGCAGCTCACCTCGGCGATGCTGCGCGGAGTGGCCGAGGAAATCGCCCGCCTGCATGCGCTGGCGGAAATCCGCCCCGCTCACGGCGGTCGCGCCGGCCTCCTCACGGCGATCGAGGACAACCATCAGCTGCTCCTCTCCTACGATCGCATCTTCGCACAGGCCGAGGTCGAGGCCTTGTATCAGCTTTCCTGCACCTCGCTCCAAGCCCTCGCCCCGCTCCTCGAGGAGCGCCGTCGCAGCGGTCATGTCCGCCGCGGACACGGCGATCTCAGGCTCGCCAACATCTGCCTGTTCGAGGGCAGGCCGACATTGTTCGACTGCATCGAGTTCAGCGAAGAGATCGCCTGCGCGGACGTTCTCCACGATGTCGCCTTCCTGCTGATGGATCTCGGACAACGCGGATTGCCGGAACTCGCGGCCGAGGTGCTCGCCCGCTATCTCGCACTCGCCGACGAGCGAGCCGGCCTTCCCGCGCTACCGCTCTTCATTTCCATCCGCGCCGCCACGCGTGCCTACGCGCATGCCGAAGCGACGGCAAGGCAATCAACCGCGGAGGCTGCGGCGCGGCGCAAGAGCGAGGCGCACGCCCACTTTGCGCTTGCCCTCGCGATCGTCCGCGGACCGGCCCCGCCCTTCGTCAACCGTCTCATCGCCGCCTCCAGGCGAGGCAACGCGAGAGCCGCGCGCGGCCCAGCCTGAACGGAAGCCGGCATCTCCTCTTCGGGATGGCGGCCAACGCACCGCTCGGCGAGAATCCGACGCCGGCACCGCGGAGAACGGATTCTACAGGATCGGTGACCCTCCGATGTCGCGACGATAAAACCCTCCCGGCCAATCGATCGCCCGCGCCGCCGCATAAGCCCGCACCCGCGCCTCTCCGAGATCGGCACCGATCCCCGTGACCGTCAGCACGCGCCCGCCGGCCGCCCGCAAGCGCCCGCCTGCGGGCCTCGTCGCGGCGTGGAAGATTTGCACGCCGGGCACCGCCGCAGCCCGCTCGAGCCCGCGAATCTCTCCGCCGATTTCGGGAGCCTCCGGATAGCCGCGCGCCGCCATCACCACCGCAACCGACGCCCCGGCCCGCCAACGCAGATCGAAATCACCGAGCTCGCCGTCACAGGCGGCAAAGAGCGCGGCGAGCAGATCCGACGCCAGCAGCGGCAGCAGCGCCTCGCACTCCGGATCGCCGAACCGCACATTGAATTCGACCAGCTTCGGACCCTCCGCAGTCAGCATCAGCCCGGCGAACAGGATACCGCGGAACGGCGCGCCTCGCCGCGCGATCTCGGCCAGCGCGGGGCGCACGATGCGCCCGAATGCAATCTCCATGAGAGCAGGCGAGAAGGCCGGCGCGGGCGCGACCGCTCCCATGCCGCCCGTGTTCGGCCCCTGATCGCCTTCTCCCGCGCGCTTGTAGTCGGTGGCTGCGCCGAGCGGTACCGCCTGCTCACCGTCGCAGAGCGCAAAGAGCGAGACCTCCGGCCCGGCCAGGCACTCCTCGATCAGCACCACCCGGCCTGCCGCGCCGAGCCGCCCGTCTTCCATGAACGCCGTCACCGCCGCTTCGGCCTCGGTAACGGTGGCGGCGACAACCACACCCTTGCCGGCGGCAAGCCCATCCGCCTTGACGACCAGCGGTGCACCCTGCCGCCGGCAATAGGCCCGCGCCACGGCGGGATCATCGAAGCGGGCGAAGCGTGCCGTCGGGATTCCGGCCGCCAGCGCGATCTCTTTCGCGAAGCTCTTTTCCCCCTCCAGCCGCGCCGCTGCCTGAACGGGACCGGCACACCGGATGCCCGCCACACCCAGCGCATCGGCAAGCCCCGCCACCAGCGGCGCCTCGGGCCCGGGAACCACGAGATCGACGCTATTGGCGCGCGCGAAGGCCACGATCGCCGCAATGTCGAGAGACCCGATCGGTACCGCCTCGGCGAGTGTGCCGATGCCCGGATTACCCGGCGCGCACCAGAGCTTCGTGAGCAGCGGGCTTGCCGCCAGCGCCCAGCAGAGTGCGTGTTCGCGTGCGCCCGAACCGACAACCAGAACCCGCATCGCCCGCCCCCGTCCGAACTGGGGCGGTTCTAGAGCGGATCGCGGCCGACCGGAATCGCCGCAGGCGATTCGGAGCCTCGTGAATACGCTCGGGAAAACAAGGAAGAGCGTGTGCAGCGTGGCTGAACACGCTCTAGGCTAGATTCGCCGCGCCGAGAATCGGCCCGATCTTTGGGCGCGAACGCAAGACGCGACTCCTTCGAACCGCGAGGTTATTCTGCGCCTATGGATGAGGTGCCCCCCAACACCCCCGAATACACCGTCTCCGAGATTTCAAGCGCGGTGAAATACACTCTGGAAACGGCATTCGAGCGCGTGCGCGTGCTGGGCGAGGTGACGGAGGTCCGGCGCTATCCCTCCGGGCATCTCTACTTCTCGCTCAAGGACGATGGCGGAAAGCTCGCGGCGGTCGCCTGGAAGGCAACGGTGTCACGCCTCAGCATGATGCCCGAGAACGGCCTCGCAGTGATCGCAACCGGGCGCATCACCGCGTACGGAGAGCGCTCCATCTACCAGCTCATCGTCGAACGGCTCGATTACGCGGGTGAGGGCGCACTCCTGGCCCGGATCGAGGCGCTGCGCCGCAGGCTAGCCGCGGAGGGTCTCTTCGATACGGCACGCAAGCGTGCGCTTCCGCTTTTGCCGCGCGCCATCGGCGTCGTCACCTCCGAGCAGGGAGCGGTGATCCAGGACATCCGCACCACGATCACCCGCCGCTTCCCCCGCCCCATCCTGCTCTGGCCGGTGCCCGTGCAGGGCGAGGGCGCGGCACGCCGCATCGCCGCCGCGATCGTCGGCTTCGGCACGCTCTCCGCGGTCGGGCCGATTCCGCGGCCGGACGTGTTGATCGTCGCACGCGGCGGGGGCAGCCTCGAGGACTTGATGGCCTTCAACGACGAAGCCGTGGTCCGCGCCGCTGCAGCGAGTCCGGTGCCGCTGATCGCCGCCGTCGGACACGAGAGCGATACCACCCTGATCGACTTCGTCGCCGACCGCCGCGCGCCCACCCCCACCGCAGCGGCGGAGATGGCGGTCCCGGTGCGGGCCGAACTGGTAGCTGACCTCGCGCAGCGCGGCGTCCGGCTCGACGGTGGACTCGCGCGGCTGATCCAGGAATGCTGGCTCAGGCTGGAGCGTGCGGCACGCAGCCTGCCGGACCTGCCCGGTCTGGTCGGCACGATGCGACAACGGATCGACGATCGTGCCGAGCGGCTCGCCCTGGCGCTCCGTGTAGCCCAGCAGGCGCGGAGCGCCAGGCTCGCGGGCATCGCCGCACGCATCCAGGACCCGCGTACCGCGCTCATCGCCGCCGCGTCACAACTCACGCATCTCTTCGCCCGCCTGAACGCCGGTGCCGAACGCGCGCTGGCGGCAGGGCGCGGCACAGCCGGAGGCTGGGCGGGCCGTCTTTCGCCCGCCCTCCTCGCCGCCCGCCTCCGCGAGGCAAAGGCGCGACTGGAAGGGGTGGCCGCCCGGCTCGCCTCTGTCTCCCCGGAAGTCGTCCTGGCCCGCGGCTACGCCCTCGTGTTCGACCGCTCGGGGCACCTCCTCGGCCGCGCCTCCGAAATCCGGCCCGGTGCGGCGCTTGCGCTCCGCTTCGCCGATGGAACCGTTGCTGCCCGGGCCGAGCGCCCGGGCGCGCGCGCGGGCACACGCGGGGCGCGGCTCCCGCTCGACGAGTAATCCTTCCTCGGCCCGGCACCAAAACTCAGCCGGCGGCCTCGCCGGCCTCGATCCGGGCGATCCGGAGCGCGAACAAAAGCCCGAGCACGATCAGTCCTGCTGTCAGACCGACTACGCCTGTCCACCCCGCACCGGCCCAAAAGAACCCGCCCATCGAACCGACGAGGCTCGATCCCAGATAATAGAGGAAAAGGTAGAGCGCGGAGGCTTGCGCCTTGGCGTTGCGCGCACGGATACCCACCCAGCCGCTCGCGATCGAATGCGCCGCGAAAAAACCGAACGTGAGCACCGCAATTCCGAGGATGACAATCCCAAGCCTTGAGGAAAGCGTGAGCAGGATGCCGGCAAGATCGATCATGAGTGCTGCGCGGAACATGCGTGCCCGGCCCACCCGCGCTGCAAGCTCGCCCATCGAGGCCGAGCCGACGACGCCGGCAAGATAGACGGCAAAGATCAGCCCGACAGCCGCCTGGCTCAGCGAAAAGGGCGGCGCGAGCAGCCGGTAGCCGATGTAATTGTAAATCGCGACGAAGCTTCCCATCAGCAGGAAGCCCTCGAGAAAAAGGTACGGCAAGAGCGCATCCGAAAGGTGTGTGGCATAGGCCTCGCTGAGCGCGCGAAGAGCAAGCGGGCGCGCACGGAAATGCCGCGATGGCGGCAGCAACGCAACGAAGGCGGCACCGCACGCGATGCCAAGCCCGGCGATGCAGGCAACCGCCACCCGCCAGCCATAGAAGTCGGCAAGCACGCCGGTGATCAGCCGCCCGGCCATGCCGCCGATCCCGGTGCCGCCGATGAAGAGGCCCATCGAGAGCCCGATGGAGCGAGGCTCCATCTCCTCACCGACATAGGCCATGGCAACCGCCGGCAGACCGCTCAGCGCGATACCCATCAGCGCCCGGAGCAGAAGAAGCTCCGACCATCTCGGCACCGCAGCGCACGCGAACGTCAGCACCGCGGAGGCAAAGAGAGACGCCGCCATCACCGGCTTTCGGCCAAGCGACTCGGAGAGTCCGCTGGCCAGAAGCATCATGATCGCAAGCAGGAGCGTGGTGAGCGAAAGCGAGAGGCTGCTCGCGGCCGGGCTGACATGGAAGTGCGCAGAAAAAAGCGGCAGGATCGGCTGCACGGTGTAGAGCAGCGCAAACGTGGCAAATCCGGCCGCGAAGAGGCCGAGATTGCTCCGCAAGAACGCCGCCGTCCCGGGCGCGATATGCCCGGAACCCCCCGTTCGTCGAACGGCTTCGGCCGGGCTCGCGGCAGCCGCTCCCCCCGCATCCTCCCCTTCGTCGTCTTCCATCAAAGCGTCTCGGCAGTATCGGGCACCCGAGAGTGGCCGCAGCACTTGCCGCTGTCCAATTGCGGCGCGCGCCGCTGCGCCGCGCATAGCGCCCTGTGTGCCGGGCATGCCCGGCAGCCTGGGGGTGAAAGTCTCCTGTGCAACCTGATGGAGGTGAAGCGCGAGCGAAGCGCAAGGGCGGAACCGCGAGGGATCGTCTGAAGGAAGCGTGGAGCGAAATCGCGATCCGGCGAACAGCAACCGGATACGAGGCAGATTTGGTCGGACGAGCGGGCAAGAAGTCGCGAAGTCCATATCCATAAAGGGCCAGGGCTGCAAATCCGGCGGATGCGCGAGGAAGGCGGCTGGGCTTACCCCAGGAGATCTGCACCGTGTCCTTCGGGACTGAGGGAGCCGCAAGACACCCTGACCGCGGTGCAGAAGTCAGCGGAGGGCGTAGGGCCGCCTCGGCGGCTGAAGGCCCGAACGGCCCCCGATAAGGGGTTGAAGGAGAGGGCGAGTAGCTCGGACGTTTCATGACCACACCGCGACCGCCATTCCAACTCACGTTGGACTTGCCGATGCCGGGCCGGGGTGAAGCCCCGCGCCCGGTCGCGCGAGAGATCGAAGTGGCCACGGCGGCGCCCGGACCCGAAAGCCCGGCACAAACGGCTAATCTGATGGAGGCGATCTGTGACCCGGACAGCATAGAAGCGGCCTTGCGTGCGGTGGTGCGCAACAAGGGAGCGCCCGGCGCCGGCGGGATCACCGTTCGACAGCTTCCGGGCATCCTCAAAGCGCGCTGGCCGGAGATCGAAAATCAACCGCTCCAGGGTCGCTACCAGCCGCAACCGGTCCGTCGGGTGCAAATCCCGAAGCCGGCCGGCGGAACACGCGACCTCGGCATTCCAACCGTGATCGATCGCGTGATCCAGCAAGCGGTGCTCCAGCGACTCCAACCGCTGTGGGACCCGACGTTCAGCGAGCACAGCTACGGCTTCCGGCCGGGCCGCTCCGCCCAGCAAGCGGTGGCGCAGACGCAAGCCTATGTTACCGAGGGCCATCGGTTCGTCGTCGATATTGATTTGGCGAAGTTTTGGATACTGCTTCATACTATCCGCACGGTCATGAGGTTGGGCTGAACAGCTGGGGCTGATGGTCTATCGCCTTGATTCGCAGTCCCTTTTGTTTGC
>JAKAWQ010000131.1 GCA_021816925.1 Pseudomonadota bacterium
TGAAGCGCCGGAACCACCGCAGCAGGGTCGGCGTGGTCGCCGCATAGCGGCTGACGGCAGGCTCGTCGAAGTGCGGAAAGTCGTCGGTGGCGACCAGGGCGGGACGGCCCGCGACGGCCGCGGAAACGATCCGGTGCCAGACATCATGCTGCCAGCGGTCCACACCGATCTCGGCGAGGTCAGCGACCGGCGCCGGAACATGCTCCGGTGCGCCCGCGTCCTTCGCCTGATAGGGCGCGATGAAATGCCCGAGCCCGTGCGCTGAGGCCTTGCGCAGAATCGGCCGGCTGGCGGCATCGCGGTTGAACAGCGCATAGCGCTTGGCCGAAACCGCGAAGGCGAACAGCGGCTCGAGCCCCGAAAGCCGGCCGATGGCGAAGTTCGCCTCTTCCAGCTCGAGCAGCGATCCCTTGGCGGCATAGGGGTTGAGCGGCACAAACCATTCCCGCACTCCCGCGACTTTCACACGGAAGTCCTCATCGCTCATTGCCTCTGGCTTGGCGATGGCGAGGCTATCGGTGTCGCAGAACACCCAGTCGAGACCGGCATCGCGGACGAGCCGCTCGGCGATCGCGAGCATCAGGCGGGCCGCGCCGGTGATCAGGGTGGCGAGCAGCGGATGGAAATAGCGGCCCGGCGTCTCGATCTGCGAGATCGAGACCGGGAAGCCCTCGCCTTCGATGCCATGGCAGATCGCTTCCTCCGCCTTCGTGACCTCATCTACGTTCAGCTCGACGAAGATGCCGTAGCTGGTCGCGTTGGCGAGTATCTTGAGCGCAAGCTGCTCCGTATCGCGCCGCGCAAGGTCGAGCCCTTCGGCCGCGGCCATCGTGCGCTTCACCTCGGCCCGACGATCGATCAGCCGCCGATAGAAATCGTCGTGGGCCGGGTCGATGCGATAGGCATGATTGCCGGTAATGGCGACCGGCTTGAGTCCGGGCTGCACCGTGCCCGGCACGAAACGGACGGCGCGGACGATGCGCGGTGCCTTGCCGGTGAGCAGCTTGGCAGCGACGCAATCCGCGAAGGTGAACCAAAGCGGCGTTCGGCTGCTCAGATAGTTGAGGCCGATCGTGTAATGCTTTTCGTCTCCGTATTTTGCCCGGACGGGGAACAGGTCGGCCTCGGGTGCGACCTGCACCAGCACCGTCAGGCACCGCCAGAAGCTTCGCTCTTGCAAGTCTCCCATCGTCGCCCTGGCCAGCAGGTTCCGTGCCTCTTCGGTGGCATCCTGCCACGTCATGCCGCGGGCAATGACGAACCGCCAGAGCTCCATCAGCGTGCAAACCGTCGGATACATCGAAAGGAAGTCGCAATAAGCGACCTGCCGGATGACGCGGCGGAGATGCACCTCCGACCGTCCGCCGTAATAGGTGCCGAGGATCGCGCCGATCAGCGCGGGAGGCGCGTCCGGTTGCACCTCGTGCCACGGCTTGATGCCCATCTCCTTGAGGTATGCCTTGCCGATCCCTGCCTCGCTCAGGATGCGAGAGGCCGGCGTGCCGGTCAGGCCGTGCCCGGCGTAGCGCTCGCGCAATGCCCGATAGCACTCCCACGTGGTCTGCACGTCCTGAGCGGCATAGGTGAGATAGGCCTCGGTCAATGGGCCACCGTGCTCGTCGGTGTCGAGCTTCCGCGCCGGAACATCGAGGAACTCCGCGAGGTCGCCCAGGCTGAAGGTGCGCGCCGTGAGCGCGGCGGCGAGCGTCTTCACGTCGATGAAATAGCCGCGCCGGGCCGGCACCCTGAGCCTGCGCCGGCGCATGCCGCGTGGCGTGCGCTGCCCGCGCTTGGCGACAAACCGGATCAGTGCGGCGCGGCGGGAGAGGTGTTTCACCTGCACGGCGGGCCGGTCCGGGTTCGGGCTCAGTTGCAGGGAGAACCCACCGCGCATGGTTTTGCCGCGGGCCGAGGCATGGCGAATAGCGAGCCGCGAAAGATCGAACGGCAGGTTGAACCCGACCACGGCAGCTCCGCAGTCATAGGAAACGCCATAGAAAATGCCGTCGATGAACTCAGCTGCCGTCATCAGGTTGTGTCCTGATGCTTCGGCATACCGGGCGATCACGGCGTGCTCGGCTTCGGTCATGCTCTGGGGATCAAAGAAGATGCCGGCTTCGTCCAGCCGCTCGCCCTTCCGGAGCTGGTAGCAGCCGAAGCGGAGCTGCTGCGCCGCGTCGGTCGTCGTCTCGGTATCGAAGATGAGGGTCCAATCCGACGGGCGGATGTCCCGCACTTGGCGCCACCGTGCGGGTCGCACGGGCTTTCCACTGACCCAGGTGCCGTCATCGAGGAACGCGCGCACCGCAATCGGCAACGCATCCGTGGCTGGCCGTTCGGCTGCAATAATCGGTGGAGTCATGATGCTATTGGGCCAATTGGTGCTGTCGTGACAGGCTGCGCTCGCTCCAACAAAAATTCGCCCGCTTGGTAGAGCCACGGCACGACGGTTTCGCAAAGCGCTTCCAGGCCGTCAGGGAGCCGGTCCTTGACGGCGTCGAGGATATCGGCGAGCCCGAACAGGACCGCCGCGATCGCCGCGAGCAACGGGTCGGAACCCGGCTTGGCGACGGGGTGTTCCTTCTGCATTTCGGTCTGTTTCCGGTGACAATTCCGACAAAGGATGGCGGTCACGCCGTCATGCGCCCGACCGCCGATGTGGTGGCGTTCGAGGCAGAACGGGGTGCCTTCGTTGCAAATTGCACAGTGCGGGTTGTTGCTCCCGAGGCGTTCGAGGGCCGCTTGCAATCGGACCTCGCGGCTTAATACCCTCTTGTCCATCTCGAATGGCTTTCTCCACTCAAGCAACGGTGCGGTAGACATCCTCGAAGGTCTCAGCTCCGGTGCCTTCGAGCTCGTAGAGCGTGTTTGGGTCGGTCTCGAAGGAATGGGTCATGCCCGAGGTGTCGGTGATCCACTTCCGCCGGAACGGCGCCAGAAAAGCCGGATCGTTGCTGGCGAGGAATCGCCCGACTGCAGACATGTAGGCGCCGATCTCGTGCGCAGCGTCCGGCCTGACCGTGACCACGATTGCCTCGCCATTGCTGTAGAGGAGCATCTGGCGGCGACGGCGGTCGCGGCCGACGATCCATTTTCGGCCGCGCCGCCTGACCATGCGTGTGCGAACGGCATAGCGCCGCAGGCGTTCCGGCGAGACATGGATCGACCGCGCACTCTCCGTGAGCGATTTGCCGGAGCGGAGCGCATGCAATCCCGCCTCGAGCCGGGCGTCATAAACGAGAGCCGATTTCTCAGGCGATTTGACCGGACGGACCGTCGGTTCGTGCGGCTTTGGGTGACCGCGGGCCTGCGATCGGCTGAGCCCGCGGGCAAAGCCGCGCTCGATGCGGCGCAGGTACTCGGCGCGATAGTCGCGGTGCTTCCGGTTCATGGCGTTTCTAACCGTGGGTAGGGCCGTGGCCGATCGCGCAGACGCCAACGCCATGCCGGGTCGAGCACATACGCATAGCGGTGCTTGCCGCTCACCACCGCACGGCGGGCCGGGATGCCGGTGCGGCGGAGGTGTCCGACGGCGTTGCTGCCGAGCCGGTCATAGACCGTGCGGGGGTGCAAGGCCCGTCCGTCGCCGAGATCGACGTAGCTCGGCGGCACGCCCTGCCCGAGATAGAGCCAGCCAGTCGCCTGGTAGATCGTGCCGACATGACCCGCCGCCGGATCGGCGTAGGAGAGCAGGAGCTTCCACCGGCCGTCGCGGCGGAGGAGCCGCAGCACCACCCCGATGACCCGGCTCTCGGCGTTCTTCGGAATCTCGTCCCGGAGCCACAAGCGGGCCAGCGTTGCGACCTGCTGCGGGGAAGCGCCGACAAGTGCCCGATGGCCTTGGCGAGCCCCGGCGGTGAAGACCATCGCGCCGACGAGATCGGCGCCGGCAAAGACGCCAAAGCAGCGCCAGGCCGCGCAGGGCATGCTGTGCAGGTAGTGGTGCTCGACGATCAGCGGGCGGACAACGCCGGGTGGCGCCGGCCGGACGATCAGCGCCTTGGGCGTGGGGAGCGTCGGGGTCGGACTCGCACCGCCATCTGCGCGGGGGCTCCGCGCTGTCCTGCTTTGAACGACCGACGCAACGGGATCAGGACCGGTCCTCATGACGGCTCGTCCCTGTAGCTAAGGGCGATCGCGACATCGAGGATGTTGCGCGCCGACCAGCCGAGCCGCTCGCCAAGCTCTTCGGCCTTCTCCGCGCCGAGCACCGCACGGCATGCCTCGGCACCGGCAGCGATGGTCTCGAAGCCCGCGAGCTCGCTCTGCTCTTCAAGCGCAACGGCCAGCCGTTCCAGATATCGGACGAGGTTGCGCTGAGCGATCCGTTCGGATGGGGTGACGAGGCGTTCCAGGGCTTCGTTCAGAGGCGCCAGTACGGCCGCAAGCCCGGTGCCGCCGGCCGGCTTGCCGGCCGCGGGGTAGCTCCGCCCGTCGCGTCCCTTGCGAAGCTCAGCCGGCGCAATCGCGGCCTGGCGCTCCAACTCCTCGCGCACCCTGGCGACGGTCGGCTGCACCAGCCCGGCGCGACGGCCGATCTCGCGATCCGACCAATCGGGATGGGCGCGCAGAAGGCGGGCCGCGAAAGCCCGGCGATCCGAAAGCGTCAGCGGCTTGCCGTGCGCGGCGTTGAGCGCGAAGGCAAGCCCCGCGAGGTCGCCATCCGCCGGCGCTTCCAGGACCTCGACCGGCACCTGCTCGAGGCCGAGGTTCTGGGCAGCTGCGAAACGGTGGAAGCCATCGACGAGCACATAGCGATCGTCCTGCAGGACCACCTTCAGGGCAGGCCAGGTCTCCCGCACCGCCTCCAGCTCGCGGACGTGGTCGGCGTCGATCCCCTCCACTCGAGGCTGCAAAGCGGGATCACAGAAGATCTCACGCAAGATGATGGTGATAGTAGCCTGCATAGGGAATCGAGCCTTTGGATGATCAACGGTGTCAACCGCATGTAGCAAACTCGGGGAAGACTTCTTGCAGGGGGTTATGTAAGGCTGTATTATGCCCACTATGGACGATCAGGATTGCTCCGAGCCGGCGTCGGCTATCCTCAACCGGGCAAGGGAAGCCGGTTTCAGTGTGTCGGAAGCCCAATTGGCTCGCTGGCATCGGGACGGGCTGTTGCCGAAGCCGCGTCAGCATTCTCTCGGAAGGGGAAAAGGAACCCAGTCTCTATATCCTGCCGGAACGGCCAGTCAGGTCGTCGCCCTCTGTCAAATGCACAGGACAACACGCTCATTGAACGACGTCGGTTGGTTTCTTTGGTGGTATGGCTTCCCCGTCGCCGAAAGATACTGGCGCGAAAGACTCGCGGAAGCGGCTGTAGCGCGACAATCTGGGTGAAAGCTGGCGACAATCAGGATGCACGTCCCGATCGCGCGGTGGGACGCATGATTGTCGCTGTGGATCGCCGTTGCAAGCCTGATTGTCGTGGCGCGACGATC
>JAKAWQ010000048.1 GCA_021816925.1 Pseudomonadota bacterium
GGGCGAGAGTGCAGAAACCGTGCAGGAAGCCCGGGGGAATCCAGATCTGGCACCCGTTCTCGGCGGTGAGTTCAGCCCCGGCATGCCGGCCGAAGGTGGGCGAGCCGTGGCGCGCATCGACCGCTACGTCCCAGATCGCGCCCCTCACCACACGCACGAGCTTGCCCTGCACCGAGGGTCCACACTGCGCGTGCAGGCCGCGCACAGTACCGGCCTCGCGCGAGAAGCTGTCGTTGTCCTGCACGAACTCGAGCGCGATGCCGGCTTCACCGAGGCGGCGGCGATGGAACGTCTCAGCAACGAAGCCGCGGGCGTCTGCGAAGCGGCGCGGCGTGAGCAGCAGCACCTGGGGGATGGCGAGTTGTTCGATCTGCATCCTTGGCTACTCTCGCCTCACCGAAATCGCTTTGTCGAGGGCCCGCCGTCTCGGGCGGCGAACCATCCTGGGATTTATGGACCAACTGACGCTCGCTCGTTCGATATCGGTACAGAACCCGCGGCGCCGTCGACCTAGCGACTGAGGTCAGGCACAGATTTGCGACTCCCTGGTCCAGTAACACGATTGTTAAACGAGACCCTGGATTTTTAACGTGATGTTAGCCACGCGGTATGCAACTTGAAGTTGACCGGTTCTGGCGGGCCTAGCGCAATCGGTCCTATCACGGCCCTGTGCGGTGGGAGGCGTAGGTCAACATGTTGGCAGCCAAGATGAAGAGTATCCGGGAAACCGACCCAGGGTCACGCGTCTCGTGGCAGCAGACCATTAACGATCTTGCTGCGCTGGCGAGCGCGGCGCTCCGCTCGGGAGACCGATCCGGAGCCGAGGTGATAATCCACGCAATTTACGCAATTGGTGATCTTCGGGCTACGGATACGGCTCTCGGCAGGTCATGCGCCAACCCTGCGCAGCCGGCAAAAACGTCCCGAAAGCCGCCGCTGAACAAGGTCAGTGCGCCGGCTCAAGCGGCTAGCACATTGCCGTTACGCTCGTTGCCCAAGGGTCAGAGGACCCCAATTATCGCGCTTGAGCAGCATCCGGGGCTCGCCACCTGACAGCGCAGGCGTCGGCCGTCCGTCGTTGCTCACAACGCCGACGATCGCGACGAGTTCGCAAGTGTACGGCAAGACCGTCTCGCCGCACCAAGTCTGGGCGCCACGCTAAACGCGGCGCGCGGAAGCCTGCAGCAAATCGGCTCGGCCAGCGCCCCCGGAATCGTCCGCCGATTCCGCGCTCATGGCAAGCGTACCCCGCTCTTCCGGGTGGAATGTTGATGAATGGGATCTTAACCATCTGGTAACCGCTCGGTGATAACGCTTCTTCAACGCCACAGATGCCATGTGCTGGGGCCAAGCGCGATCAGGTCGCGGGGAGAACGATGGCAGACACCCCGACGCGCGGTGCGGGCGGTTGGTCGCGCCGCGTTGAACTTAAGATAATACGCTCTCTGGTGGCGCTGCTGTTAGCAGCGGGCTGGGTCGGAATCGAACTTTACACGGTCCGCACGCACGCGGCGGCGAGAATGGCTGATGCGGCCTCCAGCGTCCGCGCGAATGTCGGCGATCTCCTCAATCGCTTCTCCGTTACCACGGCTGCCTTCACCGGAGCCGACACGTCGACCGGCGACCGCATCGCAGTTGCGGCGCGCCTGCTGCACCTCGAACGCGATCTGGCGCCGGCGCAGAGCCTTTTCCTGTACAATGCCGAAGGCCGGTTTGTCGCCGCGACCTTGCCGCTCCTGCCCGGCGATGAGGATGTCTCCCATCATGCTTGGTTCGGTGCAGCAGCGGGGCGCCCGCGCTTCCGCGCCATTACGTTGACCGCCGAGGCTACCGCGCCGCTCGGCCAAGGCAAAGGCGTGGTCATTACGCGCACGCTCGCCGATTACGCGGGACGCTTCGCCGGCGTGATCGGCACGTTTCTCGATTTGTCCACCTTCCGCACGCTTTTGGACCCGGCGGGCCTGCCGCCGGGGAGCGTGGTCCGGCTTACGCGGGAGGGCGCGGCTGCGCCGCTGCTGGCATTTTCCGAGGGAAAGGCGGAGCCGCATCCCTTCCTCGACTCCTTGCTCTCCTGGACGGGGGGAGCGCCTACGGTTGCTGCCCGGCTCCGCCTGCCGGGTGGCCTCGTCTGGCATGCCGCAGCAAATGCGTTTTCCGAAGTCCCTGCCGCGGAGAGGCGGGCCGTTTTTTTGCGCAGTGTACTGATCGCGACGGGGTTGCTGCCACTACTCTGGTTTCCCCGTGGCGCACGCTCACGGCCTCCAGCGAAAATGGCAGATTTTGCCCCTGCGGGACCAACGCCTGACCCGGATTGGGTGTGGGAGATCGACGCCCGGGGCCGGCTGGTCGGTGTGGCTGGAAACGCGCCGGAGCCGCTTATCGCCGCCGTCGGTACCAATTTCCTGGATCTTCTTGCTGCCGACCCCCGGTCCGAGGACCTGCGGGATGCAATAGCCGGCCGCGCACCGGTGCATGACCTCGAACTCGCCTTCGTGCTGCCCGGAACCCCGCCCGGCACGCCGCGGCGCTTCCGTCTGAACGGACGTGCCGTGCAAAATACCGGTGGATTCTGGGGTACGGCTGGGGAGGTTCCCGATTTGACCGAGTCCGCGGCTGATGCGGCCGACTGATGGGGTGGGCGCCGCCCCAATAGAGACGATCAGACAATGGCACCGTCGGCCAATTCGCCGAGCACGCGGCCGAGTTCGGTCTTGCCCAGCCGGCGCGCCTCGGCGCGCAAATGGGCAGCGTCGATATACCCCATGCGGAACGCGACCTCCTCGGGGCAGCCAACCAGAAGGCCCTGGCGGGCCTGGATAGTCTGCACAAATGTCGCGGCCTGCAGAAGCGAATCAGGCGTGCCGGCATCGAGCCAGGCGCAGCCGCGCGCGAGCCGTTCGACGTGCAGAGTACCGTCCTCGAGATAGAGGCGATTGAGATCGGTGATCTCGAGCTCGCCGCGCGCGGAGGGGCTAAGGCGGGCAACCCGCTCGGCGACCCGGTGGTCGTAAAAATAGAGTCCCGTGACTGCCCAGTTGGAGAGTGGCGCGGCCGGCTTCTCTACGATCTGGGCGGCGCGACCGGCCGGATCGAAAGAAACGACGCCGTAACGCTCCGGATCGCGCACCTGGTAGGCAAAGACGGTGGCGCCTTCTGCTCGGCCGGCGGCGGCGCGCAGAAGCGACGAGAGCTGATCAGCATGAATCAGGTTGTCGCCGAGAGCAAGCGCAACCGGTTCGGAAGTGAGCCACTCCGCGCCGATTCGGAAGGCTTGGGCGATGCCTTCGGGGCGCGGCTGCTCAGCGTAGGCAAAGCGCACGCCAAGACGCTCGCCCGAGCCGAGCAGGCGGCGGAACTGCGGCAGGTCCTCGGGCGTCGAGATGACGAGGATGTCGCGGATGCCGGCGAGCATCAGCGTTGATAGCGGATAATAGACCATCGGCTTGTCGTAAACCGGCAGAAGTTGCTTGGAGGCGGCCAGTGTCATTGGGTGCAGCCGGGTGCCGGAGCCGCCGGCGAGCAGAATGCCCTTCGCCGTGGTCATGCCGCGGTGCCGAGCCGCTGGCCGCGGTAGCGAGCGGCGCGGATCGGCTTCCACCAGGCGCGGTTGGCGAGATACCAGACGAGCGTACGCCTGAGCCCCTGCGCCAGATCATGCCGGGCGCGCCAGGAAAGCGCCACTTCGGCCGCCGCCGGGTCGATTTCGTAGCGAAAATCATGGCCGGGTCGATCGGCAACGAAGCGAATCAGCCGCGCGTGGGGGCCAGCCGGGTCGGGTGCCAATTCGTCGAGCAGGCGGCAGATCAATTGTACTATATCGAGATTGCCGCAGGTCGCGCGGGCCCCGATGCAATAAGTGCCGCCTGGCATACCGCGCTCGAGAACCCGTACCAAAGCTTCGGCGTGATCCTCCACATAAAGCCAATCGCGCCGATTGGCGCCGGCGCCGTAAACGGGCAGGGGTTTTCCCTCGATCGCGTTGATGGCGATTAGCGGTACGAGCTTT
Organism: Pseudomonadota bacterium; assembly: GCA_021816925.1. Taxonomy (GTDB): domain Bacteria; phylum Pseudomonadota; class Alphaproteobacteria; order Acetobacterales; family Acetobacteraceae; genus JAKAWQ01. Next base: position 4,007 of record JAKAWQ010000048.1, read on the forward strand.
TCCGGGAACTGCCAGGGCCCGTAATTGTTGGTGGTGTTGGAGATGATGGTGGGCAGGCCGTAGGTGTGGAACCAGGCACGCACCAGATGATCGGCGGCAGCCTTGGAGGCGGAGTAGGGGCTGCGCGGGGAATAGGGGGTGGCCTCGGTGAAGGGCTGATCGGTCGGGCCCAGAGCGCCGAACACCTCGTCGGTCGAGATGTGGTGGAAGCGGAAGCCTTCCTTCGCCGCCGGGGCGAGACCGGCACAATGGGTTCGTGCCGCTGCCAGCATGACGTAGGTGCCGACGATGTTGGCCTGAACGAAGGCACCAGGCTCGTCAATCGAGCGGTCGACGTGGCTTTCCGCGGCGAAATGCATGACCGCATCGGGCTGATGGATGGCGAAGGCCGAGCGCATCGCCTCGGCATCGGCGACGTCGGCGCGGACGAGAACGTGCCGCGGGCTCGTTGCCGCCTCCTCGAGCGCTGCCTCCGAGGCGGCATAGGTCATCTTGTCGACATTGACGACGCTGTGCTCGGTGTTGCGGATGAGGTGGCGGATTACCGCGGACCCGATAAAGCCGCATCCGCCGGTCAGGAGAATCCGCATAGTTAGGCGCCACTCAGAAAAGAAACGGGGCCGCTGCAGCGGTTATGGCAGCGAGCCACTAAGCGTGGATCGCTGCCGGCGGGCGATCAAGTCTGGATGTTGAGAGCGCTGCCGCTGCTGACGCCCACGAACGTGATCTGCGTGCCGTCGGAGAGGCCGAGAACGGTGTTACCTCCGGCCGAGGTCACGGTCGGCGTGCCGGAATAGCCGCTCAGCGTGACGGCGTCGCCCGAATGGTAGTCGTACACGTTGTAGATGCTGGTGGCGCTGGTCAGCCCCTTGACGAACTCGAAATTCGTGGCCCCCGATCCGCCCAGCATGAAGTCCCCGCCGGCGCCGGCAATCATCGCGTCCGACCCGGTACCGCCATACATGGAGTCGAGGCCAGACGAGGAAGCCGAGGTCAGCGTTTCGTTGCCCGAGGCCGCGACCAGCGCGTCACCCAGGCTGCCACCGGCCGCCAGCGTGTCGCCGGAGCCGCCGCCGAAAATGGTGGCTTTGCCGGTGCCGCCCTGGATCGAGTTGTTGCCGGCCGATCCGCCCTGGAACAGCCCACCGCCGGCGCCGCCCTGGATGGTCTCGCTGCCGGATCCGCCGACCACCGTGGAGGGCGCGGAGCCGTTGATGAAGGTGAGCTTGCCTGAGCCGCCGCCGAACAGAACCGCGTCGTTGCCGGTAACGGCGATGGTGTCGCTACCGGAGCCGGCAACAACCGTTTCATTGGTGCCGGACAGCGACACCGAATCATTGCCGGTTCCGAGGCCGACCAGATTGCTGCCGGCGCCGGGGCTTGCCGTGGCATTGCCGGAGAAGGCGGTGAATGTGTCGTTGCCGCTGCCGCCCACGAACAAGTGGCTGCCCCCGCCGGCGGTCGGCGTGCCGATCAGGTTGTCGCCAGAGCCCGCCACCACCGTGCCCGAGCCACCGCCGGTATTGAATCCGAGGCCGGTGATGGAGGAGAGGAGGCTGGTCTGGTTGTTGCCCCCGTTGCCCTGCACGGAGGTGAAGCCGTTATACGTCTCGAGCGCGGTGAAGCTATAGGCGGCCGGTACGGTAACGGGGGCCGCGAGAGGCGTAAGCTGCTCGACGATCCCAAGAACGCCCACATTGCCGCCCGGGACGGTGGCAATCGCTTGGTTGTTCGCCGTGTAGAGCTGGAATGTTTCGGTACCGCTCTGGGATGGCAGCAGCAGCGTGTTCGTGAGCTGCTGCGCCAGTTGGTAGTTCGAGTTCGTCGGGAACGCCATCTCGAACTGGAAGTTCGTTCCCGAGGGAACGGACACCTGTGGCATAGGGGCTCCTTCGAACCGGCAAACATTTCGCCCGCCAACCTAGCGGTGACCGCGGCGTTAACCGGGTGGTATTTGCTGCACCCATGAAAGGCAAGCATTAAGTTGCCTGCACGATCGCTCGCTGTGTTAACTCTCCGAGACGTGATGCCATTACGCGAGAGCACCTTTGGACCCGCGGTTCAAATCCGAGAATTCAAGCCAAGATCACTGCTTATGATTGCATGCGGCGGAGGATCCTTCCCTCCGCTAAACCGACTGCGCAATGCCAGACGCGAACGAACACGCAACGTTTCCTTGCAACATCCTCGCCCGGCCAGCCTTGCGCGAGCCTGCGGGGCCCGAACGAGATCAGGCGACCTCGCGAAAGGTCATCTCGTAAAGGGCAAGGTAGGCCGCTTGCAGCGCGGCGGCGAGGAGGAGCGGCAAAACCAGGAGATCGGCATCCAGGAAAAGGCCACCCACGATCGGGCCGAGGCTGCGCGGGATCTGCATCGAGACCGAGTTGAGGCTGGCCGCGAGCCCGCGCCGGCCTGGCCCAACAAGGGCCAGGCCGACCGCCTGCCGCGCTCCGGAGGTGCCGCGGTTGCAGGCACCTCGGAGCGCATAGCAGGCCGCCGCCAGCGGGTAGCTCGGCGCCAACGGCAGCAGAACCAGGAGGACGAGGCCGGCCAAGCGCATCGCCACCACCGAGCGCACGGTGCCGAGCTGGCGCGTCAGCCAGCCGGTTCCGAGCGCACCTAAGGCGCCGAGGAGGAAGCCCACCCCCATCACAGGCGCAATTGTCGCCGGTCCTTCGCCGAAGCGGATTTGGAACCAAAGCGCCATGAATGGCCCGATCATGCCGATGGCAAGGCCATTCAACGTGTTGATCCCCATCAGCCGCAGCAGCATGCCACGCTCCCCGCGCGGATCGCGACTTTCGCACCGAACGGTGTGGCCAGGACGCACGGCGAGCGGGCCGTGCCGGTCGACGATGCCGGGCAGCAGCACGAGCGGGATCAGGGCGCCGCCAAGGACCAAGAGAAAGAGTGGCCGGTAGGCGAGCGCGCCCGGGAGCCAGCCGCGCCAGAGCGCCGGTAAGCCTGCCAGAAGTGCTCCGCCCGCCATACCGCTGAGCCCGACCGCCGAATTGAGGCTGTAAATCCCGCCGAAGTCGGTTGGCGCGAGGTCGGCGGAAAGCCAAGCCTGCTCGACAGGGCCAAACGGTCCCGCGGCACCGTTGGCGCCACGGCCGAAAGCCCCGGCAACGGCGGCCGGAACCAGCCATGCCGGCCGCCCGCTATAGAGCGCCGCCAACGCAGCTAGCGCCTGGATGACGCTGTAGCCGATGATGAAGGGCTTGCGGCCGACGCGGTCGCTGAGAGGGCCTGACAAAAGCGTCAACCCCGCGCCGCCGAGCAGTCCCGCCGAGTAGACCAGACCGATCTGAAAAGCGCTCCAACCAAGGGCGTGCAGATAGAGCGCGAAATCGACCACCAGCGCGCCCTGCCCAATGCTGCGCGCAGCCCGACAGGCGATCAGGCGCCGTGCGCTCGGCGAGAGGCGCCGGGCCAGATCAATGACCCCACCGGGCTTGGCGATCGCGCCCCCGGGCCGCCGCGGCCCCGAGGAACGACGATCGCCCCCATCCGCCATCACACCCATGGGATCGGTCATAAGGCGGGCGAGCCGCCGCCGGAATGCCGACGTGCCCGCGTGGCAGCGGTGATCCCCGTTCCCAACCGGCGAACTTCACGAAATCGTGATTGACACGGCCCGACGACCGCCTCCCTTACGCCATCCCGCAGCCCAGGTTCGTCCTTATGAGTTGTCCCGGTTGATGGGAGCTGACCCGCTGATGCACCGTGAGCATGAAAGGGCAAGAGATCATGATCCGCAAGCTCATCCTTCCCGCACTGCTTGCCGGCCTTGCGTTCGGTCTTGCCGGCTGCGGCTATAGCCCCGCGACACGGGCCGTCACTGGCGGCCTGATCGGCGCCGGCGCCGGCGCCGGGATCGCCGCGGCAACCGGCGGCAAACCCGCCACCGGCGCACTGATCGGGGCGGGCGTCGGCGCCGTGGGTGGGGCCGTAACCGCACCCTGACCCACTCTTGCCCGGTCCTTGCCCGAACCGGACGAAGGGAGGATCCGGGAGTCACGGCACGCGCTCAGAGCGCCATGCCCCGCGGGCCACTTGGCCCCATCGGCGCATCGGCGATGAACGAGTGACCTCGCGATTTCGCCACGGACGTCCGGCTAGACCCCAACGCCGGACCAGCCGGCCGACGGTCTCTTTCGGGGCTTGGAGCTGGGCTTGAACTCGCGACCGTGGCCGGGCTCTGCCATGATGAACGCCTGCCATGGCGGTTCCTTCCAACTCGGGTCAGGATGCTGTCACGACGCTCCGGGACCAAACAACTGCTCGCCCAATGTCACGCCACCCCTTTCGGGAGACCCTCCAAATCGGTAGAGCGGCCGCAGCCCCTTGACCCGACTGCCGCTCCCTGCCGTTGATTGCCGAGGCCGGCAGCGCGAGTACGCGGTCGAAGGGGACCAGGCTGGATGCAGAATGTGATCGATCGCGTACCGGCAGACGCGCATGCTTGGCAGCCGCCAGGCCGCCGCGCGCATGGCGCCAGGCTCCACGCCGGCATAGTCTGGCGCTGATGTGCGGCATTGCCGGCCTCGTCCTGCGGAACGATGCCGCGCCCCCGACACCCGAGACGCTCGCGCGACTGGCACGCGCGCTTGCGCATCGCGGGCCCGACGGCACTGGGCAGACAATGGTGGGCCGGATCGCCCTTCTCAGCACACGCCTGGCGATCATCGACCTCGTGGGAGGCGATCAGCCGCTCTTTGCCGGTGCCGCCGCGCTGGTGGCGAACGGGGAGATCTACAATTACCGCGAGCTGCGCGCGGCCATGCCGGCAACCCGGTTCACCACCGAAAGCGATTGCGAGCCGGCATTGCATCTTTGGCTGCGCGACGGCGGCGATTACGCTAAGGCTCTCCGCGGCATGTATGCGATCGCTGTGCACGAGCGCATGGCACGAACGGTAACCCTCTCGCGCGACCCGTTCGGTATCAAGCCGCTCTACGTTACGCCGACCAACGGCGGGCTGGCCTTCGCCTCCGAACCGCAGGCGCTGCTCGAGGCCGGGCTCGCAGCGCGTGCGCTCCGACTGCCGGCACGCGACGAGCTTCTGCAGATGCAATTCGTCACCGGTACCGAAACGATCTTCGAGGGCATCAGCCGCGTCCTGCCAGGAGAGACACTTACCTGCGCCGACGGGCGCGTCCTCGAACGGCGACGGATCGCGGCCCTTCCCGAGGGCGAGCCGGAGGACATTGGCGAAGAGGCAGCCTTGGGGCGCCTCGACGCGGCGCTTGCCGAAAGCGTCGAGCTGCACCTTCGCAGCGACGTTCCCACCAGCATCTTCCTTTCCGGCGGCATCGACAGTTCGGCGCTGCTCGCGATGATCCGCCGCGTGACCAACCAGGAGGTGTTGGCCTTCACCGCCGGCTTCGAGGCCGCGGGCGCCGCGGACGAGCGGGCGGCCGCTGCCGCGGTCGCCGCAGCGGTCGGGGCCCGCCATGAAACAATCGGCATCACCGAGCAGATGGTTTGGCAGCACTTGCCCGAGATCGTCGCCTGCATGGACGATCCCGCAGCGGACTATGCGATCATCCCGAGTTGGTTCCTGGCCCGCCGGGCACGCCAGGACGTGAAAGTGGCCTTGTCCGGTGAGGGCGGAGACGAGATTTTCGCCGGATACGGTCGCTACCGGGCGGTCATGCGGCCGTGGTGGCTGGGCGGACGCGCCATGCGCGCGCGCGGCACCTTCGACCGGTTGGACGTGCTGAGGTCGCGCCCGACCAGTTGGCGCGATGGGCTCGGCGCCGATGAGGCGGCGGCGCAGAAGAGCGGGCGCAGCCGCTTGGCCGTGGCGCAGGCCACCGACATCGCCGGCTGGCTGCCGCACGATCTCCTGCTCAAGCTGGATCGCTGCCTGATGGCGCACGGCGTCGAGGGCCGCACGCCTCTGCTCGACCCCGGCGTTGCCGCCGCGACATTCCGCCTGCCCGACCCACTCAAGGTGCGCCACGGCCGCGGCAAATGGCTGCTGCGCCGTTGGCTCGAGCGGCACCTGCCCGTGGCGCAGCCCTTCGCGCGCAAGCAGGGCTTCACCGTGCCCGTCGGCACGTGGATCGCCGCGGCCGGTGCGCGCCTCGGCGCGCTGGTGGCGGCCTCGCCGGCGATCGAGGAAATCGCCGAGCCCTCGCGCGTGATCGCGCTTTTTCGCAACGCAACCGGCCGGCGCGAAGGATTTGCCGCCTGGACGCTCCTCTTCTACGCACTCTGGCACCGTCGGCACATCGAGGGGCGGCTCCCGGCCGGCGATGTGTTCGCAACGCTCGCCGCACGCTAATCGATTCCATGCGGGAGACATTCGATCTCATCCTCCGCGGCGGCCACGCCGTTCTGCCCTGGGGCGAGGAGACAACCGACATCGGCATCAGCGCAGGGCGCATCGCAGCTCTCGGCGTCGGCGCCGCGGCGAGTGCCGCCCGGACCATCGACGTCGGCGGCCTCATCGTGCTGCCCGGCCTGATCGACCCGCACGTGCATCTGCGCGATCCGGGCGATCCAACCGTTGAAAGCATCCCCTCCGGTACGCGCGCAGCCGTGCTCGGCGGGCTCGCCGCCGTCTTCGACATGCCCAACACCACGCCACCGCTCACCGATGCCGAGCGGCTGGCCTGGAAGCAGAGTTACGCCGAACGTTCATCCTGGTGCGACGTCGGGCTCTACGTCGGGGCGACAAAGATGAACGCGGCCGGCCTCGCCGCGCTCGAGGCAGCGCGCGGCGTGTGTGCGATCAAGGTCTTCGCCGGCAGCTCGACTGGCGATCTCCTCGTCGAGGACGATGTTAGCCTCGAGCGGGTCATGCGCGCCGGCCGGCGGCGGATCGCCTACCACTCGGAGGACGAGTACCGGCTGCGCGCTCGCCGGGCCCTCTTCCATACCGGGGAGCCCTATTTCCGGCACATGGAATGGCGCGACGAGGAGACCGCCTTTCTTGGCACGCGGCGGCTGTTGGCTCTGGCCCACGAGACTGGCCGCCCTGCGCATATCCTGCACGTCTCGACCGCCGAGGAACTTGCTTTCCTCAGGCAGCACAAGGAAATCGCCAGCGTCGAGGTGCTCGTGAACCATCTCTCGCAAGCAGCACCCGAAGCCTACGAAACGCTCGGCGCCTACGCGGTGATGAACCCGCCGATCCGCGGCCGTCGGCACCTCGATGCTGCCTGGGCGGCGATCGCCGACGGCACCGTGGACACCGTGGGCTCCGACCATGCCCCGCACAGCCGGCCGGCCAAGGAAAGTCCCTGGCCCGATTGCGCCGCTGGCCTGACCGGCGTGCAGACCCTGGTCCCGGTGATGCTCGACCACGTGAATGCCGGCCGGCTCAGCCTTTCGCGTCTCGCGGACCTGATGTGTGCAGGCCCGGCGCGCGTTTACGGCGCTCGCGGCAAGGGCCGGATCGCGGCCGGCTACGACGCCGACTTCACCGTCATCGACCTGCACCGTCGCCGCCGTGTCGAGGAGGGTTGGCTCGCCTCGCCTTGTGGTTGGAGCCCCTTCACCGGCGCCGTGCTCGAGGGTTGGCCAGTGATGACAATCGTGCGCGGGCGCGTCGTGATGCGCGAGGATGAGGTGCTGGGCGAGCCGGCCGGCCGGTTGATTTCATTCGACTGATCCCGGCGCCCTCAATTGGTGCGCGGGGAAACATCGATCAGGCCGCCGGTATCTTGCATGAGTTTGCGTGAGCTTGCGCGCGGGCCGACCCTCAGCCCCATACGCCATACCGATCCGCACGGCGTTTTCACGGCCGGGCCTGGTCGTGGCCTATCCCGCGAGCGTGCGGCGCCACTTCTCGGCCGCCTGTGCCACGCGCGCCGGTGCAGTGCCGCCCTCGGAGTCGCGCGAGGCGACCGAGGAGGCGACCGTCAGCACGCCATAGACGGCCTCGCTGATTCGCGGCTCCTCGGCTTGCATCTCGGAAAGCGGAAGCTCGGCCAGCGCGATGCCGCGCGCCTCGGCCTTGGCAACCAGCCGGCCCGTCACGTGGTGCGCAGTGCGGAACGGCATGCCGAGCATGCGCACCAGCCAGTCCGCCAGATCCGTTGCTGTCGAAAAACCATCTCCCGCCATGGCCGCCATGCGCGCTTCATCGGGCACAAGGTCGCGCACCATGCCCGCCATCGCCGCAAGCGAGAGCGCGAGCGCGGCCGCCGCGTCGAACACCGGCTCTTTGTCTTCCTGCAGGTCCTTGCCGTAAGCGAGCGGCAGGCCCTTGAGCACGGTCAGAAGCGCGAGGAAGGCTCCGCCGATCCGCCCGGTCTTGGCGCGCACCAGCTCGGCCGCGTCGGGATTGCGCTTCTGCGGCATGATCGAGCTGCCGGTGGTGAAGGCATCCGAGAGCTGAATGAAGCGGAAGGCCGGGCTCGCCCAGAGCACGATCTCCTCGGCCAGCCGGGAGAGATGCGAGGCGACGAGCGCTGCCGCAGCGAGGAACTCCAGCGCAAAATCCCGATCCGAGACCGCATCCAGAGAATTTGCGCAGGGCCGCGCGAAACCCAGCGCGGCGGAGGTCATCGCGCGGTCGATCGGAAAGGCCGTGCCGGCAAGCGCCGCGGCGCCGAGCGGGCATTCGTTCAACCGGCAACGGCAATCGGCCAGACGCCCGCGATCGCGCGCGAACATCTCGACATAGGCAAGGAGGTGGTGACCGAACGTAACGGGCTGCGCCGATTGAAGATGCGTGAAGCCGGGTATCGGCAGCGCGGCGTGCTCGAGCGCACGATCGGCGAGTGCCTGCATCAGAACCACGACCTGCCGGTCGAGCCCGTCGATCGCCTCGCGCAGCCAAAGCCGGAGATCTGTCGCCACCTGATCGTTACGGCTGCGCGCCGTGTGCAGCCGCCGCCCTGCCTCGCCGATGCGCGCGATCAGCCGTGCCTCGATGTTGGTGTGGATGTCCTCGAGCCCCGGGTCGAAGACAAACCGACCCTCCTCGATCTCGACCGCGATCGCCTCGAGCCCTTCACGGATCGCCACCTCGTCCGCCGCGCTGATGATGCCGACATGAGCGAGCATGGCGGCGTGCGCAAGCGATCCCTGGATGTCCTGCCGCCAGAGCCTCTGGTCGAAGGCGATCGAAGCATTGATCTCCTGCATCACTGCCGCCGGGCCGGCAGCGAAGCGACCGCCCCATTGCAGGTTCACGGGAAGGGAAGAATGACTCGTCTCTGCCACGATCGCGGATCCGGTTGAGCGTACTGCGGTGAAAGCGCCGGCAAGTCTAGAACGTGTCCGGCCTCCCTGAACATGCTCGGCCTCCTCTCGCCGAGCGGCGTCACGCGCGTTCATGGTTCTCTTGCGGTCGCCCGGCGAACCCGTTCCGCGACGGCCCGCCGTCGGACGGCACCGCGCCTCGAGCCGTGTTCGCGGAAACGGCGCCTTTCCCTCTACAACCGCTGCCCGCGCGCCGCCAGAGCCAGCCCGGCACCGATCAGAGCAATGCCGGCGACGTGGAATGCGTGCAGCCGCTCGCCGAGGAAGGCCATTGCGAGGAGCGTGCCGAACACCGGCACGAGATGCACGTACTGCCCGCCGCGTGCAGCCCCGATCAGCTCGACCCCGCGATTGAAGCAAAGATAACCGAGGAAGGAGGGTACCACCGCAACATAGGCATAGGCGGCCAGCGTCCCCGGCGTAATCGCCGCAGCGATGCCGGCAAAGCTCTCGCCAAGATAGAGCGGCAGCAGCATGAGGGCCCCGAGCGCAAAGCTCGCGGCGAGAAAGCTCAGCGCGTGCACGTCCGGGGGACGGCTGCGCAGTAGGCTCGAATAGAGCGCGTAGCTCGCGACCGCGGCAAGGACCCAAAGATCGCCCGGATTGAAGGAGAGCGTCGCGAGCCGCGCGAATGAGCCATGCACGGCGATGACGACAACGCCGACCAGCGAAACCACGATCGCGATCGTCTGGGTGAGGGTCGGCCGTTCGCGATAGATAAGCCGGGAGGCGAGCAGAATCAGGAGCGGCATCGCCGATTGCAGCAGGAGGCCGTTGATGGCGGTGGTCTGATCGAGGCCGCGGTAGAAGAGCGTGTTGAAGAGGGCAACCCCGGTAAAGGACAGGAGCACCAGGCTCCGCCAGTGGCGAATCAGGACAGGCCAGTCCCGGCGAAGCGGCCCGCGGGCGAACGGCAGCACGATGAAAGAGGCTCCGGTCCAGCGCCAGAAGGCAAGCGAGACAGGCGGAATCACGCCATGAACCGCGCGGCCGACCACCGCATTGCCGGCCCAGGAAAGGCTCGCAGCGGCGAGCAGAAGGGGCGCCATCCGCCAGAGCCGCGCCATCGGAAGCAGTTCGCCCAGCCTGGGCACCAGAGGCGCGCTTAGCGCTGATAGGGGAGCGGCAGCAGGAGTGCCGCGGGCAGGCGCACGAGTCCCTCCGGGCCAGGCAGGATCACCAGCGCGTCGGGCGCATGATCCGCGAACATTTCGCGGCAGGCCCCGCATGGCGGCACCACCTCGGGTTCTGTGCACGCCTCGTCGGGCTTCGGGTGGCGCACCGCTACGACCACGGCGATGCCGCCCTTGCCTTCGAGCAATGCGCGTCCGAGGGCAACCGCCTCGGCACAGACGGACAGCCGCCCCACCGTGGCGCCGAGATGGAGGCCCGTGTAGATGTGCCCCTCCCGGTCACGCACCGCCGCCGCCAGGCGATGTCGCAACGGATGAAAATGCCGCCCGAGCGCGGCAACCGCCGCTTCGATCAGAGCGTCGTCCTCGGGAGCGAGCGGAAGAGCGACCGCGAGAGGCTCAGTCAGCCGCCTCGGCCTCCTCGCCTTCTTCCGCGGCCAGCATCGCCCCTGCGACCACGCCGGCCTCGGCACGGATCCTGCCTTCGATCGCCGCGGCCGTCTCGGGATGCTCACGCAGGAAACGCTTCGCGTTCTCCCGGCCCTGGCCGATGCGCTGCGAATCGTAGCTGAACCATGCGCCCGATTTTTCGACCACGCCGGCCTTCACGCCGAGATCAACGAGCTCGCCCGCCTTGCTGATACCCTCGCTATACATGATATCGAACTCGACTTGGCGGAACGGCGGCGCCATCTTGTTCTTCACCACCTTCACGCGGGTCTCGTTGCCGATGATCTGCTCTCGATCCTTGATGTTGCCGACACGACGGATCTCGAGGCGAACCGACGCATAGAACTTGAGCGCGTTGCCTCCCGTGGTGGTCTCCGGATTGCCGAACATCACGCCGATCTTGAGGCGAATCTGGTTGAGAAAGATCAAGAGCGTATTGCTGCGCGAGACACTGCCGGTCAGCTTGCGCAGAGCTTGGCTCATCAGCCGCGCATGGAGGCCGACATGCGTGTCCCCCATCTCGCCCTCGAGCTCGGCGCGGGGCACGAGGGCGGCGACGCTGTCGATCACCAGCACGTCCACTGCCCCGGAGCGGACGAGCGTGTCGGCAATCTCGAGCGCCTGCTCGCCCGCGTCGGGCTGGCTGATGAGGAGGTTTTCAATATCGACGCCGAGCTTGCGCGCGTAGCTCGGGTCCAGCGCATGCTCCGCATCGATGAAGGCGCAGGTGCCGCCGATCTTCTGCGCCTCGGCGATCGCGTGCAGCGCGAGCGTGGTCTTGCCGGAGCTCTCAGGCCCGTAGATCTCGACCATGCGCCCGCGCGGCAGACCGCCGATCCCGAGCGCGAGGTCGAGCCCGAGCGAGCCCGACGGGATGACAGCAACCGGATCATCGCCGGCGCCGGCGCCCATGCGCATGATCGAGCCCTTGCCAAAGGCACGCTCGATCTGTGCCAACGCGGCGTCCAGCGCCTTGTTCTTCTCCATCATCACACCCATTGGTGAGCGCCCAACAACCCCGCGCAATGCCAGAGTCGCATGCATTGCGGCGGATTGTCGAGGGCAGCGCCGTTTACGAGACAAAATCGGAACGTTCACGGCTCCGATGCTGTTAACACTTTACCCCTTTTTTGTTCCATTACAACCGTAAGCTGCAAGCGGCCGTCAGCGTTTCTCTCGGCGGCGACCCGCTACAACCGGGGCTGGCCGCGCCCAACCGCGTCCTGAGTGGCGGCCAGCAGGCTGGCAAGCGTGTACGGCTTGGCCAGAAACGCCATGTTCTCCGCCTCCAGACTGCGCCGCAGCGCCTCCTCGACATATCCGGAGACGAGGATCGCGGGCAGGTCGGGCCAGCGCTCACGCAATTTGCGCGCGAGTGCCGGGCCATCCATCCCCGGCATCACGACGTCCGAAACAAGAACATCGGGCCGCGTGAGCAATTCCAGATTCGCGAGCACCGCGTCGGCCGACTCGGCCAGATGGACCTTCCACCCCTGGCCGATGAGCGCTCGCTCGGCAATCCGGGCGATCGTCGGCTCGTCCTCCACCACGAGCGCGCTCGGCCGTCGCTCGCCCTCGGGCTCGCCCGACGCCGGTGCCGGCAGCCGCTCCGGCAGCGGCGGCACGGCAATCCCCTCGCGGGCGTCGTGGCGCGGCAGATAGATGCGAAAGCAAGTGCCCTTGCCGAGCTCGCTCTCAACGGCGATGAACCCCTCGGACTGGCGGATGATGCCGTGCGCGGTCGCCAAACCGAGGCCGCTCCCCCCACGGTCGCGACGCGTGGTGAAGAACGGGTCGAAGATGCGCGGCAGAACCTCCGGCGCAATGCCGCATCCGGTGTCCTCGACCTCGATCATCACGTAACGGCCGGGCGGGATCGTTTCGTGGCCGCGCGTGAGCGGGCGGAACAGTGTGATGTGGCCGCTGCGTAGAAAGAGCTGGCCTCCCTCAGGCATCGCGTCGCGCGCGTTGACCGCGAGATTGACCAGCACCTGGTCGAGTTGCGTCGGATCGACCCGCACCATGCGCCCGGGCTCCTCGAGTTCCAACTCGAGCCGGACCTTGCTGCCGAGCAGCCGGGCGAGCATCGAAGAAAGCTCGCCGATCGCCTGGTTGATGGCGACGATGCGCGGCTGCAGGCGCTGCTGGCGCCCGAAGGCGAGAAGCTGGCGCACCAGCGCCGCCCCGCGTTCGGCGCTCGCGCGGACCTGGCGCACGTCCTCCATCGTGACGGCATCCGCTCCACGCGCGAGAATCAGCTCGGCGGCACCGATGACAGCAGTCAGCAGATTGTTGAAGTCGTGCGCGATGCCGCCGGCAAGCTGGCCCACCGCCTGCAGTTTCTGGCCGTGCGCGAGCTGCGCCTCGAGCTGGTGCTGGCGCGAGGTGTCGGTGAACCAGAGGACAAGCCCGCCGGGCTTGCCGTCCGCCCCGTGCAACACCTGCACCGAGACGTCAACCGGCGCCTCGGCCGCGCCCTCGGCGACGACAAGCCGGGTCACGAATTCCCGCGCAGCAGCTTTGCCGGCGAGGTGCAGCGCAAGCTCCCGCCAGATCTCCCGGCGCTCGGCCGCCGAGAACAGCGAGTCCGCACGGCTTCCGGGTGCGATCCCGGCCGGCCGGCCGGCGATGCGCGCCAGCGCCGCGTTGGCCCGCACGATGAGCCCGGCACGATCAACGATCAGCAGGCCGGCCGGCGCATCGTGAAACAGGGCACGCATGAGATCGTCGAGCGGCCCGGATAGCCGTTCGATCAGTCGCGGCCAGGGGTGGCGACGAAACAAGCGCAAGCGGCCGATGGCGGAATCGAGTCGGCCCGAAACCCTCACCTCCCCCCCTCCCCGGCCCCGGGCGCTATCCCGGTCGCCATCCGTGAAGCCGTGCCCGGCGCCGCGCCCACCGCCAAGGACCGCCCGACGCGTCCGAGCCGCCAGACAAAGGCAATGATCTCGGCCACCGCCTTGTAGTGCTCGGGCGCGATCTCCGTGTCCACCTCCACTTGGTAGAGTGTGCGGGCCAGCGGCGGGTTGGTGACCACCGGCACGCGATGCGCCTCGGCAATTTCGCGGATCCGGGCTGCCATCGCATCGACCCCCTTCGCCACAACCCGAGGCGCGGCGTTCCTGCCGCGTTCATAGAAAAGCGCGACAGCATAGTGGGTGGGGTTGGTCACGACCACCGTTGCCTTTTTCACGGCGCCCAACATGCGCCTCTTCATCCGGGCAGTACGAATCTGCCTCAGTCGTGCCTTGATCTGCGGATCGCCTTCGGACTCCTTCATTTCCTGGCGCACTTCCTCGCGGCTCATGCGCAGGCTCCGCCCATGGCGCAGCCGCACCCACAGAAGATCGGCCAGCGCGATCAGCGCGAGCGCCACCAGCATCGGAAGAAGAAGGGCGAGGAGGTCGCTTCGCACGCGCTCGACAAGACCCGCCGGGGACAGCAGGAGTGTTCCGGCGAGGGACGGCAATCCGCCGGCAATCAGATGCCAGACCGCACCGCCGATCACCATGAGCTTGACCAGCGCCTTGCACTGCTCGAACAATCCGTCGGCGCTCGCGATCCGCCGCAACCAGCGAACGGGGTTGATCCGCCCCAAATCCGGCGCCACCGCTGCAGGTCGGAACAGAAGGCCGGTCTGCAGGACCGCCATCCCGAGGCCGCCTGCCAGCGCCGCCAAGGCGAAGGGGGCCACGGCTGCGAACGCCGCCTCCGCGGCAAAGCCGAGCGTAGCCGGCCCCTCGGCGGTGAATCGCAGAGTACCGGCGTGGGCGAGCAAGGCGGCAAGCCGCACCGCGAGCGCCGCCGCGAGCCCCGGGGACAGCACCGTCAGCACTGCTGTCGCGCCGGCGAGGCCGGCAAGCGCGGGCAGTTCGCGCGAAAGCGCAACCGAGCCTTCCTCGCGAGCCTTGATGAGCCGCCTGGGCGTGGCGGCTTCCGTCCGACCTTCTTCTCCCTCCGCCACGCCGTCCGCTCCGTTGCCGGCTCAAGCCGCGCCCGCGGCTTCAGCGCATCCCCGGCAGCATGCCGAAGCCCTCGCGCACCCCGCCGAGCCAAAGCGAAACGAGCGTCGCCGCAAGGCCGGCCAGCAATGCGAATCCGCCGACAATCTGGCCCGGAAGAGAAACGAAATAGATCGGCACCTGCGGCACAAGGCGAGAGGCAAGGCCGAGCGCAAACTGCCAGATAAGCGAGGCGAGCAGGAACGGCGCGGCGATTCTGAGCGCCAGTGCAAACGAGGCTCCGACCGCCGCCACCACAACGTGCGCGCCGTCGCCGGCCGGCAGCAGTCCCCCCGCGGGGATCACGCGGTAACTCTCGACGAGTGCGGTCAGCGGCAGTACATAGAGTCCGCTCGCGAGCACAAAGGCCGTCGCCGCCAAACCGAACAGTTGGCCGAGCGCCGGGGTCGTCGGGCCCAGCGCCGGATCCGGCCAAAGAACGTTGGAAAGCCCGAACATCGCTGCGATCATCTCGCCGCCCATAGCCAGCGAGAGCACGACCAGCCGCGCGAGCCACCCGAGCCAGATCCCGCTCGCCAGCTCCGCGGCCAGCATGGCAAAGCTCTGCCAGACCCCGGCAGGTGCCGCCGGCAACGCGGGCAGCAACACCGGCAGCAGGAGGGCCGTGAGCGAGACCGCGATCGCCGCGCGCACCATCGGTGGCAGCGCCGCCTCGCCGAGGCCAGGCAGCAGCATCACCGCCCCGCCGATGCGCGCGAGTACGAGCATGGCCTGGAAGGCCAAGGCCGGAAGCGCCTGCACGAATGCCGCGTCGGCCGCAGTCATCCGGCTAACCCGCACCACCGATCGCGACCAGCCTGCCAAACAGCAGAGTCGTGAAGTCCGACAACGTCGTGACCATCCCGTGCCCGAGCAGCAGCAGCACGCCTGCCAGCACCAGGAGCTTCGGCACGAATACGAGCGTCGATTCGTTCACCTGGGTCATCGCCTGCACCAGCGAGATCAGAAGTCCGATGGCAAGCGTGCCGAGCAGTGGCGGCGCGGCCAGTTCGAGCATCACCACCATGGCTTCGCGCAGGCTGAGCGCAAGTTCGGTACTCGACACGACGCCTCCTCGGATCTGTTCACGTGGCCCCGCGGGGTGCGGAAGCCGGGCGACGCCGCGGCGCGGTTTCAGCCGGTCGGGAAGACGCACGCCGGAACGAGCGGGCTCCGCACCCGACCTTCAGATCGGCATGCTCATGATGGTCTGATAGGCGGCGACCACCTTGTCGCGGATCGTTGTCGCTGCCTGCAGCGCGAGCTCCGCGCGAGAGACCGCGGTCACCACCGAGGTGATATCGCCCTTGCCCGCCACCGCCTGCAATGACGCCTGGTCCGCCTCCCGGCTGAGCGCAATCGCGCCCGAGATCGCCCGATCGAGGACACCCCCGAAGCTCTCCCCGGCCGCCGCAACGCCGCCCTGATCCGTCCGCGCATAGGCCGCCGCCGCACCGCCCGGCGAGATCCCGGACGGCGTGATCGTGATGGTCGGGATGCCGCCGCTCATTTCAGCATACCGATCACGCGCGCGAGCATGCTGCGCGAAACCGCGAGCACCTGCAGGTTCGCCGAGTAATTGTTTTCCGCGTCCCGCATGTCCATCATTTCGACGAAGCTGTTGACGTTCGGTACCTTCACGTACCCCTGGGCATTGGCGGCGGGGTTGCCGGGATCGTAACGGAGCGGGAACGGACTCGAATCCCCCCTGACCGGACCGGCCTGAACGAGATCAACCCCGGTCGCCGGATCGAGCACGTCCCGAAACGAGATTGTCTCGCGACGGTAGGGATTGGCCCCGGGCGCGGCGCCGGTCGTGGCCTGGTTGGCAAGATTCTCCGCGATCACCGTGAGCCGCTGGGTCTCCGCCTGCATGCCGCTGCCGGCGATGGCGATTGCCGTTGTCAGATCCATTGCTGCGCCTCCGCACGCACGCGGCGCCCTCCGGGGCCGACCGCACCGCTCGCGTGCCCGATTGCGAGGAAGGCCGGCTTGGCGAGCGAGCCGCCTTCGCCGCATGAAAAGGACACCGGGACCAAACCTATGTGCCAACGTGTCATGGAAGTTGGCGCTAGGCACCAAGCGCGGTGCGGAACATGCCTAGATAGGCGCTGTAGAGCCTGATCACGAGATTCTGCATTCCCTCCGCATCAGCAAGCTTGCCCAGCTGGTTATCGACGGAAACGCCTGCCCCACTCGCCGATCCATTGACCGACGGTGCCGCGAGTTGATCCGAAAGCGGCAGCCCAGGAAGGTCGCGCGCATTCGTCTCTGCCACCGACATCGTCGCCGCACCGTCCAGAACCGCCGAGAAGGGCTGGATATGCAGCGGCCGATACCCCGGCGTATCGGCATTCGCGATGTTCTCCGCACGGATCTGCTGGCTCTGATCGATCCAGGCAAGGCGCCGATCCGCCAGGGAGAAGAACCCCGTGCTGGTGAGATCCATGGCCACGTCCTCCTGGCCGCCAGCCAGCATCATCCTTCGTCGCTGCTTAAGGGCTCGTGAACGCCGGGCCAAAGAATGGAGGGGGCGCGAGCGTGCACGATCCTTCACCGGCAACGATTTGGTAACCGCAAGCGGATGGAATCTCCCCAATGCTTCCCGCCGCGGATCCGCCCGACCCTTCCCTTCCGCCTGCAGCCCGCCGCCAGTTGGAGCGGGTTGCCGGTTTTCTCAAGATTGCGCGCGTGCTGATCGAGGACGGGCGGCAGATCAACCTCTCCGGCTTCGATGCCGAGGTAGGGCGCCTTTGCGCCGCCGTCCTCGATATCGATCCGGTCCTCGCCCGCGCAATAGAACCCCGGCTCCGCGCCCTTCTCGGCGAAATCGAGACGATCGAGTCGAAGCTCTCCGCTACCGGACCCGTACCCGCCGACTGACCCCTGCTCCTCCGCCATGCCCGGCAAAAGGCCGCGCCATGAGTTCCCTCCCGTTCACCGTTCTGTCCGCGCTCACCGCCCTGGTCGTGGTCCTGGCCTTGATCTGGCTCGGCGCGCGCGCCGCACGCTTCTCCGGACTTGCGCCTCGTGCCGGCGCCGGTCGCCGCCTCGGCCTCGTCGAGACGCTGGCACTCGACCCGCGGCGCCGCCTTTATCTCGTGCGCTGCGACGATCGCGAGCTGTTGCTGCTCGGCGGCAACGGCAACGACGCCCTGATCGGCTGGCTCACCCCGCCGGAACGCCAGCCATGAGGCGTACCCTCGGCATGCTCGCGGTCCTGCTCATCGGCCTCCTCGCCGCGCACCCCGCCTGCGCACAGTCTCTCAACATCAATCTCGGCGGGTCGGCTACCCCGGGCGTCACGGGGCGGCTCGTCCAGCTCACCGCGCTCATCACGGTCCTGGCTCTCGCCCCGAGCCTCCTCGTGATGGTAACGGCGTTCACCCGCATCATCATCGTGCTCTCGCTGCTGCGGAGCGCGCTCGGCTTGCAGACCACGCCACCCAACATGGTGTTGATCGGCCTCGCGCTCTTCCTCACCTTCTTCGTCATGCAGCCGGTGCTGCACGCCGCCTGGGTAAGCGGGCTGCTGCCACTCGAGCAGGGCAAAATCGGCAATCTCGAAGGGCTCCGCCTTGCGGCCGAGCCGTTTCGCCGCTTCATGCTGGCGAACCTCCGCCCCTCCGATCTCCAGGTCTTCCTGGACGCCGCGCGGCTTCCCCCGCCCGCAACACCCGCCGCCACGCCCTGGCGTGCCTTGATCCCCGCGTTTCTGGTTGGCGAGCTTCGCCGCGCCTTCGAGATGGGCTTCCTTCTCTACCTGCCGTTCCTGGTGATCGACATGGTCGTTTCGAGCGTGCTGATGAGCCTCGGCATGATGATGCTGCCGCCGACCGCGGTCTCGCTTCCCTTCAAGCTCGTCTTCTTCGTGCTGGTGGACGGATGGCGGCTGGTCGCCGGCAGCCTCGTGCAAAGCTTCGCGCCGCCGCACCCCTGACCGTCAACCTATCGCACCGACCAGCCGTGCAACCGCCTCCCCCGCCGCTTCGGGGGCAAGGGCCGCGAAACTGAGGCGAAGGTAGGAGCCGGGCGGCTCGGCCGGAAACCAGTGCCGCCCGGCACTCACCAAAATGTCGGCACGCCGCGCGCGCTCGCAGGCTTCGATATCCGAAACCCCTTCCGGCAGCCGCACCCAGAGATGCAACCCACCCGCCGGCAGATGGGCAAGGCAGGGGGGACCAAACGCCCGCCGCAGCTCACCCGCAAGCGCGTCGCGGCGCGCCCGCAGCGCCGTTCGGAGCCTACGCAGATGCCGCTCCCAGGCGGGCGCGGTGACAAGCTGCACAGCCGTCTCCTGGAGGATGCCGGGGACGAAGAAATCGTCGATCAGACGCGCCGCGCGCAGCCGCTCCAGCGCCGCTCCCCGCGCCGCAATCGCCCCGATCCTGAGACCCGGAGCCGCACACTTCGTGAGCGAACGGACGAGGATCACGTGCCCCGCGGGATCGAGCGCGGCAAGTGGCGCGGGCGCCGCGGAACCCTCGAGCGAAAAGTCGCGCGCCCAATCGTCTTCGATCGCGAAGGCACCCGCCTGGTGAACGATGTCGAGCACCGCGGCCCGCCGCTCGGCGGTGAGCACCGCACCGGTCGGGTTGGCATAGGTCGGCTGGCAGTAAAGCAACCGCGCACCGCTGGCGCGAAACGAGGTCTCGAGAAGTTCCGGCCTCAGCCCGCTCTCGTCGATCGGCACCGCCACGGGGCGTAGCCCCGCGGCACGCGCCGCGGCAAGCGCACCAACATAGGTCGGGCTCTCCATCAGAACGGGATCGCCGGGCAAAGCGAGCGCCCGGAAGGCGGCCGCGAGCGCCGCCTGGGTGCCGGGGCAGATCGTGACCTCGTGCGGACGGAACGAGTCTGCGGCAACGGCGAACCAGGCACGGAGGGCGTGCAACCCCTCAGGCGGCATCCGCCCCCAAACACCCGGCCGGCGGAGCGCACGCGCCGCCGCGGCGCCGATCAGGGTGCCGGCTTGCAGGTCCTCCGGCAGATAGCCGGCATTGAGCGCGAGCGCCGCAGGAGTGGGCACCAGCGCAAGTTCGGCCAGCGCTTCGGTCGAGCCCCGCGTCGGTCCGAGGGCAACCGTCTGCCAGGCGAGATCGGCCGCCGCCGGCCCCTTCGCCTCCGCTGGCGCGGCCACGAAGGTACCGAGGCCCGGCCGCGCGTCGACCAGCCCCTCCTCCGCGAGCCGCCTGATCGCCGCGGCAATCGTCACCGGTCCGGCGCCGAGCATACGCATCAGCGCCCGGACCGAGGGCAGGCGCGTGCCGCCCTCCTGCCCGGCGGCCAGATGGCGCAGGTATTGAATAACGCGATGAGTACTGTTATCGTTTCTCATGTCATTAAGTAGTAACGCTACCAATGCTTCTGCGGTAACGCAATCCCCCGCCCGCATCTCCGCCGGCCTTCTCGCCGGGGCGCTCGGTGTGCTCGCCTTCTCCTTCACCCTGCCCGCCGCGCGGCTCGGCGCATCGGCCAGCTCCAGCTTGCCCAGCCGGTCATGACCCTGCTCTGGTCCCCCCTCCTGCTCGGCGAGCGCGTGAATGCCAGCATGCTTGCCGCCGCGCTCGCCGTGCTCTTCTTCGTCGTGCTCACCCAGCGCGCGCGGACCAAGGCATGATCCCGAGCGTGCTCAGCCTCGTCTTCTTCTGCTTCGCCATGGCGGCAACGCCGGGACCGAACAACATGATGGTCATGGCCTCCGCAGCCCGCTACGGCACGCGGCGAACGCTGCCGCACGTGTTCGGCATCACGCTCGGCTTCCCGGCCATGCTGGCGCTGGCCGGCGGCAGCGTCGGCACGCTCCTCCTTGCCTCGCCGCCCGTCCACCACGTGCTCGAGATCCTGGGCATCCTCTTCATGCTCTGGATCGCCTGGCGCGTCGCGATTGCCGGCGCGCCGCACGAGGTGCGGGAAAGGGCCACGCGGCCGCTCAGCTTTCTCGAGGCGGCGCTCTTCCAGTGGGTCAACCCGAAGGCCTGGGCGATCGCGATCTCCGCGATTGCGCTCTACGCGCGGGGCGCGGCACGGCTCGGCGGCGCGCTCTGGATCGACGTTGCCCTGATCGCCGTGATCTTCGCGCTCATCTGCCTGCCGACCCTGCTGACCTGGGCGGCGCTCGGGCGGGGCGCCGGCACTCTTTTGCGCACGGAGCGGCAGTTTCGACTCTTCAACCGCGCGATGGCAGCACTTCTCGTGCTCGCGCTTCTCCCGCTCGCCTGGCACGGATGAGAAAACCGCCAACCTCCGGAGGATTCCGATGAGCGAGACCGTGGGCGCCGATTACCTCACGCTCGATGTCTTCACCGATCGCGCCTTCGGCGGCAACCCGCTCGCGGTCGTGCTCGACGCGCGCGGCCTCGCGGATGCCGAGATGCAGGCGATCGCCGCCGAATTCAATTATTCCGAAACGACCTTCCTCCTCCCGCCCGTGGATGCGAGGCACACGGCGCGGGTACGCATCTTCACCACCTCCCGCGAGCTTCCCTTTGCAGGCCACCCGAATGTCGGCGCCGGGTTCGTCGTCGCCGGCCTCGGAACGTTGTTTGGCCGCGCGGTCGGTGATACGCTGGTATTCGAGGAGGCCGCCGGTCTCGTGCCGATTGCGATCCTCAACGAGGAGGGCGCCGTCGTCGGCGCGCGGCTGACGGCGCCGCAACCTCTCGCCGTGGGCCGCACCATCGCACCCGAGATCGTGGCGGAGTGCGTCGCTCTCGACGCCTCCGAGATTGCAGGAGAAGCGCATCCGCCGGTGATCGCCTCGGTCGGGCTGCCGTTCCTTTTCGCCGAGATCAAGAGCCGCGCCACACTCGCGAAATGTCGCCCGGTCGCAGACGCCTTCGCGCGCTATTTGCCGGCCGCCGGAATACATGCGATCCATCTCTCCGTTCGCGACGGCAAAGAGGTGCATGCACGCGTCTTCGCCGATCACGGCTCGATCATCGAAGATCCGGCAACCGGCAGTGCCAATGTGGCGCTCGCGGCTCTGCTCGCCGGGCAGAGCGCCGAACCGGACGCGGAGGTCGCACTCGACATCGTGCAGGGTGTGCAGATGGGCCGGCCGAGCCGGCTCGCCGCAAGCGCGGTCAAGCGCGCGGGAAAGGTGGAGCGGGCCGAGATCGGCGGCCGCTGCGTCACCGTGATGCGCGGACGCCTCTCCTTCACCCGCCGTGCGTAGAGCGGATCGCGCTTGACTGGAATCGCGAAGCGATCGAGGAGCGTGTGAATCCGCTCTGGCGCCGCCCGTGTCTCGGAGTCCTCTTGGCGGGGCCGCACCGAACGCGCAGAGTTCGCGCCTGGCAAGGGGGTAGGAATGCATCCGATCGTTCTCTTTTTGAAGGCGGCCGGCGTCGGCTTGGCCGTGGCCGCACCGGTCGGGCCGATGTCGCTGCTCTGCATGCGCCGCAGCCTGGCGCTCGGCTGGCATCGAGGCCTCGCAACCGCGCTCGGCATCGCCACCGGCGACGGCCTTTACGCCCTCGTTGCCGCGGCGGGCCTCACCGGCCTCTCGCATTTCCTGCTCGACCACGCGCGGCCGCTGCATTTCGCGGCGGCGCTGGCACTTTTCTATTTCGGCATCACCACGTTCCGCGCCAGCGCGCCCGAAACATCCCCCCCGCCCGGTCGCGGCACTTATCTCGGCTCGGTACTGCTCACGCTCACGAACCCACCGACGATCATCGCCTTCGCGGCGTTCTTCACGGTGCTCGCGCCGCGCGCCGGCCTGAGCCCCCCTGCCGCCCTGCTCACCACGGGCGGGGTCTTTGCCGGATCGCTTCTCTGGTGGTGCGGCCTCATCGCCGCGATCACGGGCTTCCGTGCAGCGATCGGGGCCCGGGCGCGCCGCGTGATCGACCGCGTCGCCGGCCTTTTTTTCCTCGTCTTCGGCCTCGTCGAACTCCGCCAGGCCATTGCCCGATGACGAGCGCCGCGGCCCTCAAGGATCTCGCCGGTGAGCTTGCGGGTCTGCTCAAGCTGCGCAGCCTGCCGATCGGCATGAAGCTCTTTGCCGAGCGCGAAGCGCTGCTCGCCGTGCCCGGGCTTCGCCTCTCGGCCAACGGCCGGCGCTTCACCACCTGCCAGCTCGTCACCAACGCCCGGCTCGGCGGCCAGACCATCGGCATCATCGCGGCAAGCGTGCTGCCCTTCACGGGCTGCGCCTCGGTGATCGGCCTTGCGGAGCCCGATCGCAGGCTCGCCTCGGGCGAAACGATGACAGGCGTGTGGTTCGAGAACCGGGAGGCGGCGCAGGCGCACCAGGAAGAGATGCCGCGCGTCGCGCCGGGTCGCTGGCAGGGCCTCGCCGCCTCGCCGCTGCGCACTGCGCGCCTCGATCCGCCCGACATCGTTCTCTTCTATGCCAATCCGGCACAGATGATTCTCTTCATCAACGGGCTGCAGTGGCGGACCTATCGCCGCATCGGCTTCAGCGTGACCGGCGAAACCGCCTGCGCGGATTCCTGGGGCCGCGCGCTGGCCACCGGTGAGATCAGCCTCTCCATCCCCTGTTATGCTGAACGCCGCTATGGCGGGGTCGCGGACGACGAACTCGCCATCGCGCTCCCGCCCGCGGAATTCGAGATCGGAATCGAGGGTCTCAAGGGCCTCGACAAGGCGGGACTTCGCTACCCGATCCTTCCCTACAGCACCGGCAACGACCCCAGTGCGGGCCTCGCGAAGAGCTACGGCCTCGGCTGACACTGGCGCCCGGAAAGGGTAACCAGGTATGGCACGTTGGGCTGGCGGGGCAGCCACGCGCGCCCGAATGGGACCGGCTCGCGGGTCCCACATCAATCCGTCAAAGAGTGAAACGTCGGTATCGGGTGCTTCGCGGCATCGCCGCGCGCCGCCTCACAATCCCCTCACGGGAGGCCGGTCTCATCGGAGAGAACCGCCGCTGCTCAAACCCGGCCGGTCGCCGGCTTGCCGAACGCGAGGGGGCACCCTCTGGCAATGGGCATCGAGGAGCCCTATATGGAGAGATCGGCACTTTTCGGTCTGGGCGGCTCGGGCCTCGGGGCGGAACCTTCGCACTTCGACGCTCCCCAAAATTGAAGGGTTTATGGTCTACAATGTGTGGGCCGCCGATTTTTTTGGGAATAAGGTGATGCCTGTCGGCACAGTCAAATGGTTCAATCCCCAGAAGGGATTCGGGTTCATCCAGCCGGATGACGGCTCCAAGGATGTGTTCGTGCATATCTCCGCCGTCGAGCGGTCCGGTCTCGGGCGCCTGACCGAGGGACAGAAGGTCAGCTACGAGGTTCAGCGCGGCCAGCAGGGCAAGACATCCGCGGAAAACCTGCAGTCAGCGTAATCGCGGGAACGCCGGCGCCGCGGCGACGCGGCGCCGGTTATCGGGAGATTGTGATGACTCGTCATAGGTTTGCGGTCGGTCAGGAGGTTGAGTTCCTGCCTAGCCGCAACGATTTCAATATTCCGCGCGGTACCTACAAAATCGTTCGGCAGCTCCCTGCGGAAATGAGTGATTGCCAATACCGCGTCAAGAACGCGCGCGACGGGCATGAACGCATCATGCGCGAGAGCCAGCTCGCCGCAGGGTCGGGCCCCTGGAGCCGCGCGGCGGAAGAAAAGTCATCGCGCTGACTTTCCCTGGGCTGATATCCCCGTTTCACGGGCCGGATGCTGCTCACCAGCCTCTCCAGCGTCGCATCGCCAAACAATCCAAGACCAGTCGAGCCCCGTTCTCTCCGGTCGGCATCTCTGCCGTGTTTTTACTATGTTTATGGAATGATATCCGGTCGCGGCCGGAGTGCGTAGCTTGGCTGCCCGGGCGCGGCGCTCGATCGTCGGTGCAAATGGGGGTTGGTATTCCCTTGAGGCAAGGTGTCGGTCGCGGAGCGAACACCGAAAAAGCAATGAGGCCGATCGGCGGCGCGGCACGCCGCGCCGCACGGCCGCCGGCATCCAATTGCGGCAGTGCCCCGGTGGTGGAGCGATCGAGATCCCGGCTCCTTCAATCGTGCGCCGCCGGAACTCCGGCCGGCGGCGGCTCTGCCACCGCGGCGAAGAACTGCCGCGCCATCGCCTCGTAGATCGGCACCGGGCAGACGAGCTTGGAGCATATACTGCCGAGTCCGGCGGCGAGGCCGACCGCAACCGTCATCGCCGGGTCATTGGTCATTTCCACGACGATCACCGCCGCGGTGATCGGGGACTGGACCACCCCCGCGAAATAGCCCGTCATGCCGACCATCGCCATTGCCCCAACCGGCAAGCCCGGCAGAAGATGCGTCGCCACCATCACGCGCGAGAGCATCGCACCGAGGCCGGCGCCGACTGCGAGGGACGGCGCGAAGATGCCGCCCGGAATGCCGCTCAGGTAAGAAACCAGCGTGGCGGCCCATTTGAGCGGCGCAAACGACATCGGAAGGAGCGCCGTCCCGTGTACGGCCGCGCGCGCCTGGGCATAGCTCGCATCGAAGACGAGCCCGCCGGAGAGCCAGCCGAGTAAGGCCAGCGCAAAGCCGCAGCCGACCGCAAACAGCAGCGGCCGCCGATGTGCAAATCGGCTTACGCCGCGGGGCAAAAAGCGCATGGGGCTGACCAGGATCTGCGCCCAGAAGCCGCCGGCAAGCCCACCTGCGACGCCTGCCACCGGAATGAGAAGCCAATACGCGCCGAACGGAAGCACTGCGCCCGTCGAGCCGAAGTAGAAGTTCGCGCCGAATACGGCAAAGAGCGTGAGCCCGCTCAGCATCGCCGCAGCCAGCACCGAGCGGCCGGCCGTCGCGTCATAGTGATGCGCCATCTCCTCGATCGCGAACACCGCGCCGGCAAGCGGCGCATTGAAGGCGCCCGCGATCCCTGCCGCCCCTCCAGCCACGATCAGCAGCCGCTGCAACCCGGCCGTGCGCGGCAATCCCATGCGGCCGACATTGTTCATCACCGAGCAGCCGATCTGCACGATCGGGCCCTCCTTGCCGATCGAGGCGCCGCAGAGGAATCCGGCCAGCGTCAGGGAAAGCTT
>JAKAWQ010000132.1 GCA_021816925.1 Pseudomonadota bacterium
CACGCTGGCAGCCCATCGCGTCGATAGTGACGATCGCACCCTCGATCGCCAGCATTTCCAGCAGCTTCGGGATGGCGAGGATCTCGTTCGACTTCTCGGTAACCTTGACCTGGCCCAGCACGAGCCGCTGGCGGGCCGCAAAGGCCGAGACCATGTGGATCGCCGGGGTGCCGCCAGTCTTGCGGCCGGACCGGCGCGACGTCTTGCCATCGATGGCAATCACCCCTTCCGGCGCTCCGGTCAGCGCCGCGACCCAGGCGACGAAACAACGCTGGAATTGCTCGGCATCGAGCACGGCCAGGATGCCGCCGAGATGGTCGTGTGCCGGGGTGCCCTCCTTGAACGGGCGGAAGCGCCGCAACAACTCGCGTTTCTTGCAGCCGAACAGCGCGATATCGACCACCGTCTCGGCCCCGGCGAGCACAGCCAGCAGGCATAGCAGGAGAATCTCGTCGAGCGGATAGGTGATCTTACCTTGCTGGCGAGGGTCTTTCAGATCCTTGAAATAGCTCAGAAAAACCACCGTCTCGTCGAATGCGGCACAATCCGTCGTGTCTTCCATGGCTGCCCCCCGGCCAGCGAATCGAGGGTTGCCATGGATTCAGCACTTCATCGGTTTGTCACCTACTCCTTCACCCGATTGCCCTGCCATCGGTGAGGCCACCTCTCGGAACGCCGGTGCCCTGGAGGTCGGAATCTCGAGCCAGGGCAGCGGGGGCGGGTGTCACCATAGCGGGCGGCGTGGCCGGCCTGCCCATCTACACCGGCTTCAATTACACCTCACCGGCAGGGCCGGGCACGGATTGGAACTCGCTCGGAAGCCTTTCTCCGACGGTGCCCACGCTGGATCAGCCGTACACGTTCACGATCAGCGTCAACGCGTCGGAGATCGCGACGGTGAGCTTGAGCAGGGAGGGCACCCTGCTCGGAGAGGGGACGACACCGGTTGGAAACGGGCCGTTTTACTTTTTCCTGGGCGAGGGTTCCGGTGCCTTTCGGGCGGCCAACCCAATTAGGCGTACTGGAGCTCCATTCACGTCACCGCGCCGCCGGCGCTCGCCTTGTTCGACGGCATCGACGCGGGCGGTAGCCATGGTCGTTGGGTGACCGGCGGCGCGGCGGCTTTCTCGCCGGCGATCGGGCGCCGTTGCGCCCTACCTTCTCCACGTGAATTCTCCCCGGGTGGAACCGTGCACGTGGCGACCTACCCCATTCTTGCCCGATTGTGCCCCTTGTCCCGCCTCTTTTGCCTTGCAGCTTCTGGGAAGGCTGGATGCCTCCCCAGCCCTGGCGTGCGTTCTGGGGCCGCAAGGCGGCCTCCACGCCTGTGCCTCGGGCCCGCGCCGGGCCGCCCCCGACCCGGCGCGGGCCTTTTCCCTCCTCCCGTTCGCCGGAGCTCGCCCGTTGGGTGCCGGCCTGGGCGTGCCTATCTCTTGGTTGCGCCTCTCACCGGGTGTCGGCGACGCGAGCCGAAAGGCCTGCACGGGGGCGGCAGAGTCGGGGGTGCCCTACATGCTGATATCCGACGTTCTCGCCGTCAAAGGCCCAACCGTCGTCACGGCGGCCGTAACCGACAAGGTGCGCGATGCCGTGCGCAGTCTGGCGCAAAACCGGATCGGCGTCGTCGTGGTGCAGGACCAGTGGTTGCATCCGATCGGCGTCTTCTCCGAGCGCGACTTCATCAACGCGGTCGCTGCCGATGGCGCCACGGCGCTCGATCGGGAGGTGCGAGAGCTGATGAGCGCTCCGATCATCAGTTGCCGCTCTTCTGACCGCATCGACGCGGTCCTGGCGACAATGACTCTGAACAGGATCCGCCATGTTCCCGTGATCGACGGGGATGCGCTCGACGGCATCGTCAGCATCGGCGACCTCGTGAAGCACCGGCTTGACGAGAAGGAGCTCGAGGCCAATGTATTGCTCGATATTACCCGCATGCGCGCCTGAACCAGCCCGTCTCCCGCCGGCCGCAGATTGCCGCGTACCGCGCGATCCTGGCTGACTTCGGTTACGGCGGCAGCGCAGCCGCGGGTCCAGTGGTGGAGCGCAGCAGGAAGCGGTTGCCGTTACGCTCGCTCCCGGTCTCGATCAGGGCGTCGAAATCGGCGCTGTGGCGAGCGGGCGCCCGGCAGTGTGGAAGGTCCGCCCGGCCGTCCAACGCTCCCCTAGCGCTGCATACCCCAGCGCCGTACGGTACGCGCCTCGATCGCGCGGAAGATCACCGATTCAACGAGAAGGCCGATCAGGATCACGGCAAACAGGCCGGCAAATACCTTCGCCGTCTCCAGCTCCTCGCGCGCCTGAAAAATATACCAGCCAAGCCCGCCGGAACGTGACGAGACGCCAAACACCAATTCAGCTGCGATCAACGTTCGCCAGGCAAACGCCCAGCCGATCTTGAGGCCGGCCAGGATCGAGGCAGAGGCCGCCGGCATCAGGATCTGCGTGACGTAGCGCACGCCTGAGAGCCCGACATTGCGCCCGCTCATGCGCAACGTTTCAGGCACCGCGCGGAATCCCGCGCTCGTATTCAGCACGACCGCCCAGAGCACCCCGTGGATCAGCACGAACACAATCGAGAACGTGCCGAGACCGAACCAGATCAAGGCTAAAGGCAGGAGGGCAATCGCCGGTAACGGGTTGAACATTGCCGTCAGCACAGTCAGGATATCGTTGCCTGTCCGTGTCGAGATGGCGAGCGTCGTCAGCATGCCGGCGAGCGCGACGCCGGCGACGTAGCCGATGAGGAGCACCCTAAGGGAGGTCAGGATGCGGCCGCTGAGCGAACCCGAGAGGCATCCCTGCACGAATACCCTCAGCGTATCCGTAAAGGTGGGGAACAACAGCGAGTCGTGTAGCCAGCGCCCATAGGCTTCCCAGAGAACCGCAATCCCGATCAGCACCAGCGCACGGCGGAACGCGATGTTGCCGAAGAGCCGTTCCCCACGTGCAAGCGGCGCCTCGACGGCGCCGATCGTCCCGATGTCGCTCGGCGAGCGCTCGAATTCGGCCCGCTCGGGAGGGTCGGCGGGTGCGGCCGGAACAGGCTCAGGCATCGGCGGGCGCAGCCAGGAGCGCGGCGCCGAACAGAAGATCATGGATCCGCCGCGTGAGCTTGCCGAATCTCGGATCGGAGGAGTCGACGCCGTCGAGATCGGCGGCGTTCAACTCCGCGCGCACCTGCCCGGGGTGCGCGGTGAGCAGGAGGATGCGCGAGCCGAGCGTTACCGCCTCCTCGATCGAGTGGGTCACGAACAGCATGGTAAATCCGAGCATCTTCCAAAGCTCGAACAACTCCTGCTGCATCTGCCTCCTTGTCAGCGCATCGAGTGCTGCGAACGGTTCGTCCATGAGCAGGATCTCTGGCTCCAAGGCGAGTGCGCGGGCGATCGCCACCCGCATTTTCATCCCGCCGGAGAGCATGTGCGGATAGACATCGGCAAATGGGGCGAGATGCACCGTCTCGAGAGCGGCGCGCGCCCGCTCGCGTGCCTCTCGGGCGGGCAGTCGGCGCGCCACGCGCATCGGGAACGCCACGTTGCCGAGCACCGTCTTCCAGGGCATGAGCTGCTCGAATTCCTGGAACACCATCATCCGGCCGGGCCCGGGGCCGCTGATCGGCCGTCCGGCCAGTGTGATGCTGCCCTCGACGGGTTTCAAGAACCCGCCGACGGCTTTCAGCAAGGTTGACTTGCCGCACCCCGAAGGACCGAGGATGACGAACCGGTCACTCTTGTGGACCGAGAAGTCAACCCGATAGGTTGCTGTTACCAGATGCTGCTGCGTCTTGTATTGCAGCGTGACGCCCTGCGCTTCGAGCAGCGCCGCACTGTTCATCAGGCCATCGGCAGAGTCAGCTGCCCGGCTGATTGTCGATCGCCGGGAAGAAGAGGTCTTTCCAGCTTGCCGGCGCCGCCCTGATCATGCCGATCTTGGCCATGAACCGCGCGTAGACCATCGTCCTCTCCGGGACGATTGTCCAGGAGATCTCGGGGTTCTTGATCATCTTGACGAGTGCTGCCTTGGTCAGGGGCGTGTGGGTGCTCTTGATGTAGAGCTCGGCCGCTCTGCCCGGATGCCTGGTGATGAAGCCATCCGCCTGCTGCAAGGCAGTGATCATGATCGGGATGATTTCCGGATTCTTTTTCACGAAACGACCTGTCGTCCAGGTCGTGATGAAGGTATGCGGTCCGCCGAGCACCTGATAGCTATCGAGCACGCGGTGCACGCCCGCGTGTTGGAGCTCCTCGAACATGTAGGGCGGCGAGGTGAAATGTGCGGTGATGCCGGCCTTGCGTGACAGCAGCGCCGCCATGCCGTCCGGATGCGACATGGAGACCATCAGGGGGTTCAATTTCTTGGCCTCGCTCGGCCCGAATGTCTTGGCCGCCGCCATCATCAGCGTGATCGCCTGGATCGAAATCCCGGCTGCCGGCATGGCGATGCGGTCCTTGCTCGTGAAGTCCCGGATCGAGTGGACGTTCGGATCGATCGTGTTGAGGTAAAGCGGCATCGAATTGAGCGCGGCAATCCCCCCGACGTGCAGGTTCTCGCGCGTGCGTGCCCAGAGCAATATCATCGGCGTCACGCCGCCCGAGGCAATGTCGAGATCACCGGCGATCAGCGCCTCGTTCATCGCCGCGCCGCCCGTGAAGCGCAGCCACTTGGTGGTGATCGAAACGCCCTTCTGGCGGCCGAGCGTTTCGAGAAGATGGTGCGTCTCGATCACCGTGAGCGGCAGGTAGGAGATCCCGTACTGCTCCGCGAGCCGCACCGTGACGGCGCGCGCCGGCGCAGCGAGACCGACCATCATCAGAGCGGCGCCAACAACCGCGATCCAGCGGCGCCAAGCCGGCTTCATCCTCCCCATCGAATTCTTCCCTTTGTTTCCGCGCAGGCCACATACTCGGCGCTTTGACGGGCAACATTAGAGGCCAACGGAGGGCGAAGGTCAAGCAAGCCCCGCGATTGTCCGCAGAGGAGGATGCAACCCGCTGGTGACTCGCCGGCGTTCGGCGGCGGCGAAGCGGACGAGTTGGGCGCCATGGATCGCACCTTCCACTCCGCGCCCTTCCCGCTCCCCTTTTTTCGGCCGACTGAAGTGCACCGGCGCCTGAGGAGGAACGGAGTGCCGGAGCCGTCTTCATTCCGGTGCGCCTCGTCAGCCCGCGGCAAAAACCGTGCAGCGGCGATCGGGGCTTTGAATGGCGCAATTAGCGGTACCCCGTTCGCTCCCGAAGGAGCGCGCGGTCCCGCCCGCTCCACTCGCCGATCCGGGAAATGCCGCCTAGCCTGGATTTCCACGGCGTGGAATTGGGCTAACACGCGAGGCATGTCCGGCCTATTGGATGATGCGGAGGGGGCGACCGTGCCACCATCGGACCGGGACGGGTTTATCGATGAGTCCGGAG
>JAKAWQ010000049.1 GCA_021816925.1 Pseudomonadota bacterium
GGGACTATCTCGGCAGCCGCCTCCAGATCCCCGGCCCGCGCGTCATTCCGCCCCTCCCGGACCTCGTCCGCTGCCGCGGCCAGCCCGCCTGATACCACCACCTGCCCGGGGTTTTGCCGCTATTACTCCGGTCTTTGATCGGACGCATGTGAACGCGTCGGAAATCTTTACACACGCGGCAAACTGATGCGAAGTAAGCAATTGATTTATAGCAATTCTTTCTTTTGGCATCAAATTTGCGGAGACCTTAGTTTCGATCCGGGTGGTCTGCTTCCATCCGGGTGGTCTGCTTCCGAAGGTGAAAATGATGCTGGTCCGTTCCTTGCGTTCCCTGGGCCTGGTCGTGACAACGTCGACCGCTGTCGCACTGGCAGTGGCATGGGCGGCTCCGGCTTCGGCCGCTGTAATCTACAACGGGGGCGCGCCGGATCAGGGCGGGCAGATCTATGCGCAGGCACCCGCCGCGGTCGCGATGAGCTTCACGCTCACGCCCGGGAGCACCGTCGTGAACGGCGTGCATTGGTGGGGCGGCTGCTACCCGGCGACGTCCTGCAGCAGTGCGCCTGATTTCACGATCTTTTTCTTTACCGACTATACCCTCTATCCCGACTATACTTCAGGAACCCCCGGCGGAGTCATTGCGTCTTACGATGTCGGCACCGCCAACGAGACCGCGACAGGCAAACTCATCGGGCCGCCAGGAGGCTCGCAATGGAACGAATACGCCTACAACGCGACATTCTTGCCGCTCTCGCTCGAGGCCGGCACGAACTACTGGTTCGGCGTCAGAGAGATCTCAGCGGAGCCCTCTGGCGGAACGTGGGGCAACGAGACGACATCCTCCGCGCCGCCCAGCGAGCTTTCCGCTTCCATCGAGATCTCCAGCCCTACGTCCTGGACGATCATCCCCGCGCAGTTCGCCTTCCAGTTGACCGACCAACCGGTTCCGGAGCCAAGCTCGCTGTCGCTGTTTGCCACCGCGCTTCTCGGGCTGCTTGCTCTCGGCTTCCCGCGCCGGCGCCGGCACACGGCGTAAAGGTCTCCGGCGGGAAGGCCGACCCCGGCCCTCCCTTGCTTCCGCGTCAACAGCTCCCGTACCGGCCGCGAGGCCCGTGACCAACACCGGCATGGCGTTCCTGTTCGGCCCCATTCGACGCGGACGAGCGCGACATCGACGATCAGAGCCCCCTTGATGTGGCTCTCGCCTGCATTTTCGCGCCCGTCGCGCCGCCGCTACGGCGAGCCTCCCGGCTGTCGCACCTCAGGCTCCGCACCCTCGCGCTGCCAGGCGAGTACCATCAGCCCAAGCAGCAGCGCGAGCGCCGCCCAGGCTGGAAGCAGCGGGATCGCCGTGATCCCGGTGATCAGGTGCGCGTGATTGCGCCTGAGCCCGATCCAGCTTCGCCCACCCGCCGCCGCCCCGGGTTCAACCCGCCTGAGGCGGGGCACCCCGCTCGCCCGGAGCCAATGCACGCTGCCCCCGCTCGCGCGAACCAGCGGCAGCAGCCGGCTTGCGGTGGCACGAAGATCGGCAAGCTCAGCCCGATCCGCGGCACCGGCAGCCGCAAAGGCCGAGCGGATGGCACCCGAATCCTGGCTCCCGGCGGCACCCGCGGCCTCGGTCACCCGCCAAACGCCCGGCATCGTCGCGGGCATCGACGCCGCCGCCCGGCCCGGCGCACCGGCTAGCAGCCGGAGCGGCACCGTCCGGCCGTTCGGCGCCTTCACCTGCACGGTGCCGGCTGCGTCGGCCGCCAGCGTTCGCCGCCCGACGAGAAGCCGCCCCCCCTCGATCCGCGCCGTGACGGCGTTTTCCTCGAGTGCCGGCTCCTTCATCAGCCAGTGCGCCACCCGCCGCATCAGCTCGGCTTGTGGCCCGCCGCCGTCATGTCCACGTGCCCAAAGCCAGAGCTGATCGGAGAGCAGCATCGCCACGCGCCCCTTGCCGACCCGGTTGAGCACCAGAAGCGGCGCTCCCGAGGGGGTCTTCATCAACACCTCGCCGTGCACGGCGGTGGCGCCGTCGTAGCGATACCAGGGGCCCCAGGCGGGGCTGCCCCCGGCGCGCCAGCCCGGCAGGTCGGCAGTCACCGGATGCCGCTCGCCCACGCCCGTGAGGCGAGGGCGAAATGCGCCCACCACCACCCCGCCCGGACCGTTCAGCGGTTGCGCGGGCAAAACCCTCGCAAGCGGCGTGTACGCAAGGCTGTTGGGGCCGACGAACTCGGGTCCCGCGGTCATCAGGAGCGCCCCGCCGCCCCTTACGTAACGCGCGATGTTCTGGAGGTAGGCCGGCGGCAGAAGTCCGTCGTTCATGAACTGATCAAGGATGATCAGGTCGAAATGGCGGAGCTTGTCCACGAACAGCTCGTGCGCAGGGAAGGCAATCAAGGCGAGCTCGTTGAGGGGCGTGCCGTCCTCTTTGTCCGGCGGCCGAAGGATCGTGAAGTGAACGAGGTCAACCGCCGGATCGGATTTCAGAAGCCGGCGCCAGGCGCGCACACCGGGATTGGGCTCCCCCGATACCAGCAGCACGTGCAGGCGGTCGCGCACGCCGTTGATGCTCGCCACGGCGCTGTTGTTGAGGGTCGAGACCTCGCCGGAAAGCTTTTGGACCTTGAGTGCAACCACCGTCCGCCCGGCCCGGGTGATCGGCACCTGGATGCGCACCGGCCGGCCGACCGGCACGCTTTCAACCTGCGGCGGTCCCGCATTTCGCCGGATCGTGATCTCCGCCGCCGCGGTCGGATGCCGCACACCGTGATCGTTGACCCGCGCCTCGATCGTCACTGTCTTGCCGACGATCCCGTACGTGGGCGCGGCAAGCAGCTCGAGGCTGCGGTCGATCTGCTCGCCCCGCGCCGGAATCACCAGGGAAAGCGGCGCCCCTTCGAGCGGACTCTTCGCAACGGGGGGCACGTCCGCCACCTCTCCGTCGGTGATCGCGATCACCCCTGCCAGCCGGCCGCGCGGCACTTCCGCGAGCGCCCGATCGAGCGCGGCGAAGAGTTGCGTCCCCTTTCGCGAGTTCGGCACGGCCACCGTGCGCAGCTCGAGACCCGGAAAGCGCCGGGCCTCCTGCCTCAGCCGTGCCGCTGCCGCCGTTGCCTCGGCAGTCCGGCCATCCACCTGCATCGATGCGGTCCGGTCGAGAAGAAGGATGCCGATATCCGGCAGGTTCTGCCAGCTCTCCCGGATCAGGCGCGGCCCCGCGAGCCACGCCACCAGAACGGCCAGCGCCGCCGCCCGCCAGGGCCAGCCGCGCGCGCGGCGAATGACGGCAACGCTCGCCGCGCCGAACGCCGCCAGAGCCAGCGCGCCGACCAGCCAAAGCGGCAGCACCGGATCGAAGGAAAGCATCGCAATGCCGTGCCCGACCAGCATCGTCATTGCCCCAGCCGCTGGAGGATCGCCGGCAGATGCACCTGGTCTCCCTTGTAGTTGCCGGTCAGCGCATACATCACGACGTTCACCCCGAACCGGTAGGCGAGCAGCCGCTGGTTCGCCCCGCCGGGAATCGAGACGTACGGGTGATGCCCGTTCGCATCCACCGCCCACGCGGCGACCCAGTTATCTCCGCCGACGATGATGGGGCTCACGTTGTCGTTGCGGTTGGCCGGGTCCCTTGCCAGCCACACCGGCGCGCCGTCGAAACGGCCGGGAAAGTCGCGCAACAAATAGAACGTATGCGCGAGGACGTTCTCGTAGGTGAGCGTCGTCAGAGGCGGGATCGCCAACCCACGCGAGACGCGCCGAAGCGCCGCGCCGACCCCCGGAGCGAAGCCGGCGCCTGACCCCGCAGCCTCGGCGCCGCCGCCCTCGGTATCCATCAGGATGATCCCGCCATTGCCCATGAAGCGGTTGAGCGCGGTCACCGCCACCGGCTTCAGCGCCGGGGCATTCGCCGTCACGGGCCAATAGAGCAGCGGATAGAAGCTGAGATCGTCGCGTCCCGGAACCACACCCTTCGGCGGCCCGAGCGTCACCGCCGTGCGCGCGTTGACGAATTCGCCGAGCCCGCGCAACCCCTCGCGCGTGAGCGCATCGACGGCCGGATTGCCGGTGATAACGTAGGCAATTCGCGTCACCAGAGCCGGATTGGTGGCGCCGATCCCCGCCCGGGCGGCGCTGGGCACGGCAAGCCAGATCAACACAAGCCCGAGCGCGGCCGCCCCCCGCCGTGCTCCGGCCCGCGCCCGCCACCCGATCAATCCTCTAAGGCCAAGCGCAACCAGAAGGTCGATGGTGAAAAGGCCGAGCGCGATGGCGAGCAGCGCCGGACCGAACCGCCGCTCGCGCCCGAGAGCCGTAAGCGCCTCCACCCGCGCGCCCGGGATCGGCGGCATCACGCGAAGCGGCGGCAGCGCGGCCGTGAGATTGAGTGCGCGCCTTCCGTTCGGCGGCCCGTAGAGCCCGGGCGGATGCCGCGGCGAGGGCAGGACGGCGGCCTTGCCTTGGCTCGCCGCGAACCGGTCGGCGGTGAGCCCCCCCGCCGCCGGCCCAGGTGTCTGCAGCGCCCCGAATCCATCCATCGCCTCCGCCGGCGCCAGGACCGCCCGCCCGGGTGTTTCCGCCACACCGGCGGAAAGCTCGACAAGCCTGCGCAGCATCGCGACGAACAGACCCGAGAGCGGCAGGTTCGACCACGCCGTGTTGGCGGTCACGTGGAAGAGCACGATCCTACCTGCACCGAAATGCGCCGCCGTAACGAGCGGCGTGCCGTCGGCAAGCGTCGCCCAGGTGTGCCGGGCGAGCGCAACATCCGGCTCGGCCAGCACCTGCCGCGCGACAGTGACATCAGCCGGCACGGCAAGGCCGGCGAAAGGCGAGGCGGCCGGAAATCGCGCCAGCGGCTCGGGCCGGCCCCAGGTGAGCGCCCCGCCGAGCGCGCGCTCGCCGGC
This sequence comes from Pseudomonadota bacterium, assembly GCA_021816925.1. Classification (GTDB taxonomy): domain Bacteria; phylum Pseudomonadota; class Alphaproteobacteria; order Acetobacterales; family Acetobacteraceae; genus JAKAWQ01. The sequence continues at coordinate 4,902 of JAKAWQ010000049.1, forward strand.
AATGAGATGCACCGGCAGCAATGCATCGGGGTGAGCGGCGAACAGCGGCCCGGCAAAACGCACCAAAAGCCCGCCTCCGGCAACCCAGTTCGAAACTGCGGTCGTCTCCGGACCGGGCGGCAGCACACGGTCAGCCAACACGATCACCGCGAGCTTGCGCGCGAGCAACGCTGCGAGATCGCCTTGACGAACCTCCGCGTAAGGTCCGAGGGCACGCTCAAGATAATAAAGATCGCCGACGAACGGCAGGTTGGCATTGGCCGGATCGCCGGAAACCAGCCCGACCGGACGGCGCCGCCAACGCTCGTCGAGCAGAACGACGCCGGCGGCCGAAGGTGCGTCCGCGGCGCCTTTACCGCCGAGACGAAGTGCACTCAGCCGGTTGGTAAGCTCGAGCGGCAGCGGCACCGCGGCCTCCCCCAGCGCCGCGCGCGGCGGGATTTCCACACCGAACCGCGCCAGAATCCGCCCGCCCGGCGCCTCGGCCAGCACGGTTGCGCGCTGCCGGACGGGCTGCGGCAACTGCGCCACGCGCGCGACCAGGTGCCCCGCCCTGTCCTGAGGAGGCAAGAGCACGCGCACCGCCGGCACCAGAGCGGCAAGCTCCGTCACCGGCCCTATCCGCGCCAGCGCCGCGGCAAATGCGGCATCGGCGGAACCGGGATCCGCCAGGCGGTCGGCGATGTAAACGGCGCCATGCGGGCCCCATCGCGATCGCCAGGCGCGCAACAGGGCGGCCGCGGCGGCCCGATCGGGCGGCCACGGCTCCGGCCGCAGCAAAGCCAGGCGCGCCCGTTGGCGGGCCACCGGCATCGGCGGAGAAATCGCGAGCGGCGCCCCGGACGGGCCCTCAGCGGTCGCCAAAAGCGCCACGCGTGCACCGCTCCGCGCAATCCGGTCGAGTGCGGCATTGGCCGCCGCCATGCGCCGAGCCCAGTTCGCCGCCGTCGCCCAGCCGTTATCGACCACGAGCAACACCGGACCACGGTCATGCACCAGGGTCCCGGCCTGCTCGACCGGCCCGGCCAGGCCCAGGATCACGAGCGCGGCCGCGGCGAGGCGGAGCGCGAGCAGCCACCACGGTGTGCGGGCTGTCGTCTCTTCCGTCGGCAGAAGGTCCTGAAGCAGGCGCACCGCCGGAAAGCGCTCTCGCCGCGGCGCCGGCGGCGTCACGCGGAGGAACCACCAGAGAAGCGGCAGCGCCAGCAGCGCCGGCAGGAGCCAGGGCGCGGAGAAGCTCATCCGAGCGCCCCCGCGTCGGGTGCCAGCGTCACGTAGAGCGCGAGCAGCGCCGTTTCGGGCGGCTGGTCGGTCATGTGCGTGGCGAAGCCGAACCCGAGACCGCGGCAAATCTGCGCCAGCCCCTCCTCATGGCGCGCGAAGCGCTCGGCATAGGCCGCGCGCACGCCCTCCACACGCGGGATCAGCGTCTCACCGGCGTCCTCGAGATCGGCGAACCGCACCCTGCCCTGGAACGGCAGCGCCCGCTCCGCCGGATCGAGGATCTGCATGACATGCACGCTGACCGGTACCGCGGCCAGCCGCGCCAGCGCCGCCTGCACGTGCGCAAGCGGGTCCAGGAAGTCGCCGAACAGCACTGCCGTCGCGTACCGCGGCACCGGCAGCATAGGAGGCAGGCCCGCTCCTGCCTCGCCGGCGCGCGCTCGGGCCAGCCCGCGCGCGACCGCCTCGAGCGCATCGCGCCCACCCTGCGCATTTTCGCCCAGCGCCATGAGCCTGACGCGCTCGCCGCCACGCAGCAAAAGGGCGGTTAGCGCGAGCAGAAGAAGCCCCGCCCGCTCTGCCTTCTCGGTGGCAACGAGCCTGGAGCGCCAGCGCATGCTGGGCGATGCGTCGGCCCAGAGGCAGACCGTCTGCGCCGCCTCCCATTCGGTTTCGCGCACGAATACCCGGTCCGACTTTGCCGACTGCCGCCAGTCGATCCGCGTCACGGCATCCCCGTGCAGAAACGGGCGAAACTGCCAGAAGCTGTCGCCCTGCCCGACCCGTCGGCGGCCGTGCACCCCTTGGGCCACCGTCATCGCTACGCGCCTTGCGGCAACCAAAAGCGGCGGCAGGGAGGCGCCGAGCGCCTCGGCCCGACGGGCCTCCCGAAACGACTCGTGACCCGCGGGCCCGGACGTCATCCCAGGCGCTCTAGCAGTCCCGCAATCACGTCTGCAAGCGCCACGCCCTCGGCTCGAGCGGAAAAAGAAAGCGCCATGCGGTGCCGTAACACCGGCGCGGCCAATGCGACGACATCATCGAGGCTCGGCGCGAGCCGTCCGTCGAGCAACGCCCGCGCGCGACAGGCCAGCATCAAGGCCTGCGCCGCTCGCGGCCCCGGCCCCCAGGCCACGTGCCGCGCAACAGTCTCGTTCGCCGCCGTCTCCGGCCGACCGCCGCGCACCAGGTCAAGGATCGCCTGCAGCACGCCATCGCTCACCGGAATGCGCCGGATCAGGGCCTGCGCGGCCAGGAGTCCCTCCACCGAAAGCACCGGAACCGGCCGCGCCACCTCCGCGCCGGTGGTTGCGAGAAGCATCGTGCGCTCCGCCTCGAGATCGGGATAAGGCACGCGCACCTCCAGCAGAAACCGGTCGAGCTGGGCCTCCGGAAGCGGATAGGTGCCCTCCTGTTCGATCGGATTCTGCGTCGCGAGCACATGAAACGGCCGCGGCAACGCGTGCTCGACGCCGCCCACCGCAACCTTGAACTCCTGCATCGCCTGCAGAAGTGCCGACTGCGTGCGCGGGCTCGCCCGGTTGATCTCGTCGGCCATCAAGAGCTGGCAGAAAACCGGCCCGGGAACGAAGCGGAAGCTGCGCCGGCCGGTTGCGTCCTCGTCCAGCACCTCGCTGCCTAGGATGTCAGCCGGCATCAGGTCGGGGGTGAACTGCACCCTCCTTGCGATGAGGCCGAGTACCGTGCCGAGCGTCTCGACCAACTTGGTCTTGCCCAGCCCCGGAACACCGACGAGCAGCACGTGCCCCCCGCAGAGCAGCGTGATGAGCGTCTGCTCGACAACCACCTGCTGGCCGAAGATGATTCGTCCCAACTCGGCCCGAACCGCCTGCATCCGCACTGCCAGGGCCTCGATCTGGGCCAGCACCTCGCTCGGCTGTTGAGGGGAGGCGGAGAGACTCAAGGACATCGGCCCGTTTCCTTGCTCTAGATGCGGCGCTCGCACTTCCCTTGAAGTGGGGTCGCTCCCTATATCACGTCCAGCGGTGGAAACGACGGGGCCCGGGGGACTTCAACCTTGGGACTTCAACCGTGGGATCTCAACCTTGGGACCATAACGTCGGCACCATGCGGCGGAGAACGTAAGGACGTGGCGGACGCCCCCCCTCGATCGGAGACTTCATCGGGCTTCAACGCCCCCGCTCCACCTCTCTCTAGGTCGGCGATGCCAATTTCGGGGCGGCTCCGCCGGCCCGTGGATTGCGGCCACCTACCGTTCATCATTCGTCGCGACGGCGCTTGGCTCTACCGGGGCAGCCCGATCGGCCGGAAGGAGCTGGTGTGCCTCTTTGCCAGCGTGCTCAGGCGCGAAGCTGACGGGTCCTACTGGCTGCAAACGCCGGCGGAACGAGGGCGGATCGACGTCGAAGACGTTCCCTTCCTCGCCGTCGAACTCGATTGGACCGGCAGCGGGCGCGATCAGCGCCTTTCCTTCCGCACCAACGTGGACGAGGTGGTCACCGCGGATGCAGAGCATCCGATCCGGGTGGCCCACGACCTTCTGACCTGTATGCCCACACCCTACGTTCTCGTCCGGCCGGGACCGGACGCCATGGCCGGCATCGAGGCGCGCATCAGCCGCGCCGTCTATTACGAACTTGCGGCGCTCGCCGAGCCGGGCTGGGTCGGCTGTCACCACGTGCTTGGCGTCTGGAGCTGCCGACGGTTTTTCCCGCTGGGCGAACTCCCTTCGGGGGAAACTCCTCGCGCCCAAGGCTGAACGCATGGACGAGGCGAGGCTCTGCGCCCGGCTCGCCTCGTTGCCTGCGGCGACGTTGCCGCCCACCGACCCCGGCCCGTTGATCGCCGCTGCGGTCCTGGTCCCGATCATCCTCTCCCGCCCACCCGGCATCCTTCTGACCAAGCGCAGCCCATCGCTTCCGCGGCACGCGGGCCAGGTGAGCTTCCCCGGCGGCCGCATCGAAGCCGCCGATCCCTCGCCGGCCGCTGCCGCGCTCCGTGAAAGCGCGGAGGAACTGGGGATCGATCCCGCGCGCGTCCTCCTGCTCGGCTGCCTGCCCGATTACGCAACTGGCACCGGCTTTCGCATCACCCCGGTGGTCGGGCTGTTGCCCGCCGGCCTTCCGCTCGCGCCTTCGCCGCGTGAAGTCGCCGCCGTTTTCGAACTCCCCTTCCCGAGGCTCCTTGATCCGGCGGTGCCCGAACGCCGCCGCGCCCGCCGCAACGGAGCCTGGCGGGAATTCTGGGTCTGGCCGCATCCCGAGCACGAAATCTGGGGCGCCACAGCGGCGATCCTGCTGGGGCTTGCCGAATTGCTGCGCAGCGAATCGTAACGCGCCGGCTGCTCAAAAGCCGTGCGCGGCAAGAAGCGCCCCAAACGCCTCCGCCACGGGCTCAGGCGTCTGCATCGCCATGAAATGACCCGTCTCCAGCATCCACTCTCGCCCCTCGAAGCGCCGCGTCTCCTTGCCCGCCGCGAACGTCGTGCCGAAGCCGGCCGGCGTAAAGAACGCGGGGATGCCGGCGCCGCCCGCACGAATCCGTTCGGCGAACGTGCCCTGCGGCACGCATTCAAGCTTGATCCGCCCTTCGTTCCAGATCCGCTCGAAGGCGGAGAACCCCGGCTCGTGACCCCGCGCCGCCGAAGCGATGCGCTTGTCAATGGGCATGGTCCCCCCGCGCAGCTCGCCCGCATCCCGAACTGATGCGCGAGAACCCGCTTTCCAAGCTGCCCACCCTCGTCCTCGACGACGGCACGCCGGTCTATGATTCGCGCGTCATCTGCGAATATCTCGACACTCTGCATGCAGGGCCTTGGCTTTTCCCGAACGGCTCCAGCTCTCTGCTGGCAAGCGCTCGGCGACGGCATGCTCGATTTCCTCCTGCTCTGGCTTGCCGAGCGGAACCGCCCCGCCGAGCGGCAATCCGAGCCGCTTCTCGCGGCCTCCCTCGCCGCACTCGAGAAAATGGCCCCGGACCTTCAATCCGGAACGCTCGCCATCGGCCATATCAGCCTCGGCACGGCCCTCTGCTATCTCGACTTTCGTTTTGCCGCCGAGAGCTGGCGCGACCGCTGTCCCGCGCTCGCCCGCTGGCACGCAGGCTTTGCCGCCCGCGCTTCCGTGCGCGCAACCGAACCTAACGACGATACCGCCATGCCCCTTGCGCCGCCGCCCATGCAGGCATTGGTGGAACCCCGATGATCATGCAGTCCCGTACCCCCGGCGCTGCACGCATCATCCGCATGCTCGAATATTCCGGCCCAACCCATGCGCCCCACTTCCTCTTCCCCGGCGAGGATCATGCCGCACTCACCGCGAACGCGAACTGGCTCGCCCCGCATCACGACGTGCCCGCCATGCAGCGCCTCATCATCGCGATCCAGCTCCGGGTCGCGCACGCCGGTGCCGGGCCCGACCAGGTCACCCACGTCGTTCTGACGCATCTGCATACCGATCACGTCGGCTGGAACACGGTCCTGGCCGACGGCCGCTGGATGCCGACTTTTCCCCACTCCCGTTACATCTTTACCAAAGAACGATTTTCTCTATTGGAAAGACCAGTACGACAAAGGCGATCGGGCCGTGAACGGCGGCTCTTTCGCCGACAGCGTGCTGCCGATCCTCGAGGCCGGCCTCGCCGAAATGAGCGAGGACGGGCGCCCCGCCGCGGGCCTGCTCGAACCGGAGCCCGCCCCCGGTCACAGGCCCGACCAGATCACCTACCGGCTGCAGAGCGACGGCGAGGAGGCGATCTTCGCCGCCGACGTCATGCACCATCCGGTGCAGATCGTTCGCCCCGAGTGGAACAGCCGCTACTGCATCTGGCCCGAGGCGGCGCGCCCGAGCCGTGCGAGCTTCCTTGTCCATGCGGCGCAACGCGGTGCCCTCATCATGCCGATGCATTTCGGCGCGCCCTATTGCGGCTATATATCCGCCGCCAAGGCGAATGTTTCGCCTTCGAGCCGGTCTCCTGGCAGTAACGCCCGATCCCTTCCCCGTTCAGCTCACGATGATCCGCGGGCCCGGGCCCGCCGCAGCGAGCCCACGCTCGATCTCGCTGGCAACCTGCCGCGCGATCGCCGCAAAGGCCGCCGCAGCCGGCCCCTCCGGCTCGGCGGCCGCAATCGGCGTGCCGCGATCGCCGGTCTCGCGAATCGCAAGCAGCAGCGGCACTTCGCCGAGGAAGGGAACGCCGAGCCTCTTGGCCTCGGTGCGCGCGCCGCCGTGCCCGAAGATGTCGGCGCGCTTGCCGCAATGCGGGCAGGTGAAGAAGCTCATGTTCTCGACCAGCCCGAGCACCGGCACGCGCGTGCGCTCGAACATGCGCACGCCACGGCGCGCGTCGATCAGGGCGATGTCCTGCGGAGTGGAAACGATCACGGCGCCGGCAAGCTTCACCCGCTGCGCCATCGTCAGCTGCGCATCCCCCGTGCCCGGCGGCATATCCACCACCAGATAGTCGAGCTTGCCCCACACCACCTGGCCGAGCATCTGCTCGAGCGCGCCCATCACCATCGGGCCGCGCCAGATCATCGGCGTCTCTTCCTCGACCAGGAAGCCGATCGACATCACCTTGAGACCCCAGACCGGGATCGGCAAAAGCTTCTCCCCCACCACCTCGGGCTTGCGCGCAAGGCCGAGCATGCGCGGCAGACTCGGGCCGTAAATATCGGCATCGAGCAGCCCGACCTGGTGCCCCTCTCTCGCCAGCGCCACCGCGAGATTGACCGCGACCGTCGATTTGCCGACGCCGCCCTTGCCCGAGGCAACGGCGAACACCGCACGAACCTCGGGTAAAAGGGGCTCCCCGCGGCGCGCCTCTCCGCCGGCGTGCTCATGGCCCCGCCGCCCCCCGGCGGCGGCCGCTCCCGCCCCGGCCGCGGCTCCTTTCGCGGGCACCCGGTGCGCAGTCAGGATGACCGTCGCGTTGGTCACACCCGCTTGGCGGGCAAGCGCGCTCTCCGCCTCTTTGCGTACGGCCTCCATCGCCGCGGCCCGCTCGCGCGGCACGGCAAGCACCACCTGAACGAGACCGCCCTTGACCTCGATCCCTTCGACAAATCCGGCGGCCACCACGTCCTTGCCGCTCGCCGGATCGACGACGCCACGCAATACCTCGCGCAGTGCCTCGACGCCTGCCTCACTCATCGGCTTGCCACTTTCCACGGGCCGCCGTTGTGTTCGGGCCCCGCGTGGTTTATGGCGCTTCGCCAGCCGGTTGCCAACGGCGACCGCGGCACATGTACAATAGGAGCTTTCTCCCGCCCATGGCCTGGAACAGCGGTGGCGGCGGCCCTTGGGGCGGATCGGGCGGTGGTCCGCCGGGTGGTGGAGGACGTCCTCCGGGCGGGTCTTCCGGCGGCCCTTGGGGCGGCCGTCGCCGACCGCAGATCCCAAACCCCGAGCAGCTTCTCGCCCGCATCCAGGCGTGGCTCCGCGGCCTCCTCGCCGGCCGGCTCTTCGGACGCGGGCTGCCCGGCGCGGGCCTCCCCGGCGGCGACCTCGCTCCGCGCCGCCTCGCCGCCATCGGCGCCGCGCTGCTCGTCCTCGCGTGGCTCGCGAGCGGCGTCTACATCGTTCAGCCCGATGAAGAGGGCGTCGTGCTGCGGTTCGGCGCCTTCATCGGCACGACCTCGCCCGGCCTCAACTATCACCTCCCCTGGCCGATCGAGAGCGTGCTGCTGCCCGCGGTCACGCGGATCAATCGCATCGAAATCGGCTACCGCTCCGCCCCCGCAGCGCCGAGCGGCACGCCGCCGGCGGCGCCGCAGGAAGTGCCGGCGGAGAGCCTGATGCTGACCGGTGATCAGAACATCGTCGACATCAACTTCGCGGTGTTCTGGCGCATCCGCAACGCCGAGCATTATCTCTTCGACATTGAGAATCCTCCAGCGTCCATCAAGGCGGTGGCCGAGAGCGTGATGCGCGAAGTCGTCGGCCACAACCGGATCGAGCCTCTCCTCACCACGGCGCGCTTCGCGATCGAAATCGAGGTGCGCCGGGACATGCAGACCATCCTCGACCAGTACGGGGCCGGCGTGGAGATCACGCAAGTGCAGCTCCTGAAGGTCGATCCGCCGCCCGAGGTGATCAGCAGCTTCCGCGACGTGCAGCGCGCCGGAGCGGACGCCGCCCGCGCGCGCAACAACGCCGAAGCCTACCGCAACGACATCGTGCCGCGCGCACGCGGCGATGCGTCGCGCCTCGTCGCCGAGGCCGAAGCCACCAAGGCCGCCGACATTGCGAAGGCAAACGGCGAGGCCAAGCGCTTCCTTTCCGTGCTCGCCGCCTATCGCGCCGCCAAGGTGATCACGGTGAACAGGCTCTATATCGAGACCATGCAGGACGTGCTGAAGCACGCACACACCGTCGTGCTCGGCGGCGGATCCGCCCAGGTCCTGCCGCTATTGCCCCTCTCCGGCACTCTCGCGAAGCCGCCACCGCAACCCGCCCGCCCCGCGCCTCCGCCCGCATCCGCGCCGGCGCCCAAGCCCGCACCATGACCGCGCGCGTCTGGACCCTCGTCGGCCTCGCCGTGGTGCTGCTGGTCATCGCCGGCAGCGCCCTCTTCACCGTGCGCCAGACCGAGGAAGTGCTCATCACGGAGTTCGGCCGTCCCGTCCGGGTGATCACCAAACCCGGCCTGCACGTGAAGACCCCCTTCGTGCAGAGCGTGATCCCGTTCGATCGCCGCCTGCTGAATTACGAGCTGCCGAGCGAAGAAGTGATCCTCGGAGACCAGCAGCGGATCGTGGTGGACGGGTTTGCCCGTTTCCGCATCACCAATCCGCTGCGCTATTACCAGTCGGTCGGCGCCAGCACCGCGGGGATCGACGCGCGCCTCGGCTCGACCCTCGCCTCCTCGTTTCGCCGGGTGCTCGGCAAGGCGACCCTCTCCGCCGTGCTCTCCACCGCCCGCAACCGCATCATGGGCCAGATCCAAACCGAGGTGAACGCGGCGATGCAGGGTTTCGGCATCACCATCGAGGACGTGCGCATCCGCCGCGCCGATCTGCCGGAGGCGAACACGCAGGCGGTGCTCAAACGGATGATATCCGAGCGCGAACGGATCGCCGCGCTGGTGCGCGCCAAGGGAGCGCAGGCCGCAACGGTGATCCGCGCCGACGCCAACCGCAATCGGACAATCCTGCTCGCCGATGCGGCGGCCAAGGCGCTCGCGCTGAAGGGCGAGGGTGAGGCGCAGGCGACCACCATCCTGGCCAAGTCGTACGGCCAGGACCCCACCTTCTTCAAGATTTGGCGCACGCTCGAAGCCTACCGGCACGGCCTGGCGAATAGCCATGCCGAACTCGTGCTCAGCCCCTCAAGCCCGCTCTTGCACTACCTCGCCACGCCGCCCGCGCCGCCCGGCCCAACGGCCAAACATTGAGGGCTGGCCGAGGCAGCACCGCCGCCCGTCCGCTCCCGCCGCTTGCCGCCGGGATGCCGGGCGGCGCACAATCAAGCAAAGCGGGTTCGGCACCGGAGCGATGCCACCGCGGAAGGATGTTGGAATGCGCATGCCTGTAAGGCTGTTCCACAGCGGAGCGATCGGATGGGTCTGGCTCTGCCTGCTGCTGGCCGGCCTCTCTCCCGGCGCGCTCGCCGCCAGGCCTCCGGCGCCGCCGAGCTTCGCGGATCTCGCCGCGAAGCTCCTCCCGGCCGTCGTCAACGTCGCCAGCACCGAGGCGGCGCCGCCAACGCAAGGCCCGTTGCCCCAGCTGCCGCGATTGCCGCCCGGTTCGCCCTTCGAGAAGTTCTTCCACGACTTCATGAACCACGGCCAGGGCGCCCCGCCGCCGCCGGAGCGGCTGCAAAGCCTCGGCTCGGGCTTCATCATCGATCCCTCCGGCCTGATCGCCACCAACAACCACGTCATCGCCGGAGCGCAGAAGATCACCGTCACCCTGCACGACGGCACCGTGCTGCCGGCCACCCTGGTCGGAACCGACAAGCGGATGGACCTTGCCCTCCTTCGGGTGCACGCGGGCGGCCCGCTGCCCGCGGTCGCGTTCGGCAACTCCGACGCGGCACGCATCGGCGATTGGGTGCTCGCGATCGGCAATCCCTTCGGCCTCGGCGGCACGGTCACCGCAGGCATCATTTCGGCGCGCGGGCGCAACCTGAACGAAGGCCCGTACGACGACTTCATCCAGACCGACGCGCCCATCAACCGCGGCAATTCCGGCGGCCCGCTCTTCAACATGGAGGGTCAGGTGGTCGGCATCAACACGGCCATCTTCTCTCCCTCGGGCGGCTCGATCGGCATCGGCTTCGCAATCCCCTCCAACCTCGCCAAGCCCGTGCTCGCGCAACTGCTCAAGTTCGGCCACGCGCGTCGCGGCTGGCTCGGGGTCAGGGTCCAGGAGGTGACACCCGATATCGCCGCGAGTCTCGGCCTCAAGCCGCCCTCGGGCGCGCTCGTCGCCGGCATTGAACCCGGCGGGCCGGCCGAGAAGGCCGGGTTGAAAACCGGCGACGTGATCCTTGGCTTCAACGGCCATCCGGTGAAGGACATGCACGCGTTGCCGCTGATCGTCGCCGAAACCGCGATCGGCTCAACCGTCCCGATCGAGGTGTGGCGGGGCGGCCACACGAGAACGCTCACCGCCACCGTGGCCGAGCTTCCGGCCTCGACCGAGGCGGCAACCACTGCGCCCGCACCACCCGCGCCCCCGCCCGAAACGGCGATCTCTTCGCTCGGCCTCAGCCTCGCGCCGGTCTCATCCGCGCTCAGGCAGAAATATCATCTTGGCCCAAAGCAGAAAGGCGTCGTCGTGACCGCGGTCCGCCCGGGCGGACCCGCTGCCGCGCGCGGCCTCCAGCCGGGCGATGTCGTGCTCGAAGTGCAGCAGCAGGAGGTCAACACCCCGGCCGAGGTGCTCGATCGGCTGGACGCCGTGCGGCGCGAAGGCCGCCCTTCCGTGCTGATGTTGATCCAGCGCGGCAACGCCATGAACTGGGTCCCCCTGCCCCTTGCCGCCTCCGGCAAGGTCGCTCCCGGCTGAGCGGCGGATTATTCATGGCCCCCCGCGTCGATCCCGTCGCCTCCGACCCGACCCTCCCGCCGAAAACGGCCGTCGTCGTCATCGGCGGCGGCATCATCGGCACCTCGACGGCCTTCTTCCTCGCCCGCAAGGGCATGCCGGTGGCGCTCTGCGAAAAGGGCGAGATCGCCGCCGAGCAGTCCAGCCGCAACTGGGGCTGGTGCCGCAAGATGGGCCGCGATCCGCGCGAGATCCCGCTCATCATCGAAAGCCTTCGCCTCTGGCCCGAGATGAACCGGCTCACCGGCGCCGAAACCGGCTTCCGCCAGTGCGGCATCGTCTATCTCTGCAAGACCCCCGCCGAATTGGCGAAACGCACCGCTTGGCTCGAGGTCGCGCGCCCCTACCAGATCGACAGCCGCCTCCTCTCGGCAGCCGAACTCCAAAGCGTCCTGCCCAACCTCCAGGGAAACTGGGCAGGCGGGCTCTATACGCCGAGCGACGGACGCGCCGAACCCACCAAGGCCGCGCCCGCCATCGCCGAAGCGGCGCGCCGCCACGGCGGCGCCGTGCTCACGCGCTGCGCCGTGCGCGGCATCGAGACGAAAGGCGGGCGAATCAGCGCCGTCGTCACCGAGAAAGGCGCGATCGCCTGTGAATCGGCGGTTCTGGCGGGCGGTGCATGGTCACGCCTCTTCCTCGGCAACCTCGGCGTGCGCCTGCCGCAATTGCGCGTGATCTCGGCCGTGATGCGCACCGAGAAGCTCGACGGCGGCCCCGAGGTCTCCGCGGCCGGCGAGGGCTTCGGCTTTCGCAAACGGCTCGACGGCGGCTACACCATCGCCAACTGGAGCAACAACCGCTTCGACCTCACCCCGGACGCCTTCCGCTTCTTCATGGATTTCCTCCCGGCACTCCGCATGCAGCGCGGCGCGGTCCGCGTGCGCATCGGCTCCCGCTTTCTCGAGGAATGGCAGACCCCCCGCCGTTGGGCGCTCGATCAAACCTCGCCCTTCGAGCGCGTCCGCACGCTCGACCCCGAACCCGATGAGGCCATTCTCGCCGAGGCGCAGAAGAATGTGAGCGCGGCCTTCCCGGTGTTCCGCGACATGCGCATCGCCGAGCGCTGGGGTGGTGCAATCGACGTCACGCCCGACGCGGTTCCGGTCATCTCGCCGGTCGAGACAATGCCGGGATTGTTCATCGCCACCGGCTTCTCCGGCCACGGCTTCGGCATCGGCCCGGGCGCGGGCCAACTGATGGCGAACCTCGTCAGCGGCGAAAGCCCCATCGTCGATCCCGCCCCGTTCCGCTTCTCCCGCTTCACCGACGGCTCCCGCCCCAGACCGTCCCCCCTCGTCTGACCGGCCGCCCTCACCGCCCGAAGCGCCTGTTCCGGCTTTGGAATGATCTGATCGCGCGCAGGAGATCGATCCTGCGGAAGGCAGGCCAATACACATCCGCGAAGTAGAATTCGCTGTAGGCGCTCTGCCAGAGCAGAAATCCCGAGAGCCGGATCTCGCCGCTGGTGCGGATGATGAGATCGGGGTCCGGAGCGTGCGGCATGTAGAGATATTCCCTCAGCGTTTCCGGCGTGATGCGGGAGACCATCTCATCGAGCGTGGCGCCTTCGCCGTGCTCGGAGAGAAGCGCGCGCACGGCATCGATGATCTCTTCCCGCCCGCCATAGCCGATCGCGATCGTGAGCAGCAGGTTGCCGTAATCGGCGGTGGCGCGCTTGGCATTGGCGATCGCCTCGAGCATGCCCGGCGGCAGCAGGTCGAGCCGGCCGATCGCATCGACGCGCACGCGCCGCGCATGGATGCGCGGATCGGTCGTGAGCATGCGAAGCTTGGCCTCGACCGCAGCGAGAATGCCCGAGACCTGCTCGGGAGGACGCGCCAGGTTGTCGGTCGAGCAGACCCAGAGCGTCACCGCGGGGATTGCAAGCTCGCTGCACCACTCGAGCACGTCGTCGAGCTTTTGCGCGCCCGGCTCGTAGATGCGGCTTGGGTCGGTGAGGCCGCTCTCGCGCCCGTGCCGGCGGTTGCCGTCGAGGATGATGCCGACATGCCGGGGTAGCGGGTTGTCTTTGATTTCGGCCAACAGTCGCCGCTCGTAGAGGCGATAGAGCGGTCCGCGCAGGATGTCGCTGAGAGCCATTGGTCGCGCCCGACACTTGGCGCGCGGAAGCCGCCCGCCGCAAGGGGGCGCGCGCAAGGATCCCGAACCCCTTGAGCAATTCCCGCGTTGGCCCGAAACTTCTCCTCCCTCACGCGGCGGGAGCGCCTTGCATGCCCGAGAGCCCAACCGACCAAACACTGGCGCAGGAAACCCGCCTGCCGCTCGGCAACCTGACGGTGCTCGACCTCACGCTCGCCCGCGCCGGGCCGACCTGCGTGCGCCACCTCGCCGATTGGGGCGCCAACGTGATTCGGATCGAGCCGCCGAGCGTCGGCTCCGAGGACATCGCCGGAGACCGCGACGGGCCGGACTTCCAGAACCTCCACCGCAACAAGCGGATGGTCCAGCTCAACCTGAAAACGCCGGAAGGCCACGCCGCCTTCATGCGCCTGGCCGCCAAGGCCGACGTCGTCGTCGAGAACATGCGCGCGGCCGTGAAGCATCGCCTCAACATCGCCTACGACAATGTGCGCGCCATCAATCCGCGCATCGTTTATGCCAGCATCAGCGGCTTCGGCCAGGAAGGTCCCTATGGCAAGCGAGCCGGCGTCGATCAGATCGCCCAAGGCTTGGGTGGCCTCATGTCGATCACGGGCCTGCCCGGGCAAGGACCGGTCCGCGTCGGCATCCCGATCGCAGATCTCACCGCCGGCAACCTCCTCGCACTCGGGGTGATGGTAGCGCTCTACGACCGCGAGCGCACGGGTGTGGGCCGCTGGGTGCAGACGAGCCTCCTGGAGGCACAGGTCTTCATGCTCGATTTTCAGGCCACGCGCTGGCTGATGAAGCACGAAATCGCGCCGCAGGCCGGCAACGACCATCCGACCGGCATCCCGACCGGTGTCTTTCCCGCCTCCGACGGGCTCATCAACATCGCCGCCTCCTCCGCACGCCTTTGGGAACGCTTCTGCGAAGCGATCGGCCGGCCGGAATGGAAGGCAAAGGAGGAATGGAAAACCCAGAAGGGCCGCAGCGCCGCGCGCGCGGCGATCAACGCTGCGATCGCCGCGGTGACGCGCGGAAAACCCGCCGCCCACTGGATCGAGATTTTCGAGGAAGCGGGGATTCCCTGCGGGCCGATCAACACAATCGACAAGGTGTTCGCCGATCCCCAGGTGAAGTTCCTCAAGATGGCACGCCCGGTGAAGCACCCGCGGCTCGGCGAGATCGAGCTCGTTGGCTCGGCGATCACCCTCTCGGACTATCCGAAGGACATCCGCAGCGCCACGCCCGAGGCCGGCCAGCACACCGAGGCTGTGCTGCGCGAGGCGGGTTACAGCCCCGCCGAGATCGCAGACATGCGCGCCAAGGGAGCGATCTGAATGCAGCACGCGGGCGGCAAGATGCTGGCCGAGATCGCGGACGGCATTGGGCTGATCACCTTCAACCAGCCCGAGAAGCGCAACGCGATGTCCGTCGAGATGTGGCAGGGACTCGGCGAGATCCTCGATGCCTTCGCCGCGGACCCCTCCGCCAGGGTCGTGGTGCTGGCCGGCGCGGGAGAAAAATCCTTCGTCTCCGGGGCGGATATCAGCCAGTTCGAGAGAAACCGCGCGAACGCGAACGCGCAGGTGGAGTACGATCGCCTGACCAGCGCCGGGCGGCAGAAGCTCGGCGCCTTCCCCAAACCCCTGATCGCCTGTATCCGCGGCTTTTGCTTGGGTGGCGGCCTCGGCATCGCGATGCAGACGGATCTCCGCATCGCCTCCTCCGATTCCGAGTTCGGCATTCCGGCCGCCCGGCTCGGTATCGCCTACGGCTTCGAGATGGTGCGCACGCTCGTTTCCCTCGTCGGGCCGGCGCACGCCCGGATGATCCTCTACACCGGCGGCCGCATCGACGCCGCCGAGGCGCTGCGCATCGGCCTCGTCAACCGCGTCGTCCCGCCCGCCGAGCTCGCCGAAACGGTGCAGGCGCTCGCGCGCACATTGGCCGAGAATGCGCCGCTCTCCATCGCCGCCTCGAAGCTCGCGGTGGCGGCCGCACTCCAGGACCCGGTGGATCGCGATCTCGAAGGGCTCGCCCACGCCGGCGCGCGCTGCTTCGACAGCGCCGATTATCGCGAGGGCCGCACTGCCTTTATGGAAAAACGCCGCCCCCGCTTCACCGGCACATAGCGGTCCATGCCCGAGGAGGACGGACTTCACGGCGCTGCGCGGCGGCTCGCGCTCGCCACGGTCTTCATGGCGATCACGATGGCGGTGCTCGACGGCGCGATCGCCAACGTCGCGCTCCCGACGATCGCGCGCGACGTGCACGCAAGCCCGGCCGCCTCGATCTGGGTCGTGAATGCCTATCAGCTCGCGGTCACGATCTCGCTTCTGCCCTTCGCCTCGCTCGGCGAGATCTACGGCTACCGGCGCGTCTATCAGGCGGGACTCTTCGTCTTCACGCTCTCCTCTCTGCTCTGCGCGCTCTCGACATCGCTGCCGATGCTCGCCGCCGTGCGTGTGCTCCAGGGATTCGGTGCCTCCGGCATCATGAGCGTGAACGCCGCACTCGTCCGCTTCATCATGCCGCAGCGGCAGCTCGGGCGCGGCATCGGTATGAACGCGCTCGTCGTCGCCGTCGCCTCGGCCGTCGGGCCCACGGTCGCCTCCGGCATTCTCTCGGTTGCCGCCTGGCCGTGGCTCTTCGCGGTGAACGTGCCGATCGGTATCGCCGCACAACTGATCGCGCTCGTCTCGCTGCCGGCCACACCCCGCGCGCCGCATCGCTTCGACTGGCCGGCGGCGGCTTTGATCACCGCCACGTTCGGCCTCCTCGTCGTCGCGATCGACAGCTTCGGCCACGGCGAGAACGTGGCCCTCCCCGCCGCCGCGCTCGTCGGCGTCGTGCTCGCAACGGTGCTGCTGGTCAGGCGCACTCTCGGTCAGGCGGCGCCGATGCTGCCGCTCGATCTCTACCGCCGGCCGATCTTCGCGCTCTCCTCGGCCACCGCGATCTGCTCCTTCACCGCGCAGAGTCTGGCTTACGTCTCGCTTCCGTTCTACTTCCAGGACGTGCTCGGCCGCTCGCAGGTCGCCACCGGATTCCTGATGACGCCCTGGCCGCTCACCGTTGCCGTGGCGGCGCCGATCGCGGGAAGACTCGCCGATCGCTATTCGGCCGGCATCCTCGGCGGCATCGGCCTCGCGATCCTCGCCGTGGGCCTCGGCCTCGTCGTGCTTCTGCCGGCGCATCCGACGGATTTCGGCATCGCCTGGCGGATGACCGTCTGCGGCGCCGGGTTCGGCTTCTTCCAGTCACCGAACGGCAAGGCATTGATCGAGAGCGCGCCGCGCGAGCGCACGGGAGGGGCAAGCGGGATCATGTCCACCTCGCGGCTGCTCGGCCAGACCATGGGTGCGACGCTGGTGGCGCTCGCCTTCGGCCTGGCCGGCGCTAACGGCACGATGACCGCGATCGTCATGGCCGCCGGCTTCTCCGCGCTGGCCAGCGCGGTGAGCACGCTCCGGCTGCTGAACCCCGCGCCCGCCGGCTCCCGGCTCTCGCGCCGCAGCGGATAACGCTGCCGTTCCGGAACGCCCCCTGAGGATGCAGAAACCCTTACGAATCACCACCTTCCTGTTCGCCGCCGGCCGGCCGCCGCGCGCCTTGACACGGGAACCCGAACTCTGATCAGTACAGGCGATTTCATTGCGGCCAAAGGACTGGAATGACCCGGCTGGAGCTTTCCGAAAATGCGGGCCCCGGCGGCGCCGAGCGCGCCGACCGCATCGACTATCCGGCCTCCGCCGCTTTCTTCGCCATCCACCTTTGCTGCTTCGCCGCACTCTTCACCGGCGTCAGCCTGCGCGCGGCCCTGCTCGGATTCTCGCTCTACGTCCTTCGCATCTTCGCGATCGGCGCCGGTTATCATCGCTACTTCGCCCATCGCGCCTTCCGTACCAGCCGCGCCTTCCAGTTCGTTCTCGGCTTCCTTTCGCAAACTTCGGCGCAACGCGGCATTCTCTGGTGGGCCGCGCATCACCGCCGCCATCACAGATACTCGGATACCGAGCAGGACGTGCATTCGCCGATCCTGCGCAGCTTCGCCTACGCCCATGTCGGCTGGATCCTCGTTCCCCGTAACGAGGCGACCGATCTCGAAGGCGTGCGCGATCTTGCGCAGTACCCGGAGCTGCGCTGGCTCGATCGCCATCCCTATCTGCCGGCCGCGCTCCTCGCCCTCGCAACCTGGCTCTTCGCCGGCCTGCCCGGCCTCGTCCTCGGCTTCTGCTGGAGCACCGTCGCCGTCTGGCACGCCACCTTCAGCATCAACTCGCTCGGCCACCTCTTCGGCCGCCGCCGCTATGTCACCGGGGATCATTCGCGCAACAACTGGCTCCTCGCCCTCATCACGATGGGCGAGGGGTGGCACAATAACCATCACGCCTATCAGGCCTCGGTCCGGCAGGGTTTTCGCTGGTGGGAATACGATTTCACGTTCTACGCGCTCCGCATCCTCTCCTGGATCGGCCTCGTCTGGGATCTGCACACGCCGCCGCGCGCCGTGGTCAAAGGCGAACAACGGCTCGGCCGGGTCGTCATCGAAAAGGTCGCGCGCCAGCTCGCTTCCTCCTTCCCGGTCAATGCCATCGCCGCGCAGGTGCAGGATGCCCTCGCGCACGCGCCCGGCTGGGCGGATCTCAAGTCCCGTGCGCTCTCCGCACGCCTGCAGGCGGAAACATTCTGGAACGAGATCGACCTCCCGCAACTCCCCACGCTCGACGAGGTGCGCGCCTGCGCGCGTGCGCGCCTTGCCCACACCCCCTCGCTCGACGAGATCGCCTTGAGCGCCCGCCGCTTCCTCCTCGAGCTCGTCTATTCGCGCCTTATCGAGGCCGCCGCCCCGCCGCCGGCGGGGTGAGCCCGACCGGCACGCCCGGGCTCGCGGATCGGCGCCCCAGACCGGCGCCCGCCGCGAGCCATCCGGGCCGATATGTCTGCCGCGCTGGCCCCGGATGTGCGAAACAACCGCCATGACGGCGAGCCCGCACTCCCTCTTCCACCCTGCCGTGGCGGGCTGGTTCGCCGCCCGCTTCGTCGCCCCGACCCCGGCCCAGGTTGAGGCCTGGCCTTCGATCCGGGCCGGCCGGCACACCCTGATCGCCGCCCCGACAGGCTCCGGCAAAACGCTCGCGGCCTTCCTCGCGGCGATCGACGCGTTGCTCCGCCAGGGCCTGGAGGGCCGGCTCTCCGATGCCACGGCGGTGGTTTACGTCTCGCCGCTGAAAGCGCTCTCCAACGACATCGAGCGCAACCTCGCCGAGCCGCTCGCCGGCCTTCGCCGTGCGCTCGCCGCCCAAGGCTTGCCGGACGTCGAGATTCGCACGCTCGTGCGCACCGGCGACACGCCCCCCGGCGAGCGGGCGCGCATGCGCCGCCGCCCGCCGCATATCCTCGTCACCACGCCCGAATCGCTCTACATCCTGCTCGGCTCGGAGTCGGGCCGGGCGATGCTGGCGAGCACGCGCTCGGTGATTGTGGACGAGATCCATGCCGTCGCCGCGAACAAGCGTGGCGCCCATCTCGCCCTCTCGCTCGAACGGCTCGCCGCACTCGCGGGCGATCGGCTGCAGCGCATCGGGCTTTCGGCAACGCAAAACCCGATCGAGGCGATCGCGCACCTCTTGGTGGGCGCCGCCCCGGACGGCACACCGCACGCCCCGGTCACGATCATCGACACCGGCCATCAGCGCCGGCGCGACCTCGCGCTCGAGCTGCCAGCCTCCCCCCTCGAGGCGGTGATGTCCGCCGAGGTCTGGCAGCAGGTCTATGACCAGCTCGTCGGCCTGATCGAGGCGCACCGTACCACGCTCGTCTTCGTCAACACGCGGCGGATGGCCGAGCGCGTGGCGCGTCAGCTCTCGGAGCGCCTCGGCGAGACGGCGGTGACCGCGCATCACGGGAGCCTCGCCAAGGAACAGCGGCTCGCCGCCGAGCAGAAACTGAAGCACGGCACGCTGCAGGCGCTGGTGGCGACCGCCTCGCTCGAGCTCGGCATCGATATCGGCGATGTGGACCTCGTCTGCCAGCTCGGCTCGCCACGCTCGATCGCAAGCTTCCTCCAACGCGCCGGCCGCTCGGGCCACGCCGTCGGCGGCGTGCCGAAGGGCCGCCTCTTTCCGCTCTCGCGCGACGATCTCGTGGAATGCGCGGCACTGCTCGAGAGCGTCCGCCAAGGCGAGCTCGACCGGCTCGTGCTCCCGAACCAGCCGCTCGATGTGCTCGCGCAACAGATCGTCGCCGAGGTGGCAGCGCGGGACTGGCCCGAGGCGGCGCTCTACGCGCGCTTTCGCCGCGCCTGGCCTTACCGGAACCTCGCGCACGAGGACTTCAAGAGCATCGTCCGCATGCTGGCCGAGGGCTTCACCACGCGCCGCGGCCGCCGCGGCGCTTTGATCCACTTTGATGCCGTGAATCACGTGCTGCGCGGCCGGCGCGGCGCGCGCATGACTGCCCTCACCTCCGGCGGCACGATCCCCGACACCGCCGACTACCAGGTGCTGCTGGAGCCCGAAAACCACGTCATCGGCAGCGTCAACGAGGACTTCGCCGTCGAGAGCCTGGCCGGCGACGTGTTCCAGCTCGGCAATGCCGCCTATCGTATCCGGCGC
The DNA here is from genome assembly GCA_021816925.1 of Pseudomonadota bacterium. Classification (GTDB taxonomy): domain Bacteria; phylum Pseudomonadota; class Alphaproteobacteria; order Acetobacterales; family Acetobacteraceae; genus JAKAWQ01. The sequence goes on from JAKAWQ010000049.1 coordinate 24,882, forward strand.
ATCGAGCGCGGCGTCGTGCGCGTGGAGGACGCACGCGGCGAGCCGCCGAACATCCCCTTCTGGCTCGGCGAGGCTCCCGGCCGGAGCAATGAGCTTTCCGCCTCCGTCTCCCGCCTCCGCAGAGGGATCGCGGCGCGCCTCGAAACCGATCCGGCCGGCGAAAGTGCCGAGCGCTGGCTCGAGGGCGAGCTCGGCCTCGCCGCGCCCGCCGCGGAACAGCTCGCGGAATACCTGGCCGCGGCACACGCGGCACTCGGCCTCTTGCCCACTCAGGAGACGCTCGTGCTCGAGCGCTTCTTCGACGAGGCGGGCGGCATGCAGCTCGTCGTCCACTCGCCTTACGGCAGCCGGGTCAATCGAGCCTGGGGCCTCGCGTTGCGCAAGCGCTTCTGCCGCAAGTTCAACTTCGAGCTGCAGGCGGCGGCGACCGAGGACAACATCGTGCTGTCACTCACCACCGCGCACAGCTTCGAGCTTGCCGAGGTGGCGCGCTATCTCCATTCGCACACGGTTCGCTCCCTCCTCGTCCAGGCGCTGCTCGATGCGCCGATGTTCACCACGCGCTGGCGATGGGTCGCCTCAATCGCGCTCGCTCTGCCGCGCTTCCAGGGTGGCAAGAAGGTCGCGCCGCAGCTCACGCGCATGTTGGCGGAAGACCTGATCGCCGCAGTCTTCCCCGATCAGATCGCCTGCTTCGAGAACATTGTCGGTGAGCGCGAGATTCCCGACCATCCGCTCAATAACCAGGCGATCGCCGACTGCCTCGACGAGGCGATGGATATCGCCGGCCTGGAACGGCTGTTGGCGCGCCTCGAGTCGGGGGAAATCCGCATCATTGCCCGCGACTTGACCGAACCCTCGCCGCTCGCGCTCGAGGTTCTCTCGGCGAGGCCATACGCCTTTCTCGACGATGCGCCGCTCGAGGAGCGGCGCACGCAGGCGGTCATGGCAAGGCGCTGGCTCGCGCCCGAAAGCGCGGCCGAGCTCGGCCGCCTGGATGACGAAGCGATCGCGCGGGTCAGGAGCGAAGCTTGGCCCGATCCCGCGAACGCCGAAGAGCTGCACGACGCGCTCTTGTGGCTTGGATGTCTCGGCTCCGAGGAAGCGCTCGCGGTTTCCGAATGGAGCGGCTGGCTCGCCGCGCTCGCGCGCGAGGGGCACGTGACACGGCTTTCAACCAAGCGGGCAACCCTCTGGGTCCCCGCCGAGCGGCTCGGCCAGTTCCGGGCCGTCTGGCCCGACGCGCGCTGCGTTCCCGAGCTCGTCCCGCCGGCCGACGGGATCGCGCACGCCTGGTCGGCCGAGGAGGCCCTGGCGGAGATCTTGCGCGGCCGGCTGGAGGGCCTCGGTCCGGTGACCCCAGCGGCCTTGGCAGCACCTCTCGGCCTCGAGCCCGCGGCGATTGCGCCAGCGCTCGCGGCCCTCGAGGTCGAGGGATTCGCCATGCGCGGGCGCTTCACCCCTGGCGCCGAGGCTGAGGAATGGTGCGACAGGCGGCTGCTTTCTCGCATCCACCACTACACCCTCCGCCGTCTCAGAGCGGAAATCGAGCCCGTTGCCGCGCGCGACTTCCTCCGCTTCCTGTTCACCTGGCAGCGGGTGGCGGCGGACGCGCGTCTCGAAGGGCCGGATGCGGTGGCGGCCGTCGTTGCTTTGCTGGAAGGCTTCGAGGCGCCCGCCGGCGCGTGGGAGACTGAGCTCCTGCCTTCGCGCATCACCGGCTATGAGCCGGCCTGGCTCGACGATCAATGCCTCGCCGGACGTGTTGCCTGGGCACGTCTTACGCCCTCCGCCCCCGCGGCAGGCGCCCGCACGCGCACCGCGGCCCCCGTGCGGACGACACCGATCGCTCTTCTCGCGCGCCGGCACCGTGCCTTCTGGACTCTCCGTGCGGCACCCGCCGAGGCGCCGAAGCCGAGCGCGAGAGCCGAGGCCATTGCCCACGCGCTCCGCACGGAGGGCGCCCTCTTCTTCGAGGAGCTGGTCGAGGTGACCGGCCTCTTGCGCGGAGAGGTGGAGGAGGCGCTCGGCGAGCTCGCCGCACTCGGGCTCGCGACTTCGGACAGCTTCGGCGGCTTGCGCGCCCTCTTGGTGCCGGAGGATCGTCGTCGGCCCTTCGCCGGCGCGAAACGCCGGCGACGCTCGCTTTCCTTCGGCATGGAGGATGCCGGCCGCTGGGCGCTCGTGCGCCGCGCCCAACCGGAGCCAGCCGAGCGCGCGGCGCACGCCGCCGCCCTCGAACACGTGGCACGCACCCTGCTCGGCCGCTACGGCGTCGTCTTCTGGCGCCTCTTGGCGCGCGAGGCAGGGGGCTTGCCGCCGTGGCGGGATCTCATCGGCGTCTATCGCCGGCTCGAGGCACGGGGCGAAATCAGGGGCGGCCGTTTCGTCGCCGGCTTCTCGGGGGAGCAGTACGCGCTGCCAGAGGCGGTCGGCCTCTTGCGCGAGATACGCCGCCGGCCCGCGGCCGACGAATGGGTTTCGCTCTCCGCCGCGGACCCGCTCAACCTCGTCGGCGTTTTGACCCCCGGGCCGCGCCTTGCCGCGTTGACCGGCAACCGGCTCATCTTCCGCAACGGCTTGGCCGTAGCCGCCCTTGCCGGGGGCGAGGTGCAGTTTCTCGCAACACTCGATGCGGCCATGCAATGGGAGGTGAGGAAGCGCCTCTTGCGCTCCTCGAGCCCGGTGCTTCTCGCCGATCTCGCCTGAGACTTTCCTCAACGCCCGCGAAGCCGCGCCTGGAGCGCAAGCGCATCCGCAATCGCCGCGCCGGCCGCGGTATTGTCGAAGATGCACCAAAGCGGATGATGCACTTCACTACGAGCAAGTTGCCGTGCGATCACCCCGATCCGCTCGGGCCCATATTCCGAGTAGTAGATGCGCGGCGATCCGTGCAGACGGAAATGGGCAAGACCCGTCCATCCGCCTGGCTCTCCGGCCCCGGGTGCAACCGGCGGATCCGCCGCGACCCGGCTGATCCGGAATTCCGTGAGCAGTTCTTCGGCCCCTGGCGTGAACCACTCCACATGGCGCGGCTCGAACACGACGTTCCCATCGAACCGTGCCCTGGCCGAGCCAAGGAAAGAGCGAACCAACTCCGGCTCGAAAGCGAGGCTCGGCGAAAGTTGGAAGAGGAGCGGCCCGAGCTTCTTTCCAAGCCCCGCCACTTCCTCGAGGAATTCCTCGAGTGCAACACCCGCATCCCTGAGATGCAGCCGATGCGTGATTTCCTTCGGCGCCTTGGCTGCGAAGATGAAATCGTCGGGCACCGAAGCCGCCCAGCGTTCGTAGGTTGTGCGCCGGTGTGGTCGATAAAAGGACGAATTGATCTCGACCGCGTTGAACCGCCCGGCGTACCTTCCGAGATGGCTTCCCAGCGCCGGAAACACCGCCGCGTGCCGCTTCGGGATCGTCCACCCGGCGCAGCCGATGCGGCATCGGCCATCCTGCTGTCCGTGGAAGGATTTGGTCAGAATCACACCACGCCGAACATCACCGTACTTTTTTGATGAGTTGCCAGGCGCCGCCGCAACGGTCTCGGTGCAACGGCCGCGGCGCCGCGCCGGCACGGCTCTGAATATGCCATGCCTTGCCAATCGCCTCCGCCGGATATACATACAGCCTCCCGTATATCCAGGGGAGATCCCATGCAGGTTGCAAGATGGGGCAACAGCCTTGCCATCCGTCTTCCCGCCGTCGTCGTCGAGGCGTTGGAGCTCAAGGAGGGCGACGATATCGAGATCACCGTAGCTGACGCTCGGGAACTGGCGGTGGCGCGCAAGCCCCGGCGCGAGGAATTGCTGAAGCGCCTGCGTGCCTTCCGCGGGCGTCTTCCCGCGGACTTCAAGTTCGACCGGGACGAGGCGAATGCCCGGTAGCTTCTTCGACACGAACGTCGTGATCTACATTGCGTCGGGTGATCCCGCCAAGGCGGACCGGGCCGAAAAGCTCCTCGGCGAAGGCGGCGCGATCAGCGTGCAGGTGTTGAACGAAACCGCCAATGTCGCTCGTCGCAAGATGCATATGTCCTGGAGGGAAACCCATGCTTTCTTGTCCATGTTGCGCGGCTTGCTGGCGGTCCATCCTATCACCACAGAAACACACGTGGGCGGGCTCGCCCTGGCCGAACGCCATAATCTCTCCATCTACGATGGCATGATCGCCGCCTCGGCCCTTCACGCAGACTGCGACACGCTTTGGTCCGAAGACATGCAGCACGGTATGCTGATCAATGATCGGTTGCGGGTCGCGAACCCGTTTCGCGCGTCGTGCTGACAATGGACAAGAAGACCAAGGGCGCGTGGCTTCTCGCGCAGTCGAAGAACCTTGACGCCGTTAGCCCAACTTCCATTTTTTAAGGACGATTTTTGACGGCGGCACGGCTGCGGGCGGCTGGAAGCGTTTGAAATTACTGGGACGAGCCGGCAGGTGGGCTGGGGATTCGCAAAGTAGTGACTAGAATAGTAGAACTTTACGCTTGTAATCTGGCTGATTATCGATACGTAGTGGCACATGTACATCCGCGAGTCGACGCGGTC
>JAKAWQ010000133.1 GCA_021816925.1 Pseudomonadota bacterium
ACCTGATCCCGACGATGCCGAAAACCAGGCTACACCCGTTGATGCAGCGCTTCTCTCAGATGCTACAGGACCAGCCGCTCTTCGCAGACGTTTTCGGGCCGGTCTGACAAATGAGGGGAATCATGAGGCGCCATACACCACCATCGGAGCCGCGCCCGAAACCAGGAACGCCCAATCCCAGGTCTCACGCCAGCACTTGGCGTTCATCTTCGAGCGGTACTCGAACGCGACGGGGCGGAGGATCATGCTGAAGAGGAGCAGGATCGTCACGATGTAGAACGTCGAGAACGAGGTCGCGTAGAGCGTTGGGAACGCCGCAAAAATCGCCCCGCCGCCCAGGATGAACCAGACTTGGTTGCCGTCCCAGTGCGGGCCGATGATGTTGAGCGCCGCCCGCCGCTCCGCGTCGTTCCGCCCGACAAACCGGAGCAGGGTGCCCACCCCCAATATCCATCCCCACCATCACCCCAATCCCGACCAAGAGCACGCCGAGCAGAAGCACCCAGACCACCTTCAGGATCGCGTAAATCTCCATCCCCCGGCCTCCTATTCCCAGGCCGTGTTCGCGTAGTCGGGCTGCAGCCCTGAGCCTCCGCCCGTCGCCGCGCGCTCCGCCGCCGTTTCGGAATAACCTGGGCCGAGCCGCGCGTATTTGAACATCAGATAGAGTTCGGCGCCGATGAACGCGCTGTAGAGCGCGGCGAACCCGGCGAGCGAGAAGATCATGTAGCCCACCGTGTGCGTGGAGGCAGCCTGGAACGTCGGCAGCCATCCATAGACGCTCCACGGCTGTCGCCCGTTCTCGGTCACGATCCATCCATAGAGCGTCGTCAGCACCGGCAAGGGGACCGACCACATCGCGAGCTTCAGCACCCACCTCTGCCGTTCGATCTCGTTCTTGAGGCTGTAATAGGCCGCGAAGGCGAAGATCGCGAGGAAGAAGAAACCCATCGCCACCATGATCCGGAATGCCCAGTACTCCACGAACACATTGGGAATCGTCGCCCGCGCCGCCCGGTTTACGATCTCGAGGAAATTTGCCCCGGTGATCCGCTTCAGATCCTGCCCCGGCGCATAGCGCTGTGCCAGGAACCCATAGCCCATGTCCGCCTCGTATTTGCGGAAAACCCGGAGCGCTGCTGCACTTCTTGTCTTCGCGTAATCCTCGAGCGCGATCACCACCTTGATCCCGTTGACCACGTGCGGCCGCGCGTCCCGCTCGAGCACGTCCACGCCCGGAATCGCCGTCGGCATGGTGTGCGTGACGAGCGGCGTCAGCACATAGGGAAGGCCGATCGAGAACGAGAAAAGATCCTTCCGCGCCGCGTCGTTCGGAAACGCCACCAGCGACCACGGCGCCGCCGGCGGCTTCGTCGTATGCCAGAGCCCTTCCATCGCTGCGAGCTTGGTCGGCTGAACGAGATAATCGAGCCGCCCTGCGGCATCGCCGAGCGTGATCACGGCCAACGCCGCCACGAGACCGAAGAGCGATGCCATGCGAAACGAGCGCAGCGCGAGCGCGCGATGCTGCCCCGTGAGCAGGTAATAGGCGCTGATGCTGATCACGAGCATCGCCGCGCAGACGAATCCCGCGATCGAGGTATGTACGAACTCGGCCTGCGCCTTCTCGCTGAAGATGAGCGCGCCGAGGCTATGGAACTGCATGCGCATCGTGGCGGGATCGAATCTCGCGCCCACGGGAACCTGCATGAAGGCGTTGGCGATCAGGATCCAGACTGCGGAGAGATTCGAGCCGAGCGCCACGAGGTACGTGATGGCGAGATGCGCCTCCTTGCTCAACCGATCCCAGCCGAAGAACATCAGCCCGATGAAGGTCGATTCCATGAAGAAGGCCATCAGACCCTCGATCGCGAGCGGCGTGCCGAACACGTCACCGACGAAATGGGAATACATTGACCAGTTGCTGCCGAACTCGAATTCCATGGTGAGCCCGGTCGCCACGCCGATCGCGAAGTTGATGCCGAACAGCTTGCCCCAGAACTGCGCCATCTCCTTGTAGATCGGCTTGCCCGTGATGACGTACACCGTTTCCATTGCGGCAAGCAGGAAGGAGAGGCCGAGCGTCAGCGGCACGAACTGGAAATGGTAGAGCGCGGTCAGCGCGAACTGCAGGCGGGATAGATCGACAACCGTCGGATCTATCATTGCACGCACCCCCATTTCACGATCGGGCCGCAAAGAGCCCGCCGTTCGTTGTCCGGAAAGGCAGCCACGTCTTTATATCACTGCAGTTGCGGCCCGGAACCTTGATTTGGATCAAATCGCTCCGGCCGCCTCGCGGCATTCAAATACGCGCCACCGCTGCCTCGAGCTGCGCCAGCCGCGCCACTCTGCCGTTTCCCTGCCTCAGGGCGCCGAACGGGCCGTCCTCCACCACCCGGCCTGCCTCGAGAAGCACCCCCCGACTCGTCTCGTCGATGCCGGCCAGCCGATGCGTGATCGCAATCACCGTTCGCCCTGCGGCCAATCTTGCGATGTCGATACGGAGTGCGGCCGTGGTGATCGGATCGGGCCCTTCGGTCGGTTCGTCGAGTACCAGGATGGGCGCGTCGCGGAGCGCCGCCCGAGCGAGTGCCAGCCGCCGGGCCTCGCCCCCGGAAAGCTGAGCCCCCGCCTCGCCCACAGGCGCGTCCAGCCCCTCCGGCAATTCGCGCACGAAGCGTGCAAGCTCGGCTGCTTCGAGGGCCCTCCAGAGTGCCGTTTCCTCTGCGTCCGGCCGGGCGATCAGCAGGTTCTCGCGGATCGAGCCCGCAAAGAGATGCGTCCGCTGCGAGACCACCGAAAAGAGGCAACGCACATTATCGCCGCGGATCGCGCGAAGCTCGATCCCGCCCAGTGTTGCCGATCCCGCCTCGTAGTCGGCGAAGCGGAGCAGCAGATTGAGGAGCGAGGTCTCGCCTGCCCCCGAGCGCCCGAGGATCGTTACCTGCTCGCCCTCGCCGATCGTGAGATCGAGCCCGTCCAGAGCCGGGCGCGCGCCTGGAGCATAACGGAGATGCACGCCCGCGAGCACGATGTCGAGCCGCCGCGGCCGTGGCAGACTTGCCGCGGGATCGCTGAGCGGCGGGGCACGATCCGCAATTTCGAACACGCGACCGGCGGCTTCCTGCATACCGCCGAACATCTGGAAGGCCTGCGGCAGCATCGCCGCCGCTTCGAATGCGGCGAGCGCGCCGAGCGCAAGCAGTGGCACGTCCACCCCGGCGAGCCGATGGGTCGCGGCAAGGTGAACCCCGATCACCAGCACGGCTCCCATCGTCGCGCTGCCGACCAAGAGGCCAGCGCCCGCACCAAACCCGCCGATGGCCGCCAGCCGCGCCTGCTCGGCGAGCAGCCGGTCGTTCGCCGCGCCGATCTTTCCCGTCATGAGCAGCGCGGCATTGCAGGTCAGGAGATCGGCCAGTCCTTGCACTGAATCGACGATATCGGCGCGCATCGCGTTCTGGGTCGCAACCGTCTCGCGGCTGGCCTGAGCGCCGAGCATAAGGCTCGCCATCGGCACGCCGACGCCCGCCACCGCGAGCCCGGCCAACAGAATCAGCGCAGCGGGCGGCGCCACGAACGCGAACGTGCCTGCCATGACAAGCGCACTCGCCAACGCCACCACGAACGGGGCCAGGAGCCTCAGATGAACATCGCCGAGCCGCTCTATATCGGCGACAAGGCGCGACAAGAGATCTCCGCTCCGTTCCCCGCCGAGCCCGGCAGGGGCCAGCGGTTCGAGCTTTGCGAACAGGAAGGTGCGAAGCCCCGCGAGCCCGCGCAAGGTCGCTTCGTGATCGACGATCCGCCCTGCATAGCGTGCCAGCACGCGCACCATCGCGAAGAAGCGGACACCCGCTGCGGGGAGGAAGAAATCGAACTCGTTCTGCGCCAGGAATCCGCCTGCCCCGGCAAGCCCCGCGCTCGCAAGGAACCAGCCGGCGAGCGCGAGCAACGCGAAGTTCGCAAGTACCGACGCTGCCGCCAGCAAAAGCCCCCCGGCGATCCAGAGCCGGTAGGGGGCGTAAATCCGGAGAAGGCGCATCAGCTCGCGCACGTCGCAGCTCCTGCCCGTTGAAGCAACGCCGCATACGCGCCGCCTGCCGCAAGAAGTTCGGCGTGTGCGCCTCGCTCGAGGATCCGTCCCCCCTCCATCACCAGGATCTGCTCGGCGCGCCGCACGGTTGCCAGCCGATGCGCGATCAGAACCGTCGTGCGCCCGGCCGCGAGCGCCGCGATCGCCTCGGCGATCTCCGCCTCGGTCTCGAGATCGAGGTGCGCCGTCGCCTCGTCGAGGATCAGCAACGGCGCGTCCTTGAGAAAGGCGCGTGCGAGTGCCAGGCGCTGCGCCTCCCCGCCGGAAAGCCCGATGCCGCCCTCGCCGATGCGTGTCGCAAAGCCCTCCGGCAGCGCCGCGACAACCCCGAGCAGACCGTTGCGCCGCACTGCTTCCGCAAGTGCCCCCTCGTTCGCATTCGGCCGCGCAAGGCGCAGATTCTCAGCGATCGTGCCCGCGAACACGCGCGGGGCCTGTGGCACATAGGCAACCTGCCGCCACCAGGCCTCAGGGTCGAGCGCGGAAAGCGGCAACGCGCCGCCGATCAGGATTTCGCCTCTCGTGGCCGGAATGAAGCCCAGAATCGCCGCTGCCAGCGTCGATTTTCCGGCGCCCGAGCGGCCGACGATGGCGCTCGTCCGGCCGGCCGGGAATTCGCAGGTGAGGCCGCTCAGCACCGGCCGCCACGCCATGTAGCCTGCCTCGAGGTCGCGGCAGACGATCGCAACCGGCCCGGCCGGGGGCCTGATCCGACCAGCCCGGCCGGGGCGGCCGGGGCGCGCGGCCACCGGCTGGTCGAGAACGGCGAAGATGCGCCGCGCCGAGGCAAGCGCGCCCATGCGCGCATGATAATGCGTGGCTAGTGTGCGCAGCTGTTAACGGCGGCGAGAATGCGCGTGATTCCGGCGCGCCTTTGCTGCGGTGAATGAGCGATGCCTTGATTCGCGGTGCGTTGACTTTCGCTGCTGGTGGGCGTTCGGAAAGGCTGGATGAGTGCCGGCGGCGAGATACGGTGGTACTGGAGAAAGTGAGTGCTGGCGGCGGAATGTTCAGGAGGAGTGATCGCCGCGATCGTGGGTATGATGGTGAGCGCCGGCGTCATCGCCGCGCTGTTCGTCGCGGAGGAGGGCCTGGATCTGTCGACCATAGAGGCTCCAGACCTGGCCGCGCAGGGCATCGAGGAGTTCGAACACGGCGAGAGCCTGCTCCGGCGTCCACAAGGTCGGGATGGTGACGGCGGTGGGCCAGAGCGGGGGGGCGGCCGGCGGCGGCTTATTCATGGTTTGCCACCG
>JAKAWQ010000134.1 GCA_021816925.1 Pseudomonadota bacterium
CGACCGGGTGGAGCATTATCTGCCGCTCTCGCTCGTGCGCGCGCGGCTGAAGCGGCGCTTCACCCTGGCCGAAAGCGATTACCGCACGGGCGGTCCGGCGCGCTATTACAGCGTGGCCGAGACCGGCCGGCGCATCGGCTTCATCACACCGATGACGCACAATTTCTGCGAGAGCTGCAATCGTGTCCGGCTGACCTGCACGGGCACGCTCTATATGTGCCTCGGCCAGGAGGACGCCGCCGACCTCCGCCGCCCGCTACGCGAGAGCGCCGATGACGCAGCGCTCGAGGCGGCGATCCGAGAGGCGATCACCCGCAAGCCGAAAGGGCATGACTTCGTGATCGACCGGCGCCACCGCCTGCCGGCCGTGGCGCGCCATATGAGCGTCACGGGCGGCTGAAAGGCCGAGGGCCGACTGGCTGGAACGATGCGCGGTCCGGCGGTCCGGCCGCGAACAGCCAGATCGGCGAGCCAGAACGAGGAATCGCAACCAGCGACGAGCAGATCGTGCCGAACCCTGCTCTTTCGGGCACGTTGATCTCGCTTCCCGGCGGCCCCGAGCGATCGGCCAGGATGCTTCTCCACGACTCCCATTCGCCCCCCGCCGGAGAGGGCGCCGGCGCGGCTCGAAACCGCGGCAGATAGCGCAGGACGCGCGGGCTATCGACATCGTCGGGATCGTGCGCCGTCACCATGTGCACGCCCGGCGGAAGAGCCCAGGTCTCGACCCGCCCTTCCCCGTTCGAGCGCTGGAAAATCGCGCTCCTGGCATCGGCAAGCACGAGGTTGAAGGAGCGGAATTTCACCGCCTCGAGCCCCGCGATCAGCCCCGCGGCGGCCCGGGCATCCGCCGCGGCCAGCGCCGCGAGCGGCAACATCCCGCGGCTTTGCTTGCCGGGTGCCGGCCCGAGGCTCCCCGGGCGGTTCAGCACGCAGGCAACCACGCCGGCGCCGTTCATCGCCATCCACGTGCCGCCTGCGCTGCCGTCCCGCCCGCCGATGATGTCGGGATGCGCGGGCCACCAGACCGACGGCGGATCCCACGGCCGGTCGGTTCGCTCGTCGCGATTGGCGGCGAGGATCAGAGGAAAATCCTCCTCGGGCGCGATCCGGAGGACAACGGTGCACACCTCGAAGCGGCTAATCCGCCACCGCGGCGACCTTGTTCGCGAGCGGCCGCGCGACCGGCTCGTTCGTTTCGGCCGAGAGGTCGGCTGCGAGATAGGCCTCCATCACTTGGCGCGCCTCCTCGGAAGTGACGAGCACCGGACGGTCGCGTGCCACGGCGTCGATGAAGTGCAGCGTCTCGGCAGCCATGGGCCCGGCGAAGACATGGCCGAGCGGCTCGCCCGGCATGTTCGAGAGCGGCAGGCGCATGCACTCCTTCATCGTGTTGAGCAGAATATCGCGGTGGGTGTCGTCCACCAGGAGCGCACGCTCGGTGCCGATCATCTCGACCCAGGTGGTCGAGAAATTCGGATAGCCTGGCGGCAGGCTCCATCCGCCGCCGACGACGAAGGAGAGCCCGCTATCCATGGTGACGGTGATCCATTGCAGGTCGGGAATATCCGCGCGGCCGGTGCCCTCGCGCATCGCGCCATAATTCACTTGCGAATAGACGCGGATCGGCTTCGCCGAGGCGAGGCGAGGCGCCAGAGCAGGAAGTCGAGATCGTGGGTCGATTCCATCGCTGCCTGGGAGAGCTTGACGCGGCCGCTGATTTTCTTGCCGAGGCCCCGCGTGATGTGCCGGCTGATCAGGGCGCTCACCGGCCGGCCGATCGTGCCCGCGGCGATCGCCTGGCGGACGTGCGCGTATTTTGGGTTGAAGCGCTGCGAATAGCCGATCGTGAATTTGCGGCCGCTGCTGCGGGCAAGCGCGATCAGCTCGTCGGCTTCATCGAGCGTCATCGCGATCGGCTTTTCGAAGAACACGTGCTTGCCGGCGCGCAACGCTTCGCACGCCATCGGATAGTGTGTGGTCTCGGGCGTCGCGCTGATCATGACCGCCGCGAACTCGTCGCGGGAAAGGAGCGCCTGTTGGTCAGCGGTTGCGCTGCGGGCACGGGTCGCCGCCGCAACTTCGGCAACGCGCTCGGGGCGGACTTCGGCGATGTGCAGCGCACAGACGAGCGGATGGTCGGCGGCCGCGGCGGTGCGGATGCCGCCGCACCAGCCGGTGCCGATGATCCCGAGATCGATCCCGCTCATCGGGCAATGTCGCCGCCACGCGCCTCTCTCGGTTTGCTCGCGCCCGCCGTGCGGCCGCGGGCACCGGCGGGCTTAGGCATGGCCACCGCGGTCCCGAGCCAGGCAAGCGCGACGAGGGTTGCGAAAATGCAAACGCCGCGCGGGCCGCTCCAGGAAAGCGCCACGCCGCCGATCGCACCGCCGGCGAAGATGCCGAGGAACTGCATGCTGGAATAGACGCCCATGGCCGTGCCCTTCGCGTCAGGCGGGGCGAAGCGGCTGACGAGGGAAGGGAGCATCGCCTCCATGGAATTGAAGGCAGCGAAGAAGAGAACGAGCGCCACGATCACGGTGACCGCGCCGTCTCCGGCGAAGCCGAGCGCGAAAACGCTGGCCGCCAGCACGGCGATCGCAGTGATGAAGACCTCCTTCATCATGCCGCGGCGCTCGGCGAGGATGACCGCCGGAACCATCAGCGCAACCGACGCCACCAGTACCGGCAGGTATATCATCCATTCACGGCTTGCCCCGGTCCCGAACGCGGCGGCGAGGAGGGTGGGCACGGCGAGGAAGCTCGCGGTGAGGATCGCGTGCAGGGAAAATATCCCGACATCGAGGCGAAGCAGCTCGCGGTCGACGAGTACGCGGCTGATCAGCGCCGGCACTGCTTCCGATTCGCGGTGCACGACCAGGCGTTCGGGGCTCGGCACCAGGCCGAGCGTGATGGCGATGCCGGCGAGCGCCAGCACCGCCGTGAGCCAGAAGATGCCAGGCACGCCGATGACGGCGTTGAGGATGGGACCGACCACGATGGCAACGACGAAGGCGAGGCCGATCGTGACGCCCACCATGGCCATTGCACGCGTGCGCACCTCCTGGCGCGTGAGATCGGCGACCAGTGCCAGCACCACCGACCCCACCGCGCCCGCACCCTGCAGGATGCGGCCGAACAGCACGCCCTCGATCGAGCCCGCGCGCGCCGCGATCACGCTTCCGCCAGCGAAGAAGAGGAGCCCGATCGTGATCATGATCTTGCGGCCGATGCGGTCCGAGAGAAGTCCGAACGGGATCTGCAGCAGGCCCTGGGTGAGGCCGTAGGCGCCGAGAGCCAGGCCGATCATTGCCGGGCTCGCTCCCGGCAACCCGCGGGCATACGCCTCGAACACCGGATAGATCATGAAAAGGCCAAGCAGGCGGACGGCAAAAACGGCGGCGAGACAGCCTGTCGCGCGGCGTTCGTTCGGGGTCATCGTCCGGGTTTTTCCATAGCGCGGGGAGTAGGCGCACAGCAACGGCAAGTCAACGGCGACTCGGCGGTGCCTTCCATCCTTTTACGCCGTCGCGGCAAGCACTGGGCCGGCTTCTCCGAACGCGCGGGTGAAGAGATGGTCGAGCGCCACAAGATGTCGCTTGGGATCCGTCGCCGCGTCCAGCTCGGCGGCCGGCATGAGTCCTGCCACCTCCGGGTCGGCCGCGAGATTTTCACGGAAATTCCTCGCCCCCGGCTTGCCGGGCGTCTCCCACGTCGCCATCGCGTTCCGTTGCACGATTTGGTAGGCGTCCTCGCGTTGGATCCCCCCACCGGTGAGCGCCAGCCTGACCGGAGCAGCACGTTGTGGGGCGTGATCCTGCCGCACGACCGCCCGGAACGAACCTCGAGCGATCGCAGCGCGTGAGTTCCTCAGGGAAAAGCGGGAAAAAGCTGCTCTACACTTGTTCGAAGGGCTCGCTGCGAATGAAGCTCCGTGACGAGACTGCGCCACGCCGCACGGGCAAAGCCGCTGCACCTCAACGGCGCGAACGAATGAGCCGATTATAAAAGCCCCTGCAATGCGAGTTTTCCGGCTCTGCTCTCAAGCCGCGCCAAGCGTAATCAAGGGCTTTTTTTCGTCCCCAAGGTGAAGGAAAAGCCATGCAAGGCGTGACAAATCCGTTGGGTCAGCCTCGCTTACCCGACTCTCCATAAGGTGGGCCAACTCCGTGTAGACAACGCGCTTCTCCTCGGAGTCGATGGCTAGCGTGTTCCTGTACAGCAGGCTATTCAGCCAGTTCGCGGTCTCGCTAAGCACACGGAATCCAGTACCCGAGAAAGTGCAGATGCGAACTTGTGCCTGCGCAGCCCCACCCCACTCGCCCTGCCGCTCGTAAATGCGCGCCAGCTCCGACCACGCCTTCGCGGCCTCATCCGCGGGGGGACCAGACTCCAGAAAACGGCGCACGCACTCGGCACCATGGGTAAGGCCAGCAGATCCAAAGCAGTCCTCGCAAAGTCGTGCAAGCATCATCCACGCTGGCGAAATCCGACGGCAGATGTACTCGAGGGATGGTCGAACCTCCTCGACCGTCCGAGTCCGCGATTTGACCTGGTTAGCGACGCCACGGAAAAACCGCTCGATCTGCGAACTTGTCCCGTGCGGCAAAGCCGATTTCGCCGTCGCTCCGACCAAACGGAGAAGCTCCAAATCCGCGTCTATTGCCGCCTTCTGTGGCGTTGTTTCGAGCTTCCGCCTGCCGAACACCAGAGCCATGACGGGTACGTAGAGAATTGGCGAGGCATCCTCCCCTTCAGTCCGCTCAACCAAGGAGCTCTGGACCAGCTCCTCGATAGCCGCCTCAACATCCATACGCGGATTGGGCTGTCGCAGCGCTCGGTCAAAGTGATCAAGGCCGGGGTGGTGCCGGAGCGCATTGCCCCGGGCAAGCCGCAGCAAAACGGCCGGCTGGAGCGCCTGCATCTGACGCTGCTGCGTGACGCCGCCGATCCGCCGGCGCCGAGCCTGCGCGCACAACGGCACCGACTACGCTCCTTCCAACGCCTCTACAACGAGGAGCGTCCGCACCAGGCGCTTGGCAACGATACTCCGACGCAACGTTACGCACTCTCGCCCAGGCGCTTCGACGGCATGTTGCGCGAGCCCGGCTATGATGCCGATCAGACGGTGCGGCGGGTGCGCCGGAACGGCGAGATCAAGTGGCAGGGTCGCAAGATCTACATCAACGAAACGCTCAGCGGCGAACCGGTCGGCCTCGGTGAAAACGCCGAGGGCGACTGGACCGTCTGCTTCGGGCCGATCGTCCTCGGTGTCATTCGCCATCACGACGACCGCCTGCGCAAACCCA
>JAKAWQ010000050.1 GCA_021816925.1 Pseudomonadota bacterium
AGAGCGACGCCGATCCAGCGCAAGGCGTGCCACCTGTCGGAGCTGGCAGCGTAGCCAGTAAACACTGCCTCGTATCTCTCTTCACCGTTATTTCTCAGCCACTTACAGCTTTGGCGAAAAGGAAGTTGGGCTTATTCGATATGAACGCCGTGGCCGGGGCAAGCGTAACTTTGCCTTATCCGAATAGCCTTCCCGCGATCTCTGCCACGCGCTTGCCCTGGGAGCGTGCGATCGCAAGTTCTCCGGCGCTCGGCTGGCGAGAGCCATCGGTGGCGGAGAGCGTGGTCGCCCCGTACGGCGTGCCGCCCGCCGCCTCGGCAAGCTGCGTCATCTCCGGCATTCCGTACGGAACGCCGACGATGATCATCCCGTGGTGCAAGAGCGTTGTGTGGAACGAGGTGATCGTCGTTTCCTGCCCGCCATGCTGCGAGGCGGTACTCGCAAAGACGCTGCCCACCTTGCCCACGAGCTTGCCCTGCATCCAGAGCTGTCCTGTCTGGTCGAGGAAGTTCCGCATCTGCCCGCACATGTTGCCGAAGCGTGTCGGTGTTCCGAAAACGATCGCATCGTATTCGGCAAGCTCCGCCGGTACGGCGAGAGGCGCTGCCTGCTCGGTCTTGGCGTGGATCGCCGCCAGGGTTTCTCCCGGCATCGTCTCCGGGACGCGCTTGACCGTGACGGCCGCACCTGCAACGCTCCGCGCGCCCTCTGCCACCGCTTCCGCCATACGCTCCACGTGCCCCCATGTGCTGTAGTAAAGCACAAGAATTTTCGTCATCGCCTAGTCTCCGTCGTCGGCTTATCGTGCTTCCTCTCTGCGCCGGATCCGGCCCTGTGGCAAGCTCCCCCTTGATCCACGTCAAGGCCTCCCCTGCGCCGATCATCTATTACCTGCTTTCGGCTGCAGGGGGCCCCCGATGACCGCCGATCCCGTCACAGAACCTTCTCTCGTTCCCATCACCCGCCACATCTGGGAGCAGCGTTACCGGCGCGGCGGCGCCGGTGAAGCGTCGGTCCGCGCTACTTGGCACCGCGTCGCCCATACGCTTGCTCTCGGCGAATCCAAGGCGGCCGCCTGGGAGGGCCGCTTCCTCGACATTTTCGAGGGTTTCGCCTTCCTCCCCGGCGGCCGCATCCGCGCCGGCGCCGGCACCTCCGCCCGCATCACCCTCTTCAACTGTTTCGTCATGGGTGTGATCGAGGATTCGCTTCCCGGCATCTTCCGCGCCCTCGAGGAGGGCGCGATTACCATGCAGCAGGGCGGGGGCGTCGGTTACGACTTCTCTACCCTCCGCCCCGCCGGCACGCGCGCGCTTGGCACCGGCACGATCGCCTCCGGTCCGGTTTCGTTCATGGATGTCTGGGATGCGATGTGCGCTACCATCCAGTCAACCGGCGCCCGCCGCGGCGCGATGATGGCGACGCTTCGCTGCGATCATCCCGACATCGAAGCATTCATCGACGCCAAGCGGACGCCGGGCCGCCTCGGCCACTTTAATCTTTCTGTGCAGATAACTCAGGATTTTCTCGAAGCGCTGGCTCGCGATGCGGCTTGGCCGCTCGTTTTTCCCGCCGCCGCGCTGCCTAATCCCGGCGAAACCCTGCCTCGCCTCTGGAGCGGGGCCGCCGCTCCGGTTCCTTGCTGTGTCCTTCGCCGCGTTCCCGCCCGTGCGCTCTGGAACCGCCTGTTGCACGCCGCCTTCGAGACCGCCGAACCCGGCGTTCTCTTCATCGACCGCATTAACGAGCAGAACAATCTTCGCTACTGCGAGCGGATCACCGCCACCAATCCGTGCGGCGAGGTGCCATTGCCGCCCTATGGCGCCTGCGACCTCGGCTCGATCAACCTCACGCGTCTCGTGCTCGCTCCCTTCGCGCCCGAAGCGCGACTTGACACCGATCGCCTCGCTGCGATCGCCGGCACTGCTGTTCGCCTGCTCGACAACGTGATCGACGCCTCGCGGTTTCCGCTTCCTGCGCAGGCCGCAACCGTGCGCCGGGTGCGCCGCATCGGCCTCGGCATCACGGGCGTTGCCGATGCCTTCCTCATGCTTGGCCTGCGCTACGGCAGCGACGCCTCGCTCGATCTGGCCGCCGCAATCATGCGCACGATTCGCGACGCGGCCTACCGCGCCTCGATCGCGCTCGCCGCTGAGAAGGGAGCCTTCCCGACCTTTTCGCGCGAGCCTTACCTTGACGCTCCCTTCATCCTGGTGCTTCCCGCCGACATCCGCGACGGCATCGCCCGCTCCGGCATCCGCAACAGCCATCTGCTTGCCATCGCTCCGACCGGCACGATCAGCCTGCTTGCCGGTAATGTTTCGAGCGGCATCGAGCCGATCTTCGCCGCTGAGTTGGCCCGCCTCGTGCGCCAGGCCGATGGTGCCACGCGCCTCTTCACCCTTACCGATGTTGCGGTTGCGCTTTGGCGCCAACAACAGCAGCGCGCCGACGGCGTTCCGCCTGCCTTTGTCGGCGCCGCAGAACTTTCTCCGGCCGCGCACCTCGCCATGCAGGGGGCGCTGCAAATTTACGTGGACAATGCGATCTCGAAGACGATCAACCTGCCGGAAGACACGTCCTTCGAGGCGTTCGCCAGGATCTATGCTGAGGCGCGCGATCGCGGCCTCAAGGGCTGCACCGTCTTCCGCCCGGCCGGCGCGCGATCTGCCGTGCTCACGCCGGCTTCAGCCGCACCGCGCGAAGATGCGCTTCGAGCTCCGCATCCGGCACCTTGACGAGATCTTTCCGCAGCATGCCCACGATGCATTCCGCTGCCGCAGCATCCAGGCCGGCCCGAATCGTGTTCAGTACCCGCGCCGGCGCTGCCAGCACCACGCCGTCATAGCTGCCGCTCGCCGCCGCCACGCCGATCTCATGGGCCACCAGCCTGGCGAACGCCTCCTTCGCCAGTGCATGCGGATCGTGACGCGGCTCTGCGGCATGGCGCGCGGAGGCGCCGCTGTGAAACGACGCGCCGGGGCGATCGCTCACAAGCTCGGAGGAGCGCGCGTGCGCCGCACTCGAGTCGAACGCGCGTTCCGCTCGCGGCACGCCCTCGCCCCAGCGCAGGAAGCGCGCATGCTCGCCATCCGCAATCACGACCAGCAGCTCCCGATGCCGCGCCATCCGTCTCTCCCGCTTTCTCGTTGCCAGCAATCCCGACATCGCGCCTGCCGGTATTGATCTCGGCCAAGCCCTGATCTCGGTCAAGCGCTCTGGTGGCCGTCGTCGCCCGCGCATAAAACGGGTGCCCGATGCTCGACGGGGCCTTCGCCATTCTGTTCGTTGCCGTGGCCCTGGGCACGGTGCTCGCGCTTCTTCATCTCCGGCCGGGCCGCCGGCCCCCACCCTGGCAGCTCGGCGCCCTGCACGGCCTGATCGCCGCGGCCGGCCTCGCCGCGCTCTTTCTCAGCCTCGGCGGTCCGCCGCGTGGCCTCACCAACGGGACTGCGCCCTTCGGCGAATTCGCCGCGACCCTCCTCGTGCTCGCCCTGCTCGCCGGCCTCGGCATCCTGGCTATGCTCTACACGGCGCGCCGTCCCGGCCTGCTCATCGCCGTGCACGCGGCACTCGCGGTGACCGGCTTCGTCATCCTGGCCGCCTACGTGCTGGCGAGCTGAGCGCCGGCCAGGCCGATCCGGTTCGGCCCGGCTCGCTCAGCCGACCACGGCCATCTTCTCGCGGCGCATCTCCACCGCCAGCTCGTCGAGCGCGCGGCCGAAGCGGGTCAGCATCTCGTCCACCTCGGGTTCGGTGATGATGAGCGGCGGACTGAACGCCAGCACGTCGTTCACCATCGCGCGGCTGATCACGCCGTGCTTTTCGCAGAGCTTGCCGAGCCGGACGCCCACCTTGGCGGCGGGCTCGAAGTTCTTGTGGCTTTCCCTGTCTTCGATCAGCTCGATCGCCGCGATCAGCCCGACCCCGCGCGCTTCGCCCACGAGTTCGTGCCCGGCGAAGCGGCGCCTGAGCTCCTTCTGCATGTGCGCGCCCACCTGGCGCACGTGATCGATGATGCCGGTTTCGTCGTAAATCTTCAACGCCTCGACCGCGACCGCCGCCGCCACGGGATGACCGGAGTAAGTGAAGCCGTGGCCGAAGGTGCCGATCTTGTGCGATTCCTCGGCCAGGCCCTGGAACACGCGCTCGTTGACCATCACTGCGCTGATCGGCAGGTAGGAGGAGGAAAGCGCCTTGGCGCAGGTCAGGATGTCGGGCCGGATATCGAGCGTCTGGCTGCCCCAGTAGTTGCCCGTGCGGCCGAATCCGCAGATCACCTCGTCGGCAACCAGCAGGATATCGTATTTGGAGAGAACCTTCTGAATCTTCGGGAAGTAGCCGCGCGGCGGCACGATCACGCCGCCGGCGCCCATCACCGGCTCGGCGAACATCGCCGCGACCGTATCCGGCCCTTCGGCCAGGATCAGCTTCTCGAGTTCATCGGCGCAACGCGTGGCGAAGTCTTCCTCGGATTCGCCCGGTTTTGCGCCATGATAGAAATGCGGGGTGATCGTGTGCACGAACCCCGGCAGCGGCACGTCGAACGAGCGGTGATTGGCGGGCAGGCCGGTCAGCGAAGCGGCGGCCAGCGTGATGCCGTGGTAGCCCTTCACGCGGCCGATCAGTTTCTTCTTCTTCGGGCGGTTAAGCGCGTTGTTGAAGTACCAGATCATCTTGATCGCGGAATCGTTCGCTTCGGAGCCGGAATTGGCAAAGAATACCTTGCTCATCGCGACCGGCGCGCGTTCGATCAGCATCTCCGAGAGGTCGATGAGCGGCTCGTGCGACTTGGCCGTGAAGGAATGGTAGAAGGGAAGCTTGCGCATCTGCCGCGTTGCCGCCTCCACCAGCCGCTCGTTGTCGAAGCCGAGCGCGGCGCACCAGAGCCCCGCGAGGCCCTCGATATATTCCTTCCCGGTTTCGTCCCACACGCGCACGCCTTTGCCGCGCGTCATGATGAGCGGTCCCGTCTCGAGGTGCGCCTTGAGGTCGGTGTAGGGATGGAGCGCGTTGGCGATGTCGCGGGCGGCGGCGGAATTCGCGCGGGGCGGGGTCATCATCATCTCCTTGCGGGGTCGTGGCGCCCGCCCGGCGGGCGGGCGCGACGGGCCAGTCGTTCCACTTTAGCCCCGCTGCGCGGGCACGGAAACCCCGGCCCGTGCGCTTGCCGCTTATGGCCGATCGGCGCATTTTCCGCCCCGGGGAGCTGACCGCATGACAGAGATGAAGCCCCACGCCGCGCACTGGGGCGCCTTCACGGCACTCGTCGAGGAGGGCCGCCTCGCCGGCGTCCGCCCCTTCGCGCGCGATTCCGAGCCGCCCCCGCTCCTGCAAAGCATCGCCGGAGCCGTGCACGCGCCCTCACGCATCGACCGTCCCTACGTGCGCCGGGGTTGGCTTGCCGGTGATCGCGCCGGCGGCACGCCACGCGGCGGCGAGCCCTTCGTGCCCGTGCCATGGGATCGCGCGATCGGCCTGGTCGCCGGCGAGATCGCGCGCGTGCGCGGGGTGCGTGGGCCGGCCTCGATCTTCGGCGGCAGCTATGGCTGGTCTTCCGCCGGCCGTTTCCATCACGCCCGCCAGCAGCTCCATCGCATGCTGGCCGCTGCCGGCGGCTATACCGGTCAGCTCACCAACTACTCCTACGCCACCGGCATGACGCTGATGCCGCACATCGTCGGCAGCAACGAATGCATCTTCGGGCCGGTGGCGGAGTGGGCGGACATCGCGCGCCACGCGAAGCTCATGATCTGCTTTGGCGGCATGCGCTACGGCAACGGGCAAATTCATTCAGGCGGCGGCGGCGAGCATGCGATGCGAAGCACCGCCGAGCACGCCGCGGCCGCCGGCGTCCGGCTTGTCAGCATCTCGCCGCTCAAGGGCGATCTGCCAGGCGAGTGGCTGCCCATCCGCCCTTGCACCGACACGGCCCTGATGCTGGCGCTCGCCCACGTGCTGCTCGAAGAGAACCACGCGGACCAGGATTTCCTCGCCCGCCATACCGTTGGGTTCGAGCACCTCGCCGCCTATGTCCGCGGCGCTCCGGACGGCGTCGTGAAGTCCCCTGCCTGGGCCGCGCCGATCACCGGCGTTCCCGCGGAGACGATCACGGCGCTGGCGCGCGAGTGCGTGCGGCTGCCCACCATGTTGACCGCCACGTGGGCCCTGCAACGCGCCCAGTATGGCGAGCAGCCGTTCTGGATGCTGGTGGCACTCGCTGCAATGCTGGGCGGCATCGGCAAGCCGGGCCAGGGCTTCGGTTTCGGTTACGGTAGCATCGCCGGCATGGGAACGCCGCGGAGCAGCATCCCCTCCGTCGCGCTCCCGCCGCTTCGCAATCCCGCGGCGAGCTTCATTCCTGTCGCGCGTCTGACGGAGATGCTGGAAAATCCCGGTGGCGAATATCATTACAACGGCCGGGCGCTCTGCTATCCGGACACGCGTCTGATCTATTGGGCCGGCGGCAATCCTTTCCATCACCACCAGGATCTCAATCGGCTTCTTCGCGCATGGGCGCGCGCGGAGACAATCGTCGTGCACGAGCCCTGGTGGACGGCGCTTGCCCGTCATGCCGACATCGTGCTGCCCGCGACGACCACGCTCGAGCGCGACGATATCGGCTCGAGCGGGCGCGATCGGTTCATCCTTGCCATGCACCAGGCGATTCCACCGCAGCGTCAGGCGCGCAACGACTTCAACATCTTCGCCGACATCGCCGACGCGCTCGGCGTTGGCGACCGCTTCACCGAGCAGCGCGATCCGGCGACCTGGCTTCGCGTTCTTTACGACCGAACGCGCTCGGCCGCCGCCCATGCCGGTATCGAGATCGCGGATTTCGACCGTTTCTGGGCGGAGGGTTTTGCCGAAATCCCGGCTCCGGCCGAGCCGGCCGTGCCGTTCGCTGCCTTCCGCCACGACCCCACGGAGAATCCCCTCAACACGCCTTCCGGAAGGATCGAGATCTTCTCCGAGACGATTGCGGGCTTCGGCTATGAAGACTGTCCGGGCCATCCGGTGTGGAAGGAACCGCACGAATATCTCGGTGCGCCGCTCGCGCAGCGCTTTCCGCTGCATCTTCTCTCCGTCCAGCCGGCCACGCGCCTGCACGGCCAAATGGACCAGGGTGCGGTCAGCCAAGGAGCGAAGGTCGCGGGGCGTGAACCACTTTCGATGCACCCGAAGGATGCTGCCCGCCGCAACCTCACCGAGGGAATGGTGGTGCGCGTCTTCAATGATCGCGGCGCCTGCCTTGCGGGCCTCGTGCTCTCCGAGGATCTCGGCCAGGGCATCGTCATGCTGCCGACCGGTGCCTGGTTCGATCCGCTCGAGCCCGGCAAGCCGGGCAGCCTCTGCGTGCATGGCAATCCGAACGTGCTGACCGAGGACATCGGCACCTCGCGACTCGGCCAGGGCCCGTCGGCGCATAGCTGCCTCGTCGAGGTCGAGCGCTTCGAGGGACCCATCCCGCCCGTGACGGCGCACATCCCCCCGCCGATTGCCGAGGCCTGAGGAGCGGGGAGGGGAGCAAGCGGAGAGAGCGATGGTCGATATCGCGAAGCTGGACGCCATCGGCGGCGAATATCAGTGCCTGCACGAACTCGTTGCCGCCGCGCGCGCACGCCTTCCCGATCACTCGTGGGATTATCTCGTCGGCGGCACCGAGACCGAAACGACGCTCCGGCGCAACCGCGCCGCGCTCGATTCGATTGCATTCCGTCCGCGCGTACTGCGCGACGTCTCGCGCGTCGAGGCAGCCGGGCCGATCCTCGGCACGCTCGCGCGCCTGCCGGTCTTCCTCGCCCCGGTGGGCTCGCTCGATTCGTTCGATTCCGGCGGCGCGGCCACCGCCGCCCGTGCGGCGGCGCTCTTCGGCGTGCCGATCATGGTCAGTTCCGTGACCAAGCCCGGACTCGAAGCGACCGCCGAGGCCGGGCCCGCCCGCCGCTTCTTCCAGCTCTACCGCCGCGGCGATGATGCCTACACCGACGATTTCGTTCGCCGTGCCGCTGCCAACGGCTACGAGACCTTCTGCTTCACCGTCGACTCGGCGGTCTATTCGCGCCGCGAACGCGACATCACCCGCCGCTTTGCCAAGCCCTGGCGGCGCGGTGGTGCCGGCATGCAGTTCCAGGCCGCGCTCAACTGGACCGACATCAAGCGCTACAAGGAGAATCACGCTCTCCCGCTCATCATCAAGGGAATCGCCACGCCCGAGGACGCGGCGATCGCCATCGAGCACGGTGTCGAGGTGATCTATGTCTCGAACCACGGCGGCCGGCAGCTCGATCATGGCGCGGGCTCGCTCGACGGGTTGCCCGAGATCGTCTCGGCCGTCGCCGGCCGCGCCCGCATTTTCGTCGATGGCGGCTTCTGCCGCGGTACTGACATCGTCAAGGCGCTTGCGCTGGGCGCGGAAGCGGTCGGCATCGGCCGGCTCTACTGCTACGGCCTCGCCGCCGCCGGCGAGGCGGGCGTGATCCGCGTGCTCGAACTGCTCGAGATCGAAATGGTCGAGTGCCTGGCGCTGCTCGGCATCACCACCCCTGCCGCCCTCGATCGCTCGCATGTGCGCGCGGCACAGCCCGTCAGCGTGCCCGGCGTGCACAGCGCCTTTCCGCTTCTCAATCTCCCGCGATAGGAGAACGCCATGCATGCAGGATCTTACGAGATCGACATCGTCGTGCAGGGCTATCCGGGCAAGTCGGTCTGCCATGGAGGGCTCGGCTGGAGCACGATTGCGCTGATCCGGGGCGAGGGACGCATCGCCCTCGTCGATGTCGGCTCGTTCAGCCAGCGCGGCCTGATCCGCGAGCGCCTGCGCGCCCGCGGCCTTTCACCCGAGCAGGTGACGGACGTGATCCTCACCCACTCGCACTGGGACCATTCGATCAATTGGGTACTCTTTCCGAACGCAACCGCCTGGATCGGCGCGGACGAGCTTGCCTGGTCGGTTGCCCAGCCTTGGGGCCACACCGCCGTGCCCGAGTTTTATGTACGCGAGCTTGACCGATCGTCCCGCTGCCGCCGTATCCGCCCGGGTGACACCGTTCTTCCGGGCATGACAGCCGACGCCGCGCCGGGTCACACCCCGGGCCATCTTTTTTTCGTCCTTTCCACCGCCAGCCTCGACATTCTGTTCACCGGCGATTCCGCCAAGAACCGTGCGGAGCTTCTTTCCCTCACCGCCGACATGACCTGCGACCAGGCGGAAAGCCGCCGCTCGATGGAGAAGATCTGGCAGATCTGGCGCCGCCGTTCAGGCACGATCGTCATTCCCGGCCACGACATTCCGATGCGCCTTGAGAACGACTGTCCCTCCTACATCGGCCCGCGCGAAGCCGCCATCTCCGCCTGGTTCGAGGACGATCTCGAGCGCACCACGCTCTTTTCGCTTGCGTTGCCCGCGGTCGTTCCGGCGCGTGCCGCTGCGGAGTAGGGAGCTCGAGCCGCGTTGTGTTGACCGACCACGAACGCCTGGTCCAGGCTCTTCGCGACCTCGCCCCTTCGATCAAGCCGTCGGGCGGCGCGGAATGGAGCCGTCCGCCGGCGATTCGGGTGATCGATTGCGTCCTCTCGCTCAACCGCAACTATGATCGGTTTGTCGTCCCCAGGCTTGATCGCTTCGAACGTGCCTTCCCCCCATGTCTGCACCGTCCCCGATCTGAAGGCGCTCGTCGCCGGGTTCGCGTCGCCGCACGAATTCGTGCGGGAGACGCTGCAGTACAATCACGACTTGCGCGCCAGGACGCTCGCTGATGTCGTTGTTTGGGTGGCCGGAATTTCCGGCAACGGACCACCGGGAGACCAATGTGCATGTCTTAAGGCCTGGGCCACGTGCGCACGCTTCGCAGACGGCGCGGATACCACCAAACCCGACATTCGGATCTGCCGGCGGGTGGAATGCGCGATCGGTTGTCCCGTTTCACCCGCCAAAGCCTTGGCCCTTCTCGAGCGTGCGGCTCCCGAGGCAGGTGTTTCCCTTCGTGCTGCGGACACGACGATCTGGGAACGGGCAGCCCGCGCTGCCACGGGGGGAGCCGGCTCGCAGGCCGGCAGGAAGCCCGCTCGAATTCGTAGGCATCGTTAGCGGCCGGGCCTGTCCCGCACCACCTCGCGCCAAGCCTTGTCCATCGCCGCGGTCGAGCTGCCGAGCCAAGGGAAATGCCCATAATAGAACGAAAGCTGCGCACCTGCCTTCGCCGGCGGAAGATGCGCGATCCAGAGCTCGTAGAGCGCTGCGCCGAGCCCTGAGCGGTCCGCGCCGCCCTCGCAATGGATAAGGATCGGCGTTGCGGCCGTAACCAGCACGCTCCGGATCTCGGCGAGCTTGCGCACGCTCGGCACGTGCGACGCCGACATTCCGAGATCGATATGCCGCACGCCCATGGCTTTCGCTGCCGCCAGCTCGTGTTCGTACCAAGGCCGCCCTGGATTGGCTCCGCGCAGGTTGATCACGGTGCGGATATGGTCGCGGGCGATCACGCGTTCGAATCCGCGCTCGCCGAGCTCTGCGGATCGGTAGAGGAGGCCGGGGAGCACGGTGTGCACGTTGCCGGTCGCCTGCAGGTAGCCGGCCCATCCCGCCATCCCGAGCGCGCCGGCAAGCAGTGCGGAGGCGAAACCCAGCGCCGCGCGCCGCACGATGCGCCACCGGCGCCGGTCCCGCTGCATTGCGCGCATCCGTTGCCTCATGACACACTCACGCCCACCACTCGGAGACCTCTCCAGCCATGCACCGCGGCGAGGACGCACAGAAGCCCGCCTTTGCCCGTTACGTTGGCATCGACTACTCGGGCGCGGCAACGCCCACGACGAGCCTCAAGGGCCTTCGCGTCTTTCTCGCCCAGGGCGATCGGCTGCCCACCGAAGTTCCGCCCCCGCCGTCCCCGCGCAAGTACTGGACCCGGCGCGGCATAGCCGGATGGCTGGGCGCGGCCCTGACCGAGGAGACGCCGACAATGGTCGGCATCGACCACGGCTTCTCCTTCCCGTTGGCCTATTTCGAGAAATACCGCCTCGCGCACAATTGGCCTGTCTTTCTCGACGATTTTGTGCAGCATTGGCCGACCGATGAGGAGATCTACGTCGATTTCGTTCGCTGCGGCACCGTAGGCGCCGGTGCGGCGCGCCAGGGCGACGCGCACTGGAAACGCCTGAGCGAAAAACAAGTGGGCGCAAAATCGGTCTTTCAATTCGACGTGCAGGGGTCGGTTGCAAAATCCACCCACGCCGGAATTCCCTGGCTTCGCGCCCTCCGCCTCCAGCTCGGCCCGCGTGCGCATTTCTGGCCGTTCGACGGGTGGCAGATTCCTCCCGGCCGGTCCGCGATCGCCGAGGTCTATCCGCGGCTCTGGAGCGGCTGCTTCGATCGCGCCAACCGCACCCCCGACCAGCACGACGCCTACAGCGCCGCCGCCTGGCTCTCCGAGGCCGATCGCGATGGCCGCCTCGCCGCCTGCCTCACGCCTGATCTTACAGCCGAAGAACACGCTGCGGCGCCGATAGAGGGCTGGATTCTCGGCGTCACGACCTGATCCCCAACAACGTCGGCCGTGTCCGCTCAGGCCGCGCGTTCCAGCCGGACCAAGCTCTGCCAGCGCAGCAGTTCGCGATAAGGCCCGGGCCGGCCCGCAAGTTCCGCGGGCGTGCCCTCATCGACGATCCGCCCGGTATCCATGACGATGATCCGGTCGAAGTCACGCAGTGTCGAGAGCCTGTGCGCGACCGCGATCACCGTTCGCCTGGCGGCGAGCCGATCGAGTGCCTCCTGCACCCCGGCCTCGGATTCCAAATCAAGCGCCGACGTGGCCTCGTCGAGCAGCAGGATGGGCGCGTCACAGAGGAACGCGCGTGCGACTGCGAGCCGCTGGCGCTGCCCGCCGGAGAGCTTCATCCCACGCTCGCCGACGATGGTGTCGTAGCCGAACGGCAGTGCGGTAATGAACGCATCCGCATCTGCCGCAAGTGCTGCCTCGCGTACCTCGGCGGCACTCGCTTCCGGCCTGCCGTAGCGGATGTTCTCCAGCACGGAGCGGTGGAAGAGCTGAACGTCCTGGGAGACCACCGCGAGCGCGGCGGCTAGGCCCTCGGCACCGATGGTGGCGACGTCCACCCCGTCGATCAGCACCCGGCCGCGCCGCGCGTCGTACTGGCGTTGCAGCAGCGCGAGCAGCGTGGTCTTGCCCGAGCCGGAGCGTCCGACCAACCCGACCCGCTCTCCCGGCCGGATCGCGAGCGAGACCCCACGAAGCACCGCACGCCCGTCGCGGTAGAAAAAATCAACGTCACAAAACGTGATCCCTCCGCGCGCGCTGGCGCGCGCGAGCATAGCAGGCGCGAGGTTCCCCGGCGCCATCTCGTGCGGCACGAGGAGCGCGGCAAGCGCCTCGGCGAGCCTCGCCCAGTCCTGCACCATCTCGACCAGGGCCACCGCAAGGTCGCGGGTCCCGTGCAGCACCGTGAAGCCGAGCGTGGTCACCAGCACGACGTCACCCGGGCTCGCGAGCCCCTGCTCCCAGCGCCGGAGCGTCCAGACAAGCAGGCTTGCGGTCAGAAGCGCGGTCGCTACGGCATGAAAGACGCGGAGTTTCTCGAGATAGCGCAGACTCTGCCGCCGCGCCGTCATCTCGCGGTCCACGCCGGCCGCGAAATGTCTCCGCTCCCGGAGGCTCGCGCCGAACGCGCGCACGACGCTCGCATTGTTGATGACATCGACGAGCTCGCCTTCGAGCGTCGCGGCGGCTGCTGCGTAGGCTTCGTGGAGCCCGCGGCCTGCCTTTGCCGCCCATGCGATCAGGCCGCCGAGGGCTGCGGCCATGCCGGCCAGGACAACGCCCATCAGCGGATCGACCGTGCCGAGCGTGACGATCGCGAGCAGCACGGCGAGCGCTGCCGGAAGGACGTTCCATGTCGTCAGGCTCTCGATGCGAAACACGGCGTTGCCGGTCGCGGTGATGCGCCCCGCCAGCGTTCCGGGGCGCCGGTCCGTGAAATAGCCAGGCGCATGGCCGAGCAAATGGTTGAACAGCCGCCGGCGCAGATCGCCGGAGACGGCAACGAAGCTGCGCGCGGCGACCCAGCCGCCCACCCGCCAGGAGATGTTGTCGGCCGCGATCAGCCCTGCGAGCACGGCGAAGGCGCTCCACACCGCGCCGGTTTCGTGCCGCGCCAGCACGTCGACGAGCATCTTCACGGCATACTGGGAACCGACCGCCGCGCTCACTGCGGTCACCACGGAGAGGAAAATCCCGGCGTGTGCGGCCTTGTGCCGGCCGATCGCGCCCAGGATGAAGCGCATCGGTCGCGGTTCTATCCCGCCCTCTGTTGCCACGCCGGCTCGGCTTTGCCGTGCCGCGAGAATCCGCAGTCCGGTCATCATCAGAAATCCCCTCGAGATCTTCCCGTTGGCGGGCTCCGAACCTGGGACCGTTCAGGTCCGTGCGCCCTTGCGATCGAGGGATCGGCGTGCAATCGGGCAGCAATAGGGCACACACGGCCGAATCAATGCCGCATCACGCGCCGACGTTCGGCCTGGCGAAACACCGCCCGACGCGAAGGAGCTTCCTCATCATGCGCATTGCAGAGATTGCCCCCCTGACCGAATCCGTGCCGCCCAGGCTCTATGGCGGCACGGAAAGGGTCGTGGCCTACCTGACCGAGGAGCTGATCGCGATGGGCCATGACGTTACCCTCTTCGCGAGCGGCGATTCCCGGACCTCGGCGAATCTCGAAGCCGTCTGGCCGCAGGCGCTACGGCTCGATCCGGAAATCCGCGACTGGCTCGCCCCGCATATGCTGCTGATGGAGCGCGTGCGCGAGCGTGCCCCGGAGTTCGAGGTGCTCCATTTCCACATGGATTACTGGCCGGCCTCGCTCTTTGCACGCCAACCCGTGCCCTTCCTCACCACGCTGCATGGCCGGCTCGATCTTCCCGAGCTCGGGCTGGTCTATGCCGGTCTCCCTCGCATGAATCTGGTCTCGATCTCGGAGGCCCAGCGCGACCCGCTGCCGGCGGAGAATTTTATTGCGACCATTCCCCACGGCATGCCGGCCTCGCTGCTCATGCCGGTGCCGCTCGAACCCTCCTATCTTGCTTTCCTCGGCCGCATCTGCCCCGAGAAGCGGCCGGATCGCGCGATCCGCATCGCTCGCGTCGCCGGATTGCCGCTCCGTATCGCGGCCAAGGTCGATCGCGTGGACGAGGCCTATTTCGCCCGCGAGATTCGGCCGATGCTCGGCCCCGACATCGAATTCATCGGCGAGATCGACGATGCCGCCAAGTCGGCCTTCCTCTCCGGCGCGCGTGCGCTCCTGATGCCGATCGACTGGCCGGAGCCTTTCGGGCTCGTGATGATCGAGGCGATGGCCTGCGGCACGCCGGTTATCGCCTACGACTATGGCTCCGTGCCCGAGATCATCGAGGACGGGGTCACCGGTTTCATCGTGCATGATGAGGCGGCGGCGGCCGCTGCCGTCCAGCGAACCGATCGCCTCTCCCGGTGGCAGATCCGCCGTGAGTTCGAACGCCGCTTCACGGCACGCCGCATGGCCGAGGACTATCTCTCGATCTACGAATCGCTGGCCCTGCGTCGCAGCGGCCGGCTCAAGCTGGTCAGCTGAGCGACCTTCACGTTGCAGCCGGCGGGGCGCCGCTCACTCCCCCGCCCGCGCCGGCAGAGGCCGTTTCGCCGGCAAGGCGCCGGCCACCGGGTGCAATGACCTCCGCGTGCCGGGTACGTGGCACGGAGATCGGCCACTGGCCCGCCGAAGGGGGTTGGCGCCATCCGCGCGGCTCTCAGGAACGCGCTGAGTGGCCTCACGTCTGGAATATCGAGAAAGTGCACGAGCGAAGCGGCCGCCTCCTCGGGCTCCTCGAGCACATCGGAATAAGCCAGCGTCAGCCCGCTTGCGCCGTCGATATCATCGAAGAATCCTTCAATCTCCCGCCCATACTGCTGCCGGAGGGCCATGCCGTCGGCCAACGACGCGACCCAGCGCTTGCCCAGAAGTGAACGCGCGACCCGTGATGGCTCCCGCCGGATATGGGTGAACTTCGACGCGGGCAGAATGCGGCGGATGAGGCGAAGGCAGGAACCGGACGCCGGGACAGTGCGGTCTCGCGGCATCCCGCCCCGAAAGCACGGCGGGATCGGCGTAGGGCGGGTGCTTATCGCCACAGATCGGGGTGGTCACGCCGAGCACGTTCCAAAAGTACTCTTCGATGAACGCGCCTGCCCGGTGCTCCAGGAACGATCGGAACCCTTCAACGTACTCCGGCTCCAGAAGATCCGGCCGCATACGATCGACCTCGATGACGTTCTTGAGCAGCGCGAGCAGGCATGCTTCGTTCGTCAGCGTAATCATGGGATGTCTGTTGAGCACCGCGGCCAGAAACGTTGCGCCGGACCGTGGAGCACCAATGATCCAGAGTGGTTGCGATCGCACCCTCTCTTCCTCTCGGCCCACTTCGCTCACGTTCCCGCGCGGATGTGGCCGCCGGACGTTTGCAGAGTGACAATTCCGTGGCGACTGCCGGCTGTCCTCTTGCATTCTTGGTCCTTGCCGACAAACAAAGGCCCAGAGGGCACTGGAAATAATGAATGAATCGGCCGGCTCGCATATCGTATCGGCACGGGACGCATGGGAAGCGGAGACGCTTCGAGTGTTCGCTGAAGCCGTTGATCTCCTATGTTCGTCGTGTTCGTCGGACCGGGTCGCGAACCTCGGGCGCGGAAGATGTGCGGATTTTCATGGAAGGCGGAACACCGGTTCTCATCTCCATGTCCGGCTCTTAGTACGATTCGCGCGCCTCACGCGCCGTCGCGGACTCGCGCCGGGAGCACACGGCCGCAGGACACTACGCCGCCTCGGCCCGGGTCGCGATGCGCACGAGTTCGGCGAGCAGCCCCCGCGCGGCCGCCAGCCGCGCGCGGGGCTCGAGTTCGCGCGTGAGGGCGATCTTGTGGTCCGGCCGCAGCCGGACGCCGCCCTTCTGGGTAGCAAGCCACGCCGCCAGTCTGCCCGGGTTGCGGAAGTGATTGCCGCGGAATGTGAGAAGCAATCCCTTCGGCCCCGCTTCCAGCCGCTCCACGCCCGCCGCACGGCAGGCGCGCTTGAGCGCCACCACCGCAAAGAGATTTTCCACCTCTGCCGGCAGAGGCCCGAACCGATCGACCAGCTCCGCTGCCATCGCTTCGGATTCCGTATCCGAGGCAAGCGCGCCGATCCGCCGGTAAAGCCCAAGCCGCACCGGCAGGTCCGCCACGTACGTATCCGGAATGAGCACTGGCAGCCCGAGGGCGATGCCCGGCGTCCATTCCCGCTCCGCACCACGCCGCTCGCCCTCGCGCCCGGAAAGCTCCGCCACCGCGTCCTCGAGCATCTGCTGATAAAGCTCGATGCCGACCTCGCGGATATGCCCTGACTGCTCCTCGCCGAGAAGATTCCCGGCACCGCGGATATCGAGATCGTGCGAGGCAAGGGTGAACCCCGCGCCCAGGCTGTCCAGCGTCTGCATCACCGAAAGCCGCTTTTCTGCGGTTGCTGAAAGCACCTGATTAGGCGGCCAAGTGAGATACGCGTAGCCGCGCTGCTTCCCCCGCCCGACTCGCCCGCGCAACTGATAGAGCTGGCCGAGCCCGAACTGGTCGGCGCGATGCACGATCAGCGTGTTGACCGCCGGCATGTCGAGTCCGCTCTCGATGATGTTGGTCGAAAGCAGGATATCGGCCCGCCCATCGCTGAACTCCGTCATCACCCGCTCGAGTGCGCTCGGCGCGAGCCGCCCATGCGCCTCGACAATCCGCGCCTCGGGCACGATCTCCTTAAGGCGCGCTGCCATCCGCGGCAGATCCTCGATGCGCGGCACCACCGCGAAAATCTGCCCGCCGCGGAAGCGTTCGCGCTGGATCGCCTCGTGGACCACGAGCGCATCGAACGGCATGATGAACGTGCGCACCGACAGCCGATCGACCGGCGGCGTGGCGATCAGGCTCATCTCGCGCACACCCGAAAGCGCAAGTTGCAGCGTACGCGGAATGGGCGTTGCGGTCAGCGTCAGCACGTGCACGTCGCTCTTCAAGCTTTTCAGCCGCTCCTTGTGCGCGACGCCGAAGTGCTGCTCCTCGTCGATCACGAGCAGCCCGAGCGATGCGAAATGCACGCTCTTGGCCAGAAGTGCGTGCGTGCCGATCACGATCCCGATCGAGCTGTCGGCAATTCCCGCGCGCACCGCGGCCGCCTGCTTCGGAGAAACCATCCGCGAAAGCTGCCCGATCTTCACGCCCGTGCCCGCGAAGCGCGCCGAGAACGTGTGGAAATGCTGCCGGCAGAGCAGCGTCGTCGGCACCACCACGGCAACCTGCGTTCCCGCCATCGCAGCCACATAAGCCGCGCGCAACGCCACTTCGGTCTTGCCGAACCCGACGTCGCCGCAGATCAGTCGGTCCATGGGCCGCCCCGAGGCTAGGTTCTGCAATACGTCGCCGATCGCGCGCGCCTGGTCTTCCGTTTCGGCGAACGGAAAGCGCGCGCAGAAGTCCTCGAAGCTTCCCTCCGGAGGCGCCAGTTCCGGCGCCTCGCGCACCTTCCGTTCCGCGGCCAGCGCGATCAGTTCGCGCGCGATATCGCGGATGCGACGCTGCATGCGCGCCTTGCGCGCCTGCCAGCCCGCTCCCCCCAACCGGTCGAGCGCGACACCCTCGGCGGCCGAGCCGAAGCGCGACAAGAGCTCGATATTCTCGACCGGCAGAAAGAGCTTTTCCTCGCCGTCGTAGATCAGCCTGAGGCAATCATGCGGTGCCTGATCGACGGCGAGCGTAGCGAGCCCGTCATAGCGCCCGATCCCGTATTCCTGGTGCACGACGAGATCGCCCGCGGCCAGTTCGCTCGCCTCGGCGATCAGCTCGTCGGCCGACTTGCGCCGCCGCGGAGGGCGGCTGATGCGCTCGCCGAGGAGATCCTGCTCGGCGACCACCGCGAGCCCCTCGGCAACGAACCCTCGTTCGAGGCCGAGCACGATGAGCCCCGGCGTGCTCGGCTGAAGCCGCTCGATCTCGGCCCATCCGCCGAGCCGCCGCGCGCCCGCAAATCCGTGCTCCGAGAGGAGGTGAAGAAGCCGCTCGCGCGAGCCATCGGTCCAGGCGGCGAGCACGAGTTTTTTCCCCTCCTTCGCCCATCGGCCGGCGGATTCTGCAAGCTGGTCGAACACATCGCCGCCGGCGCGCTCGCCCCCGCGCGTGAAGAGCGGGCCCGGCCGCCCGCCTGCCTCGATCCCGAGCGCGCCCTCCGGTCGCGCGTAAGGGCTGAGGGCGAACACATGCGCCGGCGCCAGCATCGCCTCGAATCCCGGGCGATCGAGATAAAGGAGGTCAGGTGGCAGCGGCCGGTACGGGCCCTCCCCGTCGCGCGGGAGCTGGCGACGAGCCTCGTAATGGTCGGCGATCATCTCGAGCCGCGCCGCGAGCACCTCTTCGGCCTGATGATCGAAGGAAACCGAGGCAACCTGGAGGTAATCGATGAGTGTTTCGAGAACATCATGAAAAAGCGGCAGCCAGTGCTCCATGCCGGGATGGCGCCGCCCTTCGGAGACCGCGAGATAGAGCGCATCGCCGCTTGCCGCATTGCCGAACCGTTCGCGCCAGCCGGTCCGGAAGCGCGCGATCGCCGCCGGGTCGAGCGGCACCTCGGAGACCGGATGGAGCTCGAGCCCTGCAATTGCCTTCCCGCTCCGTTGCGTAGCAGGATCGAAACGCCTGACGCTTTCCAACTGGTCGCCGAAGAGATCGAGGCGCACGGGCTCTTCGGAACCCGCGGGGAAGACGTCGATGATGCCCCCGCGCACGGCGAACTCGCCCGGCTCCAGCACGGTCGCGGTGCGTCCGTAGCCGTTGCCTTCGAGGAAGCACATCAGATCCGGCGCATCGACGGGCGCGCCCACCGCGAGCGTGAGGCTCCGGCCGAGGAACGATGCCCGCGGCGGCACGCGCTGGACGAGCGCGTTGACCGTCGTCAGCACGATCGTGGGTTTCGAGGGCGGGGCGAGCAGCCGTGCCAGCGTCGCCACACGCTCCGCAACCAGCTCGGGCTTCGGCGAGATCCGGTCGTAGGGCAGGCAGTCCCAGGCGGGGAACCGCAGCACCTCGATGTCCGGCACCATGGTGCCGAGCGCCTCGGCCATCCGGGCCATGCGCGCATCGTCGCGAGCCACGTGCAGCACTACGCCTCCGTGCTCCGCCCGCCGCCGCGCCAGGAGGGCGGCGTCGAACCCTTCCGGCGCGCCGTAAACCGCGACCGCGTTCATCGTCCCGCCGCGTCCCGCATCGCTCTTAGCGTCGGCCCGTCATGCTCGGGGGGGATTTCCCGCCGGCCCGAAATCCAATCCGCGAGATCCGGGTCCGGGAGCGCAAGCAACGCTTCGAGGGCAGCCAGAGCTGCCTCGTCCATCGCGTCGATGCGCGCGGCGACGAACCTGCCGATCAGATGGTCGTTCTCCGCCGTGCCGCGGTGCGTCGCGCGATAGAGGATGCGCCGGCGCCGCGGGTCGTGCGGAAGGGGAGCCTCGGTCATGGGCGCGCCTCCTAATAAAGCCGATTCCGCCCGCCGGGAATCGCCGCCTGCGTCCTCTGTCCATAGATTGCATCGCCATGAACTCTCGGCAATCCGCTCCGCGGCCGGCGTGCCCTTGCTTGCAAACTGCGGGATTTCCGCTAGACCCCTCGACCGGCCGGAAGGGGCGCAAGGCGTGGCAGCACTGATCGAGATCGTGGGCCTCACCAAGCGGTTCGGGAGCTTCACCGCCGTCGATAACGTCTCCTTCAGCCTCGACAAGGGCGAGGTGCTCGGCTTCCTCGGCCCGAACGGCGCCGGCAAGACGACCACCATGCGCATGCTCGCGGGTTTCGTCACGCCCACCTCCGGTACGGCCGCCATCGCGGGGCACGATGTGGAAGCGGAACCTGTCGCCGCGCGCCGCGCGCTCGGCTTCCTGCCGGAAGGCGCGCCCACCTATCCGGAGATGACAGTTGGCGGGTTCCTCCGTTTCACTGCCCGCATCCGTGGCTATCGCGGCACAGCACTTGCCTCGCGTGTTGCCGCCGCCCTTGCGCTGACGGAACTCGAAGGCGTGCGCCTGCAGCCGGTCGAAACCCTCTCCAAGGGGTTCAAGCGCCGCGTCGGGCTCGCCCAGGCGCTGCTGCACGACCCGCCGGTGCTCGTGCTCGATGAGCCGACCGACGGGCTCGATCCCAACCAGAAGCACGAGGTGCGCACGCTGATCCGCCGCCTGGCACCGGAGAAGGCGATCGTCATCAGCACGCACATCCTGGAGGAGGTGGAGGCCGTGTGCACGCGCGCAATCATCATCGCCGCGGGCCGCGTCGTCGCCGACGACACCCCCGCGGCGCTGGCCGCGCGTGATCCTTCGGGCCGGCTCGAGGAGGTGTTCCGCGCCATCACCCACCCGGCACCGCTTGCCAAGGTCGCCTGATGCGAAACACGTTCGTCGTCGCCCGCCGGGAGCTTGCCGGCTATTTCGCAACTCCCGTTGCTGCCGTCTTCATCGTCATCTTTCTCGTCTTGCAGGGCATGCTCACCTTCAACGCCGGGGCTTTCTTCAGCCGTGGCCAGGCGGATCTCGTGCCGTTCTTCGACTTCCTGCCCTGGGTGTTTCTTCTTCTCGTGCCCGCCATCACGATGCGACTCTGGGCTGAGGAGCGACGCCTCGGAACGATCGAGGTTCTCCTCACGCTCCCGCTCGCCGAAACCGAGGCCGTCATCGGCAAGTTCCTTGCCGCCTGGGCGTTCTGCATCATCGCGCTCGCGCTCACCTTTCCCTTCGTCATCACGGTGAACATCCTGGGTTCGCCCGACAACGGCGTGATCGCCGCCGGTTATCTCGGCGGCGTGCTGGTTTCTGGTGCCTTCCTCGCCGTCGGCTCAGCCACTTCGGCGATGACGAAGAGTCAGGTGATCGCCTTCGTGCTCGGCGTTGCCATGTGCTTTATCTTTGCCGTCTCCGGCTATCCGGTGGTCACGGATTTCCTCAACCGCAACCTTCCCGTGCTCTCCTCGATCGCCCGTGGTTTCTCGGTGATCGAGCGTTTCCGCGCTATCTCGCAGGGCTTCCTCAGCCTGTCGGACATCGTCTTCTTCGCGAGCTTCATCGGTTTTTGGCTCTTTCTGAACGTGGTCGTTGTCGATCATCGCAAAGCAAGCTGAACCCATGCGCGCCCCGGCTCGTCGTTTCTGGTCGTCGTTCGTCGCGGTCGTCGCGGTTGCGGTGATCGCAGTCGGCGTCAACCTCTTCGTCGGTGCGCGGTTTGCCAACGCGCATCTCGATTTCACGGCTGACGGAGTTTACACTCTTTCGAAGGGCACCCGCACGGTCCTCGCCGACCTCAAGCGACCGATCACGCTTCGTCTTTATTATTCGCGTGCGCTCGGCGCGCGGCTGCCGCTCTATGGCGAATACGCTGACCGCGTGCGCGCGATGCTGCGCCAGTACGCTGCGCGCGCGCACGGCATGGTCCGGCTCGAGTTCTTCGATCCGCTGCCGTTCAGCCGCACCGAGGATCAGGCGCTGGCCTACGGCCTCACCGGTGTGCCGCTCGATCAGCGCGGCACCAAGGTCTATTTCGGCCTCGCCGGCACCAATCTCATCAACACCGAGCGCACCATCCCCTTCTTCGATCCTTCGCGCGAGCGCTTCCTCGAATACGATCTGACACGGCTCGTTCTCGAGCTCGCCCACCCGAAACCGCCCGTGGTCGGGGTGATGTCCTCGCTGCCGCTCTTCGGCAATCCGCGCCTGATGATGATGGGTCAGGGCCAACCCGGGCAGCCGGGCGGTCCCTGGATGTCGCTGATCCAGCTCGAAAAGAATTTCCACCTCCAGCAGGTGCCCCTCACGACGCAGGTGATCGATCCGAAAATCCGGGTGCTGCTGGTGGCGCAGGCGCAGCACCTCTCGCCGCTCACGCTTTACGCGATCGACCAGTTCGTGATGCGCGGCGGGCGCCTGATGGTGATGGTGGATCCCTACAGCGAAGCCGAGGCCGCGACGCCCGGTCCATCCGGCGCACCGAGCATGGATAACTCCTCCAACCTCGCGCCACTTTTCAAGGCGTGGGGTATCGAATATTCCCCGAACAAGATCGTGACCGAGCTCACCGGCGCCGTGCAGGTGCAGGAGAGCGCCTCCTCGCAGGTTGCCGGCGTGCCGTATATCGCCTGGTTCAACATCCGGCACGGCATTTCTCGCTCCGATCCCGCGACGGCCAATCTTCGCCAGATCACTGTCGCTTCGGCGGGCTTCATTGCGAAGAAGCCCGGCGCCGCCATCAGCTTCACACCGCTGCTCGAATCGAATCCGGAATCCGAGGTGCTGCCGGTCACCGCCGTGAGCCAGATGCCGAACCCGGCGAAGCTTCTCGCCGCGTTCAAGCCGGCGGGTGGGCCGCGTGTCATTGCCGCGCGCGTGCGCGGGATCCTGCACTCGGCTTTCAAGGGTCCGCCGCCGCTGCCCAAGGGCGTGAAGCGCGCCGCCAACCTGCCGCCCTACATCGCCCAAACGAAACAGCCTGCCGATCTCGTCGTCGCCGCCGATACCGACATCCTCGCCGACCGCTTCTGGGTGCAGGTGCAGAACTTCTTCGGCCAGCCCGAAGCGATTCCCTTCAGCGACAACGGCGCCTTCGTCACGAATCTCGTGGGCTCGCTTACGGGCGGCGATCTCCTGCTCTCGCTGCGCGGCCGCGGCAACCCGAGCCGTCCGTTCACCCTGATCCAGGCCATGCAAGGCCGCGCTCAGGCACGCTTCCGCCGCACCGAGCTTGCCTTGCAGGCGCGCCTTAAGGCGACGGAGCGGAAGCTCACGGCGCTGCGTCATGGCACCGTCGGCGCTACCCCTGCCAGCACCGCCGGCGGGGCGACCGTCGCCCGCGGGGCAACCGGGGCCGGGAACCAAGCCCTGCTCACGCCCGCCCAGACGCGCGCGATCGCGGCTGCGGAGCGGCACATCACCACCACGCGTGCCGAGCTTCGCCAGGTCGAATTCGATCTCAACCGCAACATCTCGCGCCTCGAGACGGAGCTTCGCCTTTTCTGCACGATTCTGGTGCCGGCGATCCTTGTGCTCGCGGCGATCGCGCTCGCCCTTTACCGGGGCCACCGGCGCCGCCTCGCCCGCGCATGAAGCCCCGCACCTCCGCGATCCTTGCCGCCATTGCCGTGCTTGTGCTCGGCGCGGGTTGGTATTTCGGCCCGCATCAGAACCCGACCGAGCACCGGCATGTTGCCACGACGCCGCTCTTCTTCCCCGGCCTCGCCCCGCGGCTCGGAAAGGCGGCCGAGATCGAGATCGCGCACGCGGGAAAGCGGTTCGTGATCCTCCGCAAGGGTGACGTCTGGGGCCTGCCGGACCGCGGCTTCTATCCGGTCGAACCGACCAAGGTGCACGCCATGCTGGCCGGCCTCACGTTGCTTCGCCGCCTCGGCCCGCGCACCGCGGATCCAACCCAGTTCGCAACCTTGGGCCTTGCCGATCCGACCAAGCCGGGCAGCACCGGTAGCCTCGTCACCGTGAGTGATGCGGCCGGCCATCCTATCGTTTCGCTCATCGTCGGGCACCAGCGTTACCCGACTACCGGCGCAACCGCCGAAACTCTCTACGTGCGCCGACCCGGTGGAAAAAGAAGCTGGCTTGCCGAAGGGCCGCTCTCGATCGATGGGGAAGAGAAACTGTGGATTTCCCACAGCATCGTCAACATCAGCCATCACGATATTGTCCACGTCACGGTGGCGCGTGGGGCCGAGAATCTCGCCTTTGCCCTCGCGAACGGCAAGCTCGCGCTCGTTTCGCCGGCCAAGCATCCACCGCTCGGCTCTTTCAAGATCGATTCCGTCTGGCGCGCGCTAGAGTTTCTTTCCTTCTCTTCCGTTCAACCGGGTCCGGCTCTGCCTGGCAAGGAGTTCGCGCGCTCCGTCTTCACCACCAAGGGTGGCATGGTCATCGCGGCAACGCTGGCCCGGGAGGGGAAAGATCTCTGGGCGCGCTTCAGCGCTACGGGCAACGGCAAAAGAACGAAGCCCCTCGCTGCCAAATTCGGAACGTGGGCCTATCGCCTCGGCGCTTGGCGCGAGAGCGAGCTTGCGCCGAGCCTGGCCGATCTCGTGAAGAAGGCCCCGGCGGCCGCATCGCCCGCAGCCGCGTCGCCCGCAGCCGCGTCGCCCGCAGCAACCGCGTCGCATGCAGCGGCCGGGACCGCCGCACCAACGGCGCCGCATGCAGCGGCCGCGCCGCCTGCCGCGGCGAAGCCGTGAGCGGGCGCGAGTATCCCTCCCGCCCGCTCGTCGGCATCGGCATCATCGTCCTCAAGCCAACCGAGGTCCTCCTTGTGCGCCGCGGCCAGCCGCCCGCCGCCGGCGAATGGAGCCTCCCGGGAGGTTTGCAGGAGCTCGGCGAAACGGCCGAGGAAGCCGCCCGCCGCGAGCTCGCCGAGGAAACCGCTCTCGCCGTCGGTCCGCTCACGCTGGTCGGCCATTTCGATAGCATCCACCGCACGCCCGACGATCGCGTCCGCTTCCATTACACCATCCTCGATTTCGCGGCCCGTTTCGCCGGGGGCGAACCGCGCCCCGGCTCCGATGTCGCCGATCTCACCTGGGCGAACGACACCGATCTCGCCCGCTTCGCCGTCCGCCCGCAGGCAGTGGACATGATCGCCCGCGCCCGCGCCTTGCTGGGTTAACGGGCGCCTCCTCACCCGCACTGCAACAGCGCCTCGGCCAAGAGCGGCACGTCATCGGGCCAGTATTCGTCGGGCCGCGGCTGCCCAGCCCCGAGTTCCGCGAGCGGGCGGCAGGCGAGCACCGGCAGCACCCAGTGCCGCGGCAGAGCATCGCGCCCGAACGCTGCCCCCAGCAACGCACCGGTGATGGCCGCGTTGGTGTCGGCATC
This sequence comes from Pseudomonadota bacterium, assembly GCA_021816925.1. GTDB lineage: Bacteria > Pseudomonadota > Alphaproteobacteria > Acetobacterales > Acetobacteraceae > JAKAWQ01. The sequence continues at coordinate 24,959 of JAKAWQ010000050.1, forward strand.
CCCGCCTTCGCCCGCGGTCTCGATCAGCGCCTGCTCCGCATCCCCCGTATGCAAGAGATGGCGGAAGGCGTTCTGGAATGCCGTCAGCACCCATCCCTGCTGGAGGTCGAAGCGCGCGGGTCCGCGCCCAGCCGCTGCTTCCGCCAGGCGCTCGCTGACGGGTTTGCCGCCGGGCACCCGCGCCGCGGCGTTCCGCGCAACCTCCGCCATCGCGCGGGGCACCGCGCCGGCGATTCCGGCGACAATCGCGGCCGTAAATGCTGCGGAGGCCGCGACGCACACCGGATGGGGATGGGTGAGCCGGCAATCCAGCGCCGACCACGCCGCCGCCTGCTCGACCGAGCCCGCGGCGATTCCGATCGGGGCGGCGCGCATCAGCGCCCCGTTCGACTGGCTCTCGTGGCTTGCCGCCGCTCGCGCCGCTTGGGCCCGGCGACCCTCCGGAGCAGCCGAGGCGGCATGCAGCGCCTGCGCGATCGTTCCTCCGCAATCGAACGGCTCCGAGCAGTACCAACGCGCGTACGCTGCTGCTGCCGCTTCCTCCTCGTACCTCCCCGCCGCAACGATCGCGCGTGCGAGCGCCAGCGCCAGTTCCGAATCGTCGGTCGGCTGGCCGGCCAGCGTGTTCCACACGCCGCCGTCCGCAAGCTCGTGCACGCCTTCCCGATAGCGCGCCCGGATCTCCTCGCGTCCTGTGAATTCCACGAGCGAGCCCAAACTGTCGCCGATCACCTGGCCGAGCAGGCAGCCGATCGCGCGGTCCACCCGCGCCTCGTCGCGCGCGTCCGTCTCGGGCCAGCGTGGATCGAGCCGCGACGGCCGCCGTTCGCCGAGTCTCCGCTCGCGCCCCGCGAGCGTTGCGGCGGCGCACGGAGCCCCGGCGAAGCAGCCCTCGATCCGTCCCTCTCCATCGGCCGCAAGACGCACCGGCGCACCGTGCCGATTGAGCATCGTTCCGCCTGCCGCCGAAACAAGCGCGTAGCCGCCTGCGATATCATAAGGCGAGAGCGTGTTCCACGAGGCGGTGGCCACGCCGTCTCCGGCCGCCACGCGCGCCAGCCGGTAGGCGATGCTTGGCAGCGCCACGAACCGCGCCGGTGCCACGAGCCGCCCGTAATCCTCGGGTCGGAGCCGCGCGCCGGCACTCAGGAAAACCACGTTCCCCGCCGCGAGTTCTTTATCGTCGAGCCGCGTCGCGACCGCGTTGCCGTTCCGCGCGACCTCAGCCATCCCGTCCGCCCAGGCAACGAGATCGGCGCTGCGATCCGGTGGCAACGGCGCGTGCACCACGCCCAGCACCGGCCGCCCCGACGCGAGAAGTGCAACCGAGATCGCGCTTCCCCGGTGCCCGCGCAGGAACTCGCGCGTGCCGTCGTTCGGATCGACCACCCAGCAGAGCCCGTCGACGAGGTTGCCGTGCGCACCCTCCTCTTCGCCTACGAACCGCGTAGGCAGAAGCGACAACAGCGCCTCGCGCAGGAACCGCTCGATCCCGACATCGACGGGCGCCTTGTCTCCCGCGCCGCGCGGCCCGCCAAGCCGGCGCGGCCCGCCGGGGCGGCAGAACTCCGCGGCAAGCATCTCTCCTGCCTCCCGCACCGCGCGGCACACCGGCTCGAGGAGGGCTTTTGCGTCGTTCGCGCTCGTCACGCGGCCATCCTATGCTGCGCTTTGCCGAGGAGGAAACCCGGAGTCCGCCGATGCCCGACCCCTTGTTGCCCTGCGAGCGCGTGGCCTATTCCGCGATCGTCGATCGCCCGCCGCTCCGGCTTCCCGGCGGCGCGCGCCTTGTCTTCTGGGCGGTCGTCAATCTCGAGGTCTGGGACATCGCCCGGCCGATGGCCCGCCAAGTCCTGCCCGCGCCCGCCGGCGCCGCGCCGCTGCCGGACGTTCCCAACTGGAGCTGGCACGAATACGGGATGCGGGTCGGCGTCTGGCGTTTCTTCGAGCTCTTCTCGCGCCTTGGCGTGCGCCCGACGCTTGCGATCAATGCTCGCGTCATCGAGGACTACGCGCGTGTCGCCGAGGAGGCGCGGGCGCTCGGGTGGGAGTTCATGGGCCACGCCTGGGACCAGGGGCCGATCCACGCCGTTACCGACCAGGCGGCGATGATCGCGCGTTCCGTTGAAACGCTCGCCCGTTTCACCGGCTGCCCGCCGCTTGGCTGGCTTGGTCCGGGCCTGACGCAGACGCTGGCGACGCCTGATCTCCTCTCCGCCGCGGGAGTGCGTTACATCGGCGACTGGGTTCATGACGACGAACCGACGATCCTCCGCACCACGGCCGGGCCGCTCGCCACGCTTCCGTACACGGTGGAGCTGAACGACATTCCGATGATGCTCGTGCAGCACCACGAGAGCCGCTATTTCCTCGACCGCGCGACCGACCAGTTCGACCGGCTTTACGCAGAAGGCGAGCACCGGGCGAAGGTTTTCACGATCGCGATCCATCCTTACATCTCGGGCCAGCCGCACCGCATGCGACATCTCGAGGCGCTGTTTGCGCACGCCGCGCGCTTCGAAGGCGTGGTCCACTGGACCGGCGCCGAAATCTTCGAATGGTTCGCCGGAACAGAGGCCGGTGCTGCGCTCCGCGCCGCGCCATGACGGACCGCACAGCGTGCCTCGTCTGCGACGAGGCGGATCTGCTTCGCCCCTATCGTGCGCGCTTCCATCTCCCGCCTGGTGTCATTTATCTCGACAGCAATTCGCTCGGCGTGATGCCGAAAGCGGTTCCCGAGCGCCTGGCCCGCGTTGCCGGGCAGGAATGGGCCGAGGGCTTGATCCGGTCGGCCGACCAGGACGACATGCTCCAGTGTGAAGTGGTGCTTGAGCTTCTCGACCTGGCTCGCCAGGGTCAGCGGGTCCGCCGTGTTCCCCGCGAACACCTCGACCGCGACCGGGCAGCCATCGGGGGCGCAAAGCAAACCGTAGGTAATTTGCAGCGTGCCCCGGCGGCCATCGCGGCTATAGCCGCGCTTGGCCAGCGGGCAGCAGCGTCCTTCCAGGTAGCTGGAGGAAACGCCGTACAGCACCAGCGTGCCATGCTTCATATGGCGTTTGGCCAAAGCACTCTCGATCGCCGGCTGGCGTTCATGTCGCCAATCCAGCACGGCGTACAGTTCGTCCTCGTCCACCTCACCCAGCCCCAGCTCCACTCCCAGACCGGAGGTGGCGCTCACGGGGGGAAGCGCACGGGCGGTCGCAAGCTTCGAACAAGGTTCGAGGATCCGCGCCACGAGCAGGGCGAGGACGAGATCGCGACAGCGGTTGCCCTCCGGGCCGAGCCGGCGGTCGAGACCGATCTGGCGCGCGGTGCCGAGGGTGGCAGCGACGTGGCCGTGCGGCAGCGAGCGGGTGACGGTGAAGGCGTCGCGCTCAGGGGCGATGACGCCGCCGCCCTTTAGCACGCCGCGCAGGCCGTCGATATACGCGGCCGGCCACTGCGAAAGCTTACAGAGAGTGCGTTTCCACACTTTGCCGTCCTCGCGGTAGCTCTCACGCAGCAAGATCGCAGGAGGCGAGCTCCGATTGGGAACCGACTCGATATACATGGCGGATCACTGCCACAATGAGCCGCTGCGTACAAGTCTCAAGTTTTACATTACATGGCTACATATGAGAGCGATCTCGG
>JAKAWQ010000051.1 GCA_021816925.1 Pseudomonadota bacterium
GCGACCACCCTCGCGGACGTTCTCGACAAGGGAGAGATACTCGTATTGGCCGATCTTCTTGACACGGATGAACATGGCTGCTGACCTGCGAGGCGGCAGAGCACCATGCAGAATCGGCATGAGTCAAGACAAAATCAGAGATTTAATTCTGATGGCCAGCCAGTTTTAGCACCACAATTCAGATTGCCGCCGAAAAATCCACAGAATTCCGCGGCTTTGTCACGCCCGTGAAGGTCAAAGTGTCGAAGTTGGGCCAAACCCTCGCCGCCCGCCCCATGGCTTCTTCCGCCCTCCCCGGCGCGCAATCTCCTCACGCAACTCCGCCCGGAGCGTACCTCAGCGCAGCGTAGCGTTCAGCTCCTCGAGCGCCGCCGAGCCCGGGCAAAGCTCCGCGTCGCCGAGCGAGGCGAGCGGAGTCGCAACGGTGTTCAGATTCTCATGCATGTCCTTCGATTCCGGGCCGACATAGAGAAGGCCGGTCACGATCTCGCCTGCGCGCTCGCGGTCCTGGATGTGCGCGAGAGCAGCGACCCGGTCATGCACGCTGTAATCCGGCGCGAGCTTATTGAGGCGCAGAATCGAGCCGTCATGCAGCACCACCGTCTCGATAGTACCGGGTGCGTAATCGGCCGAGATCTCGTCACGGCCGACGATCACGTCGAGCGCGTCCACCGCCTCGTTGTGCTCGCGCACGTAATCATAACTCTTCGTCGATCCGGCGTGATTGTTGAAGGCGACGCAAGGCGAGATGCAATCGATGAAAGCCGCGCCCTTGTGCAGAACCGCCGCCTTGATCAGCGGTACGAGCTGCGCCTTGTCGCCCGAGAAGCTGCGGGCCACGAACGAGGCGCCAAGAACCAGCGCCAGAGCCGCGAGGTCGATCGAGGATTCCGTGTTGGTGACGCCGCGCTTGCTCCTGGCCCCGACATCGGCAGTGGCCGAGAACTGCCCCTTAGTCAGGCCATAGACCCCGTTGTTCTCGACGATATAGACCATGTTCACGTCGCGGCGCATCGCGTGCGCGAACTGACCAAGGCCGATGGACGCCGAATCGCCGTCCCCCGAAACGCCGATATAGACGAGGTCGCGGTTGGCGAGATTAGCCCCCGTGGCCACCGCCGGCATCCGCCCGTGCACGCTGTTGAAGCCGTGCGCGCGGCCGAGGAAGTAGGTAGGTGTCTTCGACGAGCAGCCAATTCCCGAGAGCTTGGCGATGCGGTGCGGCGGCAGATCGAGCTCGAAGAAGGCGCGGATGATTGCGGCGCTGATCGAATCGTGCCCGCAACCCGCGCAGAGCGTCGAGACCGCGCCCTCGTAATCCCGCCGGGTCAGGCCGAGGCGGTTCCTCGGCAGCTCCGGATGGCTGAGCTTGGGCTTGGCAACGAAGGTCATGGGGTCGCCTTCCAGAGCGGAACGACTTCGGGCACGCCGGCCTCTTCGGCAATCGTGCGGGCGATGAACCGGCTGGTGATCGGCGTGCCATCATAGCTCAGCACGCGGCAGAGCTTCGCCGGGTCGATCTCACCCTCGTTGATGAGAAGGGCCCGCATCTGCGCGTCGCGGTTCTGTTCAACCACGAACACCTGCTCGTGTGCGGCGATGAAATCCATCACCTCCTCCTGGAACGGGAAGGCGCGGACGCGCATCAGGTCGAGCGCGATCCCACGCTCGGCGAGCATCTCGCGCGCCTCCTCCATGGCCGGACTGGTCGAGCCGTAATAGATCGCCGCGCGCCGAGCTGGTCGTGCGGCCTGGCTTACGACCGGTCGCGGCACGAGCTTGCGGGCGGTCCTGAATTTCCGGAGCAGGCGCTGCATGTTCTCGACATAGGCAGCGCCCTCCTCAGTATAGCGGGCGCGGCCGTCCTTGGTCGAGCCGCGCGTGAAGAAGGCGCCCCGGTTCGGGTGCGTGCCGGGATAGGTCCGCCAGGCGATGCCGTCGCCATCCACGTCGAGATAGCGACCGAAATCGGCTGCGCTCTCGAGCGCCTCGGCGGTCATGACCTTGCCGCGGTCCATCTGCCGCGCATCGTCCCAATGAAGCGGCGCCGCCAGCCGCTCGTTCATGCCGATCTCGAGGTCGAGCATCACGAACACCGGCGTCTGCAGCCGGTCGGCGAGATCGAAGGCCGCCGCGCCGAAGAGGAAGCACTCGTGCGGATCCTCCGGGAACAACAGCACGTGCCGGGTATCGCCGTGCGAGGCATAGGCGCAGGAGATAAGGTCGCCCTGCTGGGTGCGTGTGGGCATGCCGGTCGAGGGGCCGGCGCGTTGCACATCGAAGATCACGGCCGGGATCTCGGCGAAATAGGCGAGTCCAATCGTCTCCTGCATCAGCGAGATGCCCGGCCCGGAGGTTGCGGTGAAGGCCCGCGCGCCGTTCCAGGCCGCGCCCACGACCATTCCGATCGATGCCAGCTCGTCCTCCGCCTGCACGATCGCGTAGCGGTGCCGGCTGCTCTCCGGCTCCACGCGGTAGCGCCGGCAATAGCGCTGGAAGGCTTCGGCGAGCGAGGTCGAGGGCGTGATCGGGTACCAGGCGGCGATCGTCGCTCCGCCGTAAACGGCACCGAGCCCGGCTGCGCTGTTGCCGTCTATGAAGATACGATCGCCGACCGCATCCGCCCGCCGGACCCGCAAACCGATCGGGCAGGCTAGCGTCTCCAGGGTGTGCGTGCGGCCCAGGCGAAGTGCGTGCAGGTTGGCCGCGATCAGCTTCTCGCGGCCCTTGAACTGCTCACCGATCAGCCGCTCGATCTCGCCCACGTCGAGATCGAGGAGCGCCGAAAGCGCGCCGATATACATGACGTTTTTGAAGAGCTGTCGCTGCCGGGCGTCGCCGTATTCGCCATTGCAAATGGCGGTGAACGGCACGCCGAGGACGACGATGTCGGGTCGGAATTTCGAAGGCGGCAGGGGCTTGGTTGAATCGTAGAGGAGGTAGCCGCCCGGAGCGATCTCGGCTATGTCCTTGTCCCAGGTCTGCGGGTTCATCGCGACCACGAGGTGCACATCGCCGTGCCGGGCGAGGTGATTGGCTTCCGATATCCTGACCTCGTACCAGGTCGGCAGGCCTTCGATGTTGGAGGGAAAGACATTGCGCGGCGTGGCGGGCACGCCCATCCTGAGCACGGCCCTTGTGAAGAGCCGGTTGGCGCTGGCGGAACCGGAGCCGTTGACATTCGCGAACTTGACGACGAAGTCGTTGCACCGTTCGAGGCCGACATGATCCTCGATCATTATGCTCCCACCTGTTGCTGGCCATCGATTCCAGGCTGGCCTAGAGGTTGCAGCATGCGTGGCTCGCCAGCGGCATTTCGAGAAGGAAGCGCTGCATGTCCCACGCGCCGGTCGGGCAGCGCTCGGCGCAAAGGCCACAGTGCAGGCAGAGATTCTCGTCTTTCACCATGACCCGGCCGGTCTTCAGGTTGCCGGAGACGTAAAGCGCCTGGGTCACATCGTGTGCCGGCGCCGTGAGCCGCCGGCGCAGGTCGGTCTCTTCGCCGTTGCCGGTGAAGGTGATGCAATCGGTCGGGCAGATATCCGTGCAGGCATCGCATTCGATGCAGAGACGGCCGGTGAACACGGTTTGCACGTCGCAGTTGAAGCACCTCTCGGCCTCGGCCAATCCGAGCTTCTCGTCAAACCCGAGCTCCACCTCGGCGGTAATGTCCGCGAGCGCGAGTTCATGCTCCCGGTGCGGCACCCGGTAGCGAAGATCGTTGGAGATCTCGTTGTCGTAGCTCCACTCGTGGATGCCCATCTTCTGGCTGACGAGATTGACCAGCGGCGGCGGCCGCTCGGCGACATCCTCGCCGCGGCAAAGTCGGTCGATCGAGATGGCCGCCTCATGGCCGTGCGCCACGGCCCAGATGATGTTCTTCGCTCCGAACGCCGCGTCGCCGCCGAAGAACACCTTGGGATGCGTCGATTGCATCGTGCGTTCGTTGACGACCGGCATGTCCCAGCGATCGAAATCGATGCCGCTGTCGCGCTCGATCCAGGGAAACGCATTCTCCTGGCCGACGGCAATCAGCACGTCGTCGCACGGCATCATCAGGTCCGGCTCGCCGGTCGGGACGAGCCGCCGCCGGCCGTCCGCGCCGCGCTCGGCGGCCACCTTCTCGAAGAGGACGCCCTGGAGCGTTCCACCGCCGTGGCGAAACTCCTTGGGAACGAGGAAGTTGAGGATGGGAATGCCCTCCTCCATCGCCTCTTCCTTTTCCCAAGGCGAAGCTTTCATTTCCGCGAATCCGCTGCGCACGACCACGGTTACGTCCTGGCCGCCGAGGCGGCGGGCGGAGCGGCAGCAATCCATCGCCGTGTTGCCGCCGCCGAGCACGATCACCCGCCGGCCGATCTCTCTCACGTGGCCGAAGGCAACGCTCGCCAGCCAGTCGATCCCGAGATGGATTTGGCCCGGGGCAACGTGCCGGCCCGGCAGATCGAGATCACGGCCGCGCGGCGCACCGCACCCGACGAAGATCGCATCGTAGTTCTCGGCCAGCAGCGCGTTCATGCTCGTGATGGGGGTGCCGAAACGCGTCTCCATCCCGAGATCAAGAATGTAGCCAACCTCCTCGTCGATCACCTCTTCGGGCAGGCGGAACTTCGGGATCTGGCTGCGGATCATCCCTCCTGCGGCGGGCGCGGAATCGAACAGTACCAGGTCGTAACCTTCCGGCGCGAGATCCCGCGCCACGGTAAGCGAGGCAGGCCCGGCACCGACCAGCGCCACGCGCTTGCCGTTCCCTCGCACCGGCGCGCGCGGCAGCCGGTGGCGGATGTCGCCCTTGTAGTCGGCGGCGACGCGCTTGAGCCGACAGATCGCCACCGGCTCCTTCTCCACCCGCCCGCGCCGGCACGCCGGCTCGCACGGACGGTCGCAGGTGCGCCCGAGAATGCCCGGGAACACGTTCGACTGCCAGTTGAGCATGTAGGCATCGCCATAACGCCGGCTGGCGATGAGCCGGATGTACTCCGGCACTGGTGTATGTGCCGGGCACGCCCACTGGCAATCGACAACCTTGTGGAAATAGTCGGGATTGCGAATGTCGGTCGGAAGCAACCAGATGACCCTTCTTCCCGTGGCTCGGCTTATCCGACATGCTGAGACCTCTCTGTCCCGAAGTCGGCGCGTCCGGGCGACGATGACACCGATCAGTATAGCGTGTCCGGACGCCTCTCCATAGCCCCCCGGCTGCCGCTTCGCCCCGACGTGCGGCCGTGCCGCAGCCAACGCATCACAAGAGCGGGAGGTGAGCGGGTGCAACGCCGATCAACATGCGCGTTCCGCGGTGACGAGATGAACGGACGCCGGCAGGATGGTTTTGCCGCCGGAGACGTAAGGGCTGAGCGCCTCGGCGATCCGGCGGCAAATCGCATCGTGCACCGCCTCGGATGGTACCCTTTCCTGGACCAGGCGGGCGGACGGGCCCATGTGACAGGCAAGCCTCGCCTCCTCCTCGGGCGCCGTGCCGATGACGAAAACGGCCTCGGTAGAGACCTTTGCCCCGTGGAAGCCGGCGCCCTCGAGAATGTCGCGGAGATGCGTCACATCGCTCAGAGCGAGCGGGCCCGGCGTCTGCTCCGGCTCGGCCACCGGCGCACCGAGCGCCTGCGAAACGATCTCGAGCGGGATGCGCCAGTGCGCGTTCTCAGCGAGCGGTGCCCAGCAGACAAAGGAAAGCCTGGCACCCGGCCGCATGGCCCTTTGCAGGTTGCGGAACGCTGCCACTGGGTCGGCGAAGAACATGACGCCGAATCGCGAGACGATGCGGTCGAAGCATTGTGCCGCGAACCGATGCGTCTGCGCATCGGCCTCGAGCAGCGAGACGTTCGCGAAGCCGCGTTCGGCCACCCGTCGCCGCGCAACCTCCAGCATGGGTGTCGAGACGTCGATCCCGACCACCTGTCCGGATACGCCCACCCGATCGGCACACGCGAGCGTGGTTGTTCCCATGCCGCAGCCGACATCCAGCACGGACTGTCCCGGCTTGACACCGGCCGAGGCGATCAACAGATCCTGGACTGCGGCCATCCGCGCATCTATCGCCGCGCCGAGGCCGGTCCATTTCGGCCCGGCCACGTCGTTCCAGTATGCGATCTGGGCTGCGTTGGGGCCTGCCGCGGCGTCATGCTCCGGACTGGTCATTCTCGCTCCCCGCCGATCTCGGTGAAGCGCCCGCCGCCGCGCAACTCGCTGGCGTCCTCGCTCCCGCGCGGCGGATCAGGCGGCGGTCTGGTGAGGAATGTCCTTCTCCTTGAGCAACGCCTCGAGCTCACCGGACTGGAACATCTCGGTCACGATGTCGCACCCGCCGACGAACTCGCCCTTCACGTAGAGCTGCGGCACCGTCGGCCAGCTCGAGAATTCCTTGATTCCCTCACGGAGGTCGGGGTTCTCGAGCACGTTCGCGGTGGCGAACGGCACGCCCATATGGGTGAGGATCTGCACCACGCGGGCGGAGAATCCGCACTGCGGGAACATCGCCGTTCCCTTCATGTAGAGCATCACCGGGTGCTCGGTGATTTCGCCCTTGATCCGTTCGAAGACGGGACTGCTCATCGTTTTTTCCTCATGCTCGCGTCACGGTGGATGCCCTGCCGGCCGATGCCTGATGCGCGCGGAAGCCGGGAAGCACAGGCGAAGTCTTAGTCGGGAGCACTGGTCTGCAGGGCGAGTGCGTGCAGCTCCGTCCCCACCCGGCCCCTGAGCGCCGCATAGACGATCTGGTGCTGGCGAACGCGGGAAAGGCCGCGGAAGGCTGCACTGACGACGCTCGCGGCGTAGTGGTCTCCGTCACCAGCGAGGTCCTCGATGGTGACCGCGGCATCAGGAAGCGCCGCCTTAATCAGCGCCTCGATCTCACCGGCCCCCATCGCCATGCACCCCCCTCCTCGCTCAGTCGAGCCACGCCGGGAAGAAGTGTTCGTGCGCCTCGCTGAGCGCGCCAAGCGATATGGCGATCCCCCCGGGGAGTGTCAAATCCCCGCCGCCCGCGGTGCCGAGCCGCACCGCCGGCACGCCTTCCGCCTCCGCCGCGGCGAGAATGCCAGCCGCATCGGCGACGCCGAGCACGTATCGGGCTTGGTCCTCGCCGAACCAAAAGGCGTGCGGCGGGATGCCGGCAGTGGGCGGCGCAAGGCGTGCGCCCGCGCTGCCCGCCAGCGCCATCTCGGCGATCGCGATCAGGAGGCCCCCGTCCGAGACATCGTGGCAGGCGCGGACGTGACCGCCGGCGATCCGGCCGCGGACGAAATCGCCATTCCTACGCTCCGCGGCAAGATCGACCGGCGGCGGTGCGCCGGCTTCACGCCCCGCGATCTCCCTGAGCCAGAGAGACTGGCCGAGCCAGCCGAGCGTCCGGCCGATCAGCACAACGTCGAGCCCGGGCGAGAGTGCGATTCCGACGGCCGCCGCCGCGTCGTCGAGCACGCCGAGCCCGCCGATCACCGGGGTGGGCAGGATCGGCGCACCCTTCGTTTCGTTGTAGAGGCTGACATTGCCGGAGACGACCGGGAAATCGAGTGCGCGACAGGCGGTTGCCATGCCGCGCACGGCCGCGGCGAACTGGCCCATGACGGCGGGATTCTCGGGGCTGCCGAAGTTCAGGTTGTCGGTGAGCGCGAGCGGTCTTGCCCCGACCGCGGTGAGGTTGCGCCAGGCCTCAGCGACCGCCTGCGCGCCGCCCACCTCGGCGTCCGCCGCGCAGTAGCGGGGCGTGCAGTCGGTGGTGAGGGCAAGGCCAAGCGCGCGGCCCTCCACGCGCACCACCGCCGCGTCCGCGGTGCCCGGCCGCTGCACGGTCTGTCCGCCCACCGTTGCGTCGTACTGGTCCCACGCCCAGGCGCGCGAGCAGAGATCGGGGCAGCCGATCAGGCGGAGGAGTGCCGGCGCGAGCCCGAGTGGATCCGCGATCGTGGTGGGGTCGAGCGGGGGCGGCTTCGGCGGCACCGCCGCCGGGCGGCGATAGAGCGGCGCCTCCTTGCCGAGAGGGCCGAGCGGTATCTCGGCTTCCACCCGCCCCTGATGATGGACGACGATGCGCCCGCTCTCATTCAGTCGGCCGATCACGGCAACGTCGAGCTCCCACTTGCCGAAAATCGCCCGTGCCGCCTCTTCCTGCCCGGGGCGAAGCACCATCAGCATCCGCTCCTGGCTTTCCGAGAGCATGATCTCGTAGGCGGACATCCCCGTCTCGCGCACTGGGACGAGGTCGAGATCGAGTGCGATGCCCAATCCGCCCTTGCCCGCCATCTCGACCGCGGAGCTGGTGAGCCCGGCCGCGCCCATGTCCTGGATGGCGACGATGGCATCCGTCTCCATGAGCGCGAGGCAGGCCTCGATCAGCAGCTTTTCCGTGAACGGATCGCCCACCTGGACCGTCGGCCTTTTTTCCGCGGCGTCGGCGCCGAAAGCGGCGGAGGCCATGGTGGCGCCCTGGATGCCGTCCCGCCCGGTTTTCGCCCCGACATAAACGACCGGATTGCCGACCCCCGCCGCAGCCGAGCGGAAGATGCGGTCGGCCCGCGCGATGCCGACCGTCATCGCGTTGACCAGCGGGTTGCCGTTGTAAGCGGCGTGGAAATTGATCTCGCCCCCGACGGTCGGCACGCCGACGCAGTTGCCGTAGCCGCCGATGCCGCGCACCACGCCGTCCACGATGCGCCGCGTGTCTGGCTCGCCCGGATCGCCGAAGCGGAGCGCGTTAAGATTGGCGATCGGACGCGCGCCCATGGTGAAGACGTCGCGCAGGATGCCGCCGACCCCGGTCGCCGCGCCCTGGTAAGGTTCGATGAAGCTCGGATGGTTGTGGCTTTCCATCTTGAAGACGGCGGCGAGGCCCTCGCCGATCGCCACCACGCCGGCATTCTCGCCCGGCCCCTGGATTACCCAGGGGGCCGCGGTCGGCAGCTCGCGAAGCCAGACGCGGGAGGATTTGTAGGAGCAGTGTTCGGACCACATGGCCCCGAAGATGCCGATCTCAGTGAGCGTGGGGCTGTGCCCGAGAATCGCAAGCGCGCGGGAAAATTCCTCCGGGTTAAGCCCGAATTCGGCGGCGAGCCGCCGGTTCGCCTCCGCCGTCGCACTCATGCCGCGAGCGCGGCAGCCAGACCCTGGAACAGAGGCAGGCCGTCGGTGCCGCCGACGACCGGATCGACCAGATCCTCCGCGTGCGGCATCAGCCCGAGCACGCGCAGGTTCGGGCTGAAGATGCCGGCGATCGCGCGCGCGCTGCCGTTCCGGTTGGCCTCGGGCGCGATGCGGCCGTCCGCGGTGGCGTAGCGGAAGGCCACCAGACCCTCCCCCTCGAGCCGGTCGAGCGTTGCATCGTCGGCAAAATAGTTACCCTCGCCGTGCGCAAGCGGGGCGCGGAACACCGCACCCCTCTGGTAGTGACCGGTGAAGGCGGTGTCGGCGCGCTCGACGCGCAGGTGGCAATCCATGGCAAGAAACCGGAGCGAGGCATTACGTAAGAGTGCGCCCGGCAGAAGCCCGGCTTCAGTCAGTATCTGGAAGCCGTTGCAGGCGCCGAGCACGTAGCCGCCGCGCTCCGCGTGGGCGCGGATCGCGCCCATGATCGGCGAGTGCGCGGCCATCGCCCCGGCGCGGAGATAATCGCCGAAGGAAAAGCCGCCCGGGATAACGATGAGATCCAGGCCGGAAAGATCGGTCTCGCGGTGCCAGAGCATGCGCGGCGGGGCACCGGCGACGCGCTCGAGAGCGATCGCCATGTCACGCTCGCGGTTGATGCCAGGAAAGACCGTGATGCCCGCTCGCATGCTAGCAGCACGACCGCGGCAGCCGGTTCCCGCCTGCCGCCTGAATCGGGCCGACAGAGGACTCTCCGGTGGTGCGATTTACGGTGCGCACGACGGTCGCGATGCCTCCTGAAGACTTCGCATGGCCTGGGAACATGTGCGCCGATCGCACCACTAGGCGATCTCGACGGAAAAGCGCTCGATCACCGTATTGGCGAGCAGCTTCTCGGCCATTGCCTCGGCGGTCCGCCGCGCCGCGTCGGGGTCGGAGGAGGCAAGTTCGACCTCGATGACCTTGCCGGCCCTGACCTCGCCCACGTCCGTGAAGCCGAGATGGGCGAGCGCACGACCGATCGCCTTGCCCTGGGGGTCGAGCACGCCCGGCTTCGGCATCACCGTGACGATCGCCTTCACGGCACGCTATCCGTCACTGCATCATCTCCGGGCCTTTCATGTCGCGCGTGCCGGCTTCCGGGAGGATGCCGAGGCGCTTCGCCACTTCCTGGTAGGCTTCCTCCACCTTGCCAAGATCGCGGCGAAAGCGGTCCTTGTCCATCTTCTCGTTGGTCTTGGTGTCCCACAACCGGCAGTTGTCGGGCGAGATCTCGTCGGCGAGGACGATGCGCATCTCCTCGTTCTCCCATAGCCGCCCGTACTCGAGCTTGAAATCGACGAGCGTGATGCCGACGCCGAGGAAGAGGCCGGTCAGGAAATCGTTGACGCGCAGCGAAAGCGAAACGATGTCGTCCATGTCCTGCGGGCTCGCCCAGCCGAAGGCGCTGATATGCTCCTCGCCCACCATCGGGTCGGCAAGCTCGTCGTTTTTATAATAATATTCGATGATGCTGCGCGGCAGCCGCTTGCCCTCCGGGATGCCCATCCGCTTGGCGAGGCTTCCGGCGGCGATGTTGCGCACGACCACCTCGATCGGAATGATCTCGACCTCGCGGATGAGCTGCTCCCGCATGTTGAGCCGGCGGACGAAGTGGGTGGGGATGCCGATCTCGGCCAGGCGAAGCATCAGGTATTCGCTGATCCGATTATTGAGCACGCCCTTGCCCGTGATGATTCCCTTCTTCTGGGCGTTGAAGGCGGTCGCATCGTCCTTGAAATACTGCACGAGGGTGCCCGGTTCCGGCCCCTCGAACAGGATCTTTGCCTTTCCCTCGTAAAGCTGGCGGCGGCGGGCCATGACGGATTCCCTCGCGCTTTCTGCTGCACCGCCGCACGGGGCAGTGGGGCTGGGCGCGGGTATAGCAAGCTCCCTGCGCTTCGGCCATGGCACCCCCCGCGAAGACGCGCGCACCCCTTTCCTCCGGCCGGCGCGCCGGGGTCCCGGAAAGACCCTCAGCCCGGCCCGCGTCCGATGAGGAGATGGCTCACTCCGGCCGCGTCCGTCTCGACCGAGAGAACGGCATGGCCCTGCTCCCGGGCGCTGGCCGGGACATTGCGTAACGGCTCGGCACCGCAGAGATGGACGAGCAGCGTCTGCCCGGGCGAAAGCCGCTCCAGCGCTAGCCGAGTACGGACGAAAGTCATCGGGCAGGTCTCGCGCGTGATATCGAGTTCGAGATCAGCCTTTACATCAGTATTCACAGTATTTTCCTCTTCAGACAAGAAATAGCGCTTGCCGGAATCTCCGCTCGCCCTTTATATTATCAAAGCTGGTATATAGTAGAGGAAAGGGCATGGCCGACCATGCGGGGAGTCTGGATGTCCTTGGGCTGACGGCGCAGATCGTGTCTGCCCACGTATCGAATAATTCTGTCTCGCCGGACGCATTGCCGGCGCTGATCGAGGACGTGTACCGCACGCTCGCCGGGGTCGGCAAGGAAACCCCCGCACCCGAAAAGCCGCAGCCCGCGGTGCCAGTGAAACGATCGGTATTTGCTGATTATATCATCTGCCTGGAAGACGGCAAGAAGCTCAAGATGCTGAAGCGGCACTTGAAAGCGGCATACAACATGTCCCCTGAGCAATATCGCGAGCGGTGGGGGCTGCCGCCGGACTATCCGATCGTGGCGCCCAACTATGCGCGGCACCGCTCCTCGCTCGCCAAGAAGATCGGGCTCGGCACCAGGGCACGCGCGCAGCGCTGAGCGGCTGGGCGAGGCGGCGGGCGCGAGGCATCGCCGGGAGGGCTTGATCGTGCTGCCGGACGGCGGCAGGGTGCCGGAGAAGCGCGGGAGGAGCGAACGTTGCGCATGGCGCATCCGCAGGCCGAGCACCAGGACGCGACGGGGAAGCGTGGATTGCTTTCCGCCCCGCGGGCGCGATCGGAGCCGAGTTCTGTGATCGAGCGGGCCTGCGTGGCCCGCGGACTGAAAATGACCGGCCAGCGCCGGGTGATCGCTTGTGTACTCTCGGAAGCCGAGGACCACCCCGATGTCGAGGAGGTCTATCGGCGCGCCGCCCGGCTCGATGCACGGATCTCGATCGCCACCGTTTATCGAACCGTCCGGCTGCTCGAGGAGAAGGGGATCCTCGAGCGACGCGATTTCGGCGGTGGGCGCGCCCGCTACGAACCTTCGGAACATGGCCGCCATTACCACCTCATCGATATCGACACCGGCCGGGTGATTGAATTCTCGGAGGCCGCGCACGAGGCGCTGTTGCAGTCGATCGCCGCCCGACTGGGCTTCGAGATCGTTTCGCTCCGGCTCGAACTCTTCGGTCGCCGCATCGCGTCGGCCACGCAGCAGGCCGGCGGAACGCGGGTGAAGCGATGACCGCCGAAAAGCCGGTCGGCCTTGTCGCCAAGCCGGGATTTCCGGAACTCCGCACCGGCAATCTCGGCGTTCGCCTCGCCCGCGACGTGGCCGAGATCGAGGCGGTCCAGGAGCTGCGCTACCGCGTCTTCTACGAGGAGATGCGGGCCACCCCGAGCCAGCTTGCCTTGCTCACCCGGCGCGACCAGGACGATCTTGACGCGGTTGCGGACCATCTGCTGGTGATCGACCATGCTCTCGGGTCCGGTCCGGAGAGCGTCGTGGGCACCTACCGGCTGATCCAGCGCGGCGCCGCTGAACGGGCCGGCTGCTTTTACAGCGCAAGCGAGTTCGATATCAGTCGGCTGCTCGCCTTTCCGGGACGGCTGCTCGAGCTCGGCCGCTCATGCGTGGACGCGGCGCACCGCAACCGCATGGTCGTGCAACTGCTCTGGCGGGGCATCGCGGCCTACGTCTTCGAGCACCGGATCGACCTCATGTTTGGCTGCGCGAGCCTCGCCGGCACCGACGCAGAGGCGGTCGCTCCCGAACTCACCTATCTCTACCATCATCACCTCGCCCCGCCCGGCATCCGGCCGGTCGCGCTCTCCGGACGCCACGTCGAGATGCGCCGGCTTGACCTCGATTCGCTCGACCGGCGCTGGGTGCTCGGCCGCCTGCCGCCGCTCATCAAGGGCTATCTCCGGCTCGGCGGCTTCGTCGGGGATGGCGCCGTGATCGACCGGGACTTCAACACCACCGACGTCGCGATGGTGGTCAAGACGGACCTCGTGACCGACAAGTATTACCGCCACTACGAGCGCCAGTTGCGTGACGCGCTGGACGACGAGCCGGGTTCCTGAACGGCCTTTGCGCCGCCGTCTTCGCCGGTCCTGGCGCCCCCAGATGGAGAGATCCCGAGGCCCGCCTCGCCTATCCGCCGGCCCGATCGGATCAAACGGGGGCCGTCGCACTTCCGGCGCAGAAGATGACGAAACCGCACCCCGCGGCCGCAAGGCCCGGCCGTCAGCGTGCAATCGAACGGAAACGCCCGGAAATCGGATCCGTCACAGCCAAGCCTATCGGTTCCTACGGCCTATCCTGATAGCGCCTTCCACGGCGCCGACGCTCCTCAGCCCTGTTGGGCACGGGTCGTCTCGGAGTTGCGGGAAGCCGAGGTACCTCCCGCCGCCGGCCCGGGGATCGAACCGGCCGGGCGCTCCGCACTCGCCGCCATCGAGCTGTCCTGCGGTTCGTCTTCCGCCATGTGCTTCTTGAAGGCCTTGATTCCCTTGGCAAAGTCACCCATCAGCGTGCTGACCTTGCCGCTGCCGAACAGCAGCAGCACGACCAGAAGCACCACCATCCAGTGCCAGATGCTCAAGCTACCCATGGTTCCTCCACTGGAGGCTCGCCTCCAAACCTTCTCTTCCGCAGCCGGCGCTCCCGCCTTGCCTGCGACGAAATGGCCCGATGTGGCGCAGCTTGCAAGCGGTGTTTCGTGTCCGGCAAGCCCCCCGGAGCGAGGAGCCGTTGCCGCGGCCGTTGATGGAACCTCGCGGAAGCACGAATCTGCAAGCCGGAGGCCGGCGAGCGCTGTCCGTCAGGGCGCCACGGATGCGCCGAGCGCCGCACGCAGGCGCTTGCCATCGGCGCTGGCGGCGTCGATGAGGCCGAGGCGCAGGAAGAGGTCGATCAAAACAAGGGCAACATTGAACTTGAAGGCATCGGTCTCACGCAGTGCCTCGAAGACGCGCCGGAGTGGCCAGAGGGCAAAGCCTGCCACTTCGCCGTCGGCGGGGTAGGGCACGAAGTCCTCGGGCAGCCAGAGATCGTAGTGGTGCAGCCGGTCTCGCCTGAGACCCTCGGGCCGCTCCATCGCGTACGCGGAACGCCCGACCAGAACCGCCCGGTGGGCGAGCGCCGGCGGGATGGCCGCCTCCTCGGCCGCCTCCTTGCAGAGGGTCTCCCACGGCGAGAGTCCCGCCGGCACGCCGCCGGCCACCAAGTGGTCGAGCTTGCCCGGATCGAGCGCCTTGTCCATGGCGCGTTCGGCAACCCAGAGCCAGGGCTCGTCCGCCCGCCGCACGAGCCCGTTCATGTGCACGCCTTCGGACCAGATGCCGAGCAACGGCAAGGCTCCGCGGTCGAGACGGGCAAGCTCCGGCTGATCAGGAACGGCGCGAACTGAAAAAGGCTCGTTGCGCCATCGGACGAGGCCCCGTGCGGCAAGCGCCTTTCCCATGGCCTCGAACGACGAGGCATCCGGCAAAGTGAGCACGCCCGCATCGAACCGCGCCTCGGGCGCCACGGCAACGATCTCGGCCGCAGTCGCCGCCGTGACCCATCCCACGGCTGCCGTTCCCAGCCGAACCCTAAGCCGCGCGCCGGCAGACATGCATTCCGACAGGCAGTGATATGGCGAAGGAAGGTGTCCGGCATCCGCCCGACTTAGGAGCCATGGCGCTTCTTCCCAAGAGGGCGATTGCACGCCACATGTCGCTTCATGTCCGCCAAAGTCGAACGCCAGAGACCCTACCTTGGCACTCTCCGCACGCTCCTTCCCTATCTCTGGCCGAGCAATGATCTTCCTGTCCGGCTGCGCGTCGTTGCGGCCGGGCTCGCCCTCGTCGCGGCCAAGGTCGCGACCGTGCTGGTGCCGATTGCCTACTCCCGTGCCGTCGATGCACTGGCGCCGAAGGGCCCGGCTGGCATGGCCGTGCTGCCGGTGGCGATGATCGTGGCCTATGGCCTGCTCCGCATCGGTGCCTCCGGCTTCGCCGAGCTGCGCGACGCCCTGTTTGCCGCCGTGCAGCAGCGCGCCGTGCGACGGATCGCGCTCGAAACCTTCCAGCACCTGCACCGGCTTTCGCTGCGTTTCCATCTCGACCGGCAGACGGGCGCCCTCGGGCGCGTGATCGACCGCGGCACCAATGGCATCGAAAACGTCCTCAGGCTGGCGGTTTTCAACGTGTTACCGACGCTCTTCGAGGTGTTGCTCGTCGCGCTTGTCATTTGGCGCCTGTTCGATTGGCGATTCGCGCTGATCACGATTCTCACCGTCGGTGGCTATCTCGGGTTCACGATCGGCTTCACGGGCGTCAGGCTGCGCATCCGGCGCGTCATGAACGAGACCGACAATGAGGCCAAGAACAAGGCTCTGGACAGCCTCATGAACCATGAGACGGTGAAGTATTTCGGCAATGAGAGCCACGAAGCGGCAAAATTCGACGAATCCCTCGCCCGCTACGAACGGGCGGCGGTTCGCTCACAGGTTACGCTCGACCTGCTCAACTCCGGCCAGGCGGTGATCATCGCAATCGGACTCACCGTGGTCATGCTGCTTGCTGCCGGCGAAGTACCCACGGGGACCATGACGGTCGGCAAATTCGTGCTGGTGAACACCTACCTTCTGCAGCTCTATCAACCTCTCAACCTCCTGGGATTTGTGTATCGGGGAATCCGCCAGGGGCTGCTTGACATGGAGCAGATGTTCCGGCTGCTCGAGGCGCCCGTGGAGATCGTTGATCTGCCTGGGGCGCGGCTGCTGCCGCCTCCCGCGCGGCTTGCCGGCGCCATCACGTTCGAGCAGGTGCGCTTCGGATATCGCCCGGAACGAGACGTGCTGCGCGGCGTGAATTTCTCGTTGCCCGCGGGGGGTACACTCGGCATCGTCGGGCCGACCGGATCCGGCAAATCGACCATTACGCGCCTCTTGTTCCGCTTCTATGAGCCGACTGGCGGGCGCATCCTGATCGACGGATTCGATATCCGTGAAGTGACGCAGCAGGGCCTCCGCGCGGCAATCGGCATCGTGCCGCAGGACACCGTGCTCTTCAACGACACGATCCGCTACAACATCGCTTATGGCCGACCCGACGCGAGCGAGGCGGAGATCGAGCAGGCGGCGCGGCTCGCGCGCATTCACGACTTTGTGCTGCACCTCCCTGAAGGATACGCGACGCGTGTCGGCGAGCGCGGACTGAAGCTTTCGGGTGGCGAGAAACAACGGGTGGCGATCGCGCGCACCCTGCTCAAGGATCCGCGTATCCTCATCCTCGACGAGGCGACGAGCGCTCTCGATACAGCGACCGAACGGGAGATCTCCGCGGCACTCAAGGGGCTCGGCCGCGGGCGCACCACCGTCATCATCGCGCACCGGCTCTCGACCGTGGTGGAGGCCGACGAAATCCTGGTGCTGGAGGCTGGCCAAGTGATGGAGCGCGGCCGCCACTCCGAACTCCTGGCCGCGGGCGGCCTCTATGCGCGGATGTGGGCCATGCAGGCGATCGAGCGCGAGGCAGCTCCACAGGCCGAGCCGGTGGCTTGACGACAGCGGCCAAGCGAGGCGATAAGGCGTCTCTCCTCTGCCTTTCCCGAAGGTTTTTTGTTATGTCGCGTACCTGCCAGATCACGGGCAAGGGCGTGCTGACCGGCAACAACGTCAGCCATGCCAACAACAAGACCCGTCGGCGATTCCTGCCCAATCTGCAGGAGGCGTCGCTTGTGTCCGACATTCTCGGCCGGACGATCCGGGTCCGGCTCTCGACACGCGCACTCTCGACCGTCGAGCACAAGGGCGGACTCGACTCATTCCTGCTCACCACGCCCGATCGGCGCCTACCGGAGATGGCGCGAGCACTGAAGCGGCGGTTGGTGCGGGCTCGCGCAGCCGGCTGAAGTCGGCCGGTTGGCCCGTTAACCGGGCGTTTCCGAACACCGCGCTTATCTCACGCCATGAGAATCATGGACCGTCTGGCGATCCGGCGACGCGCGCGGGTTGCCTGCGCAACGCCGACACGGCGGATCGGAGAGATCGTGGATCCGTCCGCTCCCCGCATGCGGCTTGCGGCCGCCGAGATGCGGGCCCCGGCACTTGCGCTGCTCGGTCATGCCCAATGCCTGCTCGGCCAACCTGCGGACGGGCCGGCCCATGTGCGCGCCGTGGCCGCGATTGCCGCGCAGATGCTCGATCTCGCCGACGACCTCGAAGATCAGGCAACCCAACCCAAGGAAAGCCGCGCCCTTACAGCCGAGGCGGTTGCGCTTGGCGGGCTCGTCGAGGAAGTCGTCGAGGCCGTCAGCGTGTCGCTGGTTCCCGGGCGACGGCTCTTCCGCGTTGCTTCATGCCTTGCCGCGATGGAACTCGAGGCGGACCGGCGCGCGCTTCGCCAAGTGTTGAGCCGCGTGCTGACCGGCGCCGCGCGCCGGACACGCGAGGGAGACTCGATCGATATCGGGCCGGAAATCCAATCCGGCGTGCTCGCCCTCGTGGTCGTGGACGAGGGCGCCGGGCTCGCGGATCTGCGCGGTCGGGTCGCTGATCGGCGCGGGCTCGGACTTGGACTCGCGCTGGCACGCACATTGATGGAAGCGCACGGTGGCAGCTTGGCCGTCGAGTCCATTCCACACATCGGGACCCGCGTGACACTGTTCTTTCCTTCCGAACGGGTTATCGAACCGCCAATGGCGAGCGTGGGCTGACGCTCCGGGCGCGCACGATCGAGCATTACCCTGATGCCGGCCTCGTAACAGGATTGCGGATCTGTCTCTGATGCCATGACCCGCCTGCGAAACGGCGGCGGCAGCCGCTCGAAAGTCTCCCGCCATGAGGGCTTTCCCCTGGTTCCGAATCTCCCTGCCTCGGTTGGCGTCAACCGAAGCGCCGACCGCGGCGGGTCGCCCACGCGCGGATGAAGCTCCCGCCGCCTTGCCCCCGGCGGCGCCGCCGGCGCTCGACCTCAATCTCATGCTGCATACGGCGCGCGGCGCCCGTCTCGGCGCCATGCCGCCTGGAGCAGAGAGGATGCTGAGCGCCGGATGTTCCGGCCTCTGGTATTTCGAGTGGAACGAAAAGCGCTATGGCCGCGTCGCCGAGCATATCGGCATCGAGTATTACTCGGCGAAGCCGGACGGGCTGCCCGCGAATGTGACCTGGATCGCTAATTCCGTCGCCAACATGACGGATATTGCGGACCGGAGCTGTGATCTCGTGTTCTCCGGCCAGAACATCGAACGTCTCTGGCCGGACGAGATCGCGGGCTTCCTCCTCGAGTCCGCCCGGGTGCTGCGGCCGTGCGGGCATCTGGTGATCGACAGCCCAAGCCGAACGTTGACGGCAGCCCTGAACTGGAGCCACCCCGAGCACACGATCGAACTCAACCTTCAGGAAATCGCGCGCCGCGCCGTCATCCTCGATGAAGAACCGGGGGACAAAGGCACACTTGTTAGGCGGCCAGCAACTCCCGGTGCCCACCGCCCGGGCGGAAACGCCGGAGATAGTGGGGCACCACGAGATCAACCGGCGTCGGGGTAACGCCGAGATCGGCGAGACCCGGTGCGTCCGCCGCGGCGACATTGTCGCGCGCGAGCAGCAGGAGCTGGTCGCGCGTCAGCGGTTTGCCGGGCAAA
This sequence comes from Pseudomonadota bacterium, assembly GCA_021816925.1. Lineage (GTDB taxonomy): Bacteria > Pseudomonadota > Alphaproteobacteria > Acetobacterales > Acetobacteraceae > JAKAWQ01. Next base: position 18,884 of record JAKAWQ010000051.1, read on the forward strand.
TGTTCCGAGACCGCCGCCTGGAGTCGCGCCAGCGCCGGCGGGATGGCCACCAGCAGCTTCGCTCGGCCGGTTTCCCTAAGAACGTATTGCAGGAGCTGACGGAAGGTGAAGATGTGCGGACCGCCGAGCTCGTAGGTTCTGCCGGCGGCTTCGGGGCGGGCGAGGGCGGTCGTCACCGCGTCCGCCACGTCCCCGACATAGATCGGCTGCATGCGGGTATCGCCGGAGATCACCGGCATGAATGGCAGGAACTCCGCGAGCGCCCCGAACCGATTGAAGAACTGGTCCTCCGGGCCGAACACGATGGAGGGCCGAAGAATTGTCGCGCTCGGGAAGGCGGCGCGCACGGCTTCCTCGCCGGCGGCCTTGCTCCGGGCGTACTCGCTCGGGCTCGCGGTATCCGCACCGATCGCCGAGACGTGTACCAGCCATGTCGTGCCGGCCGCCGCGCTGGCTCGAGCCACGGCGCCGGCGCCCTCGGCGTGGATGCGGCGGAAGTCGCCGCGCCTCCGCTCCGCCAGGATGCCAACGAGGTTGACCACGATCTCGGCCGCCTCGACAGCCCGGGGAATGGTGTCGGGGCGGGCAAGATCCGCGTAGAGCGGCACGATCTGGCCAAGATCACCCATCGGCTTGAGAAAGAGCGCCGCCTCCGGGTCGCGCACGGCGACACGGACCACATGGTCCTGAGCCGCCAGCCGCTTCACCACGTAACGACCGATGAAGCCGGAGCCGCCGAACACGGTTGCCAACTTGCGCCCAGCCACTCTGCCCTCCGCTGAAATCGGCCCGATCATGCGCCCGTTCGCCGTGCATAGGCCGAGCCTTCGCGTCTCTCAAGCCGGCTGCCACCAAGTCGGCCGCCGCCACGGCGTCCATCGACTGACGCTCAGTTGACGCGCCCGGGGCCGAGGGTTACATGGCCGCCCGCTCGCACCTGCCGTCCGTGCCCAGGTGGCGGAACTGGTAGACGCGCAGGTTTCAGGTACCTGTGGCCGCAAGGCCGTGGAAGTTCGAGTCTTCTCCTGGGCACCATTGCGACAGTATGGCCGTGGCAGCCGTCACCCAGTTTCAAGCCGATGTGACCATCCATCTCCACCGGAACGATCTGCCGGATGGGCTCTCCTTTGGCCCGATGGTTGCGGTGGATACCGAGACGATGGGCCTCAACCCACATCGCGACCGCTTGTGCCTCGTGCAGCTTTCCGCCGGCGACGGAATCGCGCATCTCGTACAGATTCTGCCGCAAGCCCTTGGCGGCCATGGTACCGACTGTCCCAATCTCAAGCGCATGCTAGCCGATCCGGGAGTGGTGAAGCTCTTCCATTTCGCCCGCTTCGATGTTGCCGTGCTCACCAAGACGCTCGGCGTCCGGGTGGCGCCGGTACGCTGCACCAAGATCGCCTCCAAGCTCGTGCGCACCTTCACCGACCGGCACGGACTCAAGGAACTTTGCCGCGATCTGATCGGCGTCGAGCTCGCCAAGCACCAGCAGACCTCCGATTGGGGGGCGCCTGAGCTTCTGCCCGAACAGCTCGCCTATGCCGCCTCCGACGTGCTCCATCTGCACGCGCTCTGGGCGCGGCTTGAAGCGCTGCTCCGGCGCGAGGGGCGTCTCGCGCTCGCCGAGTCATGCTTTGCGTTCCTCCCCGATCGCGCCGCCCTCGATCTCCTGGGCTACGAGGAGCCGGATCTCTTCGCCCACTGAACATCCGCCCCGCTGACGCGGCGGCGATCTCCTATGCCGGCTGCTGCAGGGCCTGAGCCCGCGTCCGCGCGAGATCGCGCTTGGCCTTGTCCGCCGCAGTGCGGGCCGCGTCGGTCACTGTGAACATCTCGAGCGCGTCCATCTCCTCCTCCGCAACCGGGGTCAGCGCGGTATCGGTGTAGGCGCGGCGGTTCGGGTCCCGCTTGATTGCGCGCCTGACCGCAGCAAGCCTGAGCGTCATGCCGAGGACGCGCAGATGCTTGCCGACCAGCTCGGCCAAATAGCGCGGATAGAAGATGAAAGGATTCTCGACCGGCAGGCCGGGCCGCCGATCCTTGCGAACCTTGCGCCGCAGGTATCCGCCTTCGAGCGGATGAATTTTCTCGAGCGTCACGCAGCCCCAAAACCAGAGCAGCAGGAACATCATCTTGCCCGAGCTGATGCCGGTGGCGCCGGCCCGGCGCATCACCCGCGCCATGTGCTCGGGCGTGTAGTAGGTCTCCCAGGCGAGCCGATAGGCGCGTTCCCACTCCTGCCTCGACATCAGCGGATGGCCCGTGCACACATGCTCGAGGTCGTACTTGTTCATGTCCGGGTCCATCGGTACGCCCTCGGTGAAGAGGCGCTTGTGGTCCTCCGATCCGGGCAGCGGCGTCAGGCAGAAGAACTCCAGGAGATCGAGCGGCAGCTCGCGCTGGATGATGCGGATGTCCCGCATGATCGTTTCCGCCGTGTCGCCCGGAAAGCCCAGGATGTAGCCGGCATAGGTGAAGCATCTCACACTCTTCCAGGCGAGCAGCAGCCGGCGGTATTCGGAGATGCGATTCTGCCGCTTCTTTGCGGCGAGTAAACTTTCCGGGTTTATGCTCTCCATGCCGATGAAGACACGCGTCACGCCGGCGCGCGCCGCCTTCTCCACAAAGCCGGGAATCTTGTGACAGAGCGTATCCACCTGGATCACGAAGTGGATCGACGCCCCTTCCTCTTCGCGCAGACGGATCAGCCGGTCAAAGATCGCCTCCCAGTTCCGGTTGCGCGCCAGATTGTCGTCGGTGATGAAGAACCGATCGACACCCTGCGCGAGGTTGCGCCGCACGATCGCCTCGACGTCGTCGGCCGAGCGGTAACGGGATTTCCGCCCTTGCACATTGATGATGGTGCAGAATGAACACTGGAACGGACAGCCGCGGCCGGCATCGAAGCTCGTGATCCGCCCGCCCGTTCGCTTGATCCGCCGGCTCGGCAGAATGGGCGGCGGCGCACCTTCGAGCCCGGGCAGGTCCTCCATGAAGTTGTAAACCGGCTGCATTCGCCCCGCGAGCGCATCGGCGAGGATCTGCTCGAAGCGACCCTCCGCCTCCCCGGCGAAGAGCGAAACGCCGAGATCGAGCGCCGCCTGGAGATCGGGCTGGATGCCCGGCAGCATGGCCAGGCACCCCGAGACATGGAAGCCGCCGATGGCGACCGGAATGGCAGCCTCACGCAGCGGCCGCGCGATATCCATCGCACGCGGAAACTGGTTCGATTGCACGCCAACCAGGGCGACCAGCCCAAACCCGCCGCCCTCCCGGATCCAGCCGCCGATCCGGCGCGGGCGAATGCGCGTGTTCGTTTCGTCGAACGCCGCAATCTCGAGCGCGACCTCGGCACCGAGCGCCCGGCGCTCGCGGACATCGAGGGCGAGCCCGTGCAGCGAGGCAAGCGTGTTGGACGGGATTGCCGAACGCAGCCACTGAACCACATACCCGTCGTCGTCGTAATGCGACGGCTTGATTAGGACCAGTCTGAAGCGGCGCCGAGCCGGAGGCGCTGGCGGCATGCCGTACCCTTCGCCCGATGGAAACCCGGCCGCCATTAGCGCGGCCAGGGCAGCTAGGGTCAAGTCTGCGTTGACTGCACCGGTCCTGGCACAATTCTTGCCGCAATTCCGCCTGATAAGCACCTCCCTGGTTGACCCCGCTCGGGCGCCACTCATAGAACGCTTGTGCAGAGCAGCGAGGACCGACTCCGGATGTCCAGCCCGGCCGCCACCCGCGCCGACGACGATCTTGACGCCGCTCGCGCGGTGCTGGTCCTGGAAGCCGCTGGCCTGCGCGCACTCGCCGCCGGGCTCGATCGGAAGTTCGTCCGTGCCGTCGAGCTGCTCGCCGCGGTGCGCGGCCGGGTCGTCGTCTCCGGCATGGGCAAGTCGGGCCACATCGCGCGCAAGGTGGCCGCCACCTTGGCCTCCACCGGCACGCCGGCCCTGTTCGTGCACCCGGGCGAGGCCTCGCACGGCGATCTCGGCATGATCGTCGCCGGCGACGCGGTTCTCGCGCTCTCCAACTCGGGCGAGACCGCAGAGCTTGCCGATCTGGTCGAACACACCCGCCGTTTCGCCCTGACGCTGATCGCGGTCATCGGGCGCGCCGGCTCGACCCTCGCCCGGGCAGCCGACGTGGCGCTGGTGCTGCCCTCCGCCCCGGAGGCCTGTCCGATCGGCCTCGCTCCCACCACCTCCACCACCATGCAGCTCGGGCTCGGCGATGCGTTGGCGGTCGCGCTCCTCAAGCGCCGCGGCTTCACGGCAAGCGATTTTCACCGCTTCCATCCCGGCGGGCGCCTAGGCGCGCGGCTCTTGCGCGTGCGCGAGGTGATGCACGCCGGGGTCGCCGTGCCGCTCGCGCCGCCGGATCTGCCAATGGATCAGGCGCTGCTTCTGATGACCGAGAAATCGTTCGGCTGCCTCGGCGTCGTCGAACCGCCCTGTCGTTTGGTCGGCATCGTCACCGACGGCGATCTGCGCCGTGCTATGGGGCCGGACCTGCTTTCGTGTCGTGTCTCGGAGGTGATGACGAGGACGCCGCGCACGATCGGCCCTGAGGCCTTGGCAGCCGAGGCTCTGCACGCGATGAACAGTGGCCCGCGGCCGATCACGACATTGTTTGTGGTGGATGGGAACGCCGAGGTCCTCGGGCTCGTGCATGTGCACGACCTGCTCAGGGCCGGGCTCATGTAAGCCGATGCAGACCGGACGAAACCCCATGAGCCACGGGCCTCTGGCCGAACGAGCGGGCGAGCCCGGACGCATCGTCAAGCTCGGCTTCGGCCGGGCACGCCCGCCGCCCTCCCCGGCGCGCCTGGCGCGCCGGCGGCGCGTGGTCACCTGGGCAAAGCGACTTCTGCCGCTGGCAGGTCTCGCGCTGCTCGCCTCGATCACGCTCTGGCCGGACCTCGAGGGCGGCGCAGCGGGGGAGCGGGTGAGCTTCCATGTCGACGTGAATGCGGCTTCGGGCGGAGCGACGCTCGTGGACGCGCGCTACAGGAGCGTCGATCAGCGCGACGAACCCTACACGGTCACGGCGGCTGGTGCCGTGCAGGTCGGCGCCAACCGCGTGAACCTCACCCGGCCCAAGGGGGACATCACCTTGAATTCGGGCTCCTGGCTCATGCTCGCCGCCAGGCGCGGCGTCTATGGGCCCAAAAGTCGCTGGCTCGATCTTTCCGGCGGGGTCACGCTCTACCGCGACGACGGCACGACGTTGCGCTCGGCGAGTGCCAGCATCGATCTTGCGCAAGGCGCGGCCGCCAGCGGCGTACCGGTGAGCGCCGAGGGCCCGTTCGGGACACTCGATGCCGCCGGATTCACCCTGCTCGACGGCGGCGCAGTCATCCAGTTCAGCGGGCCGGCGCGGCTCGTCCTGAACGGACGCAACCCATGAAACGATGGCCAGCGGCGCTTCTCCTGTTGCTCTTCCTCGGCATCCGGCCGTTGGCGGCGCAGCCGCTTGATCTTTCGCAGGGCGGCCCGATCACCGTGACGGCACTCGGCGGGATCGAGTGGCGGCAGAACCAGGACGAGGTGATCGCGCACGGAGGCGCCCGCGCCATGCGCGGCGCCGTGACCGTCACGGCGGACCGGCTGATTGCGCATTACCGGCCCAAGGCTCCCGAGGCCGGCGGCAATGCGAGCGCCTCGGTGCAGCCCGCCAACGCGCCCGCTGGCCTCGACACCGGAGGGCAGCAGATCTACCGGCTGGATGCGGTTGGGCACGTGCATATCTTCACCGCCACCGACCAGGCGTTCGCCGATCGCGCAATCTACGACCTTGATCACTCCGTGCTCGTGCTGACAGGGGGGCGTCTCAGATTAACCACGCCGCAAGACGTCCTGACCGCCCGCAACGACCTGGAATACTGGCCGAACAAGCATATGGCGGTGGCGCGGGGTGATGCCGTGGTCACAACGAACGGCGGCCGGCGGCTGACCGCCGACACACTCGTTGCCTTCACCAGCCCCCCGACCGCACGGGCCGGCGCGCCGGCAGTAAAGGCACCCAGCGGCACGGCCCCCGACCCGTTGTCCGCGTCCGGGCGGATCCAGAGGGTAGAGGCTTTCGGCCACGTGACTGTCAGCACCGCAACCGAGACCGTGACCGGGGACCGTGGCGTCTATGTGCCGGCCACCGGCATTGCCCTCCTCCTCGGCAATGTCCGGATCACGCGCGGCCAGAACCAGCTCAACGGCGCCCGCGCCGTCGTTAACGTGAAGACCGGCGTCGCCGACCTGCTCTCCTCGCCGGACGAGCGGGTACAGGGGCTGGTGGTTCCGAATTCCGCGAACAATGCGCCGCCCGCGCCGCCCGTCCCGCCGGCAAGCGCGCCCGCGGCTCAGCCCGGAGCGCGCCCGTGAGCGAACGGCTGCGCGTTCTTTCCGGCAACCCCGGCCTCCTTGCCCGGGGCCTCGGCAAGCAGTTCCGCCACCGCCCCGTCGTGCATAATGTGAGCGTCCGCCTCACCCGGGGAGAGGCCGTCGGGCTGCTCGGTCCGAACGGAGCTGGCAAGACAACGACCTTCTACATGATCGTCGGCCTGGTGCCGCCCGATACGGGCAGCATCACGCTCGACGGCGTCGATATCACGACGCTGCCGATGTATCGCCGGGCACGGCTTGGTATCGGTTACCTGCCGCAGGAGGCGAGCGTATTCCGCGGTCTCAATGTCGAGCAGAACATCAAGGCGGTGCTCGAGGTAACTGAACCTTACGCGGACCGACGTGAGCAGATGCTGGAAGCCCTCCTTGCCGAGTTCGGGATCATGCACCTGAGGCGCACGCCCGCGCTCGCGCTCTCGGGGGGTGAACGGCGTCGCGTCGAAATCGCCCGGGCGCTCGCCAGCCAGCCAAGCTACATCCTCCTCGATGAGCCGCTCGCCGGCATCGACCCGATCGCGCTCAGCGAGATCCGCGACCTCGTTTCTCATCTGAAATTGCGCGGCATCGGCGTCCTCATCACCGACCACAACGTGCGCGAGACCCTCGAGATCGTCGATCGCGCCTATATCCTGCATGAGGGCCGGTTGCTGATGCATGGCCTGCCGGAGGAGGTGGTGGCGCATGAGGATGTGCGGCGCTTCTACCTTGGGGAAAGGTTCAGCCTCTAGCATTCCGCCATGGCGATCGGTCCCCGTCTCGAGCTCCGGCAATCCGCGGCACTGGTCATAACGCCCCAGCTCCGCCAGGCGATCAAGCTGCTGCAACTCTCCAATCTCGATCTTGCAACCTTCGTTTCGGAGGAGCTGGAACGCAATCCTCTGCTGGAGCGCGACGAGGGGAGCGAAGCGGTCGCGCGCGAGCGGCCGGCGCCCGACCAGCGCGAGCCTCTGCCCTCGGCGGAGACGGATGCTGCGACGCTCGTCCGGTCGGAAATGCTGCCGGCCCCCGATGCGACCCCGCTCGATGCCGAACCGGCCGAAACCTATGACGCGGGAAGCGTGGCCGACGGGGTTGGGCAGTGGGCGCCCGGCCGTGACGGCACGTTCGACCCGGATGAACGGGGGATCGAGAACGTCGCGGAGGGCCCCCAGAACCTGCGGGAGCACCTCTCCGAACAGCTGCGATTTGCCTTCGCCCGGCCGGCCGACCGCCTCATTGGCGCACACCTGATCGCGCTCCTCGACCCGGCGGGACGGCTTTCGGTCGACCCAGCGAGCCTGGCAACGGCGCTCGGTGCGAGCTTCGCCGAGGTCGAGCGCGTGCGTGCGGGAATGCTGCAATTCGATCCCGTGGGGTGCTTTGCACGCACGCTGGCCGAGTGCCTCGCCGCCCAGCTCGCCGAACGCGATCGCCTCGATCCGGCGATGCGGGCGCTGCTCGACCATCTCGATCTTCTTGCCCGGCGCGAGATGCGCCAGCTCATGGCGATCTGCGGTGTCGATGCCGAGGATCTCGCCGAGATGATCACCGAACTGCGCCGGCTCGACCCGAAGCCGGGAACCCGTTTCGATGCCGCACCGCTCGCCCCTCTCGTGCCGGACATCCTGATGCATCCGGACGGGGCGGGCGGTTTTCGGCTCGAACTCAATCCGGAAACGCTGCCGCGCGTGCTCGTCAACCATGGCTATCACGCGCGCATCAGCAGCAGTCTGCACGGCCCGGAGCGGTCGTTCCTGTCCGAGAGACTCGCCGCCGCCAACTGGCTCGTGCGTTCGCTCGAGCAGCGGGCGACCACCATACTCAGGGTATCAACAGAGATCGTCCGCCGCCAGACCGGCTTCTTCCGCCATGGCGTTGCGCATCTTCGGCCACTGATCCTGCGCGAGGTCGCCGAAGCAGTCGAACTCCATGAAAGCACCGTCAGCAGGGTGACGGTCAACAAGTACATCGCAACGCCTCGTGGGATATTCGAGCTCAAGTACTTTTTCACGGTTGCGATCGGCGGACCTGGCGGCCAGACGCACAGTGCCGAGGCGGTAAGGAGCCGGATCCGTGCGCTGGTGAACGAGGAACCGCCCGAAGCGGTGCTGTCGGATGACGCGATCGCGGCGGCGCTCAAGAGTGAGGGTGTGGACATCGCGCGGCGAACCGTGGCCAAATACCGGGAGGCTCTGCGAATCCCGGGTTCCCAGCAGCGCCGCCGGGAGAAAGAGGTGCCCGGCTAGGATAGGTCGGACTCGATATCGCAAGGCAACCCGCGACCGCGACTTCAACCTGTGTGGCAGAATGAGGCGTGGCAGAATGAGCAAGGGCTGCCCGCCCAGGCCGATTGCGCTTCGAGGAGCAGGACATGCAGATCACGATCTCCGGCAAGCAGATCGACCTCTCCGATGCATTGCGTACGCACGTCTCGGACCATCTTAACAATATCACTCGCAAGTATTTCGATCATGCGCTCGAAGCCTTGATCACATTCGGCCGCGCGCGCAGCTTTTTCACCTGCGATATCAACCTGCACGCCGGTCGCGGCCTTCTCCTCAGGGCCGAGGGTGAGGCGCAAGACGCGCACGCCGCGTTCGAGGACGCGGCAGAACACATCGCCAAGCGCCTGCGCCGTTACCGCCGGCGCCTCAACGAGCACGCCCGCGACCTTGCCAACCGGGAGCGGCCCGAAATGGCCCGCCAGTACGTGCTCGCGCAGGAGGAGCCGACGGCATCCACTGCGGGCGGCAACGCGGAAGGCGGGCCTTTTGCCACCGTGATCGCCGAAGCGGCAACCGAGATCGCCCACCTCTCGGTGAGCGATGCCGTGATGCAACTCGATCTCGCCGACCAGCAGGTCTTGATGTTCCGCAACACGGCAAACGGCGAGCTCAACGTGGTGTATCGCCGTCCTGATGGAAATATCGGCTGGATCGAGCCTGCCGGCAAAGGCTAGCAGCCTGTCGGACTTAACGCCACGCGGGCAGCCGTACTAGGCCGTATGTTCATGGCCGGGCGGGTGGCTTGTCCCTGCGGTATGTGACGAGCGAGGGTTGCGCTGGAGTGGCCAGCGTAGGGCCTCACACATAGCGAGGACGAGCTGTGGACCAGGATAGCGAAGTTTTTGTTGGTCTGGATACCTTGAAGCGCAAG
>JAKAWQ010000135.1 GCA_021816925.1 Pseudomonadota bacterium
GCGCTGCCCTGTTCGCCGGGGTCAGGTCAGTGGTCGGCACCGCAGCTCAATCCGGAACCGACGCCCACCAGGCCATCCAAGCCGTGTTGCGCGGGGACAGCGTACTGCAACCGGGTTGAGCAGTTACCCTGGATCAAATCAATCGGAATGGAGACCGAGTCACGCGGCCATTTCAAGCCCGTAAGTGGCCGACGATTTGTGCATCATAACCATGAGCACATCTTCCACCTGACGCTCCCCAACAACGTGGAATTGGACCGCTTGGCAATTGGCATTCCGTTCCAGGACAAGTCCAATATTGCTCGCCGCGGGCATGAGCGCGATCTGAGATGTCGTGGTGACACGTGGTTCATTCCGTATTCGACAGTCAAGAGTAAAGCGCAGAAGTTCAACCACCCAAGCACGTTCCCGGTGGAGCTGCCTCTCTGGTGCATCTACCTCCACGGGAGAGAGCCCGGTATTATCTTGGATCCCTTTGTTGGGACCGGCACGACGTTGGTTGCCGCTCGGTTGGCTGGCGCGCGGGGTATAGGTATCGATATTGATCCAACCTATCTCGAAACCGCTCGGCAGCGGGTGAAACAGGTGGGAGAGGGCGCCGTGGATGTTACGTTGAATCACGAAGAAATGCAGGAGCTTCTGAATCAGGACCCAGATACGGAGAAGGATGGCGGATGGCAGGGCCTTCTCGTCGGCTTGCAGAAGCGAACCAACAAGACAACGGGCCATCTTACGTTGACAGCGCCCGATCTCGAGCAAATCCAGCGCTACGCATTCCATTACAAGCGTGGGGGCTGGCAAGCTCGGCTGCTGGCGGTATTCGGCCGCACACTGGGCCCGCGGTTGGACGGGAATCTTTAGCGCGCGACGGACGAACCGCAGTCGGTCCCGCCGTTCGACGCGGCAGGAGCCCGGTGTCATGCCCGGTCGAAGGAAGCGGATCCGGCGAGACTCTCTTCCGTCATTGCATCGGCGGAGCGGGGCGCGGCGGCGCGCGCCAGGCGATCGATGATCGCGAGGCCGAGGCCGCGGGCCGGCACCGGCATGACGGCGATGCGGGCAAGGCCGAGGCGGCGGGCTTCCGCATCCAGGAAGCGGAGGCCCGCGAAGAGACGAGAAGCGGCCTCGGCGAGATCGCCGCGCCGACTCAGGTTGAAGGTGAGGCCGGCGCCCGGGAGCGGGGGGCCGAAGGCGAGGAGCGCTTCGTCGGCGCGGACGCATGCCGCATCGAGCCTGAGCGGCAAGCGGGGTGCATAGTGCGAGGCAAGCATGCCGGGAGCGCGCGGCGCCGCGTCCGCCGGGGCGGCGCTGAGCGGGCCGGCAATGCCGGCGAGCGCCTCCGCCGTCACGCCGCCGGGGCGGAGCAGGAGCGGCTCTGGTCCGGTAAGGTCGAGCACGGTTGATTCGACGCCGAGTGTTGCGGGGCCGCAATCGAGCACCGCGGTGATGCGCCCGGCCAATTCGGCCAGCACATGTTCGGCCGTGGTGGGGCTGACGCGGCCGGACGGATTGGCCGAAGGGGCGGCGACCGGCACGCCCGCCGCGGCGAGCAGGGCGCGCGCGGCTGCCGGCGCCGGAACCCGGACGGCGAGGTTCGGCAGGCCGGCGGAGACGAGCGGCGAGACGCGGCTTTCCGCCCGCCGCGGCAGGACGAGGGTGAGCGGGCCTGGCCAGAACTGCGCGGCAAGGCGCTCAGCGAGCGCGCCGGCGATGACGTCGGCGAAGGCGGCTTGCGCACAAGCGTAGTGGCAGATCAGCGGATTGAAGCGCGGGCGCCCTTTCACCGCAAAGAGCGCGGCCGCTGCTTCGGGGTTCGTGGCATCCGCGCCGAGCCCGTAAACGGTCTCGGTTGCGAAGGCGACGAGTGCGCCCGCGCGGAGCAGCAGCGCGGCGCGGGCGATTCCCTCGGCGTCGGGCGGAAGCCGCTCGGTCTGCATCGGCCTATTCTTTACCCGACCCGATGAAGGGCGGGTTTTCCCATCCGGGCTTGCCGTAGCGGAGCGGCGCGCCCTCGAACGTGGTCACGTGGCCGCCCGCCGCCTCGAGCACGGCCTGCGGGGCGGCGGTATCCCACTCCATGGTGCGGCCGAGCCGCGGATAGAGATCGGCCTTGCCCTCCGCCAGGCGGCAGAATTTCATTGCCGAGCCGATATTGGTGACCGAGGCGACCGCGCGGCCCTTGAGCCAGGCGGCGAGCTTCGGGTCGCCCGCGTAATGGCGCGAGGCCATCACGTCGAGGCCGGCGGCGGGCGGCGGGCGGGCGTTGATCGGCTCCTTGCGGCCCTCTTGGTCCTGCTGCCAGGCGCCGGTGCCGACGATGCCGCCATAGACCTGCCCGCTCGCCGGCAGGGCAACGGCGCCAAGCACCGGGCGACCGTCGCGCACCAAGCCCACATTGACGGCGAATTCATCGCGCCCGGCTGCAAATTCACGCGTGCCGTCGAGCGGATCGACGAGCCAGAAGACGGGGCCGGCGGCGGTGAGCCGCCCGCCCGTCACTTCTTCCTCGGCGACCACGGGAATTTCGGGCGTGGCCGCGCGAAGGCCGGCCACGATCAGCGCCTCGGCGGCGTGATCGGCGGCAGTAACCGGCGAGGCGTCAGACTTGCGCGCCACGGCAAAACCCTGCTCGCGGATCTGCATGATCACTTCGGCCGCGCGACGCGCCAGCTTTGCCGCGAGGCAGAGCAGCGCCTGATCGTCTCTTGGATCCATGCGGCGTCTGATAGCGACGGGGGATGGGAATGGCAAACCGGAGGGACGCTGCTACAGTCGGTGCGCGCGCAGCGAAGGGAGCAGCGTTTCATGCTGGAGATCGGCTTTGCGAGGCCGGAGCTGCCGCGCTCCGGCGGGCTCGTCCTGATGATCGGCGAAGAGGAAAGCTCCTCGGGGATTTGGCAGCAGGCCGACAAGGCAACGGGCGGCGCGATCGGGCGCGCGTTCAAAGTTGCGGAATTCACGGGCAAGAAGGGGCAGAGCGCAACGATCCTCGCGCCGGGCGCGGGGCTCTCGCGCGTGGTTGCGGTCGGAGTCGGCAAGGCGGCGGAGCGGACGCGGCTTGCCACCGAAGAGGCGGGGGGAACGGCAGCGGCCATGCTCGGCCGCGAGGAAGAGGCGGCGCTCGCGGCGGACGCGCTCGCGCCCGAGCTTGCGGCGGCGGCGGCGCACGGCGCCGTTTTGCGCAGCTACCGTTTCGATCGCTACCGGACGCGCGAAAAGCCGGATGAGAAGCCGCGCTTCAGGAAGCTCTCCGTTCTGAGCGCGGAGCCGGCCAAGGCACGCGCGGCGCACGAACCGATGCGCGCGCTCGCGGAAGGTGTGTTCCTGACGCGGGATCTCGTGAGTGAGCCTCCGAACGTGCTTTGCCCGGCGGAACTGGCGGAGCGGTGCACGCCGCTCGATCGGCTTGGCCTCAAGGTTGAAGTGTTCGGTCCGAAGGAACTGCGCAAGCTCGGCTTCGGGGCGCTGCTCGGCGTTGCACAGGGAAGCGCCAACGAACCCAGGATGGTGGTGCTGCAATGGCACGGCGCGACCGGCGGGCGGCGGAAGAAGAAGCCGGTGGCGTTCATCGGCAAGGGCGTGACCTTCGACACCGGAGGAATCTCCATCAAGCCGGCGGCCGGGATGGAGGACATGAAGTGGGACATGGCCGGCGCCGGCACGGTGATCGGGCTGATGAGCGCGCTTGCCGCGCGCAAGGCGAGGACCGACGCGGTCGGCTTGGTGGGGCTGGTCGAGAACATGCCGTCCGGCAGGGCGCAGCGGCCGGGCGACGTGGTGAAGACGGCGTCCGGCCAGACCGTTGAGGTGATCAACACGGACGCCGAAGGAAGGCTCGTACTGGCCGACGTTCTCTGGTACTGCCAGGACCGGTTCGAACCGCAGTGCATGATCGATCTCGCGACCCTCACCGGCGCGATCATCGTCGGCCTCGGCCACGAGCATGCGGGCCTGTTCAGCAACGACGATGCGCTGGCCGAGAGGCTCCGCAAGGCCGGGCAGGAGTCGGGCGAGCTGGTGTGGCGGATGCCGCTGGCGGAGGCTTACGACAAGCAGCTGCGCTCCGAGATCGCGGACATGAAGAACGTGACCGGCCGGCCTGGGAGCTCGATCACGGCGGCGCAGTTCCTGCAGCGCTTCGTCAACGGAAAACCGTGGGTGCACCTTGATATCGCCGGAACCGCCTGGGCAACGAAGGACGCAGCCCTGGTGCCGAAGGGAGCGAGCGCGTTCGGCGTCAGGCTGCTCGACCGGCTGGTCGCGGACAATTTCGAGGAGTGATCGCATGGCGGTGCCGGGCTTGCCTCACGGGCTTGTCCAGACCCGACCGCTAGTACCCTGACTCATACTTGAGTGATACGCCGGTTCTTGAACCGACGCTGGTAGATTTTTTTCTTAGTCCAGACGAAGGGCTGAGCGGTCTGGTTGTACGCGCCAATGAAGGCATCGATGTGTTTCTGCAGTTGCGAGAGGTGGGTGACCGAGGCCCCGCTCAGGGATTGGCCTTGCAGGATCGAGAACCAGCTCTCCACCTGGTTGGGCCAGGAGGAACGGGTGGGCGTGAAGTGAAATTGTACCTTCGGGTGCGTTTTGAGCCAACTCTCGTTCCTCTTATGGGTGTTGAGGTTGTCGAGAATGGCGTGCAGCTCGCGGTCCGGAAAGGCGGCGACGACACGATTCATGAAGCCGAGGAACTCGACCCGCCGGCGGCGCTTGGCTTGCGCCGCAATCACCCGGCCGGCGGTCGAGCTCCGCCATCGCAAAATACGCCGAAGCCTTGCGCAGGATCTCATTCGCCTGGCGCATGTTGCATGACCTGCTCGACAAGACGCTCGAAGGGAGCGATGCCGGTTTTCTTCTCGCCGCGGCCGAACAGCTTGGCGCGATGAACATCCCAAGCGGCGAGATAGATCCAGGCGCCGGCGCGCGCGTACTCGTGTTCGACGTAGACGGGTCGGCCGGGCTTGGGCGGCAGGGTGAGGTGCTTGCGCCGGCGGGCCTGAATGCTGGTCTTTTCGTCGGCGGACACGACATAGTCGCGCGGCCCGAGCG
>JAKAWQ010000052.1 GCA_021816925.1 Pseudomonadota bacterium
GGCTCTACATCGGGCGATGGCTGACGGCACCTCTGCAACAAGCGGACGGAACTTTGGTCGATCGGGCCAAGGGAACCCCGCAGGGCGGTGTTGTCAGCCCTGTCCTGGCCAATCTCTTCATGCATTACGTGTTTGATGCCTGGATGACGCGAACATTCCCGGGCATACCCTGGTGCCGCTATGCAGACGATGGACTGATACACTGCAAGACGGAGACGGAGGCGCTGGCCATCATGGCGGCGCTCAAGGATCGGCTTGCGGCGTGTGGCCTCGAAATGCATCCGGACAAGACGCAAGTTGTTTACTGCAAGGACGGGAGTCGTAAGGAAAAGCACCCGAACACGAAGTTTGACTTCCTCGGGTACACTTTTCGGCCGCGTGTCGTGAAGAACCGCAAACGAAATAGTCTGTTTGTAAGCTTCACCCCGGCGGCCAGTCCGAAAGCTCTGAAATCCATGCGGGAAGCCACGCGCAAGCGGAACTACCGAAATCGCACGGAACTGAGCCTGGGGGACATTTCCCGGCTGCACAACCCCGTCCTGCGGGGCTGGGTGGCATACTATGGGAGGTTCTATCCCTCGGCGATGTATCCGGTCTTCCGACACTTCAACAAGACGTTGGTGGCCTGGGCAATGCGAAAGTACCGGCGGCTCAAAAGGCACAAGACACGGGCCAGCCTCTTCCTCGAAAAGGTGGCAGAGGAGCAGCCCTATCTGTTCGTACATTGGCAAAACGGGACGGTGGGTGCGTTTGCCTGATGGGAGCGGTGTGAATCGAGAGGTTCCCGCACCGTTCTGAGAGAGGCCGGAGGTGCGATTCCTCCGGCCTACTCGCCACAGCTTCGAAACCGCCAGGGACGAACTCGGCCTCGATCACAACGAGACCCGCTCCCGGCATGGCTGGCACCGGCATGTTTCGATCGGCATCTCTACAAGGCACGCCACCTGATTGAGAACTTCTTCGCCAAACTCAAGCAGTTCCGGGCGATCGCCACCCGCTACGACAAGACCGCTCGCAACTTCCTCGCCGCTATTCATCTGGCCGCCAGCACCATCTGGCTTAGTTGACGACGCGCCCTAGTCAAGGCGTGAGAGCAGATCGACCGCGGCCAGCCGCTCCGCCTCGCGCTTGGTGCCGGCGCGCCCCGTACCGCTCTCTCCGTCGAGCGTCACCGTCATCAGGAAAGCTGGGGCGTGCGGCGGGCCGGTCTGCTCGACCAGCGCATAGCGGGGCAGGCCGAGTCCGCGGGCCAGCGCCCATTCCTGTAACCTCGCCTTGTCGTCTTTCGGCGGGCGGGATTGTGCCGCGACCTCCGCCTCGAAAATGCGGCGAACGAAGCGTCGCGCCGGATCGAGGCCGCCATCGAGGAAGAGCGCGCCGATGACCGCCTCCAGTGCATCGGCGAGCACCGTTGCGCGGCGCTTCACCCCGACTTTAGCCTCGGCCGGCGCCACATCGAGCACCCGCGCCACACCCTCCGTCGCGGCGATCCGCGCGAGGACGGGCCGCGAGACGAGAGCCGCCAGGCGTGCCCCGAGCGCGCCCTCGTGCTCAGCTGGAAAGCGCTCGATCAGCCATTCGGCGATCAGAAGGCCGAGCACGCGGTCGCCCACGAATTCCAACCGCTCGTTCGACGTTCTGCTGCGGGCCGCGGAGCGGTGCGTCAACGCCTCGCGCAGGATGTCGGGATTTGCGAAGCGGTAACCGAGCAGGCGCTCCGCTGCCTCGCGAGAGGCGGGCTCAAGCACGACCGGCATCCTCACCACGGCGGGCGGCGCAGCGTTACTGGTCCACGTTCGGCGCCGCTCTGCCTGCGCCCGCAAATCTTTCGAGTTATTTCCAAGCTCCGGATGAACTAAGGAATCGGGACACTAATGAATGACCGTGAACAGCCGGCCCCAGCGGATCTCGAACGGCCACTGCCAGAACTCCCACCACGGCGCGGTCGCATTGATCGAGAAGAAGATGAGCTCGGCCCGCCCGATCAGGTTTTCCAGCGGGATGTAGCCGACAGCGCTCAGCACGCGGCTGTCCTCGCTGTCGTCGCGGTTGTCGCCCATGGCAAAGACGAAGCCCGGCGGCACCTTGTAAATTCCGGTGTTGTCGAGCGGCCCGTTGTTCGATTCCTGGAGGATGAAGTGCTTCACGCCGCCCGGAAGGGTTTCGATGTAACGGCGCATCACGATCGGCGGCCCCTGGCCGGTCATCGTGTAGGTTCCGTCGCGGCGGCGCGGCACCTCCTTGCCATCGATGAAGAGGCGGCTGTGGATTACCTGGATCGTATCGCCTGGCAGCCCGACGATGCGCTTGATATAGTCGATCGAGGGATCGCGCGGCAGCGCGAACACGGCGACGTCGCCGCGCTTGGGTAGCGAACCGAGGATGCGCCCAGAGAAGAGCGGTGGGGAGAACGGGAAGGAATAGCGCGAGTAGCCGTAGCTGAATTTTTCCACGAAGAGATAATCGCCCACCAGGAGCGTCGGGATCATGCTGCCGGAGGGAATGTTGAACGGTTCGAGCAGGAAGGTGCGGATCCCGATTGCGATCAGCCCCGCATAAACGAGCGTCTTGACGCTGTCGAGCAACCCCCCGGGCCTACTCTTGCTTTTCGCCTTGGTGGAGGCCATCGCGTACGGTTGTCCCAAACCCGAGATCGGTGCGGATCAAGCCCATCCGGGCGTGCCCTGTCAAGCGAACGGATCCGCGGCAACCGCAGAGATCACCACCATTGCAAACGCGTAGGGGTAGTCGTCTGTGATCGAAAGTGCGATCATCGGGCGCATGCCGGGGGGCGTGATCTCGGCAAGCCTTGCCGCCGCCCCGCCGATCATGCAGAGGGTGGGCTGCCCGCCCGGCTGGTTCACGACGCCGATGTCGGACATGAAGACCCCGCGGCGGAATCCGGTGCCGAGAGCTTTAGCCGCTGCCTCCTTGGCGGCGAAGCGGCGTGCAAAGGTCGGGGCCTGGAGGCACGGCGCGCGGCGGGCCGCGCGCTGCCGCTCGACCGCGGTGAAGACGCGTTCGAGGAAGCGTTCGCCATAGCGGGCCATCACCGCCTCGATGCGGCGCGTGTCACAGATGTCTGATCCGATGCCGAGGATCACGAGGCCGCCTCAATTCCGCGCGCGGCCCACCTCGGTGACGCCGGGAGCGGCGCGCAGGCCCGCGATCACGTTCGAGAGGTGGCCGAGATCACGCACCTCGATATCCAGCAGGATCTCGGAGAAATCCTGTTGGCGATTGACGATCCTGAGGTTCGCGAGGGTTCCTTCATGCTTGGCGACGGTATTGGCGAGCGTTGCCAGCAGGCCCGGGTCATTGCCCGCGATCACGTTGATCCGGCCGGTGTGGGCAGCGCCTGCCTTTGCCTTCCCGAGCACCTCGGAGTCCCACTCGACCTCGATGAAGCGCTCCGGGGTGGCGGCGAAGGCTTCGAGCGTCTGGCAGCCCATCATGTGGATGGTGACGCCCTTGCCGGTGGTGATGATACCGACGATCGGGTCTCCAGGCAGCGGATGGCAACAGCCGGCATAGTGCACCACCATGCCACCGATCAGCCCACGAATCGGCATCGCGGCATCGGGGGTGCGCGAGCGGGATGGCGAGCGTCTGGGAAGTTCAGGCAAAAGGCGCGGCGCACGCGCGTTGGGCCGGAGCTCGGGATAGGCCGCATGCACCACGTCGCGCGGGCCGACGTTGCCGTTGCCGACCGCGATGTAGAGATCGTCCAGGCTGGTCAGCTTGAGGGTCTTGAGCGTGCCCTCCAGCACTTTTTCAGCTCCGTCCAGACCGTCCTGGCGGAATGCCTTGGCCAGTGCCGCCCGTCCTTCGTCGAGATATTTCTGGCGCTCCTGCTGGTGGACGAAGCGGCGGATGCGCGCGCGGGCCTTGCCGGTGACGACGAAGCGGTCCCATTGCGGCGAGGGGGTGCCGCCGCGCGCGGTCATGATCTCGACCTGGTCGCCGTTCTGCAGCACGTGGCGCAGCGGCTTGAGCTGCCCGTTCACTTTGGCGCCGACGCAGGAATCACCAACCTGGCTGTGCACGGCGTAGGCGAAATCGACCGGCGTTGCACCACGCGGGAGCTGAATCAGCTTGCCTTTCGGGGTGAAGCAGAAGACCTGGTCCTCGTAGAGCTCGAGTTTGGTGTTCTCGAGGAACTCGTCGGGCGCGCTCGAGTTCTCCAGGATCTCGAGGAGATCCTGGACCCAGCGGAAGCGTTCGATATCCTCCGACGGGGCCCGTCCTTCCTTGTAGAGCCAGTGTGCCGCCACACCCGCCTCGGCCACCTCGTGCATGGCCCGCGTTCGGATCTGCACCTCGATCTTCTGGTTGCGCGGCTGGCGCAGCGTGACGCCGGTGTGCAGGCTCTGGTAGCCGTTCGCCTTTGGCGTCGAGATGTAGTCCTTGAAGCGGTCGGCGATCACCGGATAGGCGGCATGCACTGCCCCGAGCGCGCCATAGCATTCCTCGCGCGTGGGAACGACGATGCGGAAGGCCATGATGTCCGAGAGCTTGTCGAGTTCGATGTTTCGCTTTCGCATCTTCTCCCAGATGGAAAACGGCGACTTCTCCCGCCCGGTCACCTCGAGCACGGCAATGCTCGCTTCGGTGCAGACCCGCGCGAGGGCGGCGCGCACCTCCTCGATCAGGTCCTCGCCCTGGCCGCGCAGCAGGTTGAGCCGTGTCTGCACGCTCTGATAGGCCTCCGGCTGGAGTTCGCGGAAGGCAAGCGTCTGCAGCTCCCCCTTCATCGAATCCATGCCGATCCGTTCGGCGAGCGGCGCGTAGATCTCCATCGTTTCACGCGCCACGCGCTGCCGCCGTTCCGGGTCTTGCACGAAGGCGAGGGTGCGCATGTTGTGAAGCCGGTCAGCCAGTTTCACGAGAAGGACGCGGATATCCTTGCTAAGTGCGAGAACGAGCTTGCGGAAATTCTCCGCCTCGCGTGCCTCCTGGGAGGGAAGTGCAAGGCGGGAGAGTTTCGTGACGCCATCGACGAGGGAGGCAATCTCGGCACCGAAGCGCTCTGCGATCTCGGCAAGTCCGACCGAGGTGTCCTCGACGACGTCGTGCAGCAGCGCGGTCGCGATGCTCGCAACGTCAAGCCGATAGCCGGCCAGGATATCAGCGACGGCAAGCGGATGGGTGATGAAGGGATCACCGCTCTCGCGGGTTTGCAGCCCGTGCGCCTTCATGGCTACCACATAGGCCGCGTCGATCAGGGCGGTGTTCGCCTTCGGATCGTATGCGAGGATTTTTTCCGTCAGCTCGAACTGGCGGACAACACGCGGGCGGGAAGGGGCGGAGGCGCCGAGGCCCTCGGGGGCGCGCGCGATCACCCCGAAGGGAGACCCGCGGGCGCCGGCGGTCATCGCGCCCTCTGGCTAGCTTTCACGGCACGCCGGCCGACCGGATTTCCCCCCGGTGCCCGATCGGCGCGATGGCGAGAGGTTGCTCCGGAGGCCACACATTCCTCCGAGCGGACATTAGTGGCGAGGGCGGCCGGCAAGCTCCGCCTCGATCGCCGCCTCCAGATCCTCGGGCGCAAGCTCCCCCCCCTCGGCAGGCAGGCCGCCCGTTTCTTCCTCGGCGCTCATGTCTTGCAGCCCGAAGATATTCTGATCCGTCGGGATCAGGTCCATGACCTCCTCGTCGGCCGGCTCGGGTTCCGGAACGCGCGAGACGGACTTCACCAAATCTTGCCAGATGTGCGGCAGCTCGACCGTCCCCTCCGCGATCTCGCGCAGGGCCAGGACCGGATTCTTGTCATTGTCGCGTTCGAGCGTCGGCGCCTCACCGCGGCTCAAGTTGCGCGCCCGCTGTGCGGACAGCATCACCAGATCGAACCGGTTCGGCACCTTCAGGACACAATCCTCGACCGTGACGCGCGCCATCCGCAAAGACCTCCGAAACACTTTTCCAGAATACGAGGTAGATAGGTCAGTACATTACCTCTCGCAAGCCGAATCATGGGTGATGACGAGCGGACGGAGGCGCTGAGCGGAAAGCTCGGCCAGGAGCGCCTCGACGGTCTGGCCGAGCCGGGGGTGCACCCATCCGGGAGCGACCTCGGCGAGTGGCGCAAGGACAAAGGCCCGGAGGTGGGCGCGGGGATGCGGCAGGACCGGATCGGGCGCGTCCCGCAGCAGGTTGCCCATGGCGATGATATCGAGATCGAGCGGCCGCGCGGCCTTTCTCACCCCCGGCCCTGCCCAGTGGTCCGCTTCGCTGCGCACCCCCTGTCCCTGCCCGCCCCGCCGGCGCCCCGCCTCGCGCTCGAGCGCGTGGAGGGCCGCAAGCAGCGCGTCCGGCTGTGCCCTGCCGGCTAACCGGGCCACGCCGTTCACGTAGTCGGGCTGGTCGGAGGGTGGGATGGGCGCGCTCAGCCACCAGCGGGAGAGCGCGGCGAGCCTGAGGTCGGGCAGCGCGTCCAGCGCTGCAGCCGCGGTGCGGCAGTTGGCAAGCGGCGACGCCCCGCCCGGGCCGGGCAGATTGGCCCCGATCGCCACCAGGATCGCCGTTCGCTCCGCCTGTGACATTTGCTTGACACGATTTCGCGTCACGATTACCGCACTGGCACGATTTCGCACAGTTCCGGCCGGTCCGACCCCCTCGGACGAGCCGTGCGGCCGTGCCAGTTGCCATAGAGACTACCGACGAGGTTGCATTATGCATTTTCTAGCCACCGAGCGCACCGTTCTCTTTATCGATGGGGCCAATCTCTACTCCGCATCGCGCAATCTCGGGTTCGACGTCGATTATCGGAATCTGCTCGAATTCTTCCGCCGCCAGGCGCATGTTCTGCGCGCCTACTATTATTCCGCCCTGCTCGAGACGGAGGAATACTCCCCTCTCAAGCCGCTGACGGATTGGCTTTCCTATAACGGCTATACGCTCGTCACCAAGCCGGCGAAGGAGTACACGGACGCCGCCGGACGACGGCGCGTCAAGGGCAATATGGACATCGAGCTTGCGGTGGACATGCTGGAGCTGGCGCCACGGATCGACCACGCGGTTCTGTTCAGCGGGGACGCCGATTTTCGCCGCTTGGTCGAGGCCGTCCAGCGGCACGGTGTCCGAGTCTCGGTGGTCTCCACCATCCGCACGAGCCCGCAGATGGTGGCCGACGAGTTACGCCGCCAGGCGGACCAGTTCCTCGATCTTGCCGACATCGCCCCGGAGTTCACCCGCCGCCAGACGGAACCGCGAGCGCGGCCGGCACGTCCGACTCCGGCCGAACCCTACGCCGAAGCATCCGACAACGCCTGATGCCGGCGCTCGAGGAACCGGTAGCGGACTGCCCGCTCTGTCCACGGCTCGCAGCGTATCGCTTCGAAAACCGGGCTGCCCATCCGGACTGGCATAACGCACCGGTGCCCGCGTTCGGGTCGCTCGATGCCGAGATCCTGATCGTGGGACTGGCGCCGGGGCTCGGGGGGGCCAACCGGACCGGCCGACCCTTTACCGGCGATTACGCCGGACGGCTTCTCTACGACACGCTGCTCCGACTCGATCTTGCCGCCGGCCGCTATGGCGAGGCCGCACATGACGGACTTCGTCTCAGGAACTGCCGCATCTCGAACGCCGTGCGGTGCGTGCCGCCCGCCAATCTTCCTACCCCCGAGGAGGTGAAGACCTGCAACCGGTTCCTGCTGGCCGAGCTGCAGGCGATGACGAAGCTGCGCGCCGTGCTCGCGCTTGGGGTGGTTGCGCATACCGCGGTCCTGCGCGCCGCAGGTATGCCACTCGGCCGAGTGCGCTTCCGCCACGGTGCGATCCACGAGCTGCCGGACGGGTTGCTCATCGCCGACAGCTACCACGTCTCGCGTTACAACACGAACACCGGCCGCCTCGATGCCGCGATGTTCGAGGCGGTCGTCTTCGCGCTTCGCCGTCGCCTGGAGCAGGCGGCCTGACCGTCCGGGCACCCGCCTCCGGCGGGATCCTGTGGGTGCCGAGAGGGAATTCTTGCTCTTTGCGGGCAAGGAGCGCGAGCATGTGCCATGCGTGGTCTGCTGCTCGTGCTGCTGGTTGCGTTGCCGGCCTATGCACAAGGGCCGGGGTTGGGGAACGACCTTGCCAACCTGCTCGCCGCCCTGAAGGCCGCGCCCGACAGGGCGGCGGCGGATCGACTGGAGCGGCGGATCGCAGCTGCCTGGCTTGGTGAGGCGAGTCCCGCGGTGCGCCTGCTGCTGGAAAGCGGGGCGCGGGCGCTAGGCGCGCATGCACCTCACGAAGCGGAGCGGGACTTCGCCGCTGCGACGGTCCTGCAACCGACCCTCGCGGAGGCCTGGAGCGATCGCGCGGTCGCGCACTTCCGCGCTGGCGACACCACGGCGGCAATCGACGACGTCGCCCATGCACTCACTCTTGATCCGGACCATTTCACGGCCCTCGAGACCCTCTCCTACGTGGCCGAGGCCCGGGGGGACTGGGCCGGCGCACTGGCCGCGTGGGAAAAGCTGCTTTCCATCGATCCCGAGGTCGTTGGCGGGGCTGCGCGGCTCAAGGAACTCATGCAGCGCGCGTTGGGGCAGGGTGCGTGAGGTAAGAAATCCAAGACTCATCGACAATCTGACCAGGCTCTGAGACGATTGAACCGGGCATTCCCCCAACGCGCCGCAGTGTAATACCAACCTGCCTAAAGCCTGACACGTGCCCACTTGCGGGAGCCGATCGAGCGGATGCGGTTTGGGTCTATGATGAGGGAAGTCCAGGCGCTCTTGCAGGCGTTGACGATTGCCTCGTAGCTGTCCCAGACCAGGGCACAGAGCTTGTTGGCGCGCAGGTACTCCCAGACGTTCTCCATCGGGTTCAGCTCTGGCGAATAGGGTGGCAAAGGCAGCCAGCCTGATAGGAGTCGTTCCATGGAAACGCTGTACTAGCCATTACGGGGCCGCCCGGTGGTTCAGGAAAAGCCGCCGCGGGCGGAGATCGGCCAGAGGCATTCCACCCGCCCGCCGCGGACGCCGACATACCAGTCGTGGCGATCGACCGTGGGATCGCAATGCCCGGGCACGAGGCGGAGCTTCTGGCCGAGTGCCGGCGGCACGACGCGGGCGCCGAGGGCGAGCTTGCCGTGCTCGTCGGAGGCACCGACATAGAGGATCTCCGGGTGCCGCCAGACCAGCGGCAGGCCCGAGTCCACGGCCACCGCCTTATGCCCCGCATCGACAACGGCAACGCCAGCGCGCGGCCGACTCATCACGGTTGCCAGCACGAACAGCGACTGGTGGAAGGTTGAGACTGGCGCGCCGGAGTCGTCGAGGTTTTTCGCATAGTCCGCATCCATGAAGCAGTAGCTGCCGGCCTGGATCTCGGTGAAAACCCCGGAGGCCGCCTCGAAGAGAAAGCTGCCGGTCCCGGCACCTCCGACGATCGGGCATTCGAGCCCGTGCTGGCGTAGTTGCTCAACCGTGCGGCGCGTGTGGCCGATCGCCGAATCGATCGCTGCCTTGCGCTCACTCTCGCGGCGGATGTGCTGGGCGCTGCCGTGATAGGCTTGCAGGCCACCGAACCGAAGATGCCGTGAGGCGGCGATCCGCCGCGCCAGCGCTACGGCCTCGGGCCCGGGTGAGACGCCGCAGCGGCCGGCTCCGACATCGATCTCAACCAGCACACGAAGGCGCGTCCGCGCCGCCGCCGCAACGTCCTCGATCGTTGCAACCTCGGATTCGTCGTCCGCGCAGACGCTGATTTCCGCGAGCGGGGCAAGCGCCGCAAGCCGCTCGAGCTTGCGCAGCCCGACGACCTCGTTGCTAACGAGGATGTCCGGCACCCCGCCCCAGGCGAGTGCCTCGGCCTCGGCGACCTTCTGCACGCACTGCCCGACGGCACCGCGCCGCATCTGCAGGTGCGCGATCACCGGCGATTTGTGCGTTTTGGCGTGCGCTCGAAGCCGCGCCTTCGTCGGCGCAAGCAGCGCTGCCATGCGATCGAGATTGGCCTCGAACACATCGAGATCGATCAGCAACGCCGGCGTATCGATTTCCTCCTCTCGCATGCCGGGTGCGGCGGGCGGGGTTTGCAGCATGGTCGGCTCCTCTTGTTGACAGTGCGGCGCGCACGCGCCGGAGCGATGAATGCGTAGGCCAGGACGCGCCCGCGCGGACCGATCGGGCGCACCCTGGTCAGGCGCCAACCCGCTCCTTCATAGGCGATCAGCCGCCGCAGCGTTGCGCCCCCGAGAGGAAGCAGCACACCTTCGACCTCGGCCGTGCGTGCGGGAACGAGTGTGGCAAGCCCGCTCTCGCGCGCCGGAACACGGGCGAAACCCATAAGCCGCGCCGGGCGGCGGCGAAGCGGCAGGGAGGCTGCTCCGCTATGACGGGCAAGAGCGCGTCGGTCTGAGAGCGATCCGTAAAGAAAGAGCAGCACCCGCTGAGGATAGAGCGCCTATCTTGCCGCCGGTAGTGCGCCTCGCCCGGCGGCTTTACAGGGCGCGCGTTCGGTCGAAAGCTGCGGCCCCTGAGGAGCGGGACGAAAACCCGGGATGGACGAGGAGCGCAACGACGCCGCTGAACGAACGGCCCCGACGGAGGAGGACGCGCCTCCGGGCTGGCAGGCAACGATGTGGTGGATGGTCGGCATCCAGTTCGTGATGACGCTCTCCTTCAGCATCCTCACCCCGATCGTGCCGCTCTTCTTGCCTGATCTCGGCGTGAAGAACGCGAGCGCGATCGATTTGTGGGCGGGCATCCTCACCGGCATCACCTCCTTCGTCGCCGCCTTCGTTTCACCCTTCTGGGGCCGGCTCTCCGATCGCAAGGGGCGCAAGCTGATGCTGCTCCGCTCAAGCGTCGCGATCGGCTTCTTCACCGTGCTGATGGGAATCTCGCAAAACGTCTGGCAGTTCTTCGCCGCCCGCTGTCTGATGGGTGCCTTTGCCGGCTTTTCGGCCTCCGCGATCGCGCTCGTTGCAAGCCAGGTGCCCGAGCTCCGTCTTGGCTATGCCCTCGGCTGGCTGAGCACCGGCCAGCTCGTCGGGAGCCTGGTCGGTCCCGTTCTCGGAGGCGCAATCGCGGATGCCACCGGAAGCTACCGGGTTCCGTTCTACACGACCGCCGCGATCACCTTCGCCGCCCTCATCCTGGTTGCCCGCTTCGTGCACGAATCCTTCACACCGCCCCGCCACGTGGGGCGCAAACGCTCTGTTCTCTCGAACGTCACGATGCTGGTGCGCTCGCCAGCGCTTGGCGCCCTCTTCCTCGTCCTCCTGCTTGCGCAGTTCGGCGTCACTACGGTGCAGCCCGTGGTGACCCTCTTCGTGCAGGCGTTGATCGGCAAGACTGCGACAGTGGCGTTGCTGGCGGGCATTGCCTTCTCGATCACCGGCCTTGCCGACGTGATCGCCTCCCCCTTTCTCGGCAAGCGCAGCGACGTGATCGGCTACCGGCGGGTACTGCTGATCTGCCTCGCCGGGGCGGCGCTCGCAAGCCTGCCGCAGGCTTTCGCCCATAGCTACTGGCTGTTCCTGCTCGAGCGCTTCGGCGTGGGCTGCTTCATCGGTGGCTTGCTGCCGACCGCGAACGCGTTGGTCGGCCGGATGGTGGCGCGCAGCGAACGCGGCACTGTCTATGGGATGACGGCCTCGGCCACGTTCTTCGGAAACTCGTTAGGACCGATGACCGGTGGCGGCATCGCCGCGATTTTCGGTCTGCGCTGGGTGTTCGTGCTGACGAGCCTCTTGTTCGTAGCGAACTGGCTCTGGGTCTACCGCAGTGTTCCGGAATACGTCGAGTCGGCGCTAAGGGCCGCGGAAGGAAGGCACTGAAGTCGGTCGGGGTGGCGCGCGCAACCCCTCTTCCCAGCTCCGCGAAAGCCGCATCGCAGACAGAATCAGTCCGACCTGCGAATAGCTCTGCGGGAAATTGCCCCAGAGCACGCCGGTTTCGGGATCGATATCCTCGGACAAGAGGCCGACATGATTGCGATGCGCGAGCACGTTCTCGAATAAGGCCCTGGCCTCCTCGCGCCGGCCGACCGCGGCGAGCGCATCGATGTACCAGAAGGTGCAGACGAGGAAGGCGGTTTCGGGGTGGCCGAAATCGTCGGCCTCGTCGTAGCGCATGACGAAGCCGTTGCGGATGAGCCGCCGCTCGACCTCGCGAAGTGTGTCCAGGAAGCGCGGATCCTCGGCGCGCATGAAGCCGATCTCGGGCAACAGAAGCACCGAGGCATCGAGCACCTCACAATCGAGCGCACCCGAAATCCATCCCTGGCTGCCCGCACGCATCAGCACGGCGCGGCGTACCGCCTCGGCGCGCTCGAACCATCGACGCGCCTCGCTCTCGATGCCGAGCAGAGCGGCGATGCCGCCTAGCCGGTGCAACCCCGCCCAGCACATCGAGGCGGAGAAGGTGTGGCAACGCGCGCGCCCGCGATATTCCCAAAGACCGGCGTCGGGCTCCAGCGCGATGCGCTCGGCGGCGGCCCCGAGCGGGCGCAATTCCTCATAGAGTGTACGGTCGCCAAGGCGTGGCAGCCGGCGGTCCCAGAACATCTGCGCTGCACTCAGGATGATCGCGCCATAAACGTCGTTCTGGCGCTGCGTGGCAGCGGCGTTGCCGATCCGGACCGGCCGCTTGCCCGCGTATCCCGGAAGCGCCTCGATCATGCGTTCCTCGAGACCGACGCCCGGTGCCATCGGGTAGAGCGGCGCGATTTCGGGATCGCCCTCCTTCAAAACCGTGTTCACCAGATAGCGCATGAAGCCTTCCATTGTGCGCGTAGCGGAGAGGCGGTTGAGCGCCGTGACGGTGAACCAGGAATCGCGTGGCCAGCAGAAGCGGTAGTCCCAGTTACGCTGCGACCCGGGAGCCTCGGGGATCGACGTAGTGAGTGCGGCGAGAATCCCGCCCGTGTCGTCGTAGCTGCAAAGCTTGAGCGCAATCGCCGCGCGGACCACTGGCTCCTGCCAATCGAAGGGCACGTTGAGATCGCGTACCCAGTCCTGCCAGTACTGCGTCGTTTCGTCGAGAAAGACGCGCGCAAGCGTATCGGGATTTTCCGGTACCGACTCGTCGGCGCCAAGGAAGAAGTTGACGGGGCGGTCCAGCACCAGCTCCGCCTCGTGTACAACATGCGAGAGCGGCATGTCGGTGGTGAGGCGCAGGACGGTGTGCGGCCCGATGAAGCGGAGATGGTTGCTGCCCATGACGAGCGCAGGCAGCGCCGCCCCATAATCGAAGCTGGGGCGAAGCGAGGCCGTGATGCGCGGCCGGCCGGCCAGCGGCTCGATCCGACGCACGATCATCGGAGGGCGGAACATCCGGCCATAGCGACGGAAGCGCGGGCAGAAATCGATGATCCGAACCCTGCCCCCGGTCGTGTCCTCGAGTTCGGTCGCAACGATCGCGGTGTTTTCGAGATAACACTGTCGCGTCGCGCGCTGGCCGCGGAGACTTGCCTGCATGAAGCCCCGTTCCGGGCGCGGCCCACCCAGCAGGGCATGAAAAACAGGATCGGCATCGAGTCTCGGGAAGCAAAACCAAACATGCCGGCCGTCGGGCGCGATCAGAGAAGCGATTGTGCCATTGCCGATGACGGAAAGATCGAGCCCGGCCATCGCGCGACGCCGACGATCAGTGTGCCGCGGCTGCCGCGAAGTCCGGTGCCGTAACACCCGAAGCCGCGAGTTCCGCGACGAGCACCGCCTTCAGTCGTTCCAGCCCGGCTGCGTCGCGGGCCTCGGCGCGGGCGACCAGCACCGCCTGCGTGTTCGAGGCGCGAAGCAGCCACCAGCCGTCCGCCGTTGCGACGCGCACACCATCGATATCGTTGAGGCGTGTGCCCCGCGCCTTCAGTCGTGCAGCCACTTCGGCGACGACCGCGAACTTGCGCTCTTCAGGACAGGCGAAGCGAAGTTCAGGCGTGTTCACCGCCTTTGGGAGTGCTGCACGCAGTTCCGAGAGCGGCTGGGCGCAACGGGCCAGCACGCCAAGCAGCCGGACCGCTACGTAAAGCGCATCGTCGAAGCCGTACCAGCGTTCGGCAAAAAAGATGTGCCCCGACATCTCGCCGGCGAGCGGTGCGCCCGTCTCGGCCATCTTCGCTTTGATCAGCGAATGTCCGGTGCGCCACATCAATGCGTTGCCCCCGGCACGGGTAATCTCGTCAAACAGCACTTGGCTTGCCTTGACGTCGGCGATGATCGTAGCACCCGGATTGCGGCTCAGGACATCGCGGGCAAGCAGTACCATGAGCTGATCCCCGAACAGGATGGCACCCGTGTCGTCCACGACGCCGATGCGATCGGCATCGCCGTCGAAGGCAATGCCGAGATCGGCGTGCTGGCTCCGCACCTCGGCGATGAGCTGTTCCAGATTCTTTGGCACCGTCGGATCCGGATGATGCGCGGGAAAATGCCCATCGATCGTGCCGTTGAGCAGCACGTGCCGGCCCGAGAGGCGCCCGGTCAACCGCTCCAATACCTCGCCCGCGGCACCGTTGCCGTTGTCCCACACGACCGAGAGAGCGCGGGCACCACCATCCCAGTCCTGCACCACTCGTCCGACATAGGAGTCGGTGATGTCGAGCCTGCATTCATCACCCACGGCCGTCACGAGGGTTCCCGTTTCGGCGATCCGGCCGAGCTTGCGGATCGCCTCGCCGTAGAACGGCTTACCGCCGAGTACCATCTTGAACCCGTTGTGATCAGGCGGGTTGTGGCTGCCTGTCACCATGGCCGCGCCGTCCGCTGCTTCGCGGGCAGCAGCGTAGTAAAGCATCGGCGTCGGTCCGCGTCCGATGCGCAGTACGGTGATGCCAGACTGTTTGAGCCCTTCGACGAGCGGCATCTCGAGCGAGGGCGAGGAAAGTCGTCCATCGTAGCCGACGGCAATGCGCGTTCCCCCGGCACGGGCGACAAGGCTGCCGAAGGCACGCCCGACAGCGAAAGCATCGGCGGGGCGGAGGGTTTCGCCGACGATGCCGCGAATATCGTATTCGCGCAGTACGGACGGGTCGAAGCGGTGCGAGAATGTCATGCGAGCGCGCGGCGGAACGAGGGTCAGAGTTCGCAGTAGCGAGGGAGAAACGCTCGCACCATGGGACCAAGATCCGGTCTTTTCAAGGCAAAGGCAATCTGTGCCTCGAGAAATCCGACCTTGTCGCCGCAGTCGAACCGCCGGCCCGAAAAGCGTACTCCGTGAAACGGTGCCTCGCCGATCATCCGCGCCATCGCGTCGGTCAGCTGCACCTCGCCGCCGGCACCGCGCTCGAGGTTGGTAAGATAGCGAAGCACATGCGGCAGCAGCACGTAACGGCCGATGATGGAAAGGGTGGACGGTGCCTTTGCCGGGTCTGGTTTCTCGACGAGCCCCTTCACCTCGACAAGGCGCCCGTCATCGGCTCCGATGGCCAGCACGCCGTAGCGGTTGGTCTGCGCGCGCGGCACATCGACGACGGCGACAACATTGCCGCCGGTTTCGTAATAGGCATCGGCAAGCTGCTTGAGACAAGGCGTATCGGAGAGCACGAGATCGTCGGGGAGCAGGATCGCGAAAGGATCGTCGCCGACGAAGGCACGCGCGCACCAGATCGCGTGGCCAAGGCCGAGCGGCACCTGCTGGCGGACGGTGACCATGGTGCCGGGCGCGGTGGAGCTGTCGCGCAGCGCCTGCAGCGCCTCGCGCTTGCCGCGTTCGCGGAGAGTGGTTTCGAGCTCGTAGGCAACGTCGAAATACTCGACAAGCTCGGTCTTGCCGCGGCCTGTAACCATGCAAAAAAGCTCGATGCCGGCGGCCCGTGCCTCGTCCACCGAATACTGGATCAGCGGGCGATCGACGATCGGCAGCATCTCCTTGGCCATCGCCTTGGTGGCCGGAAGGAAACGGGTGCCGAGCCCGGCGACGGGCAGGACGGCTTTGCGCAGCGGCTTGATCACGGTCTTTGCTCCCCGAAGCGGACGGCGCGCGTCGGCCTCACCCCGTGCGCTCGGCGATCATCTGCTTGATCCGTCCGATCGCGCGCGCCGGATTGAGGCCCTTGGGGCAGGTCTCGGTGCAGTTCATGATGGTGTGGCAGCGGTAGAGGCGAAACGGATCCTCGAGCGCATCTAGCCGCTCGCCGGTTGCCTCGTCACGCGAGTCCGCGATCCAGCGATAGGCCGCGAGCAGCACCGCCGGGCCAAGATAGCGACCCCCATTCCACCAGTAGCTCGGGCAGGCGGTCGTGCAGCAGAAGCAGAGGATGCACTCCCACATGCCGTCGAGCGCTGCCCGCTCGGTCACGCTCTGCCGCCGCTCACTATCCGGCGGTGGGGGGCTTTCCGCCTTCAGCCAGGGTTCGATGCTGCGGTACTGCGCGTAGGCCTGATCGAGGTTGGGTACCAGGTCCTTCACGACCGGCATGTGCGGCAGCGGCGTGACGCGCGCAGCGCCCTTGACCTCATCGATCGGTTTCAGGCAGGCGAGCGTGTTGGTGCCATCGATGTTCATCGCGCAGGAGCCGCAAATTCCCTCGCGGCAGGAGCGGCGGAAAGTGAGCGTCGAATCGATCTCGTTCTTGATCTTGATCAGGGCATCGAGGACCATCGGGCCGCAGGCGTCGAGATCGATCTCGTAGGTGTCGTAGCGCGGGTTTTCCCGGTCGTCCGGGCTCCAGCGATAGACGCGGAACGCCTTGACGCGCTTCGCGCCGGGTGGCGCCTTGTGCGTGCGGCCCTCACCGATCCGGCTGTTGGCTGGGAGGCTGAACTTTGCCATTGTTGTGGACTTTCGATCAGAATCGTCCGAGCCGCACGGGCGCGGCGTTCACGCGCGCCGCACCAGGCCGATGAGGATGAGCAGCACCACCGCGCCGAGCGTTGCCCCGACGAGCTTGGCCAGGAACCCGCCCACCAGGAAGACATGCAGCACGCCCAGGAGGAAGCTGCCGACGATGGCGCCGATGATGCCGACGACGATATTGCCGAGTATTCCGAAGCCGTGCCCACGCACGATCAGCCCGGCGAGCCAGCCGGCGAGCGCACCGATAATCAGAATTCCGATCAGCGAGGGCACGTGGACCACCAGCGCTCAGTACACTCGTTTCTTTGGCGGAAATACGGAGACCTCGTTGGTGAGGGTCTGCATCTTCACCGGGCGGTAATCGAGCGTAACCGCGCCCGACCGGTCGCACCACGATAGCGTGTGCTTCATCCAATGCTGGTCGTCGCGTTCCGGATAGTCGTCATGTGCATGCGCGCCACGGCTTTCGTGCCGCGCCTCCGCACTTGCCATCGTCGTCATGGCGTTGTGCATGAGGTTGTCGAGCTCGAGCACTTCCATCAGGTCGGAATTCCAGATCAGGCTCCGGTCCGTGACAGCCAGATCCGCCATACCGTTCCACAACTCCCGCATCTTAACCACGCCTTCGCCGAGGCTCTTGCTGTTGCGGAACACCGCGGCGTGCCCCTGCATGGCGCGCTGCATCGCCAGGCGAAGCTCCGCCACCCGTGTGCCGCCCTTCGCGTGGCGCATGCGGTCAAAGAGATCGAGCGCGCCTTCTCCCGCCTTCGGCGGCAATGGCGGCTGGCTGGCACCGGGGCGCATCGTCTCCGCCGCGCGCAAGCTGGTGGCGCGACCAAACACCACGATGTCGAGCAGCGAGTTGCAGCCGAGCCGATTCGCGCCATGCACCGAGACGCAGGCGCACTCGCCGGCTGCCATCAGCCCGGGAACTGTTGCGTCCGGGTCATCTGCGGTCGGGCGCAGCACTTCGCCATGATGATTGGTTGGAATGCCACCCATGTTGTAGTGTACGGTGGGCAGCACAGGAATCGGCTCCTTCGTCACATCGACGCCGGCAAACACGCGCGCGGTCTCGGAGATCCCGGGCAGGCGCTCGTGAAGGATGTCGGCGCCGAGATGCTCGAGATGCAGCAGGATGTGGTCCTTGTGCGGCCCGCAGCCGCGGCCCTCCTTGATCTCGATCGTCATGGAACGGGAGACGACGTCGCGCGAGGCGAGATCCTTGGCGGTCGGTGCGTAGCGCTCCATGAACCGCTCGCCCTCGCTGCTGGTAAGATAGCCCCCCTCGCCGCGTGCGCCTTCGGTGATCAGGCACCCCGCGGGGAAGATCCCGGTCGGATGGAACTGCACGAACTCCATGTCCTGCGTCGGCAGGCCGGCGCGCAGCACCATCGCGTTGCCGTCTCCGGTGCAGGTGTGTGCCGAGGTGCAGGAAAGATAGGTGCGCCCATAGCCACCGGTCGCGAGCACGACGAGGGCGGCGCGGAAGCGGTGCAGCGAACCGTCGTCGAGGCACCACGCCATCACGCCGCGGCAGGCGCCCTCCTCGTCCATGATCAGGTCGAGAGCGTAGTACTCGACGAAGAATTCGGCCGAGTGCTTCAGGCTCTGCTGATAGAGTGTGTGCAGGATCGCGTGCCCGGTGCGGTCGGCGGCGGCGCAGGCACGCATCGCCGGGATCTTGCCGTATTCCTTCATGTGGCCGCCGAACGGCCGCTGATAGATGCGCCCGTCCTCGATGCGGCTGAACGGCACACCGAGATGTTCGAGTTCGATGACCGCCGGAATCGCCTCGCGGCACATGTACTCGATGGCGTCCTGGTCGCCGAGCCAGTCGGAACCCTTGACGGTATCGTACATGTGCCAGCGCCACTCGTCTTCATCCATATTGGCAAGCGCGGCGCTGATCCCGCCCTGCGCGGCCACCGTGTGACTGCGGGTCGGGAACACCTTGGTGATGCAGGCGGTCTTGAGGCCCGCCGCGCCCATCCCGAGGGTCGCGCGCAGTCCCGCGCCACCGGCACCCACGACCACGACGTCATAGGTGTGATCGACGATCTGATAGGCTCGCGTGGATGGAAGCGTGATCGCGTTCATCGTCGTCCTCGCCCTGCCCTATCCCGCGAACGCGAGTTTCAGCACCGCCAGAATCGCCGCGAGCCAGAGCAGCGCCAGCGCCGCCTTCATGGCGAGCAAGGTGCCAAGCTTCGCCGCTTCGCCATGGACGTAATCCTCGATCACCACCTGCAAGCCGAGCGCAAGATGCTGGAAGAGCGCGATCAGAAGGGCGAGCAACAGAACGGCGTTCCAGGGCCGGCCGGCCCAACGTGCCATGCCAGCCGCATCGGCGCCGCGATGCGCGAGAAGCGAGATCACGAACCAGACGGAAAGCGGAACGAGTGCCGCAGCCGTCACCCGTTGGCCCCACCAGTCCGCAAGGCCGTGTCGGGCTGCGCCGAGGGCGCGCACCCGACCGAGCGTGGATCGCATCATCATGTTGCCGCCGTTTGCCATGGCCCGCGCCCTAACCGAGAGCAAGCCCGATGACCCAGAGCAGCACGGTCAGCAGCGCCGCTGCCGCCACCACGGTCCAGCCCGAGGCATGATACGTGGGCTTCTCGAACCCCGCTCCCGCGTCCCACGCCAGATGGCGCATTCCGTTGCTGAAATGAAACATCAACGCCGCCGTCCAGAGGAAGAGGAGGAGCATCCCGAACCAGGAGCCGAGGAAGCGCTGAACGGCAGCGAACGCGCCCGCCCCGCCGGCCAGCGCGACCAGCCACCAGACGAGCAGAATCGTTCCGAAGCCGAGCCAGATCCCGCTCCCGCGGTGCATGATCGAGAGGACCGAGGTGATCTGCGGGCGATACACCTGCAGATGCGGCGAGAGCGGGCGGAGGACAGGCTTGCCATCGCTCGTGCGGCCGGCCATCAGCGCTTCGCGGACATCGCGCATCCGAATCTCCTCAACCCGCAACAAAGCCGCCATTCCGGCGCGCTTTCCTATTCTCGTCCCCGGAACCGGTCAATGCAATCGCCCCGGCAGAGGCCGGTCAGACCGCCCCGAGGATACGGCCCGCGACGGCATC
Source organism: Pseudomonadota bacterium (assembly GCA_021816925.1). Classification (GTDB taxonomy): domain Bacteria; phylum Pseudomonadota; class Alphaproteobacteria; order Acetobacterales; family Acetobacteraceae; genus JAKAWQ01. The sequence continues at coordinate 19,826 of JAKAWQ010000052.1, forward strand.
GAGCTTCGCCAACAGCAGCGGGTTGCGTTTAGCCGGTGCGGTGATGATCGCGTGTTCGAGGGCGCGCTGGCAGCCGGCAGAGCAGAGCAGGCGGGGCCGCGCGAGGCGCGGCAGCACGGCGCGCAACAGGGCCTGCGCGTGGGCGGCGTTCTCGTTCAGCGTGCGCACCACCGCCTCGACCGTGACGTGATCGTGATCGGGGTCCCAGCAGTCATAGTCCGTGACCATGGCGACGGTCGCGTAGCAAAGCTCCGCCTCACGGGCGAGCTTTGCTTCAGGCATGTTGGTCATGCCGATCACCGAGGCGTCCCAGCTTCGGTAGAGCGCGCTTTCCGCTCGGGTCGAGAATTGCGGGCCTTCCATCACCAGGTAAGTGCCGCCGCGCGTGACTGCGAGGCCGATCGCGGCGGCGGCACCGGCGAGGGCATCGCCGAGTCGCCGGCAGACCGGATCGGCCATCGAGACGTGGGCGACGCAACCTTCGCCGAAGAAGCTCTTCTCGCGGGCGAAGCTGCGGTCGATGAACTGGTCGATGATCACAAAGCGGCCGGGCTCAAGCTCCTCCTTGAGGCTGCCGACCGCGGAAAGCGAGAGAATCTCGGTGATGCCGACACGCTTCAGGGCGTCGATGTTGGCGCGGTAATTGAGATGGGTGGGCGAGAGCGGATGCCCATGGCCGTGGCGGGCGAGGAAAACGCAACGGTAACCATCGAGGCGGCCGAACAAGAGCTGGTCGGAGGGCGAGCCCCAGGGCGTGTGCAGCCGCTGCCAGCGCTTCTCCTCAAGTCCTTCGATGTCATAAAGGCCGGAGCCGCCGATGATTCCGACCAACGGCTCGACCGCCTCCGCCATCAATGCTCTACGTCGGACCAGACCTTGCGCTTCAGCGCATAGGTAAGGCCGGTGAGGAACACGAGAAAGAGGACCACATGCACGCCGATCCGCTTGCGTGCGTCGGCGTGCGGATTGGCGACGTAATAGAGGAAGGTCGCGACGTCATGCGCCATCTGCGGCACGGTGGCCGGCGTACCATCGGCATAGGTGACGGCGCCGTTATGCAACGGCGGCGGCATGCCGATGAAGTGGGTGGGGAAATAGAGGTTGTAAAAGCGGCCCGGCGGAACGGTAACGCCGGGCGGGGGGTTTCTGAAGCCGTTGAGGATTGCGTAGATGAAGGTAGGGCCGCCTTGGAAGGCGTTCGCCATCAACGACATGTCCGGCGGAACGACGCCGTTGAAAGCGGCCTTCGCGGCCGCCGCGGTTGGGAAGGGCGAGGGGAAGGCATCGGCGGGCTTGCCGGGAACGAGGCTTCTCCGGCCTTGCGCGTTGGGCGGGCCCGGCACCTGCACAGAGGCCGCGATCGCCTTGATCTCCGCCGGCGTATAGCCGATGCCAGCAAGGTCGCGGAAGTGGAACTGGCTCATCGAGTGGCAGGCCGCACAGACCTGCTTGTAAACCTGATAGCCGCGCTGAGCGGCTGCCGTGTCAATGGTGCCGAACGGACCCTGGAAACTCCAATAGACATGCGGCAGAGGCGGAATGCCCTGCGCCGCCGCGGGCAATGCCGGGAGCGCAAGCCCGAGCGCCAGGAGGGCGAGAGCGAGCGCGCGCATCAGGCCTTCTCCGTCGGCCGGGCCGCCGCCGCCGCCGAGGCTAACGCGCCGCCGCCCAGCACACGCTTGCTGATGCTTTCCGGCAAGGGCAGCGGCCGCTCGAGCACGCCAAACAGCGGAACGAAAATAAGGAAATGTACGAAGTACAAGGTGGTGCCGATGCGGCCGAGCAGGATGAAGATGCCGATCGGCTGATTGGAGCCGACATAGCCGAGCAGCAACACGTCGGCGACGAACAACACCCAGAGCCAGCGCATGATCGGGCGGAAACGGCAGCTTCGGACCGGGCTCGTGTCGAGCCATGGCAGCACGAACAGAATCAGGACCGACCAGAACATCAGCGTGACGCCGCCGAGCTTGTTCGGCACCGAACGCAGGATGGCGTAGAAGGGAAGGAAATACCATTCCGGTACGATATCTGGCGGTGTCATCAGGCGGTCAGCCGGAATATCGTTGTTCGGGTTGGCAAGCAGGTGCGGCAGGAAGAAGACGAGGATAGCGAAGACGATCAGGTAGACACAGATGCCGACGCTGTCCTTGACCGTGTAGTAAGGATGGAAGGGCAACGTGTCCTGCGGGCCCTTGACCTCGATCCCGAGCGGGTTGTTCGAACCCACCGTGTGCAGCGCCATGATATGCAGAAAGAGCACGCCGACGATGATAGAGGGCAGGAGGTAATGCAGGCTGTAGAAGCGATTGAGCGTCGGATTGCCCACCGCGAAGCCGCCCCACAGCCAGGCCACGATGGCATGGCCCACAACAGGGATCGCGCCGAACAGGCTGGTGATGACGGTGGCGCCCCAGTACGACATCTGGCCCCACGGCAGCACGTAACCCATGAAGGCGGTAGCCATCATCAGAAGGAGCAGCACCACGCCCAGCATCCAGATCAGCTCGCGCGGCTTCTTGTAGGAGCCGTAATAGAGGCCGCGGAAGATGTGGACATAGACCAGGAGGAAAAAGAGCGAGGCGCCGTTCATGTGGATGTAGCGGATCATCCAGCCCCAGTTCACGTCACGCATGATGCGGTGGACGGAATCGAAGGCGCCGGCCGTGCTCGGGTCGTAGTTCATCGCCAGGAACACGCCCGAGGCGATCATGATCAGCAGGTTGACGGTGGCGATCGCGCCGAAATTCCAGAAATAGTTGAAGTTCTTCGGCGTCGGGAAGGCGCGGTATTCCTTCTCCATCGCCGTGAAGATCGGCAGCCTGGCGTCGACCCAGTGCACCACCGGGTTCTTGAAGTCGTTCTCCTTGAGACCGAGCTCGGCCATCGTCCTCTCGCTCATCCGTTCGGCGGTCCGGCACCGGCGCGGAGGCTTCCGATCCGCCGGGGCCGCACGCAGTCGGGCGCGCGGGCCTCCCCAGGCGGCCTGACCATCCAGGCGGCACCGCCCGGCCGAGGACTCCCGGCGGCGGGCGGCGCGCATACTAGGTGCCCGGCTTCGCTCCTGCAACACGCCGCGGCCGAGCAACACAGGCGCGGTTCGGAGCGGCGCGATGGCTGAGGTGAATGCCCCGGAGCCGCCCCACGTGGCGCTCAAGGATGAGGCCGTGGCTTGGTTCCGCGACCTGCAGGCACGTCTGGTGGCGGCGTTCGAGTCGATCGAAAACGCAGGGGACTCGCCGCTCCCGCCAAGGCGTTTCGTGCGCACGCCCTGGACGCGCCCCGGGCTCTCGGGCGGGGGCGAGATCGCGCTTATGCACGGCCGGGTGTTCGAAAAGGTCGGAGTGAACGTCTCCGCCGTATCGGGAAGCTTCGATGCCGAGTTCCGCCGCCAGATCCCGGGTGCCGAGGAGGACTCGCGCTTCTTCGCCGCGGGCATCAGCCTCGTTGCGCATATGCAAAGTCCACACGTGCCCGCGGCGCACATGAACACCCGCCTCGTGATCACGACGAAGGGCTGGTTCGGCGGCGGCGCGGACCTGACGCCGATGCGGCCCGAGGCGCCCGAGTCGGTCGCGGACACCGCCGCCTTTCACGTGGCCCTGCGCGCGGCCTGCGAGCGGCACGACGCGGACTACTACCCGCGCTTCAAGGAGTGGTGCGACCGCTATTTCTTCCTCCCCCACCGCGGCGAGCCGCGCGGCGCGGGCGGCATCTTCTACGATCATTTCTTCAGCGGCAACGCGGCGGCGGATTTCGCGTTCACGCGCGACGTGGGGCTCGCCTTCCTCGATGTCTATCCGCGCATCGTGCGCGCACGCATGGGCCGGGCATGGGGCAAGGCCGAGCGCGAGCACCAGCTCATCCGCCGCGGGCGCTACGTGGAGTTCAACCTCCTCTACGACCGCGGAACGATGTTCGGCCTCAGGACCGGCGGCAATCCGGACGCCATCCTGATGAGCCTGCCGCCGTTGGTGCGCTGGCCGTGACCCGGTCCTATTGTGCGAGCGCCTGGGTGCGGACCAGGCGCGCGTAAAGCCCGTCCCCGGCGAGCAGGCCCGCGTGCGTTCCCTGTTCGGCCGCGCGCCCCTCCGCCATCGTCACCACCAAGTCGGCATCTCGCACGGTCGAAAGCCGATGCGCGATGACGATCGTGGTACGCCCCCGCCGCAGCCGTGCCAGCGCCTCCTGGATGGCTGCCTCGCTCTCCGTGTCGAGCGCGCTCGTCGCCTCGTCGAGCAGGAGAATCCGCGGATCCCTTAGCAGCGCCCGTGCCAGCGCCACGCGCTGGCGCTGGCCCCCCGAAAGGCGCTGCCCACCCGTCCCGACCCGTGTGCGGTAACCCTCCGGCAGCCGCGCAATGAAGTCCCCCGCGGCCGCCGCGGCCGCCGCGGCCTTGACCGCCTCGTCGGAGGCACGCGGCCTCCCCATCCTGATGTTGGCGGCGACCGAATCGTCGAACAGCAGTGCATCCTGGCCGACATAGGCGATGGCGTCGCGCAGGCTCGCGAGGCGGAGACGGCGCACGTCGACCCCGTCGATCAGCACGCGCCCGCTGGTGACATCCTGCAAGCGGGGAATGAGCGCGAGCGCGGTGGATTTGCCGGCGCCGGACGGCCCGACGAGGGCAACGGTGAGGCCGGGCTCCGCCTCGAAGCTGAGGTCGATCAGGCCCGCCCGGCCGTCCGGATAGACGAACCCTGCGTGCTCGAACGAGACCCGGCCACCACCCGGCGGCAGCGGCAGCGCGTTCGGCGCCTCGAGGATCGAGGGCTGCTCATCGATCACGGCGAAGACGCGCGCGAGGCCTGCAAGGCCCTCCTGGAGCGAGGCATTCAGTGAGCCAAGCGCGCGCAACGGGCGGGAGGCGATCAGCAGCGCCGCCACGAAGCCGGTGAAATTGCCGATGGAGTGGCCGCCGAGTGCGGCGCGCCAGCCCGCGAACCCGATCACGAGCGCGACCGTCGTACCGCCGAGCACCTCCAGGATTGGATCGACCCGGGCGCGGTTGCGGGCCATGCGGTAGAGCGCGGCATAGAGATGGTTGAAGGCGGCGCCGGCGCGCGCGGATTCGGCCTCCTCGAGCCGATACGCGCGCACGATGCGCGCCTGGGCAAAGCTTTCGTTGAGCAGCGTTGCAACCTCGCCCACCCGCTCCTGCATGCCGCTCGAGGCCCGCCGGATGCGGCTGCCGAGCCTGAGGATGGGCAGGCCGGCCAGCGGATAGAGCGCGACGGCGATCAGCGTCAGCAGCCAGTCGAGCCAGAGCATCGAGGCAAAGAGGCCGACGAGCGTGAAGAGGTCGGCGAGCCCATTGACCGCGCGCGAAAGCGCCTCGCGGATCACCGCGGCATCGGTGGTGAAGCGCGCGGCGAGCTGCGCCGGGGCCTCCCGCTCCACGCGGGCGAGATCGGCATGGACGAGATGGGCGAACATGCGGTCCTGGAGGGTGCGGATGACCCGGAGGACCACCTTCTGCACAAACACGCTCTGGCCGTATTGGGCGGCCGCTCTGAGGCCGGAGACGACCACCACCAGCACCGGAATCTGATAGAGGATGCGCGGATCCTTGTCGGCGAACATGGTGAAGGCGTGGTCGATGACCACCGGGTAAAGCGCGGTCGCGCCAGCCATGAGCAGGGTGAGGAGGAGGATGGGCGCGAAGAAGGCGCGCTCCTGGCGCAGATGCTCCCGCCACAGCCGGGTGAGGAGGATGCGGGTGGAGTCCGTGGCGGGCGGCGGCATGGGCGCGCGTTTATCAGCCTCTGAGCCGGCTTAGAAGTTCCGCCCGGCAGGCCTCCCGCCCGGCGGTGCAGCCGCCGACGAGCCACCAGGCGCGCACCGCGGCGAGCGCCACCCCGATGGCGGGGCCGGGCGCCATCCCGAGCGCGAGCGCGTCGCGTCCGCCGAGCGGGAAGACCGGGCGCGGCGTGGTGGCGAGCCGGCCGCGCAACCGCCCGCCCTCCGCCCCGCCGATGCCGGCGAGTTGTGTGCGCGCGATCAGGAGGTCCGCCGGCTCCTCGGCAAGCAGCCGCCGGAGGTCCGCCTCGCCCGCCGCCGCGGGCGGAACCGGCCCGTCGAGCATCCGCGCGAGTTGGTCCGCCTCGGCGGTGGAGAGCCGGAGGCGTTCAGTGAGGGCTTGCCCAAGCGCGCGCCCAGCCGCGCCGGCGGCGAGCGCGGCCAGTCGGAGTAGCGGATCGGGCGGAGCGCCGAGCGCCGCGAGCCGGTCGAGCGCGGCGAGGTCGCGTGCCTCGGGAAGGACGGCAGCAAGTACGCCAAGCCGGTGCATGAGTGCGAGCGCGCCGCGCGGATCAAGCGCGGCGAGCAGGCGCTTCAGCTCGCTCCAGACGCGCTCGGCCGAGAGCGCGCCGAGCTGCGTCGCCGCATCGGCCAGCGCCCGAAGCGTGGCGGCATCCGGGGACGCGGTTGCGTAGCAGGCGAAGAAGCGGAAGAAGCGAAGCGCGCGCAGCCGGTCCTCGGCGATGCGTTGTTCGGCTGGACCGACGAAGCAAAGCCGGCCGGCGATGAGGTCGGCAAGTCCGCCGTAATAGTCGAAGACCGCGCCCGCGCGGGTGAGCGAGAGGGCGTTCAGGGTGAAATCGCGGCGCGACGCGTCCGCCTGCCAGCTCGTGGTGAAGGCGACCTCCGAGTGCCGCCCGTCGGTCTCGACGTCGCGGCGAAGCGTGGTGATCTCGAAGCTCCTCTCCGCCGCAACCGCCGTCACGGTTCCGTGCGCAAGGCCGGTTGGGAGAGCGCGCAGCCCCGCCCGTTCGATCGCCGCGATGACCCGCTCCGGGCTCATCGGTGTTGCGATGTCGATATCCGTGACGGGGCGCCCGAGCAGGGTGTCGCGTACTGCGCCGCCGACGATCCGCGCATCCGGCAGCCCGGCGAGGAGGGCGGCCAGGCTGCGCTCGGCGAGGAAGGTGGGTGGGGCGATCCTGAGCACCGGCGTGGGGTCGGGGGACAGAGTGACGGTCTCCTCGGGGACGCGTAGATCGTGAGGCTAGCACGGCGCGTGCCGGCGGGCTTTCGCGGGACGGCCCGGCTCTTTACGCTGAGACCGATGCGAACGGTGAACCAGGATCGCTTTCGCGAGGCGATGGCGCGGCTCGGTGCGGCGGTCAACGTGGTGACGACCGACGGCGCGGCGGGGCGTGGGGGCTGCACGGCCTCAGCGGTCTGCAGCGTGACGGACGACCCGCCGACCCTCCTCGTCTGCCTGAATCGCGGGGGCGAGATGCGCGAGCTCGTCAAGGCGAATGCGGTGCTCTGCGTGAACACGCTGGCGGCCAGTCAGACGGCGCTCTCGCCGCTGTTCGCAGGCGAGACCGGCCGGGGGGTCCGCGAACGGTTCACGACCGGGCTCTGGCACGTGCTGGAGACGGGTGCGCCCGTGCTGGAGGGCGCGGTGGTGAGCTTCGACTGCCTCGTCTCCCAGGTGACCGAGGTCGGAACGCACAGCGTTTTCTTTTGCTCCGTGGCGGCGATCCGGCTGGGTTCGATGGACGACGAGGCGCTGATTTATTTCCGCCGGCGCTATCACCGGACGGCAGCGGCGGCGGGGCATCGGGGGTAGGGGTGCTGCTTCACATGGGCGGCGGCGCTTGGTATGAGGCCGGACGGCGCGGGCGCATAGCTCAGTTGGTAGAGCAGCTGACTCTTAATCAGCGGGTCCAAGGTTCGAGTCCTTGTGCGCCCACCAATAAATCAAGCGGTTATCAGAAGGTAGCGCTACCTTGTAATCGGGGCATAACCTGGGGCGGGCTGGCGCCGGGATCAGGCGGGGTGACCGCGGCAGCGGACGAGGTCTGGGAGGTAGGCCACGGATGGGCTGCCTTGGATGTCGAGCCTGGTGCCGAGATAGTTCCAGAAGGCGATGCCGAGTTTGCGGCAGGTTTTGGCCAAGCCGAGGAAGGCGTCGCGGCAGTCGCGCCCGGCCGCACTTTTGGTGCCACCGCTGACATGGCGCTTGGTGACTTGGCAGCGGATATCGTTTTCCGAACCATTGGTATGGAGCG
>JAKAWQ010000136.1 GCA_021816925.1 Pseudomonadota bacterium
ACGGTCGCAGACTTCCCTTGTTGCGCACTGCCCATGTCCCGTGCGTGCTGCCATCACTACCCCGGTAGGATCTCCGGCTGCGTTTCTCGCTCGCTTCACCGGCGACGGCGACCTTCCCCGTTATTGTGGCGGGTCGGCTCCCACATTGACGGTTTCGAGGCCTGCTCAATGTTCACTCACGTTGCGGCCCGCACGGTCCGCTGGCCCCCTACGGGGCCTTCTCTCGAAGTGCTTCAGGTCATTCGTCGCCTCCTGACCCGCCCCGAGTGCTTCCGGCTGGAGCGAGAGTTTGCCGGCCCGGATTCGCACCGGGGAGAACAGTGCACCTTGCCAAGGCACACACAACATCTTCATCGAGCGGTTGTGGCGGTCGCTGAAGCACGAGGAAATCTACCTGAAAGGCTATGCCGACGGCCGCGAGGCCCGCGCCGGCATCACCTCTTGGGTCAGCTTTTACAATTTCCGGCGCCCTCATCAGGCGCCGGGAAACCAGGCGCCGATGACAGTATGGCGGGCCGGGATCACCGGCGCGCTCGGGGGTACGGTTGTGGATATGACGCTGCGCTTGGACAACGCTGGCGCGTTGCCCACATCTCCACAGCCGCAGCAACAGCAGACAGCATGCGCTGCATGATGATATCAGGAGGGCGGAGCGGCCACATCTCCAACTAAGCAGCGACCAAAAATGGCCCTCAGACCGGGGCCCACCTCACTCTCCGCACCGCCCCGTCGCTGCTCGACCTGTTCTCCTCCACGAGGTGCGCGGTCCGGCTCGCTGCGCGGCCATCTCGCGACATCGCCGCGCTGTTCCCAATCGAGGTCGCGGCCCAGGCACGAGGCTTCCAGTTGCCGGTAAGGGCTTCCGTGCCCGGCCCGGGCACGTCAGAGTGAGGGCGATGTCCGATTTCCACCATTCGCTTCCGCATCGCGCGCTCCTCACCGGCTCTGTCATGATGGCGACGATGATGCAGGCGCTCGATGTCAGCATCGCCAACGTGGCGCTGCCCTACATGCGCGGCTCGCTCTCGGCGAGCGAATCCGAGATCACCTGGGTGCTGACCTCCTACGTCATCGCGGCGGCGATCATGACCGCTCCGGTCGGCTGGCTCGCGGTGCGCTTCGGCCGCAGGCGGCTCTTCATCGGCTGCCTGAGCGGCTTCACGCTCGCCTCGATGCTGTGCGGCGCCGCCGCGACGCTCGACCAGATCGTGCTCTTTCGCCTTCTGCAAGGGATGTGCGGCGCGGCGCTGGTGCCGCTCTCGCAGGCGACGATGCTCGACATCTATCCGTTCTCGAAGCGCGCCTTTGCGATGGCGATCTTCAGCTCCGGCGTGATGGCCGGCCCGATCCTCGGGCCCGAGCTCGGCGGCTACCTGACCGAAGCCTACAACTGGCGCTACGTGTTCTACGTCAACCTGCCGATTGGCATCCTTGCCGTCAGCGGCCTCGCGCTCTTCATGCCGAATGCGCCGCGCCGGCCGGATCTGCGCTTCGACTGGCTCGGCTTTGTTGTGCTGGGGATCGGCATCGGCGCCTTTCAGCTCATGCTCGATCGCGGCCAGGAGCTTGGCTGGTTCGGCTCGCGCGAGATCGTTCTCGAAGCCACACTCGCCGGGCTCGGCTTCTTCCTCTTCCTCGTCCACATGCTGACCGCGCCCAAGCCCTTCCTGCCGGTTGCGATGTTCAAGGATCGCAATTTCTCTGCCTCCATGCTGGTCCTGCTCTGCACCACGAGCGTGATGCTCTCGACCACGGCGCTGCTCGCCCCCTATCTCGAGACGCTGGCGAACTACCCCGTCCAGGCCGCGGGCTTCGCGCTCTCCCCGCGCGGCATCGGAACCATGACGGCGATGTTCTTCGCAAGCTGGCTCTCGAAATACGTCGATCAGCGAAAGATCATGGCCGCCGGGCTGATGCTGCTCGGACTGATGCTGCATGCGATCAGTTTCTGGCGGCCCGACGTGAGCGAGCGGGACATGATGCTCACCTTGATCGGCCAGGGCTTCTCGGTCGGGCTGATCTTCAACCCGCTCACGGTGATCGCCTTCGTCACGCTTCCGGCACGCTTTCGCGGCGATGCCACTGCGCTGCAGGCGCTCACCCGCAATACCGGTCAGGCGATCGGGATTTCGGTGACTACGTTCATGCTGGCGCGCCGCGAGCAGATCTCGCACGCCGACATCGCCGCCCGCATCACCCCGTTCGACCGGCTTTTGCACGGAAACGGGCGTCTTGCCCGGCTCTATGATCCGGGCACGCCGCACGGCGCGGCGCTGCTCAACGCGGCGATCAACCGGCAGGCGGAGATCATCGCCTACAACAATGTGTTCCACGCGATGATGTTCGTTGTAGCGCCGGCGCTGGTTCTGCTGCTCCTGTTGCGCCGGCCTCCCGCGCGGCAGCCGGCCGAATAGGCGCGGCCGCAGTTTGAGCGCGCGGCATTTCATCCTAAGCTCGACTCGATCGGCCTTTTCTCAGCGCGTGGATGACGTTTCCGATGACACCGAGCGAATTCAGGAGCCCGGGATCGACCAGGGAGGGCGCGGCGCCGCCGAGCCCGGAAGCGAGCGCGGCCGGCGCCCCGGCGCCGCAAGCGGACGCGCCGGCCGCGGCCGAGATCGAGCTCAAGGTGCTTGCCGATCCTGCCGACCTTGCGCGCCTGATGGGCGCGCCGCCGGTTCTCGCGCATGCCCGGAACAAGGGGCGGGTGCGGCACCTGACCTCGGTCTATTACGACACCGAAGAGGGCGCACTCGAGCGGGCCGGCGTCGTCTTCCGCGTCCGGAACGTCGGCCGGCGCTTCGTCGCGACAGTGAAACGTAAGCTAGGCGCGGGCGGGAACCCGCTCCTGAGAGAGGAATGGGAGGCGCCGACGGCGGGGATGGCACCGGATCCGTCCCCGCTCCTGCCCCTCCTTCCCGCCGATCTCCGGGTCCTGCTGACCGATGCTCCGCTTAGGCCGGCCTTCACCACCACGGTGCGCCGCCATACGCAGCGGCTCGTTCTGCCCGACGCCGCTTTGGAGATCGCATTCGACCAGGGCTACATCGAGGCCGGGGAGCGCAAGGCGCCGATCAGCGAGATCGAGCTCGAGTTGAAGCAGGGCAGGCCCAGCGCCCTCTACGAATTGGCGCTCGGCCTTGCCGAAACCGCGCCGCTCCGGCCCTCGCTTGCGAGCAAGGCGGAGCGCGGGAACGCACTCGCGCGCGACCGACTCTTGCCGGGAAGGCGGGCACCGCGCCTTGCGCTCTCGGCCGCGCTTTCGCTCGACGATGCGCTCTCAGCCATTCTCCGCTCGATTTTCACCCATCTCCTCGCCAACCAGGAAGCGGCCGAGGACGGGCGTGATCCGGAAGGCGTGCACCAGATGCGCGTCGCGCTGCGCCGGTTGCGCGCCGCCCTGGCGCAGATCCGCCCACTCGCCGCCTCGCCGGCGCTCGAGGCGTTGCGCGCCGATGCGCGCTGGCTCGCCTCCTCGTTCAGCGCGGCCCGCAACTGGGATGTGTTTCTGCTGGATCTCCTGCCCGCAGTCCAAAGCGCCTGCCCGGCGCTCGGCGGCTTCCCCGAACTTGCCGAAGCACTCGGCGAACGTCGCGCCGCCGCTTACGCGGCCGCGCACGAGGCGTTGGCCGCGGCGCGTGTCGGTCGTTTCGAGCTCGCTCTTGGCCTTTGGATCGAGCAACGGGGATGGCACGCGGGGGCTCTCTCCGAGACTCTGGAAATGCTCGCGGCGCCCGCGCTTGCCTTCGCCTGCCCGCTGCTCGCGCGCCGGCACCGCAAGGTGATGAAGGCCGGCCGCCACTTCGCGCGGCTTACGCCAGAGGCCCGCCACCTCCTCAGGCTTGCCGTGAAAAAGCTCCGCTACAGCGGCGATTTTTTCCTTCCGCTCGAGCCCGGGGGAAAATCTGCGCGGCGTTATGTGCGGCGCCTCAGCCGGCTCCAGGATCTGCTCGGCACCTACAACGACATGATGGTGACAGCGGAGCGGCCGGTCGAGCTTGCCGGCTGCTCGCTTTCACCTGCGGCGGAGGCGGCGCTCGGCGCCGTGGTGGGCTGGCAGGCGCGCGGGCTTCTGCAGATCGAGGCCGATCTCCGTACCGCGTGGCGCGATTTCCACCGCACCGAACCTCCCTGGTCCGCCTGGCTGACCGCCGCGGGTGCGCCGCCGGCCTGAGCCGGCCGCCAGGGAGGAAGGAAGCACGACCGCCCCGGCGCTCACGGCTTCATCCCGGCCCGCGCGCGCCCTCCCGCCGCAAGCCGCGGCGGAGTCGCTTCTCGATCTCGAGCGCGGCGAGGACGACGCCCGAAAGCGAAATGCATGACACCAGCTCGAGCGGCGCGTAGATCACCACGAGTTGCAGGGCGAAGGTCAACAGCACGGCACCGAGAAGCGGGACATTGGACAAAAGGCCTCTCTCGAACAAGGGTTCGCGGCCGGAGCGAATGCCCATCACCTGCCACATCTGGGCGAGCGTCAGTACCGTGAAGACCATCGTTCGCCAGTGATCGTTCCCGATACCGAGGGCGAGGGCCTGCGTCAGCAGCGTGACGCCTGCCATCAGGAGGCCCACCCAGGCGATGTGCCAAGCGATGCCCCCTGCAAGCAGACCTTCCCGCGACGGGCGGGGCCGGCGGCGCATGATGTCCTGCACATCTCCGACGAAGCCCGAAACTGCCGCGGCTGCGATCAGAAGCAGGATCATGAAATCGGTGAACTGAACGAACAGCATGTGGGGTCCGCTCCGCCGCGCTTCCCTGCGGATCTCGTTCGGGCCTGATTGCACGCGGCGGGCCGCTGCCTCGGTCTCGCTGAGGCCGCGCCATGGATCGACGGCGAGACCGACCAGGCTGTCTTATTCACCTTCGCATAATATACCCCGCTCACGCCAGAACCCGAAAATCCTTGGGCGAGATGATGCGGAAGTTGTCCGTTATGTCATCGCAGTAGATCCGCCAGTTTCTGGGCACTTCCTCGCGCAGGAATATCAGGATCGCTTG
>JAKAWQ010000001.1 GCA_021816925.1 Pseudomonadota bacterium
GCGGACCTTCGAGGATCCGGCCGGGCGCCGGCCTTGGCGTCGTTTCGGTCATGCCGCCGTCATCAATTCAGGTCGCGAAGCGCCAACGCCACCCACCCTTACGCCGTCATTGCGAGGACCGCGAGCGTCCAGCCCGCCGCTCCGTTTGCCTCGGCGGTCTCGATGCGCATCCGCTCGCTGAAGAGCGGACCTTCGAGGATCCGGCCGGGCGCCGGCCTTGGCGTCGTTTCGGTCATGCCGCCGTCATCAATTCAGGTCGCGAAGCGCCAACGCCACCCACCCTTACGCCGTCATTGCGAGGACCGCGAGCGCGCGGCGCGCGCGTGGCGGGACGAAGCAATCTCCTGCCCACGCGTTGCTCCTCCGTCGCAGAAGCGCCTTCGGATTTCCGCAACCTCAGCCCGGTCCAGGTGCCGCACCCGCTGCCCCCGGCAAGACAAGATAGAGCTTCGCCTTCTCCTCCCGCTCCTCGATCGCACCGGCCGCCGAGCTTGCCGACACGCCGCGGATCGATGCCTTCCACTTTGACCACACGTTCGCGGGTGGCAGGACAGAAAGCGACCTGCTGCGCGGCGAGGGCATCGCGGTCGGGCAGGACCTGGTCAGGACGGCGACGCGGCAGCGTTCCACTTCGGAGAACCGCTCGCCGACCCAACCGCCCCGCCCCGCACAACCGGGCCAGCCGCGAACCCCTCTACCCGTCCCCCGGCGGCGGCGCAGCCTCCGCCGCCGCCCCTTCCCCGAATTCACGAAAACCAGGAGGCGGCTCATTAATATGGAACGTGAACCTCATTGGCCCCTCGGGTTCGGGCAGTGCCGGCCCGGGCTTGCCCCAAGCGCGGTCGAGCAGCGCGTTCGCCGCCGCCACGCGCGCGCTCTCGTTCGCCCCGCCCTTGGCGATCTCGATCAGGGTTGCGAGCGCGCCCGCCGTGTGCCGGCGCGCCAGCACGCGAATCCCCTCCGCGGTCTTCGGCCGCCCGCCGGGATTGCCGCTTTGCCCCTTCCGGAACGGCCGCCCCCGCTGTTTCCTCGCTGTTCTGAGCGTGTCCATCCGCTCCCTATAAGGCCGGGCTCGCCATTGCGGAAAGGCCCTCCGGCAAAATCGCAGCCGCAAACAGCTTCAGACGCCGCGGTTTCCCTTGCTCCAATGGAACGCTCGCCGGCAGGATGACGTCATGCCCGACGTTTCCCCCTCCCCGATCCGGCCAAGCCCTCGCTGTTCTGAGCGCCGGCCGGGAACGGACAGGTTCCGTCAGCCCCCGAAGCGCCTTCGGATTTCCGCAACCTCGGCCTGGTCCAGGTGCCGTACCCGCTGCCCCCGCAGCAGAAGATGCAGCTTGGCCGTCTCCTCCAGCTCCTCGATCGCGCCGGCGGCGGCGGAAAGCGAGGTGCCGGCGACGACCGGCCCGTGATTGGCGAGAAGCACGGCGTGATGTTTTCCCGCAAGCGGCCTGACCGCCGCCGCGAGCGCAGCATCGCCGGGCGGGAAATAGGGCACGAGCGGCAGGCGGCCGACACGCATGACGTAATAGGCGGTGATCGGCGGCAGGACGTCTGCGGGATCGACGTCGGCGAGGCACGACACGGCGACCGAGTGCGTGGAATGGAGGTGCACGACGGCAGCGGCGTCCGCGCGTTCCTCGTACATCACGCGATGGAGAAAGCTCTCCTTGGTGGGCGGCTCGCCCTGCATGAGACGGCCCGCAGCATCGAGCCGTGCGAGCCGCGCCGGGTCCAGGTCGTCGAGACTGACATTGGTCGGCGTCATCAGCCAGCCGTCCTCGAGCCGCACGCTGATATTGCCCGAACTCCCGAAGGTAAGGCCGCGGCGGAAGAGGCTGCGCCCAAGGCGGCAGAGTGCCTCGCGCGCCTTCGTTTCGTTCATCGCCGGCATTGCGCACCCTCCGAGGCCGGCCCCGCTCGGGCAGGGCCGGATTGCGGCCAGAGAAAGCCGATCCGGAGCCGAAGCGCCAGGGCCGGCTGTTCGCGGCGCGGGCGTCGGTGCTAATCCTCGGCGAGACCAACCGATGACCAGGATCTTCGCACGCCCCGTTGCCAAGCTGCTGCGCCAGGGCCTGCTCAGTGTTGGCTCCGGCGGCACGAGCCTGCCCGGGCGCGTGGCGCTGGCACTCGACCCGGAGTTTCTTGGCCGCGCCCGGAACTACCCAAGCCGGCTCATCGTCACCGGGACGAACGGGAAAACCTCGACGGTCGCGATGATCGCGGCCCTGCTCCGGCAGGCGGGGAAGAGTGTGGCCACCAATGCGGAAGGCGCCAATCTGCGCCAGGGCCTGGCGACCACACTCCTCGAGCCGCCGCGCGATTCGCTGGTGCTGGAGGTGGACGAGCTGACCGTGCCGCACGTTGGCCCGATCGTGGCGCCGCAGGCGATGGTGGTGACGGGCCTCTTCCGCGATCAGCTCGACCGTTACGGTGAAGTGGCCAAGGTGCGGGCCGCGCTTGCGGAGGCAGCCGCCGCCATGCCGGAGACCATTCTGGTCCTGAACGGCGACGATCCGCTGACCGCAAGCCTGGACGCAAAGCGGCGGCTGATCTTCCGTCTCTCGCATCCGCCGCTCGACGTGCCGGCGGACGGCATGGACTGCCCGCGCTGCGGCGCGCTTCTTTCCTACAGCGCGCGCTATTATGCCCAGCTCGGCGAATATCGCTGCCCCGCCTGCGGTTTCGCCGCACCGGAGGCGGATATCTGGGCTGTGGCGAGCGCGGAAAGCTTCTCGGTGAACGGCACGCTTCTGCCGCCCCTGCCGCCGGCGCTGCATCCCTACAGCGCGCTCGCCGGCATTGCCGCGGTCCGCGCCCTCGGGCTCCAAATCTGGCCTGCCGCCTGGCCCCCGCCGGTGGCCGGACGCGGTTCGAGTACGGCGATTGAGGGACGGCAGGTCACGGTCGTCCTCGGCAAGAACCCGGCCTCGGTCAGCTGGAATCTCGCGCAGCATCCCGGCGATGTTCATCTTTTCCTGGTCAACAACCGCACCGCCGACGGGCGCGATATTTCCTGGCTCTGGGACATCAACCTCGGTCCGGTGCGGCGGGCCACGGTGGCGGGCGAGCGCGCGCTCGAGATGCTGATCCGGCTCCGTTACGAGCCGCGGGTAAGCGAAGCCACAGCCTATCCCGAGCCGGCAGAGGCGTTCGGCGCGGCGCTTGCGGCAACGCCCGAAGGAGGAAAGCTCGTGGTGGTCGCGACCTACACGGCGCTGCCGACCGCGCTCGGACTGATCCGCCGCCCGCCGGCAGCCGGGCGCCAGGCCGCGCACGGGGCGGGCAAGACGCTGCCCTCGCGCCCGGGCGTGCGCGCGCGAGGGAAGAGCGCGCGCATCGTTCTTCTGTTCCCGGACCAGCTCGGCACCTATGCGGACGGCGGCAATGCAGTGGTGCTGCAGCGGCGGCTGGAATGGCGCGGCATCGCCGCGAGCGTGACGCGGATCGGGCCGGGCGATAGCCTGCCCGGCGATGCCGACGTGCTCCTGCTCGGCGGAGGGGAGGACCGAGGCCAGGTGCTAGCGCTCGAAGGGTTGCGGCGGATGCGGCCCGATCTCGCCGCGATGCTCGGCGATGGCGTTCCCGCGCTCCTCGTGTGTGGGGGGCTGCAGCTTTACGGGCAATCGCTGCCGCTCGAGGGACACGATGTCGCGGGGCTCGGCCTTCTGCCCTTCGTCACGCGCCGCGGCACGCCGCGGCTCGTCGGGCGGATCGGCGTTGAGAGTTCGCTCGTCCCCGAACCGCTCATCGGGTTCGAGAACCATGGAGGCCACAGCGCGCTTCTGGAAGGCGGAAGGCCGCTCGGGCGGGTTCTCTACGGCAACGGCAACGGAGTGGACGGGACGGAGCAGGAGGGAATCGTCCTGAACCGCACGATCGGCACTTACATCCACGGGCCTGTGCTGGCGCGCAATCCCGCGCTCGCCGAGGTCATGCTCGCGTGGGTGGCGGAGCGGCGCGGGTTCGCCGCGTTCGACCCGCTCGACGATCCGGTCGAGCGGGAAGCGGCGGCCAACCGCGCCTGACGGGTGGAGGCCGGCCGTGCTAGAGGGCCGGCCGGAACATGGTGAGGGAGAAGCGTGTGCAAGCGGGAAGCAGCATCGCGGAACCGGCAGCAACCGTGGCGCTAACGCCGTCCTGGCAGGACGAGCTCTACGATCTCTTGCGCCAGCATGGCGTGACAGAGTTCGCCTATGTGCCGGACGCCGGTCATCGCGTGCTGATCGACCGCTCTCTGGCCGATCCGGGGGCGCATTCGGTGGCGCTGACGACGGAAGAAGAAGGCGTTGCGCTGCTCGCCGGCGCCGACCTCGGCGGCGCGCGCGGCGTTCTGCTGATGCAGAGCAGCGGGGTCGGCAACTGCATCAACATGCTCTCGCTGGTCAAGGGCGGGCGCTTTCCGTTCCTCACGCTCGTCAGCATGCGTGGCGATTTCGGCGAGGGGAATCCGTGGCAGTTCCCGATGGGCCAGGCCGTGCAGCCGGTGCTGGAGGCGATGGGCGTCATCTGCCTCCGCGTCGAGCGGCGCGAGGAGGTGCTGCCGACCGTGGCGGCGGCGCTGACGATGGTCTTCCAATCCGGCTACGCCGTCGCGGTGCTCCTGACCCAGAAGCTGATTGGGGCCAAGCAATTCTAGGGCGCGGCACTCCGAGACCGATTCCTCCGAGGACATGAATCGCTTTTTGTTTCAATGATCTGAGCCAAAATTGCGCAAGATGGGCAAAACCCCGGGCAGTGGCACCTACGCGGATCGGCCGCGGCGGAGCCGGAATGTCACCATATCGAGATCGCTTGACTTCCGAACGGACAGTTCGGACATAGAGATCATGAAAGGAGCCTCCTCATGCAGCGGAAATTTCTGACTGCCGTCGTTGTCACGGGCCTCGCGCTCGGACTTGCCGGATGCGGCGAGCAGCCCGGCTCGCGGGCCCTTTCGGGCGGGGCAATCGGCGCGGGTACCGGAGCGATCATCGGCGCGGCCACCGGCGGCAGCGCGGCGACCGGAGCACTGATCGGCGGCGCGGTCGGCGCCCTCGGGGGTGCGCTGACCAGCCCGAATACGGTCAATCTCGGGAAGCCGCTGATCGGCCAGTAAGGAAGGATCAGCGCACATCGGATCATTTGCGATCCCGCCCGGATGATCTGCCGAGCGCGCGGGGAGCGGTGCCGCATGGCGGGCCGCGCAGAATGAAAGGCCGAGGATGGAACCGAGAAGCGTAGCGGCATCCGAGGCGCCGCCGTTCCTGCTCGACCGCCGCCAGGCCGTTCCGGCGCTGATCGGCAGGCACGAGGACTTCCTGATCGTTACGGGTCTTGCGGGCACCGCCAAGGACATCGCCGCTCTGACCGAAGACGGCTCGCACGCCTACACCATGGCAGGTGCGATGGGTGGGGCTGCTGCAATGGGACTGGGCCTCGCGCTCGCGCAACCCAAGCGCCGCGTGTTGGTGGTGACGGGAGACGGAGAATTGTTGATGAATGTGGGCACGCTCGCCACCATCGCCATTCTCAATCCACCCAATCTTTCGATCCTCTGTGTCGATAACGGCCATTACGGCGAAACCGGCAACCAGAAGAGCCACACGGCTCTCGGCGTGCAGCTCGACCGGATGGCAGCCGGCGCCGGGATAGGGGTGATCCGCACGGTGAACACGGAAGCCGACATCGCCGAGGCGGCACAGACTCTGCGTGCGCACAACGCCACCGCCTTTGTTCTGCTCCGCGTCAAGGATGGCCCACCCGCTTCGTTCAGGCGAAACATGTCCGCCGCAGCCTGCCGCGAGCGCTTTCGCGGTGCTCTGCTCGGGCGTGGCTCAAGCGGGCGACCGCCGCATGGATAGGGGCGCATGAGCGAGGATCCTGCCAAGGCAGCCGAACGGGTTGCCCGGCATCTTACGGAGCACGGCCACGCCGAGCACGCGGGGAGCTTGCGCCGGGCGCTCACGCTCGGAGCGGAGCGGACCGTGCTGCACGCGCTGCGCGAGGCGTGCCAGACGGTGCTCAGCGCCGTCGAAGCATTCGATCCCGAGACATCCGCAATGATCGAGGAGCTGAGGCTTTCGATCGATCGCCGGCTCGAAGGCCCACGCCCGGGCTGAACCGAAGTACTGCGAAACGCTCGGGCGAAAGGGAATGGGGCGGGTCCGAGAATGTCGCCCGGTCGTGGCTTCAGGTCGGTCGGGCACGCGAGGGACTCGCGCCGGAAGCCATGGAATCCGCCGTGCTGCCGGGCGATGGTGCGGTGACCTGCCGCGAGGCGAATGATTCCGCTTGTTGCCCCGGCCTGTCGGGTCGGCCATACTTGGCGCCGTTCACACCGCGACGCTTTGGGCGGTGCACCGGAGAGCGGGCCGGGATCCTCACACCCGGGTGGCCCAGAGAACGCGCAAGAAGAGAACGCGCAAGAAGGAGGGCAGGATTGGCCACGGAGAACGTGACGGGCGCCATCGAGGCGCGCAATGACGCGGCGGTGGATCACGCGCCGATGTCCGGTGTTGGCGGAGTTTTATACCGGCGGCTTGCCGCAAAATGCGCGGGCCTCACGACCGGGTTCGATCTCGTCCTTCCCGACGGCGTTTCCCGCCGGCTCGGCAATGGTGCGCGCACCTTCCGATTGGTGTTCCGCAATCAACGTGCCTTGCGGGCGTTCGCAAGCCTCGACCAGGTGCGGATCGCCGAAGCGTACTTCGCCGGCGATTTTGACATCGAAGGTGATATGCTGAGCGCGTTCCGGATCCGCTCCGTGCTGACCGACCAGCATCCCTTGATGACACTGCAGCGATTCATCCAGCCGCTGCTGCTCGGCCAGGCGCGGCTCAACAAGCGCGCGATCTCCACACACTACGACCGGGACGAGACGTTCTTCTTCCAGTTCCTCGATCCCCAGATCCCGCTCTATACCCAAGGCGTCTATGAAAGTGACGATGAAACCCTGGCTGCCGCATCACTCAGGAAATTCAAATACTGCTTTGAAAAGTGCGAGCTGAAGCCGGGAGATCGTTTGCTGGAGATCGGTCCCGGCTGGGGCGCCTGGTTCAGGTATGCGTCGGAGCGCGGCGTCAAGTGCACGGGCTTGTCGATCTCTCGCGCCTCGATCGATTACCTTAACAGGATTGCAAAGGCCGAAGGGTACGACTGGGAGCTGATCTTCTCCGATCTTCTGGAATTCAGGTCGGATCGGAAGTTCGATGCCATCGTGATGATGGGCGTGATCGAGCATCTGCCGCAGTACGAACAGGTCTTGGCCCGATTCATGTCCGTCCTCAAGCCCGGCGGCCACATTTATATCGACGGCGCATCGACGGCCAGCAAAAAGGACATCTCCTCGGTCATCGTCAAACACATCTATCCCGGCAATCACTCGCTCCTGGTCCTGCAGGATCTTCTGGAGGCGATGTCGTGCACCCCCTTGCAGGTTCGCGAGATCTTCGACGACCGGCATAGCTATTTCCTCACGTTCCGCCAGTGGGCGCGGAACTGGGAGAAGAACCGCGCGACCGTTGTCGAGCGTTTCGGGGAGGCTGACTATCGCCGCTTCCTCCTCTACCTCTGGGGATTCACCCACAACATGCGGACCGCCGCGTCCGGCTGCTACCGCATGGTCATCCGCTCCCCCGGCGAGGACGCCGGGGACTGAACCAGGCCCGCCGCGGCCGCTGATCCGAGGGCGACCTGAAATCATGGTTGGACGGTTGGGGCCTCGGCCGAACTCGAGCGGGCGTTCGGGCGTGCGATCCAACTCGGCGAGGAGATCGAGGACACGGAGGAGATCTATCCCGCTCTCTACAGCCGAGATCGTGACCGGCGAATGAACCGAGCGCTCGTCCACGCCGAGGAGGCCGTCCAGTTTGCAAAGCACAACCCAGGCTCGGACGCGGCGGGGTTGCGGAGGGACTTGCCGCACTCAAGGAGGGTTGGGAAGCCGCGAAGGGAGGCGAGCACTGGGTGGATGCGGAGTTGCACCGCGTTCAGGGCGAATTGCTGGCGCGAGGACCATCCGCCGATCGTGCCCTGGCTGTGCAAAACTTTCGCGATGCACTGGCTGTGGCGAGGGCGCAGATGTCGCGCTCTCTGGAACTGCATGCCGTGATCAGCCTCGCCCGGCTATGGTTGAGCGAGGATCGTCGCGATGACGCCCTCGCGGTGCTCAAGCCGGCGATCGACTGGTTCGCGGAATGCGATCATGCCGAGCTAACGTAAACGGATTCAGGCGAGGCTGATCGACCCCACTTCCGGCCCCTTGGCGCCTTGCACGACGTTCATGCGCACCGCTTGGCCTTCCTGCAACGGCGGAAGGCCGGCGAGCTCAAGCGCCGAGGCATGGACGAACACATCCCGTCCGCCGCCCGGAGTGGTAATGAAGCCAAACCCTTTCTCGGGATTGTACCACTTCACCACACCCGTCATCTCGACGGCCGAACTGAGATCGACCGGCCGGCGCGGCCCGCGCGGTGGCCGCGGTGCCCGCGGGGCGAACCCGCCGCGCGCCGGCTCGGCCGTGCTCTCGTCAACCGAGACCACCTGATCGACCTGGCGCCCCTTCTGGCCCTGGCCCACCCGTATCCTCACCGTCGCCCCGGGGCTCACGGTTTGGTAGCCGGCCGCTTGCAGCGCATTGGCGTGCAAGAACACGTCCCCCGAGCCATCCGCCAGCGCGACGAACCCGAACCCTTTGTCCGGATTGAACCATTTGACCGTTGCTTGCACCTCCGGCCCCGCGGGTGCTCCACCGAATCCGGCAAACGGCGAGGGCGGGGCGTTCCCGTAGAAATTGTCGTCATCGAAACCGCGTCGGCGTGGTTGCCGCTGCCGGTCGTTCCTTGGTGATCTCAACTCGACTCGTTCCTCTGTCTGTGTTCTGGCCGAACCGCTCGGCAAGAAGGACGTCTCGGCACGTTTCACGTCCCCCCTTCGGCGGTTCGTGAAACGAACGTCACATTGCAGCGCGACGCTCGCAATTCAAGCCACCCGGTGGAAACCATGACGACCCCCGCGCTGGCACCCAGCCGACGATCGGAGGCCGTTGTAGGGGATCGGGAGGCGGAATTGAAGAGTGCGGTTAGGTCGAAATCGCCCCCGACCCGCCCGTCCTCATCCGTCGGCGGCCACCCACCGCAAAGCTGAACAGAGAGAGCCGCTCGCGGCCGAGCAGGAAAACCCGCGCTCCGCGCGGAAAGAGCGACAGGATCACAGGATCGCGCACGTCG
Organism: Pseudomonadota bacterium; assembly: GCA_021816925.1. Taxonomy (GTDB): domain Bacteria; phylum Pseudomonadota; class Alphaproteobacteria; order Acetobacterales; family Acetobacteraceae; genus JAKAWQ01. The sequence continues at coordinate 9,210 of JAKAWQ010000001.1, forward strand.
AGCCCGCCCCTGTAAGCACCAAACGCCGGCAGCGCGACGCGGGTCGTGATGCTGGCTTTCGGGCGAAAGTGTCCGCATAGCTCGCCGCCTGCCTCCGCTGTCGAAGCATGGCAGAATCGGAACGGGCCCGCTCCCATGCCTCGAGCGCGCTCCCGGAAATGCCCGCCAGCGGCTCCGGGTCGTGATTGCCGCGAACCCAGACGAACGGGGAACGCTCTCGCTCATCGCCTCCAGGCGCGGCCGATCCCTGCGCAGCACCCCTCCCAGCCGATCGAGTGTGCTCCGGCCGTCCCAAGGCGGCAGGGGCCGGCCGCCGCGCTCGGCCGGCACCGAGCCCTACTCGAGATGCAGATCCACCACTGCCAGCAGGCCTTCCCGAGGCCGGAACACCGCGCCGGCGGGATCGAGCAGCAGGCCGCTCGCCGAGGAGGTGAACGGGGGGGCCGGGCCGTCACAGCGGCAGCGCCGCCTGGCGGACCAGCGGCGCTCGCACGTGCGCCGACGGCTCCGTTCCCAGCGCCTCGGCAAGTAGGGCCTCGGTCTCGGCCAAAAGGAAATCCTCCCCCCGCGCCGGCTGCAATCCTCTCCCGACCGATCTCCAGGGCCGCGGCAAGAAGCGCCAACTGGTGCGCGCGCGGAACCCAGCCACGGCGTGCGAACCAGCCGGCAAAGGGTTCGGGCCAAGCCTCGCTCATCATCTTCCTCGGTTGCCGCCCGCATCGTGGTTCATTGGACACGCATCGGGGAAGCCGGAGGATGCGCCCACGCTGCGCGTCGGCCGAGGAGGGCGCCGAGCTCGCCCTCTCAGATTCGTTTGAGCACGTAGCCGGTGGCAAGTGCCGCGGTGATCTCCTCTGCATGCGCGGGGTCACGCGCCTCGACCATCACTTCGAGATGGGCGGACTGCACTGACGGCGCCGCAAACAGGCGCTGGTGGGATACTTCGATGACATTGCCGTCGTGCGCAGCGATCCGGGTCGCGATGTCAGCGAGCACGCCCGGCCGGTCCGGGATCTCGAGCGAAATGCGCAGGAGTCGCCCGTCACGCAGAAGATTCCGCAGCAGAACGTTGGCGAGGATGCGAGGATCGATATTGGCGCCGCAGATCGGCACGCCAACCTTTTTCCCCTTGAAGCGTTCCGGGAAAGCAAGGAGTGCCGCCACGCCCGCGGCGCCGGCGCCCTCGGCGACCACCTTCGCACCTTCAACGAGGAGCGCGATCGCCTGCTCGATCGCCTGCTCGGGAACCACGAGAACCTCTGCGACATGCGCGCGGATGATGGAGAACGGCAGATCGCCGATATCGCGCACCGCGATGCCCTCGGCGATCGTGGCACCGCCGACCGCGACCGGCCGCCCGGCCAGGCGCTGCGCCAGGGCTGCGTACGCCTCGACCTCGACGCCGATGATCTCAATCCCGGGCTTGAGCGCGGCCGCTGCCACCGCCGAGCCCGCGATCATGCCGCCGCCGCCCACCGGAATCACGAGTACGTCGAGGTCCGGTGTGTCGTTGAGAAGCTCGAGCGCGAGCGTTCCCTGGCCGGCCATCACCGCCGGATCGTCGTAGGGATGCACCATCACGAGCCCTTCACGTTCCGCGAGCAGGGCGGCGTGTGAGGCGGATTCGACGAGCGTCTCGCCGTGCAGGTCGATCCTGGCGCCCCAGGCCGCCGTGCGGGAAACCTTGGTGAGCGGCGTATAGCGCGGCATCACGATGGTGGCGGAAATGCCGGCCAGGCGGGCGTGGCGTGCAACCGCCTGGGCATGATTGCCGGCCGACATCGCGACTACGCCTGCGGCGCGCTCGGCAGGCGACAGCAAGGCGAGCTTATTCGCCGCACCCCGCTCCTTGAAGCTTCCGGTGGCCTGAAAGGTCTCGAGCTTCAGCGTTACCGAGGCGCCACTCGCGCGACTGATCGCCTCGCAGGCGAGAGCGGGCGTGCGCACAACGCTTCCGGCGATGCGCCGCGCCGCGGCTTCGACATCGGCGATCCCGATCATCGGGACCGCGCACGGAGCACTCGGCTCAAAGGTACTTGACGCCGAGAATCTCGTAGGAGCGGTCGCCGCTCGGTGCCGGGACCGAAACGGTGTCGCCGACCTTGCGGCCGATCAGCGCCTTGGCGAGCGGCGAGGAAACCGAAATCCGGCCGTTCTTGATGTCCGCCTCGTGCTGGCCCACGATTTGATAGGTGGCCTCCTTCTCGGAATCCTCGTCCACGACCCAGACATGCGCGCCGAACTTGACGTTGTCGCCGGAGAGGGTGGACGGATCGATCACCTCGGCCGATGCAATGATTTCCTCGAGCTCGGCGATCCGGCCCTCGATGAAAGACTGCCGGTCGCGCGCAGCATGATATTCCGCGTTCTCGGACAAATCCCCATGAGTGCGTGCCTCGGCGATCGCTCGAATGATAGCCGGGCGCTCCGCACCCTTAAGATGGCGAAGCTCCTCCTCCAAGCGCTGCAGGCCGGCAGCCGTCATCGGGAATTTCTGCACCTTACGGACCTCAAGACAGGCAATAGACGACACCACTCCGTCGCGCCCGGGCTTAGCCCCCGGCCACGAAGGATCAGAATGGTGCGCGAAAATAGGCCTGTAAGGGCGCCACTTCAAGGATGCCCGCACGCAGCGCGGCGATGGCATGAACGGCAGCCCGCGCGCCCGCAAGGGTGGTGTAGTGCGGGATGCCATGGGTGAGCGCGCTCCGCCGGATGTCGAAGCTGTCGGCCACCGACTGCGGGCCGGAGGCCGTATTGATCACGAGATGGATCTCCCCCGAGCGGATCGCGTCCACGCAGTGCGGCCGTCCCTCGAGGACCTTGTTCACCACGGTCACCGGCAAACCGGCCTCGCGAATCCGTGCTGCCGTGCCGCGCGTTGCCAGCACCGTGAAGCCCATCTCGACCAGACGGCGTGCCAGCGGCACCAGCGCGGTCTTGTCGGAGTCCTTGACCGAAAGGAACGCTGCCCCACTCCCCGGCAGCACGACACCCGCGCCGAGCTGGGATTTGGCGAAGGCACGCTCGAAGCTCACGTCGATCCCCATCACCTCGCCCGTGGACTTCATTTCCGGCCCGAGAATGGTGTCCACATCCGGAAACCGCGCGAACGGGAACACCGCCTCCTTCACCGCCACATGCGGCGCGACCGCCTGGCCGTCCAGGCGGAACGAGGCAAGGCGCGCGCCGGCCATCACGCGCGCCCCGATCTTCGCCACCGGAACCCCTGTCGCCTTTGCCACGAAGGGCACCGTGCGCGAGGCGCGCGGGTTCACCTCGAGCACGTGAATGAGATCGCCCTGGATGGCATACTGTACGTTCATCAGGCCGACCACGCCGAGCGTCTGTGCCATCGCTGCGGTCTCCGCCTTGAGCTCGGTCACGATCGCCGGCGCGAGCGTATACGGCGGCAGCGCGCAGGCGGAGTCGCCGGAATGGATGCCCGCCTCCTCGATGTGCTCCATCACGCCGGCAACATAGACGCTCTCACCGTCCGCGATGCAGTCGACGTCCACCTCGATCGCATCGCTCAGGTAACGGTCGATCAGCACCGGATTCTCGCCCGAAACACGCACCGCTTCGCGCATGTAGCGCCCAAGGCTCGCGCGATCATAAACGATCTCCATGGCCCGACCGCCGAGCACGTAGCTCGGGCGGATCACCACCGGATAGCCGATCCGCTCGGCCACCATCTCGGCTTCTGCAAGCGAGCGCGCCGTGCCGTTCTCAGGCTGGCGCAGCCCGAGCCGTTGCAGGAGCTTCTGGAAGCGCTCCCGGTCTTCGGCGATGTCGATCGCATCCGCGCTCGTGCCGAGAATGGGCACCCCGGCGCGCGCCAGCGCCTGCGAAAGTTTGAGCGGCGTCTGCCCGCCGTACTGGACGATGCAGCCGAGCAGACGGCCGTTGCTCTGTTCGCGGCGGATGAGCGCGAGCACGTCCTCCGCGTCCAGCGGTTCGAAGTAGAGGCGGTCGGAGGTATCGTAGTCCGTGGACACCGTCTCCGGGTTGCAGTTGACCATGATCGTTTCGAACCCGGATTCCTTGAGCGCATAGGCCGCGTGCACGCAGCAATAATCGAACTCGATTCCCTGCCCGATGCGGTTCGGCCCGCCGCCGAGGATCACGATCTTGTCTCGATCGGAAGGATCCGCCTCGCAGAGGGGCACGCCAAATCCGCCCTCATAGGTCGAGTACATGTAAGGCGTGGCGGAAGCGAATTCCGCCGCACAGGTGTCGATGCGCTTGTAGACGGGCTGCACCCCAAGCCGAGCCCTCTGCCCCGCCACCATCGTCTCGGTGAGGCCGGCAAGCTCGGCCAGGCGCCGGTCGGAGAAGCCGAGTGCCTTGAGCCGGCGCAAGCCCGTCGCATCCTGCGGCAGCCCTCCCGCCGTCACCTCCTGTTCAGCGGCGACGATGCGCCGAACCTCGCCGATGAACCATGGATCGAAACGCGTCGCCTCGTGGATCTCGGCAACCGTAAGCCCGGCGCGCAGCGCCTCGGCGACCATCAAGAGTCGGTCCGGCCGAGGCGCCGAAAGCGCGGCGCGGAAGGCGTCCGCCCCGCCGTCGCCCGGGCGAGCGATCGGATCGAGTCCGGAGAGGCCGGTCTCCATGCTGCGCAGTCCCTTCTGCAAGGCCTCGCAAAAGCTCCGGCCGATCGCCATCGCCTCGCCGACAGACTTCATGCTCGTCGTCAAAAGCGGCGGCGTACCTGGGAATTTCTCGAAAGTGAAGCGTGGCAGCTTGACCACCACGTAGTCGATCGTCGGCTCGAAGCTCGCCGGCGTCGTCCGGGTGATGTCGTTGGCGAGCTCGTCGAGCGTGTAGCCGACCGCAAGCTTCGCCGCGACCTTGGCAATCGGAAATCCGGTCGCTTTGGAAGCGAGCGCCGAGGAGCGCGAGACGCGCGGGTTCATTTCGATGATCACCATCCGTCCGTCCGCGGGATTGATCGCGAACTGCACGTTCGAGCCGCCCGTATCCACCCCGATGGCGCGCAGGCAGGCGATCGAGGCATCGCGCATGCGCTGGTATTCCTTGTCGGTGAGTGTGAGCGCGGGAGCGACGGTCACGGAATCGCCGGTGTGGACGCCCATCGGATCGACATTCTCGATCGAGCAGACGATGATGCAGTTGTCGGCGCGGTCGCGCACGACCTCCATCTCGAATTCCTTCCACCCGAGCACGCTTTCCTCGACCAGCACCTCTCTCACCGGCGAAGCGTCGAGCCCGCCCTGCACGATCGCATCGAACTCCTCGCGGTTGTAGGCGATGCCCCCACCGGTGCCGCCGAGCGTGAAGCTCGGCCGGATCACGGCCGGCAGCTCGATCCGACCGGAGGCCGTGATCGGGCCAAGAACCGCATGGCCGGCCATGACAATAGAGCGCGCCTCCTCGATTGTGTGTGCGATCGCGCTCCGCGGGCAGTCGAGTCCGATTGCCGCCATTGCCTCGCGGAACTTCAACCGATCTTCGGCGCGCTCGATCACCTCGGCGCGTGCTCCGATCAATTCCACGCCGTGCCGCTCGAGAGTGCCGTTTTTCGCCAGCGCCATGGCAGCATTGAGCGCCGTCTGCCCGCCCATCGTGGGAAGCAGCGCATCGGGTCGTTCGCGCGCGATGATCTGCTCGATGACTTCCGGTGTGATCGGCTCGATGTAGGTTGCATCGGCGAGCCCCGGATCGGTCATGATCGTCGCAGGATTGGAGTTGACGAGGACGATGCGAAAACCCTCTTCGCGGAGAGCCTTGCAGGCTTGCGCGCCGGAATAGTCGAACTCACAGGCCTGCCCGATGATGATCGGCCCGGCGCCGATGATCAGGATGCTCTTGATGTCAACGCGCTTCGGCATCGCGACCTTCGATCATCTGCACGAAGCGGCGGAAAAGATAATGCGAATCGCTCGGCCCGGGGCTCGCCTCGGGATGGTACTGCACCGCGAAGGCCGGGCGGTCGGTGCAGGCGATGCCCTCGTTGGTGCCGTCGAACAGACTCACGTGCGTGACGCGCACCGAAGGCGGCAGCGTTTCCGGATCGACCGCGAATCCATGGTTCTGGCTCGTGATTTCCACCTTGCCCGTGTCGAGATCCTTGACCGGCTGATTGGCGCCCCGGTGGCCACGCGCGAGTTTGAAGGTTCGCGCACCAAGCGCGAGCGCCAGCAACTGATGCCCGAGGCAGATGCCGAAAATCGGCACGCCTGCGCCGAGCACCTCCCGGATCGCCGGCACGGCGTACTCTCCGGTCGCTGCCGGATCGCCCGGTCCGTTGGACAGAAATACGCCGTCCGGGTCGTGCCGGAGAATCTCCTCGCCCGTCGCCGTGGCCGGCACCACCGTCACCCGGCAACCGGCGGAGGCAAGCGAGCGGAGAATGTTGCGTTTGGCGCCGTAATCGACCGCGACGACATGATATTTTGGTTCGGTCTGCCGACCGTACCCGGCCGGCCAGGCCCAACGCGTCTCGTCCCAGGAATAGCTTTGGGTGCAGGAAACCTCCCGAGCGAGGTCCATGCCTTCAAGTCCGGGCCAAGCCGCCGCCACCGCCGTCAACCCTTTGATGTCGAAGCGCCCGTCCTCCGGAAAGGAGAGTACACCCGAGGGCGCGCCGCCATCGCGGATGCGAATCGTGAGTGCCCGCGTATCCACCCCAGAGATTCCCGGAACGCCATGGCCCTTGAGCCAGTCCTCGAGCCGCTGACGAGCACGCCAATTCGAAGGCTCCGTCACGTCCTGCCGCACAACCAAGCCGCGTGCGGCCGGCGTCGCAGCCTCGACATCCTCCGGGTTCGCGCCGACATTGCCGATATGAGGGAAAGTGAAGGTGATGATCTGCGCGGCATATGAGGGGTCGGTCAGCGTCTCCTGGTAGCCGGTCATGCCGGTATTGAAACAGACCTCACCAGCCGGCACGCGCTCGGGCGCGGTCCGGGCGCCGAAGCCCCTCCCCCAGAAAATGGTTCCGTCCGCCAATACCAGCGCCGCGGTTGCCCCACCCGGCGCCTGATCCGGGGCGACGTCGGCGGGGCGGGCAGAGCCCGGCAGATCGCCCAACGCAAGTCCCGTCGCGGCAATCAGTTTTGGCCAGTGGCGCGCCGGGATGGCACGTGCCTGGCGCCACTTGCGCACCGCCTCGGCGGAGACGCCCGTAAGCTGGGCCGTCTGGTCGAGCCCGCCAAGGAATCGGATGATGTCATCGACGGAGAGGGTCATGCAGTGGGCATACGGGAATTTTTTTCCTGCGGCAATGGCTGGCGCAAGAGTGGGAAATTTCCTCCGGCACCACCCATCCCCGGTCCCGCAACCAACCGCTGTAGTAGTATAGAGGATCAGAGGAAGACTGCCGTGGGACTGCGTGACTCCCTCACCGAGGCACTGAAGGTAGCGATGAAGGCCCGGCAGCCCGCACGCACCTCGACGCTCAGGTTGATCCTCGCCAAACTCAAGGAAACGGACATCGCCGCGCGCCCGAAAGGCCCGGTACCAGATTCCGAGATTCTCGCCATGCTGCGAGGAATGGTGAAATCCCGCGGGGAATCAGTCGCGCTCTACCGCCAGGGCAACCGCCCCGACCTGGTGGCCAAGGAAACCGCCGAGATCGCAGTGATCGAGGAGTTCCTCCCCCCGGCGATGGACGAAGCGGAGCTCGCGGCGGCGGTGGCGAAGGCGATTGCCGAGACCGGTGCAGCCGGGCCGAAGGACATGGGCAAGGTGATGGCCGCGCTGAAGAGCCGGCACACCGGCCGGATCGATCTCGGGCGCGCCGGCGCGATCGTGAAGGTCCGGCTCGGCGGCTGATGGCACTGCCGGAGCCCTTCCTTGAAGAGCTGCGCGCGCGCACGCCGCTTGCCGAACTCATCCGCGGCCGCGTGCGGCTCGTCCGCTCAGGACGCCAATGGAAGGGTTGCTGCCCGTTCCACGACGAGAAGACACCGAGCTTTCAGGTCTACCACGACCATTTCCACTGTTACGGCTGCGGCGCGCACGGGGACGCGATCAGCTACGTCATGCAAACCCAGGGCCTCGGGTTCATGGAGGCGGTAGCACAGCTTGCCGCCGCGGCCGGCCTCGCGGTGCCGCAGCCGAATCCGGAGGCCGCAGCCGCCGACGAAGCCCGCCAGGACCTCTTCGCCGTTCTTGAGGCCGCCGCCCGCGCCTTCTCTCGCCGGCTCTTTCTTCCTGAAGGCAAGGCGGCACTCGCCTATCTGCGCGGCCGCGGCCTCTCCGAGCAGACGATCCGCGATTTCGGGCTCGGCTGGTCCGGTGAGGGACGCGGCGCGCTTGCCGCCGAACTCGGACGGGAGGGTTTTTCCAAGCTTCGTCTCGCCGCCGCTGGATTGGCAAAAGAAGATGGAAACTTAAACTACTACGAGTTTTTCTTCAACAGAATCATGTTCCCGATCCGAGACCCGCGTGGCCGCGTTATCAGCTTCGGCGGCCGTACGCTCGGCGAGGGCCAACCCAAATATCTGAATGGCCCGGAGACGGAACTCTTCGTCAAGCGCCGCACCCTTTACGGCCTTGACCGCGCGCGCCCGGCCTTCCGCGCCCACCCCTCGACGGGCAGTCCGCCGATCGTGGTCGAGGGATACATGGACGTGATCGCGTTGCATCAGGCCGGCTTCCCCACCGCCGTCGCCCCGCTCGGCACTGCACTCACCGAGGAGCACCTCCACGAACTCTGGCGCTTTGCCGATGCGCCGGTGATCTGCTTCGACGGCGACGCGGCCGGCGCTCGCGCAGCGGAGCGGACGATCGAACTTGCGCTTCCACTACTCACTCACGAGCACACCCTGGCCTTTGCCGAGCTGCCGGACAGAGAAGATCCCGACAGCCTGGTTCGCCGTGCCGGCCCGGAATCCTTCCGAGCCGTCATTGCCGCGGCCGAGCCCTTGTTCCGGGTTCTCTACCGTCTCCTCCGCGGCCGCACCGGCGAGGCAACGCCCGAACAGCGGGCGGCGCTTCGCGCCCGTCTGGACGCAGCGGCAAGACGCATTCTCGATCGCGCGCTCGCGCACGAGTACAGGCGCACGCTCCGTGAACTTTCGTTCCTTGCCCCGCGCCGGCGACCGGCAGCGCCGCAGCACCGTCCGGAGCCGGGCGCAATCGCCGCCGACCGTCCGCGCCAACTCGTTGCGATCCTGCTGCGTCAGCCGATGCTTTTGCCGGAACTTGAGGAAGAACTGTCCCGATTGGACCTGCCCCCACCGCTCGCGCGCCTGCGAGCCGCGATTTTGCAATGGTGGGAGGGAGTTCCACCGCTTGACTCGTCCGGATTGATCGCCCACCTGAACGCGGCCGGTCTGGCGACCGAGACGGCAAAGGTCTTGGCGCGGGTGCCGCTGCCGGTGTGCCCTGCAGGCGTGGACCCGGCGGAGGCTCGGGCTCGGTGGCGAGAGGTCTACCACATGCTGATGACCCAGCCTCGTCTGGAAGAGGACGTGGCGGTGCGCCGGCGTGATCTGGCGGCGAACATGGTTCCCGCTATCGAGCGACAGCTCGCGGCGAGCAAAGTCGCGCTCGACGCGGTTCGCCGAGGCAGCGACGACGACGCAAGCTGAACCGGATCGACAGAGAGGCGCGTTTGCCGGTCGCCGCAGGTGCAGGTCTTTTTTGACGGAGTGAACGAAGCAATGGTGAGCAAGCCGGCCGTAAGCACCGAACCCACGGCTGCCGAGCATGATGCAGACACGACCTTGCTCGACACCCAGTCCGCTTCGGTCAAGCGCCTGATTGCGCGCGGCAAGGAGCGCGGCTACATCACCTTCGACGAGCTCAACGCCGTGCTGCCGCCGGACCAGAACAGCTCCGAGCAGATCGAGGACGTGATGGCCATGCTCAACGAGATGGGCATGCAGGTCGTCGAGAGCGAGGAGAGCGACGAGCCGGAGGCCCCGCCGGCACCGGTCGAAAAGGCCGAGGAGGCGGAGGAAGAGCCGTCGGGCAACGTGGACGAGCAGAGCCTCGGCCGCACCGACGATCCCGTGCGCATGTACCTGCGCGACATGGGCACCGTGGAGCTGCTCTCGCGCGAGGGCGAGATCGCGATCGCCAAGCGCATCGAGGCCGGCCGCGACATGATGATCAGCGGCCTCTGCGAGAGCCCGCTCACCTTTCGCGCCATCATTGCCTGGCACGACGCGCTCAAGGCCGGGCGCATGTTGCTGCGGGACATCATCGATCTCGAGGCGACGCAAGGCGCCGGCGTCCCGCCGCCGGAGGGCGCGGCAGCGGCTGCCCCACCCGCCTTCGCCGCCCCGGAGCCCGCCGAGGAGATCGACGAGGGCGAGGAGGGCGAGGGCTCGGCGCTCTCGCTCTCGGCGCTCGAGGAAAAGTTGAAGCCCGAGGTGCTCGCCACCTTCGAGGAGATCGAGGCACTCTACAAGAAGCTCTCGAAGATGCAGAACCGGCGGCTCGAGAGCATCACCAGCGGTGAGGAGCTACGGGCCCGCTCCGAGAAGACCTACGAGCGCCAGCGCGAGGAGCTGGTGCGCAAGGTCGAGCAAGTGCGTCTGCACAATAACCGAATCGAGGAGCTGGTCGAACAGCTCAAGGCGTTGAATCAGCGCCTCACCAGCCTCGAAGGCCGGCTCCTGCGCCTGGCCGAGGCCAGCAAGGTGAGCCGCGAGGATTTTCTCGCCCAGCACCGCGGCCACGAGCTCGATCCGGCCTGGCTCGAGCGTGTCGCAGCGCTGCCCGGCAAGGCATGGAAGAGCTTCGTCACCCGCAACGAGGAAGAGATCGGGCGGATCCGCGCCCAGATCGCCTCGGTTGCGAACGACGCCGGTTTGCCGACCTCGGAATTCCGCCGGGTCTACTCCACGGTGAGCCGCGGTGAGCGTGATTCCGCGCGCGCCAAGAAGGAAATGATCGAGGCCAACCTTCGTCTCGTGATTTCGATCGCCAAGAAATACACCAACCGCGGCCTGCAGTTCCTCGACCTGATCCAGGAAGGCAACATCGGGCTGATGAAGGCGGTGGACAAGTTCGAGTACCGCCGCGGCTACAAGTTCAGCACTTACGCCACGTGGTGGATCCGCCAGGCGATCACGCGCTCCATCGCCGACCAGGCACGCACCATCCGCATCCCCGTGCACATGATCGAGACGATCAACAAGCTCGTTCGCACCTCGCGGCAGATGCTGCACGAGATCGGGCGTGAGCCGGCCCCCGAGGAGCTTGCCGAAAAGCTCGGCATGCCGCTCGAAAAGGTGCGCAAGGTTCTGAAAATCGCCAAGGAGCCGATCAGCCTCGAGACGCCGATCGGCGACGAGGAGGATAGCCATCTCGGCGACTTCATCGAGGACAAGGCCGCCATCATCCCACTCGATGCCGCCATCCACGCCAACCTCCGTGACGCCACCACGCGCGTACTGTCCACCCTCACTCCGCGCGAGGAGCGCGTGCTTCGCATGCGCTTCGGCATCGGCATGAACACCGACCATACGCTCGAGGAGGTGGGTCAGCAGTTCAACGTCACGCGCGAGCGCATCCGCCAGATCGAGGCCAAGGCACTGCGCAAGCTCAAGCACCCAAGCCGGAGCCGCAAGCTGCGCAGCTTTCTCGACGATTAGAAGCCGCAAGGTCCAAACAAGCCGATGGAGCCGGTAGTCCGGGTCGCGGTGACGGTCACCTTTCTCAGAATGACCGCCCCGCCGCCGGAACCCGCGCGGCCGTTTCCTCCCGGCGCCTCGGTGGTGCGGCTCGCCGCGCCCACAGCCCCCTTCTACCGCTATCTCTACGACACGGTGGGCGGCCCCTATGTATGGTGGCTGCGCCGCGCGGCGCCGCTCGCCGAACTCACGGCGATCATCCGCCACCCGGACATTTCGATCCACGTGCTCTATCAGGGGGGCGAGCCCGCCGGCTTCTTCGAGCTCGACGCCCGGCCCGCACCCGACATCAATCTCGGCTATTTCGGGCTGCTGCCGCATGCAATCGGGCGCGGCCTCGGGCATGCGTTCCTGCGCGCTGCCGTGGACGAGGCCTGGCGCTCGCGGCCGCGCCTCCTCACCGTCAATACCTGCACCGCAGACCATCCACGCGCGCTGCCGCTCTACCGCCGCGTCGGCTTTCTTCCCTTCCGCCAGGTCCCAGAGCTTTGGGATGTGCCACTCAGGCTCGGCATGTCGATCCCGCCCGGCCTCCGGGCATGAACGCCCGCCTCAGTGCGGCGGATCGCAGGCCACGGTGCCCATCTCCGCAGGGACCGAACATTCGAGCAACTCGAACGTCTCCGAGGTGCGGATCTCATTGTGCGGGGTGCCGCCGGGAATGAAGACGGAATCCCCCTCGCCGAGCCGGACCGTGCCGCGCTGGGCGAACTCGAGCTCGAGCCAGCCCTTGAGGACATACACGAACTGCGTCTCGCAGACGTGATAATGCCAGCCGGTCGGCCGCGACAACCCCACCTTCGCCGCAGTGATCTGCGCGCGCATCTTGCCCCGGCTCGCCGCCGTCACGCCGAGATCGCGATAGGTGAAGAAGGCGCGGCGGCCCGGAACGAAGACCGGCGTAGCGGCACTCGCCACGGCGACCTCCATTTTTCTCTCCGCCGCCGCGGGCGGCCGGGCTTCGGTTTTTGCATCACTCGCCATGACCTTTCCTCCTCACCTGACGCCGGCCGGCGCCCGCCGGCGGGTGACACGATAGGCCTAACGCGGTGGAAGGGGATAGAACGACCCCGATGAACGAACCGCCGACCTTCCGCACTCCGCGCCTCATCCTCCGCCCGCGAACGCTCGCGGATATCGAGGCCTGCCTCGCGATGGACGACGATGCCGAGGTGATGCGCTTCCTAGGTGTCCGCTGGACGGATGCAGAGTCGCACCGCATCTTCGTCGAAGCCCGCACGCGGCATTCGTACCCGCCGGGCATGGGCTACTGGTCGGCGTTCCTCGAACAGACCTTCATCGGCTGGATCCTGCTCACGCCTCTCGATCTCCTTGGCCCGGAGATCGAGATCGGCTGGCGCTTCGTCCGCCGCGCCTGGCGCCGCGGCTACGCCACCGAGGCCGCTCGCCCGATTCTTGCACATGCGCTGCAAACCCTCGGCCTTTCCGAGGTCGTCGCCGACATCATGCCCGCCAATGCCGCTTCCGTCGGTGTTGCCCGCAAGCTCGGCATGCGGCTCGCCGGCCCGGCGGTGCACGCCGGCTACGACGTCAGCCGTTTCATTGCCGGCCGCTTCGACGCCCCTGCCGGCGGCTGATTGCCGTGGCATCGGCGCTGCACCGGGACACCCTTGATCGGCTGATCGCCGAGGCGCGCGCCTGCCGCGCCTGCGCGGAGTTCCTGCCGCTCGGACCCCGTCCGGTCTTCCAGGTTTCACGCACGGCCAAGCTCCTGATCACGAGCCAAGCGCCCGGAACCAGGGTGCATGAGAGCGGAATGCCCTTCACGGATGCCTCGGGCGATCGGCTGCGCGCGTGGCTCGGCATGTCGAAAACGCTGTTCTACGACGCCTCGCGCATCGCGATCCTGCCGATGGGGATGTGCTACCCTGGCCGATTGCCGAACGGCGGGGATGCACCGCCCCGGCCGGAATGTGCGCCCCTCTGGCGCCGACGGTTTCTTGAGGCGATGCCCGCGGTGCGGCTCACCCTCCTTGTCGGAAAATACGCGCAGGCGTGGGCCCTCGGGCCGGCCGCCGTCACGGACCGCGTTCACGATTTTCGCCGCTACCTGCCGCGCTATTTCCCGCTGCCCCACCCGTCCTGGCGGAGCACGCTCTGGGAGCGGCGGAATCCCTGGTTCGCGGCAGAGGTCCTGCCGGCGCTCAGAGCCGAGATCGCCGCGCTGTTCGATGCGCCCCTCGCCGATCCGTGATCACGGCGCATTCCGAGCGAGCCTCCGTGCCCGCTCGCGCAGCACGTGCTTCTGGATTTTCCCCGTCGCGGTCTTGGGCAGATCGCCGAAGACGATCGTCTTCGGCACCTTGAAGTGCGCCATGCGCTCGCGGCAGAAGGAAAAAAGCTCCTCGGCGGTCGCCTCGCCACCCTCCTTGAGGGTGACGAACGCGCACGGCGTTTCGCCCCATTTCTCGTCCGGCCGCGCCACCACCGCTGCCGCCAGCACCGCCGGGTGCCGGTAGAGCACCTCTTCCACCTCGATCGAGGCGATGTTCTCTCCGCCCGAGATCACGATGTCCTTGGCGCGATCCTTCACCTCGACATAGCGGTCGGGATGCAACACAGCGAGATCGCCGGTGTGGAACCAACTGCCGGCAAAGGCCTCCGTCGTCGCCTCCGGATTCTTGAGATAGCCCTTCATCAGCACATTGCCGCGGGTCACGATCTCGCCCATGCTGGCCGCATCCGCCGGCAATTCTTCGCCGGCCGGCCCGATCACGGCGAGATCCTCCATCGTCAGGGTGTTGACGCCCTGGCGCGCGAACTTCCCCAGGCGCTCCTCCTCGGGCAAATCCGCCCACGCCGCCTGCCATTCGCACACCACCGAGGGGCCGTAGCTCTCCGTGAGGCCATACGCGTGCAGCACCTGAAACCCGAGCGCCTCCATTCCCCGGATCACCGCGGAAGGCGGTGAGGCGCCGCCCGTCATGATGCGCACCGGGCCGGGCAGTGGCCGTCGCAGTTCCGCCGGCGCGTGGATGATCATGCCGAGCACGATCGGCGCGCCACACATATGCGTCACGCGATGCACCGCGATTGCCGCAAAAATCGCCCCCGGCTCCACTTTGCGCAAGCACACATGAGTGCCCCCAGCGGCCGTGACCGCCCAGGTGTTGGTCCAGCCGTTGCAGTGGAACATCGGCAGCGTCCAAAGGAACACACTCTTCGGCCTGAGGTTAAAGGCCATCGCATTGCCGAGCGAGCCGAGATAGGCGCCGCGATGGTGGCACACCACGCCCTTCGGATTGCCGGTCGTGCCGGAGGTGTAGTTGACGCAGATCGCCTGCCATTCGTCCGCCGGCAGCCGCCAGTTGAGAGGCTCGGCTCCGGCAAGAAATTCCTCGTAGCCAATTCCACCGCAGGCACCCGTTCCCCTCACCGCCGGATCGTCGATCTCGACCAGCGTGATCGGGCGGCCGAGATCTTTCACCACCGCGCGTACTTTCTCCGCCTGCTCGCGGTCGGCCAGCAGCACCTTGCATTCGGCGTGCTCGAGGATGAAGGCGATGCTCGCTGCGTCGAGCAGCACGTTGATCGGCGCAAGCACACCACCGGCGAGCGGCACGCCGTAATGCGCTTCCAGCAGCGCCGGAACATTCGGCGCCAGCACTGCCGCGGCCTCGCCCGGACCGAGGCCCGCGCTTTGCAGCGCCGCGGCCAGCCGGCGGCAGCGGAGCGCGAACTCGGCATAGGTGAAGCGCCGGTCGCGATCGATCACCGCGATCTTGTCGGGCCATACCCGGCTCGAACGCTTGAGGAAGCTCAGCGGCGAGAGCGCCATGTGATTGACCGGATTGGCGGCGAGATCCCGCTCGAAGATCCCCGGCCGCCCTTCCGTCCCTTCCGGCATGCGGTTCCTCCCTCGAACCACCCCTCTTCAGGTACGCAGGATCGCAGAGTGTGCGCTCGGCCGACAAGCCCACGGTCCGACAGCCCACGGTCCGGGTGGCCCGCATGATGGCGCCGGTCCCTGCCGCGCCGCAGCCTTCTTCAGCCCGACCACATGCGCCTTAGCACGTTTCGCCCGCGGCGATGATTGTGCACCGCCGCTGCGGCATGGCCCGCGGCAAGCAGGACGAGCGCGATCGCCGCGGCCCGATGCAAATTGAGCAGCACCGGAAACCAGACCTTATTGACGCCGAAGAGCGCGGGAACGGGAACAATGCCGAAAAAGAGAGTAGGAATCTGGATTGGCGCGGTGCAGGCGACGAGATAACCGAGCACGGGAACGAGCAGAAGAAGGATATAAAGCGCCACGTGCAGGCGTTCGGCCGCCTTCCGCTGCCATCTCGGAAGGCCGGCATCCCACTCGGGGCGGCCATGCCGCACGCGGACGAAAACCCGGGCCAGCCCGGTCATCAGCACCAGCAGGCCAAGTGTCTTGTGCACCTGGAAGAGGACGAATTTGAGCAGCAACTCACGGAACGGCACCGCCACCATCACCCACGCAATCGGAAACGCGAGCAGGATCAGAGCCGCATTCGTCCAGTGCAGCCGTCGCTGGGCCCGGCTCCAGTCGGCCCCGCCGTCAGCCCGCATGCGCAAGCGTGGGCAGCGCAAGGTGGATATGAATGATGATCCGGACCAGGTCGCCCAAGAAATTCTCGTTCGCCGTCATGCCGAAAGCGGAACGGTGCAGCCTGCCGGTCACCGTGAAATAGGCCGTGGGTGGTCCCTTGGCAGGGTGCTTTTCGCCCGCCAGCACCGCCACCAGCTCCTGCGGATGGGTCACGCCGCGGATTCGGAGCAGGCCGAAGACGAGATATCGATCAGGCCCTGCCGCTACCACCCTGGTGCTGCGGAAGCGGATGGCAGGATGCACCCCGGCGTCGAAATAGGCCGGCGAGAGCAGGAGATGCACTGCCCGCGCCGACGACATGGCAACCGAACCCGTCGCGATCGCAACGTCGATCTTTGTCCGGTCCGGATGGGCCGGATCGATCGCCAGCCTTCCCGTGAACTTCCTGAAGCTGCCTGCGGCGTCGAACAGCCAAAGCTCGCTGACCGAGAAGCCGATCGAGCCGTATCGCTGATCGACGTTGTAGTGGAGAGCCGCAGCGGCGGCGGCACGCGCGCCTGCGGGCACCAGCAGCGCCAGCACCGCCGCCAGGGCCGCTCTCCGCATCCGCAAACGTCACACCGCCGCTGCGTTCACCGCCCGATTGCTACCAGCTTCCCGTGCTCTTCGCCGCCGCAGTCTTTTCGATCTCGTTACCGGTCGGCGTGACAAGGTACCACTTTCCGCCGAAGTGGGCGAGGCCCTCGCCGGCCGTGGTGCCGGGGCCCTTGTCGCCGACGAAGTAGTAGAGCGGCTTGCCCGCATAGGTGATCTGGGTGCCACCTTTGCGTCCGATGGTGCCGAGCTCAGCCGAATCCACGCCGGGCCCGGCGATCGGTGCGCCCTTGGTCATCACCGGCGGCCAGACCTGCGTGCAGGCGCCGTGACACGCGCTCATCCCGTTGTGGTCGGCGGTAAACATATAGACCGCACGGCCGTTATCAGCCGAGACGTAGGCCCCGTAGGGACCCTTGCTTTGCGTGACGAGTTTTTCCCCGGCCGCGAGGGCCACTGCCCCCGCGGCGAAGAGAACGGCGAGGCTGACGGAAGCGATCAAGGCGACTCTACCAATCATGATCAGATCTCCCCTGCGAGCGGCCGGAGCAGCGCCACGCACTGCCTCGGCCTCGGCCAAGAGAACACCTCCCGGGTCGGGCTATTCCCGCTAGGTCATGTTTTCTCGAGCGCGGGAGCGAGAGCGACGGCCATCCTTCTCAGCCGTGACGGGTTGATCCATCCGACAAGCACATAGGCGTACCCCCGGCGTGCCCAAAGCGCGAGAGCGACCCCGTCGCGACGATCCGTCTCGAGCGCGCGGTCAGCGCCGGACCATACTGTGATGCAGACGCCAAGCGGACGCGAGGGCGCTCCAGGGGCTGCATAGAGAAGCTGGGCGACCGGTCGCGCGTCCGCCACCAGCAGCCGCGCGCCCTGGAAGACGAGGCCGAACCGTGCAAGATCCGGGATCTGCACGGGACGACGGAGCACATCGGCGAACCAGGCTTCGATCCGAGGGGCCTCGCTCGCCGGGGCAAGGTCGAGGGGGATCGTTTCGCCGGCATAGACGGTGTGGTATCCCGCGACCTCGCCAAGCAGCCGCTCTGCAGGCCCCTCGCGCTTCGCGAGTGTGCGTTCCAGCGCCACACCGCCGGCAAACCCCGCCGCGCACGCGGCAACCGACGCGGCGAGCGCTGACGCGAACTGCCGCCGGCTCGCGAGCCACAGCCCGACGCGTCGACCTTCGACGAGCGCGACCAGGCGCCGCGGCACTTCCTGCCACTCCTGCTCGGCGAACGCCGCACGCACGAGCGCCGACGAGCTCTGCAGCCGCCGCACCGTTTCCGCCGCGCCGCGGTCGCGCGCGAGATGCTGCGCAATCTCCGCCGCCGAGGCGGGGTCGAGCTCTCCGTCCACGAAGGCGAGCAGAGTGGTGTCGGTAAGGTCGGTCACTTCAATCCCATCCGTACGACATTTCTCGCGGCATCGCTCTCGCTCTCGCCGATCGCCTTCATCAGCCCGAGGCGAGCGCGCGCGAGACGGCTCATCACCGTGCCGATGGGGACATCGGCGATCTCCGCGGCTTCCCGGTAAGAGAATCCTTCGACCGTCACGAGCATGAGCACCATGCGCTGCTCCGCCGGCAGCTCCAGCACCTTCTCCGCGACCTGCGCCAGCATCAGCCGCCCCTCCGCCGCGGCCGGAGCCGCGGCAGGCTCCCGGGCGGCAAGCTCCGCCCGGTGGCGCGTGCGGACGCCCTTGGCCCGCAGATCGTTCAGCCAGATCGTCTGCATGATGCGGAACATCCAGCTGTCGAGCCGCGTGTCGGGCTGCCACTGCCCGACGCGGGCGAGTGCGCGCTCGCAAGCCGCCTGCGTCAGGTCCTCGGCCTCATGGCGGGACCGCGTCAGCGCCATCGCGAACCGCATCAGGCGCGGGAGAAGGGCAACGAGCTGGCGTCGAAAATCGCTTTCCAAATGGCCTTCTCCGGCCGCCCAGCGATCAGAACACCGGGCCGCGCGATCTATTCCCGAACGCGGAACAAAATTGCCGGTCGCATCAAGGCCGGGAGGGCGGAGTGGCGATCGGGGCGCAGTTGGTGCGTCCGGAGGCCACGCAGTCCTGGATCGCTGCCATGTGCGAGAGCGCGCCCCAGAGGAAGAGGCCACCCGCGACGAGGACCACGATCACGACCAATGCGAGGAGGGCCGTGCGACGCGACCCGTCGGGCTCGCGCCCATCTGGCACCGGCAGATCCGGCTCTCCGCGCGGCATTTTCCTCCCTTCCCTCCCCGCCAGTGCCAACCCCACTCAAGAATCGTCACCCGCCCCGCTGTGCCGGCATCGAACCCAAGCGCCGCTTTGCGGTCGCCGTGCCATCAGCAGAGCCTACCATCCGACGCTACATTGGCATCCGCAGCCATCTCTTCCACGACCTCCTCCTCGATCGCGGCGAGCAGCCGGGCCGGCAAATACCGCGGCACACCTTCGCCGATGAAGACGAGCCGCGTGCGCCGATCCTCGCCCGGCCAGGCCGGCAGCCATTGCGGCGGCTCGAAGACGTGCTGAACCCCGTGGATCAGCGCCGGCTGCCCCGGCATTTCCACGACATCGACGAGCCCCTTCACGCGCAAGAGCCGCCGTCCGCAATGCTCTGTCAGTGCCTGGAGCAGCAGGATCAGCGCGAGTGCCGGCACCGGGCGCTCACGGATCAGCACCCCGCTCGTGATCCCGCTGCCGTGCACTGCAACCGGCGGCCCAGCAGGCGAAGCGGGGAGAGGGGAGGCCGAGAACAGCGCCGCCGGGGCGATGGCGCCCCTGACCGCAGTCATTCGTTCCGCATCCGGATTGAGCGTGTCGAGCGCCACGTCAAGGCCGGCAATATCAGGCGCGAGATCCGTCTTGGTGATCAGCAGCCGGTCCGCGAGCGCAACCTGGCGCCGCGCCTCCGGATGGCGGGCCAGGTTCGCTTCGCCGGCCCGCGCGTCGACCAGCGTGAGAGTGCCATGCAGGACATGCCCGGCGCGGATCGTCGGATCAGTAAGCAGGCTGTGGAGGATCGGTGCCGGATCAGCAAGGCCCGAGGTCTCGATCAGTACGCGCTCATATCGCCCCGCACCGCGTCGGGCGAGTTCGGAGAATGTGCGGCCGAGATCGCTCGAAACCCGGCAGCAGAGGCAGCCCGTGGCAAGCTCGAGCAGGCTTTCGTCCGCAGAGGCAATCAGATCGTGGTCGAGCCCGATCTCGCCCCATTCGTTGACGATCACGGCCGAGCGCGCGAACGCCGGGTCGGCGAGGATGCGCCGGATCAGCGTGGTCTTGCCGCTGCCGAGGAAACCCGTGACGAGCAGGACCGGAATCATGGAGACCGGCTCCACTCCGGTTCGACGACATCGAGCCCGGGGCCCGGCGTATCGGCTCCGAGCGCGTCGCGCACGCCGCCGAGCAGACCAGTGATCGAAGTGCAGGCGGCCGGCGGCCGGCCGGCCGCCGCGCGCTCCGCCGTCTGCAAAAGCCACCGCGCCGGCCGCTGCTCAGGCGCGGCCCGACCGACCGTGCAGGAGAGACCCCCAGCGCTGACGCAAAGCCCGCTCTCGCCCGGCACGACGCGGCCCGGAATCCCCCACACGGCCAGGCAATCGGTGAGCAGATTGGCGAGTTCGGCGTCGGTCACGGCAAAGGTCCCGCGCGCACGGCATCGGGAATGTGCCGGGGAAGCCAAAGTCCGTCGGCAGCGCCGGCATGCAGCATACCATCCGCCATCGCGATCTTGCCGCGCAGGATCGTCATCACCGGCCAGGCTGAAACCGCGCGGCCCTCCCAGGGTGAATAATCCGCCTCGTGCAGTTGCGCAGCGCGGAGGATGCGCGGCACCGGGTCGAGCACGCAGAGGTCGGCATCCGATCCCACCGCGATTGCCCCCTTGCGCGGATAAAGCCCCATCAGCCGAGCTGCGTTCGTCGAGACGAGATCGACAAAGCGCTGCAGCGTATAGCCCTGCCGCGTCACCATCTCGGTGTACATCAGCGCCACCCGCGGCTCGACCCCGGCGTTGCCGCCGGTGGTGTCGTCGATCCTGCGTCCCTGTGTCTTCCGTGCAAGCGTGCAGCAGATTTCGTCGGTGGCGATGCTGCTGATCGTCCCGTCCCGCGTTCCCTCCCAAAGCGCCGCCTGGTCGGCCGGGGATTTGAGCGATGGGTAGGTGTGATAGATCTGCCCGTTCGGCCGCTGATAATCCGCGCTCGAACAGAGCATGTACTGATGCAGGGTCTCGCCGTAGATCGGCAGGCCCCGGCCGCGCGCCTCGCGGATCGCGGCAACGCCGCTCGCCGCACTCACATGCATCATGTAGAGCGCCGTTCCGGGTACCCTCTCCGCCAGGCGGATCACACGCCGGAACGAAAGATCCTCTGAGAGCGTGTTGTGCACCTCCGCCATGTTCTCGAAACCGGCGCGGCCCTCACGGATCAGCTTCCCATACATATGCATGACGATATCATTGTCCTCGGCGTGGATCACGCCAAGCCCGCCAGCCTCGGCCAGCACCTGGAAAACCTCCTGGATATCGCCGAACTTCACCATTCGGCCGCGCCGCGAAGGCGTGATGTCGGTGGTGAAGATCTTCACCGTCGCATGGCCGGCCTGGATGGCCTCGGCAAGCTCACCCGGAATCTCCGGAGGCAGGTCGCCCTCCACCATGATGTGCCACGCGTAGTCGCAATGGCAGGCGCCGTGCCACTCGGCGCGCCGTGCCTCGATCGCACCAGCGATCGTCTGCCCGTGCGTCCAGCGCACGAAGTCGATGATGGTGGTGGTGCCGCCGAAGAGCGCGGCCCGGCTGACGGCGGCCGGCGGATCCGAGAGGCCCCAGCTTCCGTCCGGGTTGGGGAGCGGCCAGGAACAATGCACGTGCGGATCGATGCCGCCCGGGATGACGATCTTTCCCCCCGCGTCGATCAGCCGCGTCCCCTCCCCCACCGCAAGTGCGCCCGGCGCCGCAAGCGCCGCGATCCTTCCTTCGTTCACGCCGATATCGGCGGCGATCACGCCCGCCGGCGTGACCACTTGGCCCGATCGCAACACCAGCGTCAGCATCCTTGTCTCCCGGCTCTCTCGCCATGCTGGCAGCTTTCGCCCAGCCCGTCATGGCGCCGGGTTGCGGGCTCCGTCAGCATCGGGGAAGCTTGGTGCAATGGAAACCGAGACCTTCGATGCCATCATCGTCGGCGCCGGCATGGCCGGCGCGACAGTCGCCGGACACCTCGCGCCCGAGCGCCGTGTGGCGCTCGTCGAGGCCGAGGAGGCCGCCGGCTACCACGCCACCGGCCGCTCGGCCGCGATGTACATCCTCAATTACGGCCCGCCTGATGTCCGCGCGCTCACCGGGTTCTCTCGCGATTTCTTCGATCTCCCGCCACCGGGCTTCACCGACCATCCCCTGATGCGACGCCGCCCGGTCGTCTTTCTCGCCCCCCAAGAGCAGCGTGCCGCACTCGATCGGATGCTTTCCGACGTTCCGGGCCTCCGTCCGATCACGATCGCCGAGGTCGCGGACATGGTTCCGGCGCTCAGGCCCGATTACGCCCTCGCCGCAGCAATCGAGGAGGATGACTTCGACATCGACGTCGCCGCCCTCCATCAGGGCTTCCTTGCCATGCTCCGCGCGCATCGCGGTGTGTTGGCGCTGCGCAGCCGCGCCGCCCGGATTGTGCGCCGGGCGGGCTCCTGGCATGTGGATACGGCCAGCGGCGCCGTCTTCCGCGCCACCGTCCTCGTTAACGCAGCCGGCGCCTGGGGTGATGAGGTGGCGCGTATCGCCGACGTCGCCCCTCTCGGCCTCACGCCTTGCCGGCGCACCGGTGTGATCATCGATCCCGCGCCCTTCGTCCCGGCGGACTGGCCGCTCGTGAACGACGTCGGCCAAAGCTGGTACGCGCGCCCCGAAGCGCGCACGCGGCTGATGGTCTCACCGGCCGACGAGACACCGATGGACCCGCAGGACGTGCAGCCGGACGAGCTCGACATTGCGCTCGCCATCGACCGGATGCAGCAGGCGCTCGCGATCCCGGTCCGGCGCGTCGAGCGGAGTTGGGCGGGCCTGCGGACCTTCACCCCCGACCGCAGCCTCGCCATCGGCTGGGACCGCACCGCCGAGGGCTTCTTCTGGTGCGTCGGCCAGGGCGGCTACGGCATTCAGACCGCACCAGCCGCCGGCCGCTTGGTCGCCGACCTGATCGCCGGCCGTGATCCCCGCCCCGCCTCGCACGTCCTGGAGGCGATCGACCCGCGGCGTTTCACAAGCATAGCCAATTGAACCGTCGCCATCGCATGGGCGTGCTGGCCCAGGGAGTTATTTGACTTCGTCAAGTATTCGCATGACAAAGGCATGGAACCGACCGTGCGAGCGGCCCGTGGATGTCCCAAGCCTTGCCGGGCGCGCCGCAGCGGTGCGTCGCTTCAACCGCTTTTACACGCAGAAGATCGGCGTGCTCGAGGAAGGCCTCCTGCAAAGCCGGTTCTCGCTCACGGAGGTTCGCGTTCTCTACGAGCTCGCCCATCGCGATCGGCCGACCGCTTCTGCGCTTGCCCGGGAACTCGGGCTCGACCAGGGCTATCTCTCCCGCATTCTCTCCCGCTTCGAGCGCTGCGGACTTGTTTCCCGCGCGGCCTCCGATACCGACGGACGACAGACCCATCTTTCGCTGACCGCATCAGGCCTCGCCACCTTCGCGCCCCTCGAACGGGCCACCGACGAGTCCGTCGCGACCATGCTCAGCGGCCTCTCCGAGCCCGACCAGGTCCACCTCCTCGCCGCCATGGCGCGGATCGAGGCCCTGCTCGGCGCTCCTGCCGAGCCAGCCGCGCCGTTCCTCCTGCGCAGCCCTCGCCCCGGCGATTACGGCTGGGTGGTGCATCGCCAGGGTGCTCTCTACGCCTCCGAATACGGCTGGGATGAAACCTTCGAGGCCCTGGTTGCAGAAATCGTCGCCAAATTCGTCAGGAACTTCGATCCCCATGGCGAGGGCTGCTGGCTCGCCGAGCGCTCCGGGCGGGTGGTCGGCTCCGTCTTTCTTGTCCGTGATTCCAAGACGGTCGGGAAGCTCCGCCTTCTCTACGTGGAACCCGAAGCCCGGGGCCTCGGCATCGGCCAACGCCTCGTCGCCGAGTGCATCGCCGGCGCCCGCCGCGCCGGCTACGCGCGGCTCACCCTCTGGACCAACGACGTGCTGGTGTCCGCGCGGCGCATCTACGAGGCGGCCGGATTCCGCTTGGTGCGGGAAGAAAAGCACCACTCCTTCGGCAAAGATCTCATTGGCCAGTTCTGGGAGCTGCCCTTGTGAGCGAGCACTCTCGTGGTCCTCGACGGGCAGGCTGCGGCGCCGCAGCGAGAGCGACGGCAGGTTCCCGGTCCGCCGCTTCCTGCTCTCGGTTTCCCGACCGTGCGGGACTGGACGTTCGGCGTCGAATCGGGAGCGAGGTCACGACACCGCGCAGGAAGCCGTCTGCGGGACGACGCAGGACATGAGCGGACCAGGCGAGCCGGAAGCCGTTTGCGCCCGTAGGCGCGATCGGAACCGGTGTTGCGGCCATCGCCTTCAATTGCCCGATGCCCCGTCAATCCGTTGTGGACCGCAATCGGCCCTCGTTTCAGCCGGCCCCCGCTCGCCGATTGCCTGCACCGCAAGCGACACCGCGGCTACACACACTCGGAATTATCCAGGATTAACCGTCAAACCGTGAACTGCTCGGCGATGATGCGCTCCGAAAGGGCCTGATCCGGATCGAACAAGACGGTCACTGAGAGGGATCGATCCTCGTGCACCAGAACGCGCACCACGTCACGCACTTCCGTAAAGTCCGCAACCGCCGCCACTGGCCGCTTGTCGGCTTCCAGCACTTCAAACAGCACCTCGGCAGTGCTCGGCAGAAGAGCCCCTCGCCAACGCCGCGGCCGGAATGCACTGATCGGCGTCAGCGGAAGTAGGTTCGCGGAAAGCGGCACGATCGGCCCGTGTGCGGAAAGATTATACGCCGTTGATCCGGCGGGCGTGGCGATCAAAACCCCGTCGCACATCAGCTCCGCAAGGCGCACCCGGCCATCAACGGAAATGCGAATCTTCGCGCCCTGGCGCAATTGCCGGAGCAAGCTCACTTCATTGAATGCCAGCGCCTCGACAACTTGACGATCGGCGGTTAGGGCGCGCATGCAAAGCGGGTAGAGGACGGTCGTTTGCGCTACCGCCAGGCGATTGGGCAGACCGGACTCCTTATAGCCGTTCATCAGGAACCCGACCGAGCCGCAATTCATTCCGTAAACCGGAATGCCGCGGCTCAGCATGCCGTGCAGGGTCTCGAGCATGAAGCCATCCCCGCCGAGCGCGACCACGACTTTGGCCTGTTCCAGAGAACACGAACCGTAGCGCGAGATGAGTCGATCACGACTCTTCTGCGCCAACGGGGTCGGCGACGCGACAAAGGCGATCTGCCGCACCGTCCGATTCTGCGGTCGGTCGGGCGCCGCCGCGCCCTTGTTCATGCGCGGCGCGACACGGCCGCTCAGACGAGCCGACGGTGGGCGAGAACCGGCATGTCACGCCGCACGCGCTCGGTCACCGCCTGGTCAATGCGCGCCGACGCCCAACCGATACCGTCAGAGGCTTTTGCCACCACGTGCCCCCATGGATCGCACAAAAGCGAGTGACCGTAGGTCCAACGCGGCTCGCCGCCGGCGTCGAGATGCTTGCCGTAGCACGCCGGGGCAGCGAACCAGCACTGCGTCTCGATCGCTCGCGCGCGGAGAAGCACCTCCCAATGATCCTTTCCCGTCTCGCGGGTAAAGGCGGCCGGCAGGAAAATCAGCTCCGCGCCGGCTCGCCGAAGTGCCAGAAAAAGTTCAGCGAAGCGAAGATCGTAACAGATTGCCAATCCGATCCGCACGCCGTTGGCTTCGCATGTCACCACCTCGTTCCCGGCGCCAAACGTCGCGCTCTCGCGATAGCCCGTGCCGTCGGGAGCCGTGATGTCGAACAGATGGATCTTGCGATAGCGCGCGATTTCCTGCCCTTCCGGGTTGAACACCACCGTTGTGTTGAAAAGCTTGTCGCCCGCCCTTTCGCCGATCGAACCTCCATGCACGTGGATGCGCCTGTCGCGCGCAACCCCGCGAAGGAACTCAAAGGCCGGCCCCCCGGGCTCGTTCGAGCCCGGGGGCGGGAGGGGTTCCGCCTGATCGAACTTCGTTGCGCGATCACCACCAAGGCATGTCCAGATTTCCGGCAGTCCGAGCATGTCCGGTCGATCGAAAGCAAGTGCGCCGTCGATCAGTCGCCTGGCCTGGACGATATTGGCCGCCTTGTCGTGGCCGGGGCTCATCTGCACCACGCTCACACGCATCGCCTGTCCTCCAGTCCTACACCTGTTGCACCGAGGGTTCCCTATCCATAATCCGGTTCCGGATCGGTGCAAGATCATAGTCCGTGCCCGCCCTCGGATGGGTTGGGACGCGCGGGCAGAAAGCGGGCGAGCAGGGCGGGGCGGGAAACCCAGATCTCCTGGCGCGACCGGAAAAACCCGTGGCTGCTCAGCGCTCCCGGGTTAAACGTCCGCAGCATGCCCCAGAGGAGGAAATCCTGCATGAGGTCGTGCACCCGGTGCGCGATCGTCCGGTCAGGAGCGAAGAGATCCAGCCCGAACTCCTCGATCAGACGTCGCTGATGACTCGCATCGAAGGCGCCCGCGAAGGCCCAGCGGGCGAACACCGCCCTGAGATCCTGCCACGGCGCATCGCTCTCCAGTGCCGCTGCCAGGAGTGAAAACGACTGCCGCAAGCGCCGATAGGTCTCCACCGCCCAGGCAAGGTCGGGCCCGTCGCGGGCAAAAGCTGGCATATGTTCGCTCAAGAAATGCAGCTCACCTACCGGATCCCCGGGAGCGATAGCCGTGCCGTCCGAAAGCAAAAGACGCCGCCAGGCGCGCTCGTGCGACAGCCTGAGGACGCAGGACGGATCATCGGAGAACTCCTTGATGCCGTAACCCCGCCGGAGACTGGAATCAAGCTGACGAACCAGCATCGCGACGGGATCGAACGATCGTTCCCGGGCCGCCGGGGAAAGCGTGAGCCTCTCCCGTTCCCTGGCAGTCGCGGCGGCCGGGCCGTCCTTTGGAACCACGATCCGCCTCGGCTGATGTCACGCAAGAGGTAGAGCATAGACCAAAGCATGCCTGTTGCGGACAACCAGCGCCCGCCCTGCTGGAGACAGCTGAGCCGGGCGCCGCCGTGCCGCGACGCCAAACGATCCGTCGGTTGGCATGATGGCTGCGGTAGCCCTGCCGCCGTCTCGCGCTCTGCCCCGGAGCCGTTCCGTGCGGACCGCCGGCGGCACGGCCTCGAGCGCTCGCGGATTGGGAGGGTCTCCCTTTCCGCGCCGTATCGCGGCAGCATCTCCGGGATGGGCGCGGCCCTGCTGTGCCTGGACCTTACCCGCCTCGGTGCGGCCGCGATTCGGCGCATCCTGTCGAGCGCGCCGCGGGATAGCCTCTAAGCAGTTGACTTGGTCGGTGCCGACGCTCGGACTTGAACCGAGGACCTACTGATTACGAATTTGATGTCCTAGATCGGTTAGGTTTTCCGCACGCCCTATAGTCATTGATTTACCAGCATATCTCACCATATTCTGTTGCACTCGGTTTCCACGGATTGCCCAAGTGGTGATTCCTTGGTGATTCCTAGACCGGTTAGAGGGCAGAGGCGAGCATGCAGGGGAAGATCACAAAGCGGGCGGTAGATCGCTTGCTGGTGCCAGCGGCGGGCGAGGCAGTGCTTTGGGATAACGAGATCAAGGGGTTCGGCGTTCGCATCCAGCGGGCTGGTGCCAAGGCCTACATTCTCCAATACCGAGCCGGCTCCGGGCGAGCCGCTCCCCTGCGCAAGTACACCATCGGGCGGCACGGCTCGCCATGGACCGCCACAAACGCCCGCACAGAAGCGACACGTCTTCTCGGCCTTGTCGCCTCCGGGAAAGACCCTGCTGCCGTCAAAGCCGCCGACCGGGTAGCAGAAACCGTTACCGATTTGGCTGCCGACTTCCTCGCCAAGCACGTGGAGACAAGGCGTAAAACCCGCACCATCGCGGAGTATCGCCGCCTGCTCGACAAGATCATCCTGCCCGCCCTTGGCAAACGGAAAGTACAAGACGTTACCAGGGCCGAGGTGGCCAAGCTCCACCATGGTCTTCGGGCGGCGCCGTATGAGGCTAACCGGGTGCTCGCCGTCCTGAGCAAGATGTTTGCGCTGGCCGAGGCTTGGGGCCTCCGGGATGCGCCAGCCGGCAATCCGGCGCGTGGGATTGAGAAATATCCCGAGCGAAAGCGGGAGCGGATGCTTTCCGCCGAGGAACTTGGCCGGCTGAGCGATGCATTGCGCGCCTATCAGGAAGCCGGCGGCTCGCGCTATGTAGTGGGAGCGGTCAGATTGCTTGTCTTTACCGGCGCCCGGCTCTCCGAAATCCTCGGGCTGCAATGGAGCTGGATCGACTTTGACCGGGGCGAGGCCAGGCTGCCGGACTCCAAGACCGGCGCGAAGACTATTCACCTCCCTGATCCTGCAATGGCCGTTCTAGCCGATTTGCCGAGGCTGGACGCCAACCCGCATGTCATCGTGGGGATGAAGCCGGGTGCGCCTTTGGTCAACCTGGAGAAGCCCTGGCGGGCGATTCGCGGCATGGCCGGCTTCCACGACCTTCGCCTCCACGACCTCCGCCACGCTTTCGCGTCCATAGCTGCGTCTTCTGGTATGGGCCTCCCGATCATCGGCAAGATGCTCGGCCACACTCAAGCTGCAACAACCGCCCGTTACGCCCATCTCGCAGCCGATCCGGTCAAGGCCGCTGCTGCCTCCGTCGCCGACAAGATCGAACAGGCAATGAACCGCAGGGCAGAAGGCTAAGGTGGTGCGGCTAGCGGCTGCATCTTGAAAAAAATTCGACTACGCCCCACCTTCGCCCTCGTCTCGTTGTTTTCCACCGGTTTTCGTCGTTATGCTCTACCGTTTTTCTTTCCTCTCAATTTTAATCCCACACTTTGCAGCAAACATTTACAGAAGAAAGGAATTAAACATGGCAACAATTTATACATCAACTCCCAAGCACATTCGGCGGAAACAGGCTGCAGACTATCTTGCGGTCTCGCAATCATGGCTTGAGAAGGCTGCCGTAACAGGGAATGGCCCGCCCTTCCTCCGGCTCTCTCCTCGGCTTGTTGTCTACGACCTCGACGACCTCGACGTTTGGGCGGCAGGCCATCGGGTCCGAAGTACCTCCGAGCCCGGCTAGGACATCATGCACTTTCCGCAGTCCAAGCGCGGACTTTTTGGTCTGCGCAGCTGGGGGTTGTGATCTCCGAGAGTTGTGAGACAATGAGTTTATAAGGGAGGAATAGCAACATGAACAATTCAGATCATAAAAATGGAGACGAAAACCCAAAGTCGTGGATGACCGTACACGAAGCCGCCAACCGCGCGGAGGTAACTGTTTGGACCATAGCTTATTGGTGTCGGACCAGATGGCCTGAGCTGGGGCGTAAAATAGGCGGGCGTTGGCGCATTAACCGGGGGGAGCTTAACCGGCTTTTGACCAGAAAGTGTCCCAGAATTCGGTCATGCTAAAGCTGCTTCCCAATGTGCCGGCCACCGAGGTTACGATCCAAGCTGGCTCGGCCAATTTCAAGGAGAAGGCAAAGACCAAGCAAGGCACGATGTTGACGCTGAGTCCGCCGGCACTATCGCCCGAGGCAGTAGATGGCGCTGCCCTCCTCGATGAATTGTCACGGTTCTTTGCCGAGCACGCCTTCCTGCCCCCTGGCGCAGCCGATGTGCTGGCCGTCTGGGCGACCCAGACTTACTGTTATTACTTGTTCCCCCATACACCACGTTTAAGCATCACCTCTCCCGAAAAGGGCTCCGGAAAGACCACGGTCTTAGATCTCCTCGAAAGGATAGTTTGCAAACCCATGAGCGTTGTGAACATCACCCCTGCGTCCGTCTTTCGTTCCATCGAGAAGATGAAGCCGACTCTCCTGGTTGATGAAGCCGACACCTTCCTGACCGGAAAGAGCGAACTGCGTGGCGTCCTCAATGCGGGTCATAAGTTCGGCGGGACATCCCCTGGCATAGCGCGGCGGGGGATATGCACTTAAGCCAACTTCGACTCTCAAATTTTCGGTCGTTCGCAGAAGAGCTGGTCTTTTTCGAGCGTCGCCTGACGGTGCTTGTCGGAGAGAACAACGGTGGCAAAAGCAATCTTATCGATGCCATCCGCCTTATTTCTTCGCCCTTGAGCGGTCGCCGTGAACTCTATTGCGAGCAAACCGACATACGCTTTGGCACTATCTCCCGCTCGTTTACTATTCAGGCGACATTTGATGAACTGGCGCCGCCGCAACAGGGACGCCTCATTTCGGCAACGACCGATGACACGTTAAGCACAGCCTGCTTTGGCCTCACCTACGACGCCGCCGGCAAACAATCGCACATCCGCCCCAACCTGTGGGCGGGCCGCTTTAAAGCGCCGCCGGAGCCCGGCGCGCATGAAATGATCCGGCATGTCTACCTGCCTCCGCTACGCGACGCTAAACACGCCCTCGCATCGGGCAATCCCACGCGCATTCATGCTCTCTTGCACCACTTTCTTGGGGACCGCGATCCCAATGAAATTGCCAGGAATCTAGCTCGCACCAGCGACGATCAGATTCTTACGGATGTGGACCTCGCTGTGGCTGGCGGTCTGGATATTCTGACTACCGGCGTCAGGCGGCAAAACGCCAGCCTGGGATTCAACACGGATGAGAAATTGATCGACATTGCCCGCGACCTGCGGTTCAAGCTCGCCGATCACGGCATCACGCCGGAAGACCTTCAATATTCCGGACACGGCTTTGCCAATCTGCTTTATATCGCAACGATCGCGGTCGAGCTGGAAAAGACTGACAATGCCGAACTTACAACGTTCCTTGTCGAAGAACCGGAGGCCCACCTTCATCCCCAGCTA
Organism: Pseudomonadota bacterium; assembly: GCA_021816925.1. Taxonomy (GTDB): domain Bacteria; phylum Pseudomonadota; class Alphaproteobacteria; order Acetobacterales; family Acetobacteraceae; genus JAKAWQ01. The sequence goes on from JAKAWQ010000001.1 coordinate 39,941, forward strand.
CAGGCTGCAGTACTGAATTTTCTGGAAGAGCGCGCCGAGCAGTCGCTCAACCCGAAGAAGGACCAAAACGCTCCGGCGGGTCATTTACAGGTCATCGTTGCCACACATTCACCGAATCTGTCCGCCTGGGTCCCAAGCAAGAACCTGGTGTTCGTGCGCTCCGTAGCGCCTGCGAGCGACGCAATTGATGACACCGGCCAAGAGGGTAGCGGGCAATCCGAATATCCAGAAGCACCGCAGGCCACGACGGCGCCTCGTGCGGAATCTCGCTGCATTCCCCTTTCCAGGCTTGATTTGAGTGATCCGGAACGACGGAAGATCGACCGTTACCTCGATGTGACGAAATCGGCGCTGCTGTTCGGCGGGCGCGTCCTTCTGGTCGAAGGCATCGCCGAGGCGCTGTTACTGCCGGTTATTGCCAAACACCACGTCCTAAAAGACAAACCAGCGGCCTTCCGAATATTTCGGTCAGCCGTCTTCGTGCCGATAGACGGGGTGGATTTCACACCGTATGCGAAAGCCCTTTTATCGCCATTCAATAATGTTCGTATTGCCGACCGCCTTGTGATCATTACGGACGGCGACAAGCATACCGTCGAAGCTGGTAAACCGCTTCCGGGCGTCAATCGCAAAACTGCCCTGGACACGCTGGCTGCGGACAGGAATGCCAGCGACGTCCTGGATGTCTTCGTAAATACCTACTCGCTGGAAACCGAACTCGTGGCCGCCGGCAACGCGGCATGTCTCAAGGCCGTGTATCTAATTTTGCATCCGCAGTCGGAAGATAAGTGGGATGAAGCGGTGGCGAAGTCTGGTGACGATCGTGCCCAGGCCATACAGGACCTTTTCAAAACGACGCCTAAAGGAGACTTTGCGCAGCTTCTCGCCGAGAAGGTAGCGGTCAGCCAGGCCTTCATTGTGCCGGACTACATCCGGCAGGCCATCGAGGCGCTTGTGAAATGAATCCGCAAGCCTTCCAGCCCACGCCCGAACAGCAAGCCGTCATCGGTCATGAGGGCTCCGCATTTGTGACGGCATGCCCCGGCGCCGGCAAGACGCGGGTTATGACCGAACGCGCGCGGCGCCTGTTCTCTGACATGCCGGCTGGCAGGGGCGTGGCTTTCCTGTCATTTACCCAGGGCGCCATCTTCGAGCTGGAAACCCGGCTCCAGGAAGAACGGATTCTACCTTCACCCGTTTTCCCGAGCTTTATCGGAACCTTTGACAGCTTCGTGTGGCAATTCCTTGTCGCGCCCTTTGGCGTCAAGGATTGCGATGCCCGGCCGCGATTGATCGCCGATCTCGCGGACCTTGCCGTAACGCCGTTTCGTGGCGCTCACCCCTTGCCGCTATCCTGTTTTTGCCCTGTCACCGGAAACATCTTTGAGCAGGCCGCGAAAGTCCGGGGTTTCGATGTTTCTCAAAAGCCCGCCCATCTGGTCCAGGCTTATGTAACGGCGGCGGCGGCCATCCGCGCCAGGTTGCGTGAACGCGGCCAACTGGGTTTTGACGAGGCGCGCGGCGTGGCCCTCGAACGGCTCAAAGACGCTGGAGCCGCACCTCGTATCGCGGCGGCCCTGGTGGGCCGGTTCCGCGAAGTGATTGTCGATGAAGCGCAGGACTGCAATCCGGACGATCTGCATGTCATTTCATGGCTGCGGGATTCGGGTCTGCCGGTGAAGGTCGTATGCGATCCTCACCAATCGATTTATGAATTTCGCGGCGGCGTTACAGATCAGCTTTTTACCTTTGCGGAGACCTTCGGCGAAGGCAACCGCAAAACGTTGACCGGAAACTTTCGGTCCGCGCCCAATGTCTGCAAATCCATCGCCCAGCTCCGCCCGCCCGCATCGCGTATGGCGCCGGACGAACCGCTCGGTCCGTACAAAGACGATGCCACGCCGATACGCATACTGTCCTATCCCGGCACCGCCGTTCCGGCATCGATCGGCGCCGCTTTCTGTGCCTATGTGAAGGAAGCAGACATCGATCCGGCCTTGTCACCGCTCATTGCCGCGACCAGAGCGAGCGGCGCCGCCGCTGCTGGACAGCCCCGTCCGAGCAACAGGCGTGACCGGGCCGTGCGCCTTGCAGAGGCCGTGACAGACTTTTATTTTGCTGCCGGCTTCAATGATATGAAGTCGGCGATCGATCAGGTCCATCAAATCCTGCTGGAGCTGGAGGGGCGTCTGGGCGATCTCTCTTATCGGCAATATCTCGCGGATAACGAGATCGAGCAGGCAAACTGGCGTCCTCACGTTCTGTTTCTTTTGCGAGCGTTGCGCTTCGATCCGTCGAAGCACGCGGATGCCAAGGCCTGGCACGCTGCCGCCAAAGACCTGTTGGCCCAACATCTCACATTGGGGGACGGGCCTTCACTTTCGCAAAGGCTCAAATGGAACGACGCCGTTGCCGCCGCACTTGCTGCGGTGCCTGCGGCGACAGCGATGCCCCGCACGATACATGCCGTCAAAGGCATGGAGTTCCCGGCCGTCTGTGTCGTGACCACGGCTTCGACTCTCAAAAGCATTCTCGACTACCTGGAAACAGGGGAACCCGCAGACAAGGCCGAAGATGCCCGTAAACTTTATGTCGCGTCGTCACGCGCGGAAAAATTGCTTGTGATCGCCGCGCCAAAAAGTCAGGCCGACCGGCTGGCAACATATCTGCGCGGTCAGGGCGCGGCGGTGGAAGTAAAGGAGATTTAGAGACTCTGCGTGCCATAGCGATGGCCCGGCAAGCGCAAATGGAACATGAAGAAAGACTGGCTCCAAAATCTCAAGGCAATTGAGTAGGCACAAGCTTGTTACTATCGTAGCCGATTACCGGCGCTATGCTGCCGGCGGTCGGGGGACAGGCTGGCGATGCGGTGGGAGCTTGCTGTTGCGGCGCTTGTTGTGGCGGCATGGGCGGCTGGGCCTGCGTGTGCTCAGGACGGGGCTGCCGGTCTGACTGGGCTGCCCTCCCATCTCGGCCCGAGTTTCCCCTGCCCCGCGCCGCAAGACCCACTCGCTCAACTGATATGTTCAAGCCAGGAGCTTTCCAAGGACGACCTTCGGCTTGTCCAGGCTTACCAGGCCCTCCGATACCAACTCGACCAGGCCGGGAAGGATGCCCTGACCCGGGAGGCGATTGCCTTCACGGCCAAGGTGCATGCGCAGTGCGGAATCCGGGCTTCGGGCTCCGGCCTGACCGCCGCCTCGGCTACCATTCCGTGCGTCAAGCAGGAGTACGAGAAGGAGCGGGCTCTCTGGGCTCGCCGCCTGACCGGCCCCGCCGCCGAGGAAGCAGCCCGCCCGTTACGCGAGCATGTTGCCTTGCAAGCCGATCTTAAGGCACTCGGATTCTTGCCGCCGGGTTCGCCCGTTGATGGCGTGTACGGACCGGAAACGCGGGCGGCAATCCAACGGTATCAAGAGTCTCAGAATTCCTCCGCAACGGGTTTCATTAGCAACGATACCGCTGCGACCCTCGTGCGGCAGACTGCTAACGCTATTACGGTCAAGCAACTGATCCCGTTGGCATGGAATCTCGACGCCCTAATCGCGCCTAGGCGGAAGCAATGTCTATCCAATCAGCTGGACGCTCATCTGCCCGGCGAAACGCAACTTATCAGCGCCAAGGCGCATTATGTTGGCGGATACCGGTGCGACGTAGATATCGTCATCACTGATGAAAAGGGTAACCCTTTGTATCACTCATTCCATTGGTTCGGCTACGAGGTGGGCCCTGGAAAAGGGATCAGCCGGACCCTCGCTGCTGAGCTAGTGATTATTATGCATCACCCGATCCTGGTCTTAACAGAACGGGTCGGTCCAGAGCCTGGATCTTGCGGCAGCTGTCATGGTGGATTTTCAACTGTGCTTGACTTCCTTGTACTTCGGGCCAGCCAAAAACCAAAGTCTCAGAGGTTTACGATGAGCGAGGAGAACACGCTGGACTATGCCGTGCAGCCGTGGGGAATGCAGCTCGCAGTGGGTGTGAAGCTCGCATGTGAATTGTGCGAAATCGTAACGGTTACGCCGTACAGATTCAACCCCAAGTCTCTCCAATTCGAGAAGAGCGGGGACACGACCATCGATAACTCGGCCTACGCGAAGGCTAATCATGAGACGATCACAAATTATCATTTGCTCAGGTGGCCAACTTGGGGGCCTTGGAGGCTCTATCACCAGGCGCCGCATATCTGTTATCTTGGAGCGGTGAGTCACCATGGCGCTGCGGTCGGATTCGAAGTGTCACCTTCTCAACTGGCAATATCTGTAGACAATGACATCGTTCATTACCAGCCAGACCTTGAGTTCTTTTTACATGGCGGGCAACTCCCATCGGGTCTTACTGCCTATATCGTGCCGAACCCTAAGCCAGCAGGAGCTTTTTCGGGAGACCTTGCGCCTAAAATTAAGTTTTCTAACGTTGTGCTGTCACCGCTCGGTCGGCTCACTGGTTTGATGCCGTACTACCCGCCAGCTGACGCAGCCGAACCTCCCGAGCTAACCGGCTTATACAGGGCTATGAAGCTGGCTGCCTGGTACTTGATCATCGATCTTGATTGGAACTACGAGACCGGTGCTGAGTATACGCATCTCATTGGTATGGATATCAGTGGTAGTGCCTCTGCCCTACGGCAGCTACGATTTTGTGTAGCCAACCAATGACTGCGTACACCCCAGGGGCATCCTCCGCGCTAGCCTGGATTTCCACGGCGCAGAATTGACCTAACACGCGAAGCATGGCCGTCCTATTGGACGATCCGGAGGGGGCGACGGTGCCACCATCGGACTGGGACGGGTTTATCGATGAGTCCGGAGGCGAGGACGATGGGCAGATGGGCCCGGCGGTGGAATCGGAGCCGGATTTCGTGGTCGGTGATGGCGACGTCGGCGGGCATATCGATGAGGTCGCGGAAGATCTGGCGCGCCTGAGCGTCGTCGTATCCGCGCATACGGCGGGCGAGCAGACGATGGAGGCCGGAGGCGATGACGAGCAGCGCCATGTCGAAGTCGACCTTGAAGCCGACCGAGGAGGAGAGCGCGTCGATGTGGAAGAAGCGCACGGCATCGGCGAGCGCGTTCTCGATTAGCATGCGCCTGGCATAGCGGGCGATGATGCTGCGGGCGTTGGAGCGCACGTCGTTGGTGAGCAGGATCGTCGGCTCCTCGTGGCCGAGATCCTTGATGAAGAACTGGCGGAAGCTCTGCTCGCGCGGGCGGACCTTTTGCTCGTAGACGCGCGGGGTGCGGTATTTGCGGTGCGGGATGTCGAGGGTGATGGTGCGCCAAGCCGATGGCGGCAGGTGGTCGATCTCGGCAAGCAGGCTTGATGAGCGCCGGCGCAGGGTAAGGAAGGTGATCCCGAGGGCATCGAGCCGGTCGAGGCCTTGGTAAGTGGTCAGCTTGGAATCGAAGACCAGGTGTCTTGGCACGCTGCCGTATTGGCGCTTCCAGAAGGCGATGAAGCGAAAGACTGCCCCGCTCTCCTCGCCCTTGCGGAGGTCGGCATTCGAGTAGCAGAAGACCCGACTGTCGGCGTCTTGGACGAGGAAGGTGAGGACGCTGGGCTGACGGCGGCTGCGCTTGGACAGATAGTGAGGCTCGACCAACGGGTGTTCGCCGAAGTACGGCACGGAATGGAAGTCGAGATTGAGCGAGCTGCCGGTCAGGAGGGCCTCGGCGCTCAACTGGCGGTGCCAGAGCGCGAGCAGTCGGGTGACCCTCTGCGGGGTGATGCGCGAGGAGTATTCCGATAGGAAACTCTTCTGGGGCGCGGCATTGAGCCCGCAGAACAGTGCCAGTCCCGGGTCGGCCACGAGCGCCATGATGTGGCTCTTGCGTTCGATTGACCACAGCTTGAGCGCCAACGAAGCGCGCAAGGCATGCCCGGCCGGGATCATAGAAGAGCCGGGAAGCTGGGCCTCAAGCGCCAACGCCTCGGCGTCGAGACGCACCAAGTCGGGAACGAACAGGAACAATCCTCCGACCTGGGTGGTGAACTCGCGCGGCGCGAGCACGAAATCCCGGACATCGGCTACCGCCTGGGCGTCGGGCCCGATGCCGTGAGGCCGCTCCTCGTCGAGGCGACGGGGCAAAGGTGCGAAGCCCTCCGCGGCGAGGACCTCGCGCACGGCGGTGACGCCGAGCGGGGTTCCCTGCTCCTTGAGCGCCCGGCTGATCTCATAGACCGAGTAATTGCGCTTGCGCAGCGCTACGATTTGCTCATGGGCGCGGCTCTTCTTGGGCTGCTGGCGCGGGCCCGGATGCGCGGTGGCGAAGAACGCCGGCAGCTCCCCGCGCCGGAAAGCGTGGCAGAGGACGCGGAAGGCGCCCGGCGAATAGCCGAAACGCCTGGCCGCCTCGGCTGAGGGCACGCGCTCCAAGAAGAAGGCCCGCAGAGCCTCGTATTGGCGCTGCCGCGGACTCGCCGGCTCGGTGAAGAACCGGCACGTCTTTGTTATCTCATATGGTGCGCTGATAGGCACATATGCACGGTGTCACATACCAGATCTGGTGTCAAGTCCCAAACCGCATCCCAATGGCTTGGATCGCAGAACACCCTCATGCCACGGGCGCTTTGCCCATGATTGGCCGGAACAACGCTGTGGGGCGGAAGGCCCGCGAACCGGGAAGTGAGGGCGCGCAATCACTCTATCAGCGCACTATTCACGATAACAGAGTGCAGCGAAATCGTGAATCTAATGAATCCCTTGGTCGCGACCGATGTTAGCGGAATCGTGCGCCGTGGAAATTCAGGCTAGGCCCTCTGGCTTGTGCCGCGCGTCCGGTCGAAACGGAGAGCACTTCACGCGCCGTGTAGAGCGAGCCACCCCCCACGAAGGCGAACATACGGCCTCTTACCGCGGCGCCTCCCTTCCCTTTGCATTTGACGTTAGCGCAAAATACCTCCAGGTCCACCCAGTAATTAGAAAAAAGATAGCTGTTTCAATGGCTTATGCTTAGAAGGCGCCGCTGAACGTTGCCCATCCTTGTGAGGCGGGTTTCCATGGCCGAAAAATTTCTGGTGTAGAACACCGCGAGGCGGTTCCGCGCTATAGCGCGTCCTTCCCGGCCTCCTCCGCACCTCCTACCCCCATGCGCAACCCTCTAACGCTTGGGGCGAGCCGGCGAGCTTCCCATCAGGATGCAGGTTTGCCGCGTGATACCTTGGTGATTCCTAGAGCGGAACAGAAGCGTTGCCATGCGAAGTAACTCGTTGATTTCACTGGTGCCGACGCTCGGACTTGAACCGAGGACCTACTGATTACGAATCAGTTGCTCTACCGCTGAGCTACGTCGGCGCAGAGGGGATTGGGCCGGTTGCTATACTGCCCGCTCGGCCGACTCGCAACCGGCCGGCAGGTGCGCCAAGGAGGGCGGAGGCTTGCGGATCGCCCCGATCAGCGCCCGTACCTCCGCCCGCGCCGCCACATGGCTCATGCCAAGCGCAATGCCGATCCCCGCCTCGCGGACGTCCATCAGGGTGAGACCTTGCAGGAAGAGCTCACGGAAGATTACCCGCTCCCCGAACCCCTTGACGGTGCGAAAGCCGATCCGTTTCGCGAGGAGCTCGAGGGTGGCTCCGACGTCGCGCTTGTTCCGCGCGGCCACCGCGCCGAGGCGATTGCGCATCACGATCCAGTCGATTCGCCCGCGATCGCGCGCGAAGCGCGCCTTGCGCGCCTGCCAGACCATCTCGCTGTAGATGCTCGGGTGCACCACGTCGTGGTGGTCCGGGTCCACCTTCGCGAGCATCGCAAAGTCGACAAAGCTGTCGTTGATCGGCGTGACCAGTGTATCGGCGTGCGCGTGGCCAAGTCGGCTCAGATATGTATCGGCACCGGGGCAATCGACCACCACGATCTCGCACTCCCGGGAAAGCTCACCAAGCGCGGCCGAAAAACGCTGCCGCTCCTCCTCCTCCGCCACCGCGCGGCTGTCCGCTTCGCTCCGCACCACCGCGATGGTTCGTGGCATCCCAAGCACGATTCCCTTGGCGGCAACGAAGGCCTCGCGGGCCGCGATATAGCCCGAAAGCGTCGCCTGCCGTGCATCGAGATCGATCGCACCGACGCGATAGCCGTCCCGAAGGAGGCCGATGATCAGATGCATTGCCGTCGTGGACTTTCCGGACCCGCCCTTCTCGTTGCCGAGCACGATCAGGATCGGACGCCGATCGAGACTGACGCTGGACAAGCCCCCCGATCCCCCGTCGATTGCGCCGCCGCTTATGCCAAGCCGCCTTGGCCGCGTCCATCGGTGGCGGCCGCGTGGAATGCGCTCAGCGGCCGGTCAGAATCCGTTCGACGAGTTCCTTGACGGTCGGGATGAAGCCGTTGGAGTAGAAGGGGTCGGTTGCGAAGCGGAACGCGTTGGCGCCGCTGAACATCAGGTTCTGCTCGATCGCCTCGGGCTGGTCCGATCGGTGCCCGATCGCCTGCAGCGTCTTCTGGATGCAGAAGCTGCGCGGATCCGCCTTCTTCCCGGTGCTGTAGCCTGGGGCCTCTTCGCTCCAGTTGGAGAAGCGGCAGGCGCTGAGGCAGCCCATGCAAGCCACCTGATCCCTGCGGATCTCGGCGGCCTTCTCGGGTGTCACGAACACCAGCGTTGAATCAGGCGTGCGCAGCGCCTCCGTAAATCCCCGCCGTTCCCAGCCCTCGACCCGCTCAAGATCGGCCTCGGTGAGATAGACCGGGCGCTTGCGCGGGCCCACCCCGTAGAGCGCGACGTGCTCGCCGATCGCTTCGGACGCATAGGCGACCTGCCGCTCCGAGCGCTGCTTGAGTTCGTTGAGAAAGCCGTTGCTGACCGCGGAAGAATAAAAGCCGGTCGGGCTGAAGTGATTGAGGAAAACATCCCCCGGCTTCAGTTTCAGGAGCCGTTGCTTCCAGCCCTCGCCGATCGGGCTTTCGCGCGTCAGCAGCGGGCGCGTGCCGAATTGGAAGGCGATCGGGCCGAGGTCAGGATTATCGATCCAGTCCGCCCACTCCTCGAGCCACCAGACGCCGCCCGCCATGATGATCGGCGTCTCGGCGAGGCCAAATTCGCGCATCAGCTTGCGCAGGCTCAGCACGCGGGGGAACGGCGCCTCCGGCCGCACCGGATCCTCGCTGTTGGAAAGGCCGTTGTGGCCACCGGCCAGCCAGGGGTCCTCGTAGACGACACCGCCGAGCAGGTCCGAGACTTTGTGGTAGGCGCGCTTCCAGAGCGCGTTGAAGGCGCGCGCCGAGGAGACGATCGGATAGTAGTGAACGCCGAACCGGCTCGCGATCTCGGACAGCCGATAGGGCATCCCGGCCCCGCAGGTGATGCCATTGATGAGGCCCTTCGCGCCCTCGAGCACACCGGAGATCACCCGTTCCGCCCCGGCCATCTCCCAGAGGATGTTGGCGTGGATGCGTCCGAGGCTGCCGGCGAGCTCCCGCGCACGTCTGGCCTGCGCAATCCCACCCTGGATCGCGTAGCGAACGAGCTCCTCGTGCCGCTCCCGCCGGGTGCGGCCTTGGTAGCTCTGCGGAATCACGCGGCCCTCTTCATTGTAGCTGTCGGCGTTGACGGCGCTGAACGTGCCGATCCCACTGGCGGCCGCCCAGTGACCTGAAGAGATGCCGTTCGAGATGGAGATGCCCTTGCCGCCTTCGATCAGTGGCAGCACGTCCACGCCCCCGATACGCATGGCGTTGAGCGCCTTCATGACCTCCTCCGGTCCGGGCCTCCGATCCGCGGCTCTTTTCTTATCACGAGATTGTGTATCAGGAATTAAGGCCGCTTGCGAGCGGCCGGCCCGCCACCCGCCCCGGCCCAGCCCTCAGCTCGCCGCGGCCTCGTCGGCGCCCATCCGTTCGCGCCGCTCGCGGCTACCCTTCGGTCCGACTTTCTCGGTGATGTCCTCCCCGCTCGCCTGGTCGACCACCCGCATCGAGAGCTTGACCTTGCCGCGCTCGTCAAAGCCGATCACCTTGACCTTCACCGCGTCGCCAACGTTTACCACGTCGGTGGTGCGGCCCACCCGTCCTTGCGCGAGCTCGCTGATGTGCACCAGTCCGTCGCGGCTGCCGAGGAAATTCACGAAGGCGCCGAACTCGGCCGTCTTCACCACCTTGCCGTTATAGATGACGCCGAGCTCCGGTTCGGCAACGATGCCGCGGATCCAGTCGATCGCGGCCTGTGCCTGCTTTTGGTCGACCGCCGCGATCTTGATCGTCCCGTCGTCGTCGATATCGACCTTGGTTCCGGTCTGCTCTGTGATCTCGCGGATCACCTTGCCGCCGGTGCCGATCACCTCGCGGATCTTCTCCTTCGGCACGGAGATTACGGTAATGCGCGGCGCCGTCGCCGCGACATCGCTGCGATGCCCGGTCAGCGCCTTGGCCATCTCGCCCAGGATGTGAAGGCGCCCCTCGCGCGCCTGCGCGAGCGCGATCTGCATGATCTCCGGCGTGATCGACGTAATCTTGATGTCCATCTGCAGGCTGGTTACGCCCTGGTCGGTGCCGGCCACCTTGAAGTCCATGTCGCCGAGGTGGTCTTCGTCGCCGATGATGTCGGAGAGCACGGCGAAGCCCCGCCCCTCCTTGATCAGCCCCATGGCGATGCCGGCCACGGGCCGCTTGAGCGGCACGCCGGCATCCATCAGCGCGAGCGAGGAGCCGCACACGGTTGCCATCGAGGAGCTGCCGTTGCTCTCGGTGATCTCGCTCACCACCCGCATCGTGTAGGGAAAGCTTTCCTTGTCGGGAAGCAGCGGATGGACTGCCCGCCAGGCGAGCTTGCCGTGGCCGATTTCGCGCCGGCCCGGACTGCCGATCCGCCCCGCCTCGCCCACCGAATAGGGCGGGAAATTGTAGTGCAGCATGAAGTGTTCGCGATATTCCCGGTCGAGCGCATCGATCACCTGCTCGTCCTGGCCGGTGCCGAGCGTTGCCACGCAAAGCGCCTGCGTCTCCCCGCGGGTAAAGAGCGCGCTGCCGTGCGTGCGCGGCAGCACGCCCACCTCGGCCAGAATCGGTCGGATCGTCCGCGTGTCTCGCCCGTCGATCCTGACGCCGGTCTCGAGGATCGCGCCGCGCACGATCTCGGCCTCGAGCGCCTCGAAGTGCGGCTCGAGCTTCCCCGGCTCCACCCCTTCGGCGAGCAGTGCCGCGATGGCGGCGGCCCGCGCCGACGCCACCTTCTCGGCCCGCACCTGCTTCACCCTCTCCCGGTAGGCTTCGCCGAGCGGCGCCCGCGCCAGTGCCGCGACGCGCCCGGGGAGTGCCTGCCCGGCCGCGTCCGCCTCCGGCAACGGCCAGGGCTCCTTCGCCGCATGCTCTGCAAGCTCGATGATCGCCTCGATCACCGGCTGGAAGCCGGCATGCCCGAAGACCACTGCCTCCAGCATCTGTTCCTCGGAGAGCTCCTGCGCCTCGCTCTCCACCATCAGGACGCCCTTCGCGGTGCCGGCCACCACGAGATCGAGCGCCGAACGCTCGCGTTCGTCCACCGTCGGATTGAGCACGAACGAACCGCCAATCAATCCGACCCGCGCCGCGCCCACCGGCCCGAAGAAGGGGATGCCCGAGAAGGTCAGCGCGGCCGAGCTCCCGATCATCGCCGCGATATCCGGATCGTTCTCGAGATCATGGCTCAGCACGGTTGCGATCACCTGCACCTCGTTCCGGAATCGATCCGGAAACAGCGGCCGGATCGGCCGATCGATCAGCCGGCTCACCAGCGTCTCCTTCTCGCTCGGTCGTCCCTCCCGCTTGAAGAAGCCGCCCGGTATCTTGCCCGCGGCGAAGCTCTTCTCCTGGTAGTTCACGGTCAGCGGAAAGAAGTCCTGCCCGGGGCGTGCATTCCGTACGCCGACGGCAGTGCACAGCACCACCGTATCGCCGTAGCGCACCAGCACGGCTCCATCGGCCTGGCGCGCGATTTTGCCCGTCTCCAGGATCAGCTTCCGGCCGCCCCAGTCGAGTTCTTTGCGGAAATAGTTGAACATCACTCTTGGTCCTTCACGAAGAGCGATCGAGGGCGGCCGGAACGCAATTCCGCTCTTTTTCCCGGTGACCACGGGCGCGGCGTCTCGGGCGGCATGGAAGCGGCCTGCCGGGGAGGCAGGTCGCGGGCCATGCGGCCGGAAACGCCGCTCGCTGTCCCGCTTGCTCGGGAGGGCCGGATCGACTCTCGGTCCGTTCCGCCGCGATCGCGACGGTCGGGGAATGGTCCCCGACCAGTTGCCCCGCACCCCCATGGCGCAAGGAATTCACTCCTCTTTATGCTCCCGCGCGTCCGATCCGTTCGGCGCGGCTGCGGGACAAAGCACCCCTCTCTGTATAAATGGCGCCGCATCCGTATATGGGCCCTTGCGCCGGCAAAGCTACGCTCAGCGACGCAAATTCAGCCGTCCTATCAGCGATTCGTAGCGCCTGGCGTCCTTTGCTTTCAGATAGTCGAGCAGGCGCCGGCGCCGTCCCACCAGCATCAGGAGGCCGCGGCGGCTGTGGAAGTCCTTGCCGTGCGCCTTCAGATGCTCGGTGAGATTGGCGATCCGCTCCGAAAGGAGTGCCACCTGAACCTCCGGGCTGCCGGTGTCCGCGGTCTTGGTCGCGTACTCCGCCACCAGCGCCTGCCTGCGCTCGGCCGTGATCGACATCGGGTTCTCCTTAGCTCCGGAACCGTCACACCTCAATTCGTTGCCCGGCCCGTCCCACCGTTCGCGGCCCGGCCAGCACTCGCTCAGCCAGCGGGCCCGGCGAGCAGGGCACGAGAAGCCGCTCGGGCTTCAGCCAGCCGTCTCCGAGCCGGCCCAGCCCAAGCACCTGCCCCCCCGCCATCGCCCGCAGCAGACCCCCCGAGGGGTTTGCGCGCTCCGGAATCCGGCCCATCAGCGCAACCAAGCTCAGTGCCTGACCGCGCATCAGAACGGCGGCCTCCGCAGCGGTCAGGGCCAGCGCCGGGATGTCGGCCAGCGCGGTCGCAACCGGAAGCAGGAGGTCCGGGGAAGCCGCCGTCCTATCCCCCGCCGCATCGAACTTGTCCAGCGGAATTGCCTCGGCGTCGGTGAAGGGGCCGACCCGCAGGCGGCGCAAGGCAGCGACGTGGCCGAACGTGCCGAGCCTGAGCGCGAGGTCGCGCGCCAGGCTCCGCATATAGACCCCCTTGCCGGAGACCACCTCGAACTCGGCGTGATCGGTGTCCGGCAATGCCACGAGTTCGAACCGTTCCACCCGCGCCGGACGCGCCGCAAGCACCTGCGGCTCTCCGCCACGCGCCAGGACGTAAGCCCGCGCGCCGCCGACCTTGACGGCCGAGAAGGTGGGAGGCACCTGCATGATATCTCCCCGAAAGGCCGCCAGCGCGGCGCAGATCTCCGTCTGGCCCGGCCGCACCGGCGAGATCCCGACAACCGCACCGTCCGCATCGTCGGTGTCGCGGGCCTCGCCCCAGCGAAGCGTGAAGCGGTAGCGCTTGGCGCCGTCCATCACGTAAGGCACCGTCTTCGTCGCCGCGCCGAAGGCAACCGGCAACACTCCGGTGGCCAGCGGATCGAGCGTCCCGCCGTGCCCGGCCTTCGCTGCGCCGAACGCCCGGCGCACCCGGTTCACCACCGTTGCGCTGGTGATGCCCGCAGGTTTGTCCACAACCAGCCAGCCGTCGAGCCGCCGCCGGTGTCTTGCTCTCATGACGCCCTCTCGAGAAACTTGTCAGTCGTGCGTGAGATCTCTGGCGACGGCGGGCGAGCGCAGCACCGCCTCGATCCGGCTGGCCTGATCGAGAGCAGTGTCGGCCGCGAAGACGAGGGTCGGGGTGTGTCTGAGAGAAAGTCCCCGTCCGACCTCGCCTTGCAGGAACGGGGCCGCACGCGCGAGCGCGGGCAAGAGCGCCGCGATGTCGCTCCGGCCAAGGCGCGCGACGAACGCGGTTGCGTGCCTGAGATCGGGGCTGATCCGGACCTCGGTCACGGTGACGTGCGCCGCGGCGAGCTCCGGATCGCGGAATTCTGCGCGTGCGAAGAGGCCCGCCAGACGGTGGCGGATCTCCTCGGCCACGCGGAGCCCACGCTGGGAGGGTCTGCCCGGCGTCATGCCGGAACCATCTCGCTTTCGAAACACTCGACCATGTCGCCCTCGCGCAGATCCTGCCAGCCCGCGAAGGCGAGACCGCATTCGTAGCCCTTGGCCACCTCGCGCACGTCGTCCTTGAAGCGCCTGAGCTGGGAAAGTTCGCCGGCGTGGATGACGATGCCGTCGCGCAGGAGCCTGACGCCGGCGCCGCGGCGCACCAGCCCGTCGGTCACCATGCAGCCGGCGACCTTGCCCACCTTGGTGATTTCGAACACCTTGCGGATCTCGGCGTATCCCAGGAACCGCTCCCGCGCCTTTGGCGCGATCCGGCCTTTGACGAGCTTCTCGATATCGTCGGCGAGCTCGTAGATAATGCTGTAGTACCGGATCTCGACGCCATCGCGACCGGCCATCTCGCGGGCCTGGGCGGTGGCACGCACATTGAACCCCACCACCACCGCGTCCGAGGCTTCGGCAAGCACGATATCGCTCTCGGTGATCTGCCCGACCGCGGCGTGCAGCACGCGCACCTTCACCTCGTCATTGCCGAGTCTGAGCACGGTGGCCTGGATTGCTTCGGCACTGCCCTGCACGTCGGCCTTGATGACGACCGCGACTTCCTTTTGTTCCCCGGCGTTGATGCGTGCCAGCATCTGCTCGAGCGTGCCACGCCCGGCGCCGCTGCTGGCCGCCGCCTTGTCGCGCAACCTGCGCTGGCGGAACTCGGCCACCTCGCGCGCGCGTGCCTCGTTCTCGACCGCGACCAGCGGCTCGCCCGCTACGGGTACCCCGGCCAGTCCCTGGATCTCGACCGGCGTCGAGGGACCGGCCTCGACGAGCGCGCGGTTGCGCTCGTCGAGCAGCGCCCGCACACGGCCCCATTCCGCGCCCGCCACCACGATATCGCCCTGGCGAAGCGTACCTTTCTGCACGAGCACGGTTGCCACCGGTCCGCGACCGCGATCGAGCCGGCTTTCGATGACCGTGCCCTCGGCCGGCCGGTTCGGGTTCGCCTTGAGTTCCAGTATCTCGGCCTGCACCAGGATCGCCTCCAGCAGGCGGTCAAGCCCGGTGCGCCTGAGCGCCGAGACTTCGACGTCCTGCGTCTCGCCGCCCATCTCCTCGACCACCACCTCGTGCTGCAGCAGTTCATTCCGCACGCGGTTGGGATTGGCGCCCGGCTTGTCCATCTTGTTGATGGCCACGACGAGCGGTGCCTTGGCCGCGTGAGCATGCCGGATTGCCTCGATCGTTTGCGGCATCACCCCGTCGTCGGCAGCGACCACCAGCACGACGATGTCGGTGACGCTCGCCCCGCGGGCGCGGAGTGCGGTGAAGGCCTCGTGGCCGGGCGTATCGATGAAGGTGATGCGCCCGCCCGCGGGCAGCGTCACCTGATAGGCACCGATATGCTGGGTGATGCCCCCCGCCTCGCCGGCCGCGACGTCGGTCGCGCGCAGCGCATCGAGAAGCGAGGTCTTGCCATGATCCACATGGCCCATCACGGTGACCACCGGCGGGCGAGGGAGGAGATCGGTCTCGACATCCGCTTGGCCCTCGAGGCCGAGTTCCACGTCGGCCTCCGAAACCCGTTTGGCACGGTGGCCGAATTCCTGCACCACGAGCTCGGCAGTGTCGGCGTCCAGCGTCTGAGTGATGGTGGCCATCACGCCAAGCTTCATCAGCGCCTTGATCACGTCCCCCGCGCGCGCGGCCATGCGGCTGGCCAGCTCCTGAACGGTGATGCTCTCCGGCAGCACGACGTCGCGCACCACCTTCACCTGGTCCGACCGCAAAAGCTCGAGTTCGGCCTGACGGCGTTCGCGCTCGCGCTGGCGGCGGACCGAGGCGAGACTGCGTACGCGCTCGTCCTCGCCCTCGATCGCTGCCTGCACGTCGATTTTCGCCCCGCGCCTTCGGTCCTCGAGCCCTTTCTTCGGCGCCGCCACCTGCGGCTTGCGCGGAGGGAGAGGCGCTCCGGGACGGCGCACAGGTCGCGCCTCATCGTCCTCCTCGCCGACGCGCGCAGGCTTCAGGCGAAGCGTGCCGCCCGGCTGTCCCGGCTCCGGCTGCGACGCCGGCGGGCGCCGCCGCGCCTCCTCGGGCACGCGCGCCGCCGCCTCGGCTTGCAACCGCGCCTCTTCCGCAGCCTTCGCCGCTTCCTCGGCCCGACGCCGGGCTTCCTCGGCGGCCGCTCTGGCCGTTTCCTCTGCGGCCTTTCTTGCCTCCTCCTCGGCCTTGCGCCGCGCCTCCTCGGCCGCCGAGAGGATCGAGATCTTTTCCTCCTCGCGCCGCTCCGCCTCGCGCTTGGCCTGCTCGCGCTGCTGCTCGGCCAGCGCCTTCTGCCGGGCCGCCAGTTCCGTCGCCGTCAAGGCCCGCGCGCCGCCGGCGGCGGGTTTGCCGCCCGCCGGCGCCGTGCGCGGCGGTTGTGACGCGCCCGATTCAGCCGGATGCGGAGTGGCTCCCGCCTGACTTGCCGGCGCGATCGGGGCGCGTTTGCGACGCACCTCCACCTGCACGACCTTCGACCGACCGTGGCTGAAGCTCTGCCGCACCGAGCCCGCGTCCACGGTTCGCCCGAGTTCCGGTCGCGCCGCCGGCCGGAGGCTCAACCGCCCCTTCACCGGTTCCTGATCATTGCCTTCGGTCATGCACTCGCCCGCCCCGCCTTGAATCATCCGCGCCCAACCGTCTCGTCTATCCCGCGCCCGCAGTCGAAGCCCGCCAGCCGTGCCGCGTCAGTCCGCACCGCATCGGCCAGCCTCCCCGGCCGCAGCGCCACGTGCACCACGCGCCCGGCACCGGACACCCGACCGAGCGCGGCGGCAGAGAGGCCCACCCTGAGCGGGGGGTTCACTGCCGGCGCGCTTCCCGAACTCTCGCCCAGGGTCCGCAGAGGTTCGGCATCACCACCGTCCTCGGCTTGCAACAGCAGGCCCGCATCGCCCCGGGCCAGCCACGCGCGCACCTTCTCCGTCTCCCACACCGCCTGCCCGGCACGACGAGCCGCCCTTAGAAGCGCAGCGAGTCGCTCTGCCAGCCCCGCCTCCAGCCGCGCACGAAGATCGGAAGGGATCGCCACCGGGCCCCCGGCCGCCCGCGACACGGCCCGCGCCAGCACCCCGCGTGCGCGCGCGGTTTCTAACACATCGCGTTCAGCGCTCAACCAGATTCCCCGGCCCGGCAATCGTCCCGCGAGGTCCGCCACCAACACGCGTCCCGGCCCGACCACGAACCTCACCATTTTCTGCTTCGGCAGCACCGCCCGTGTCACTGCGCAGCGCCGCACCGACGGCGCCGCGACGGAAGCATCCCAGCGCTTGGGGCGCGGCTTAGCCGTGGCGCGCCTCCCCCGCCGGGGCATCCGCGAACCAGTGGGCGCGGGCCGCCATAATGATCGTGTTCGCACTCGCCTCGTCGAGCACCTCGCTGCCAACGATCTCGATCAGCTCGTCAGAGGCAAGGTCGGCCAGATCGTCGAGCGACTTGATGCCCTTCTCCCCGAGCGCCACCAGCATGCCCGGCGTGAACCCCTCGATCTCGGCCACCTCGTCGGCCACCCCGAGCGCGCGGCGCCGCTCGGTGAATTCGGCGTCGCGGCGCACTCGATAGGCCTCGGCGCGGCGGATCAGTTCGGCAGCGATCTGCTCGTCGAAGCCCTCGATCGCAGCCAACTCCTCGGGCGGCGTCATCGCCAGCTCCTCAACCGAACCGAAGCCCTCGGTCACGAGCAATCCCGCGATCACGTCGTCCACATCGAGCGCCTCGACGAAAAGGCCGGTGCGGCGGCGGAACTCCTCCTGCCGCCGCTCGCTCTCCTCGGCCTCGGTCATGATGTCGATGTCCCAGCGCGTGAGCTGGCTCGCCAGTCGCACGTTCTGCCCGCGTCGGCCGATCGCCAGCGAGAGCTGCTCGTCCGGCACCACCACCTCAACGCGCCCCGCTTCATCGTCCATCACCACCTTGGTGACCTCGGCCGGGGCGAGCGCGTTGACGACGAAGGTGGCGGCTTGCGGGCTCCAGGGGATGATGTCGATCTTCTCTCCCTGCAGTTCCGCCACCACCGCCTGCACGCGCGAGCCGCGCATGCCCACGCAGGCACCGACCGGATCGATCGAGGAATCGCGGCTGATCACAGCCATCTTCGCCCGCGAGCCGGGATCGCGCGCCACGGCCTTGATCTCGATGATGCCGTCGTAGATCTCCGGCACCTCCTGGGCGAACAGCTTGGCGAGGAAGCCCGGATGCGTGCGCGAGAGGAAGATTTGCGGCCCGCGTGCCTCCGCACGTACGTCGTAGATATAGGCGCGCACGCGATCGCCGTTGCGGAAGCTCTCGCGCGGGATCAGTTCGTCACGGCGCAAGAGCGCCTCCGCGCGGCCGAGATCCACCATCAGATTGCCGTACTCGGTGCGCTTGACGATGCCGTTGACGATCTCGCCGACACGATCCTTGTACTCCTCGAACTGCCGCTTGCGCTCGATGTCGCGCACACCCTGCACGATCACCTGCTTGGCGGTCTGCGCCGCGATGCGCCCGAAATCGATCGGCGGCAGGGGGTCGACAATGTGCCCGCCGAGCTTGATGTCGGGCTGCAGCTTGCGCGCGAGCGAGAGCGGGATCTGCGTCTCCTCGTTCTCGACCGCCTCCACCACCTCGCTCCAGCGCGACAAACGGACATCGCCCGTCTTGCGGTCGATCGTGGCGCGGATATCCTTCTCGTGCCCGTACTTGGCGCGCCCGGCCTTCTGGATCGCATTCTCGAGGGTGACGATCACCTCCTCGCGGTCGATCGACTTCTCGCGGGCGACGGCGTCGGCCACCAGGAGGATGTCGGGGCGGGCGATCGCGGTATCCATGGGAGGGTCCCTCTCAGTTGCTTTGTCGTGTCGGGGCCGTGGCGCGGATCAACGCTTCCGTCAGAACCAGCCGCGCACGGCGGATCGCGCCGAGCGGCAGGGCGACCTCTGCGCCGTCCCCAAGCCGGAGCCGCGCCGTTTTCTCGTCTGCCCCGAGCACGGTTCCGCTCATCCGCCGGCGGCCCTCGATCGGCAGTGCAAGCTCGACCCGCGCCAGATGGCCGGCGAAACGGTTCCAATCCTTCATCCGGACGAGCGGGCGGTCGATCCCCGGGCTGCTCACCTCGAGCGCCCAGGCGCCGGGCAGAGGGTCGGCCACGTCGAGTACGGCGTCGAGCGCGCGACTGATCGCCTCGCAGTCCGCCACCGCCATGGTCGCGCCGTCAGTCCGCTCGGCCATGATCTGCACGCCCGCCGGCGGCCCGCCGGTCAGGGCCACGCGCACCAGTTCGTAGCCCATCGCCTCGAGCGCGGGTGAAATGAGTTCGGCAAGCCGGCCTTGCAGTGCCGGATCAGACGGTAGGCGATCGGTCAAAACAAAAAAGGCGGCCCGCCAAGGCCACCCCCCGTTTGTCAGCGGAGAATGATATTGTGCAGCAGATAGCGCCGTGCTCACCCGATTGCAAGGAGCGCTGACCGATCCGTTTTCGCCCGCGCGCCTTCAGCCTCGGCGGATCAGCCGCCAATAGAGCACCGGGCGGCCGGCGGCGCGGGCCTTTGCCTCGTAGCGCGTCGGCGGCCAGCCCGCGGGGCGCTCCGCCGCGGGCGGCGGGGCGTGGAAAAATTCCTGTCCCGCCAGGACATCGCGCGACCAAGCCTGGTTTACAGGATCATCGGTCGCGATCCGCCACTCCGCACCGGGGGCGAGAATGCGGGCCACCGCCGGCACATTGGCGGGGTGCAGGAAGCGGCGCTTGGCGTGCCGCACTTTCGGCCACGGATCAGGAAACAACAGGAAAAGTCGGGCGATCGAGGCGTCCGGCAGCGCCCGTATCAGGCTGCGTGCATCATCGTTCCAAAGCCGGAGATTGCCGGGCAGCGTTGTATTCGCTTCAGCGCCTTCCGGAACCAGCCGAGAGAGAAGAGAGGCAACCCCGTTCTCGAAAACCTCGCAAGCAATCAGGCCGATCTCGGGTCGAGCCTCGATCGTGGCCAACGCGTGCTCGCCGGCGCCGAACCCGACCTCGAGCCAGACCTCGGCTGGGCGCGGGGAGAATGCGCCGACCGGATCGGCGGCATCGGCAAGGGTGAAGCGAAGCCGCGGCAAGAACTCGGAGAGCAGTCGCCGCTGCCGCGCGCTCGGGGAGTGAGCGCGGTTCCGCCCGTAGAGCCGGTCCGGCGGTGGCTTGAGGCGCCTCGCCGCAAGTGGCTCGCCGCGTGGCCCGTTCAGCGCTCGAAGGCCGCCCGGAGCGCCGGCACGAGGTCGGTCCGCTCCCAGGTGAAGAGACCCCGCTCCTCGTCCGGCTCGCGCCCGAAATGGCCGAACGCGGAGGTCGGCGCATAGATCGGACGGTTGAGGTGCAGATGCTCACGGATGCCGCGCGGGGAAAGGTCCATGAGATCGCGCAGCACCGTCTCGAGCCGCACCTCGTCCACATCGCGGCCGGTGCCGTGTAGATCGACATAGATGGAGAGCGGATGGGAAATGCCGATTGCATAGCTGATCTGCAGCGTGCAGCGATCGGCAAGGCCGGCCGCGACGACGTTCTTCGCGAGATACCGGCAGGCATAGGCCGCCGAGCGGTCGACCTTGCTCGGGTCCTTGCCGCTGAACGCCCCGCCGCCATGCGGGGCCGCCCCGCCGTAGGTATCCACGATGATCTTCCGGCCCGTGAGCCCGCAATCCCCGTCAGGGCCACCGATCACGAATTTTCCCGTCGGATTCACGTAGAATTCTGTTTCGGAACACATCCAGCCGGACGGCAGGCTGCTCTCCACGATCGGCCACAGCATGCGCTTGATCTCGCTCTGCTCGAGCTCCGGCTCATGTTGGATCGAGACCACGATCGAGCGTGCCTGGACCGGCCTGCCATCCACGTAGCAAAGCGTGACTTGGCTCTTTGCGTCCGGCTTGAGGCCGGCCACCGAGACGTCGCGGTTGCGCCTGAGCTCGCTGATCCGGCGCAGGATCAGGTGCGCGTAATGGATGGGCGCAGGCATCAACGCTTCCGTTTCGGTGCACGCATATCCGAACATGATGCCCTGGTCGCCCGCGCCCTCGTCCTTGTTGCCCCCGGCATCAACGCCGAGCGCAATGTCGGAGGACTGCGCGTGCAAGTGGCAGCAGACGACCGCGTCCCTCCAGGAGAATCCGCTCTGGTCGTAACCAATATCGTGCACGGCAAGGCGGGTGAGGTGCGTCAGGTACTCGGACGTGACCGTCTCCGGTCCGCGTGTCTCGCCGGCCAGAATGATACGGTTTGTGGTGACGAGCGTCTCGCAGGCCACACGTGCATAGGGGTCGACGGCCAGGAACGCGTCGAGCACGGTGTCGCTGATGCGATCGGCGACCTTGTCGGGATGGCCCTCCGAAACCGATTCGGAGGTGAACAGGTACTCGCCCGTTTCGCGCATGGATCTTTCCTCTTGTCGCGAGAGCGTCGCCCGGAGGTCCCCCCGCTGCGCCGGCCATCTGCCGAAGCGCGCGGTCAATGGCGGAAAGCCACCGCCTGGTCAAGATCGCAGCGCTCGGCGCGGGTCTCGGCGGGAAGTCTTACGGGATGCCAAGCACGTCGCGCATGGTGTAGAGCCCGGCCGGCCGGTCGGCGAGCCAGAACGCCGCATTCACCGCGCCGGTTGCATAGACCCGCCGGTCGAAAGCGCGGTGCATGAGGGCAAGATGCTCGCTCGCGCCGGCAAAGAGCAGCGTGTGCTCGCCCACGACCTGGCCGCCGCGCAAGGCTGCAAACCCGATCTCTCCCGTCCGGCGCACTCCGACCTCGCCGTGCCGGCCGCCTTGCATCACCGCCTCGAGCATCACGCCGCGGCCCTTGGCCACCGCCCTCCCGATCCCGATCGCGGTGCCGGAGGGCGCGTCCACCTTCTGGCGATGATGCATCTCCAGGATCTCGGCGTCGTACTCGGCCGCCGACAGGGCGGCGCCCATGCGCTCAGAGAGCGCTAGCATCAGGTTGACGCCTGGGGAAAAGTTCGCCGCATAAATCACCGGTATGCGGCTCGCCGTCGCCGCCACCGTCGCCTCCTCCGCTGCCCCGAGACCAGACGTGCCGAGCACCCATCCGACGCCTGCCTCCGCCAGCGCCGCCGCGTGCCCGGCGACGGTCGAAGCGTGTGTGAAGTCGATCACCACGTCGCAGAGCCGCGCGAGAGCGGTGATGTCCGGTTCGAGCGCGCCACCGGGCCTCTCGCCCGCGCCGGGACGGCGGACGCCGCCGGCGAGCGTTCCGCCCGCCGCCCGGATCTCCTCGACCACCAGCCGCCCCATCCGCCCGGTGATGCCGGCGATCCCAATGCTGACCGTCATGCCCGTCCTTTCCACCCTCCGGTGCGGCGCGGCTTTTCTCGCCGCAAGCGTTCAGCCTCGTCCGCCGTTCTCGAAGAATTCGCGCACGCGCGCAAAGAAGCCCTCCGACTCCGGGTGGCCCTTGGCGTTGCCCTGGGATTCCTCCTCGAACTCCTCCAAGAGCTCGCGCTGGCGGCGCGTCAGATGCTGCGGCGTCTCCACTGCCACCTGCACGTACATGTCGCCGCGGGTGGCGCTGCGCAGAACCGAAAAGCCCTTTCCCTTGAGCCGGAACTGATCCCCGCTTTGCGCGCCGGATGGGATTTTCAACTTGGCGCGGCTGCCGTCGATGACCGGAACCTCGACTTCGGCGCCGAGTGCGGCCTGCGTCATGCGCAGCGGCACGCGGCAGAAAATGTTTGCACCGTCACGCTGGAACAAGGGATGCGGGCGGATCGCCACGTGAACGTAGAGATCTCCGGACGGAGTGCCGCGCGCCCCCGCCTCGCCCTCGCCCGCCAGACGGATCCGCGTGCCGTCCTCGACGCCGGCCGGAATGGCGACTGAGAGGGTGCGCTCCCGGGCGACTGTCCCGGAGCCGCCGCAGACACGGCAGGGATTGCGGATGACGCGGCCGGCGCCGCCGCAGGCGGCACACGTGCGCTCAACGACGAAGAACCCCTGTTGGGCGCGCACCCGACCGGCGCCGCCGCAGGTCGGGCAGGTCTCGGCGCCGCGGTCCCGGCTTTCCGATCCACTGCCGCGGCAGGCGTCGCAGACGACGCGCGTCGGCACGCGGAGCTGGATCTTGGTGCCCGTGAAAGCATCGGCGAGATCGATCTCGACGCTCTGGCGAAGGTCCGCTCCGGGTCGCGGCCCGCGGCCCGCGCCGCGCCGGCCGCCCATGAACTCGCCGAACATCTGGTCGAAGATGTCGCCGAGCCCGCCGCTGGCGGCGAAGTCGAACCCGCCGGCACCGGGGCCGCCCATCGAGGGGTCGAAGGCGGCATGGCCGAACCGGTCGTAGGCAGCGCGCTTCTGCTCGTCCTTGAGGACGTCGTAGGCCTCGTTGATCTCCTTGAACTTCGCCTCCGCCTGCTTGCTCCCCGGATTGCGGTCGGGGTGGTACTGCATGGCGAGCTTGCGATAGGCCTTCTTCAGATCCTCGGCGCCTGCGTCGCGCGCAACGCCGAGCGTGGCGTAATAATCCTGCTTCGCCAATTCAGCCCATCCTCACCATGCGGGAACCGGTGCCCGCCCTCGATCGGGCCCGGGCACCGGCATCCCCTCCATCCGACCGCGCGCGGTCAGGCGGATTTCTTCTTCTTGTCGTCCACTTCCTCGAACTCGGCGTCCACCACCTTTTCGCTGCCAGGCTTGCCGGCTCCCGAAGCCTCGGGTCCGGCACCCGGCCCACCCGGCTCTGCCGCGCCTTCCTGGGGTGCGCTTTGCTGGGCACGGTACATCGCCTCGCCGATCTTCATCGCCACCTGCGAGAGCCGCTCGGTCGCGCTCTTCAGCGCCGCCGCGTCGGTTCCCTCGGTGGCGCTCCGCACTGCGGCGATCGCGGCCTCGGCCTCGGTCTTGTCGGCAGGGGCAACCTTGCCCTCATTCTCCTTCAACGTTTTCTCGACTTGGTGGATCAGGCCGTCCGCGTGGTTCTTCGCCTCGACGAACTCGCGCCGCTCCTTGTCGGAGGCCGCATTCGCCTCTGCCTCGCGCACCATCTTCTGAATTTCGGCCTCGGAAAGCCCGCCCGAGGCCTGGATGCGGATCTGCTGTTCCTTGGCGGTCGCCTTGTCCTTCGCCGAGACCGAGACGATGCCGTTGGCGTCGATGTCGAAGGTCACCTCGATCTGAGGCACGCCACGCGGCGCGGCGGGAATCCCGACCAGATCGAACTGGCCGAGCAGCTTGTTGTAAGCCGCCATCTCGCGTTCGCCCTGATAGACCTTGATGGTCACCGCGGTCTGCCCGTCCTCGGCGGTGGAAAAGACCTGGCTCTTCTTGGTCGGGATCGTCGTGTTGCGCTCGATCAGCCGGGTGAAGACGCCGCCGAGGGTCTCGATGCCGAGCGAAAGGGGCGTCACGTCCAGCAGCAGCACGTCTTTGACGTCGCCCTTGAGCACTGCCCCCTGGATCGCCGCACCGACCGCAACGACCTCGTCCGGGTTGACGTTGCGCGCCGGATCCTTACCGAAGAATTGCTTCACGGTATCGATGATCTTGGGCATGCGCGTCATGCCGCCGACCAGGATCACCTCGGCGATCTCGCCCGGTGTCACGCCGGCGTCCTTGAGCGCGGCCCGGCAGGGATCGAGCGTCTTGGCGATCAGGTCGTCGACCAGGCTCTCGAGCTTGGCGCGCGTGAGCTTCATCACGAGGTGCTTGGGCCCGGACGCATCGGCGGTGATGAAGGGCAGATTGATCTCGGTCTCCTTCGAGGAGGAAAGCTCGATCTTCGCCTTCTCGGCGGCCTCCTTCAGCCGCTGCAGCGCGAGGCGGTCCCTGCGCAGGTCGATGCCCTGCTCCTTGCGGAACTCATCGGCCAGATAGTCGATCACCCGGGCGTCGAAATCCTCGCCGCCGAGGAAGGTATCGCCGTTGGTGCTTTTGACCTCGAACACGCCGTCGCCGATCTCGAGGATCGAGATGTCGAAGGTGCCGCCACCAAGGTCGTAGACCGCGATCGTGCCGGTCTTCTTCTTGTCCATCCCATAGGCGAGGGCAGCCGCCGTCGGCTCGTTGATGATACGCAGCACCTCGAGTCCGGCGATCTTGCCGGCATCCTTGGTGGCTTGACGCTGGGCGTCGTTGAAGTAAGCGGGCACGGTGATCACCGCCTGCGTCACCGGCTCGCCGAGATAGGCCTCGGCCGTCTCTTTCATCTTGCCGAGCACAAAGGCGCTGATCTGGGACGGCGCATAGCGTTGCCCCTTGACCTCCACCCAGGCATCGCCGTTGTCGGCGCGGACAATGGCATAGGGAACAAGGCCCTTGTCCTTGCTCACCATCGGGTCGTCGTAGCGCCGGCCGATCAGCCGCTTGACCGCGTAGAGCGTGTTGGTGGGATTGGTCACCGCTTGCCGCTTGGCCGACTGACCGACCAGCCTCTCCCCGGAATCGGCGACCGCGACCATGCTCGGGGTCGTGCGCGCCCCCTCGCTGTTCTCGATCACCCGGACATCGCCCCCCTCCATGATGGCAACACAGGAGTTGGTTGTGCCAAGGTCGATGCCGATCACCTTGTTGGACATGAAAAAGCTCCTTTCAGCGGATGCGAGCGGCCCGCAGCACCGCCCGCGTCCCTGGCGTGTGGATGATGCCAAGGATGTATTGACGGAAGATCAGGCGGACAAGCCCCAACCGGAGATTTCTGTGGCGCATCAGTCGGCTGCTCAAGCGGTCTTGTCGAGATTGGCCGCCCCCTGGTTGGCCGCCCCCTGATTCGCCGAACTCCGTTTCGCTGAACCATGGCCCGGGCCGGCAAGCTCCGCCGGTGCCGTCTTTGCCACAACCACCATCGCCGGGCGCAGGAGCCGCCCGTTCAGCGACCAGGCTGGCGTCCAGGCCGCGAGCACGGTTCCCGGCGGATGCTCCTCGCTCTCCTGCTCGGCCATCGCCTGGTGCAGGTTCGGGTCGAAGGCGGCGCCCGTGGGGTCGGTTCGGCGCACGCCGTTGCGTTCGAGCGCAGCGAGCAGCCCGCGCTCCACCCCGGCGAAGCCCTCCCGCAGCCGGCTCACCACCTCGGGCTCACCGGCGGCCGGCTTCGGCAGGCTGTCAAGGCCCCGGCGCAGGTTCTCTGCCACCTCGGCGATATCGCGGGCGAACGCCTGCACGGCAAAGAGACGAGCCTCCTCTGCCTCCCGCTTGGCCCGCGCCCGCACATTCGCAATCTCCGCCTCGGCGCGCATCCACCGGTCCCGGAAGGACTGGCTTTCTTCCTCAAGTTCCCCGATGCGCGCAGTCGCAGCGCGCATCAGCTCGTCGGGCGTTTTCGGGGCTGCGGCGCCAGCGGCGGCCGCGGTGCCCGGTTCCTCGATCTCGGGTTCGTTCTGCATGGCGCGGCTGAGTTAGGGCGGCCTGGGCTTTCGCACAAGCCGCCGGTGAGAGAGCGACGCCCCCAGACATTGACGCATGCCTCGTCGCGCTTTCGGATGGTGGGGATGCGGCTGTGAGCTGCCTGCCTATCTTCCCGAACAGGTATGATCGACAGGAAGCGAGCAGAGAGGATGTCGGGCGCCAATGCGTTGCAGGTGGATTTGCCGGCTGATGGGCCCGTTGGCGGCGTGGGCGGGGGGTGCCGGCGCCAAGGACGTCGGGTGACACAGGCGGCCGCCTCCGCTAATCGGGACAGCCTTGAACCACATACTCCGACCGCCGATGACCAGTAGCAACGATATCCGGGCAACATTCCTCGACTACTTCGCGGAGAACGGCCATCAGGTCGTGCCCAGTTCTTCCCTCGTACCCCGAAACGACCCGACGTTGCTCTTTACCAATAGCGGCATGGTCCAGTTCAAGAGCGTCTTTACCGGGCAGGAGAAGCGTCCGTACAGTCGCGCAGCCACTGCCCAAAAGTGCCTTCGTGCGGGCGGCAAGCATAACGATCTCGATAACGTCGGCTATACTGCAAGGCATCACACATTTTTCGAGATGCTCGGGAATTTCAGCTTCGGCGATTATTTCAAGGAGCAAGCCATTGCCTATGCTTGGCAGCTTGCTACTCGCGATTTTGGCCTGCCGAAGGACCGCCTGTCTGTCACCGTGTTCGCCGACGATGATGAGGCAGCGCAATTCTGGCGCAAGATTGCCGGCCTGCCGGAGCAGCGTATCGTTCGTATCCCGACCAGCGACAATTTCTGGCGCATGGGCGATACCGGTCCCTGCGGTCCTTGCTCGGAGATTTTCTACGACCACGGTCCGGAAATCCCGGGCGGCGCCCCCGGCAGCCCGGAAGCGGAGGGAGATCGGTTCGTCGAGATCTGGAACCTTGTGTTCATGCAATTCGAGGAAGGCCCGCCGGGTGTCCGCGTGCCCCTCCCGCGGCCATCCATCGACACCGGCCTCGGCCTCGAGCGCATCGCCGCCATCCTGCAGGGCAAGCACGACAATTATGATACCGACACCCTGCGCGCCTTGATCCTTGCCTCTGCGGAAGCGTCTGGCCAAGACCCCGATGGACGGCATCGAATTGCGCATCGAGTGATCGCCGATCATCTGCGCTCCAGTGCTTTCCTGATCGCCGACGGCGTGCTGCCGTCCAACGAGGGCCGCGGCTATGTCCTGCGCCGGATCATGCGCCGCGCGATGCGGCACGCCTATCAGATGGGCGCGCGTGAGCCTTTCATGGCTCGCCTGCTCCCGGCGCTGGTCCGCCAGATGGGCGCGGCTTATCCCGAACTCGCGCGCGCCGAGGAGCTCATCGTCGATACCCTTCGGTTCGAGGAGGGCCGTTTTCAGGCTCTGCTCGAACGTGGCCTCGCACTTCTCGCCGAGGGGACGGCAAAGCTCGGCAGCAACGAACCGCTTCCTGGTGCGATCGCGTTCCGGCTCTACGACACCTACGGCTTTCCGCTCGACCTCACCCAGGACGCGCTGCGCGAACAGAGGCGTGGCGTGGATGTGGCAGGGTTCGATGCGGCGATGGCCGAGCAGCGCGCACGCGCGCGCGCTGCCTGGGCCGGCTCCGGAGAGGCCGCCACTGAGCAGGTGTGGTTCGGCGTGCGCGACGCAGTCGGGGCAACGGAATTCCTCGGCTATACGACCGAAGTCTCGGAGGCCGTCATTGCGGTTTTGATCCTCGATGGTCGTTCCGTGGAGAGCGCTCCGGCCGGAAGCGGCATTGGGGTTGTCCTGAACCAGAGCCCCTTTTATGGAGAGGCCGGCGGTCAGGTTGGCGATACCGGGAGGATCGCTGGCGCGGATGGATTGGTGATCACTGTCACCGATACGCAGCGCAAGCTCGGTGACCTGATCGTGCATCTCGGCCGCGTCGAGGCAGGCATTGCTCGCGTGGGTGCCGCCGTGCTGGCCGAAGTCGACCATCGCCGGCGCGGCGCGATCCGCGTGCATCACTCCGCAACACACCTCCTGCATGAAGCCCTGCGCCGGCGGCTCGGCCCGCACGTCACTCAAAAGGGGAGCCTTAACGCAACGAATCGGCTGCGGTTCGATATCAGCCACCCGCACCCGATCGGCCCCTCCGATCTTGCGTGGGTCGAATCGGAAGTGAACGCGCGAATCCGTGAGAACAGTGCAGTAACGACTCGATTGATGAGTCCCGACGCTGCCGTCGCCGACGGCGCCATGGCACTCTTCGGTGAGAAGTACGGGGAGGAGGTCCGCGTCGTTTCGATGGGTACTGGCGATTCCCAGAGGTCGGCATATTCGATCGAGCTTTGCGGCGGCACGCATGTGCGGCGGACCGGAGATATCGGCCTGTTCCGAATCACCGCGGAAAGGGCGATCGGCGCGGGCTTGCGCCGCATCGAGGCAGCCGCCGGCGAGGCCGCGCTTCAACGCCTGGCTGAAACCGACCGGCTGCTCGCCGAAGCAGCGGCGGCTCTGAAGACTCCACCTGCCGAGCTTCCGGCGCGGCTCGAAGCGCTGCTCGAGGAACGCCGGCGCCTCGAACGCCAGCTTGTGGAGGTGCAGCGTCGCCTGGCCACCGGCGGCGAGGGGACCGCCGTCGAGGAGGTGAACGGAATTCGTCTCGCCGCAAAGAACCTTGGCCAGGTTCCGGCGCGCGAACTGAAGAATTTGGTCGACACGATTCAGAGGGAAATCGGAAGCGGCGTGGTTGCGCTTGTTTCAACAGCCGCAGGCAATGCCAGCATTGTCGTCGGTGTTTCTCCCGACCTCACCGGCCGTCTGGATGCGGTAGCGCTCGCCCGCGCGGCGAGTGTGGCCGTGGGCGGCAAAGGCGGCGGCGGGCGACCCGACTTGGCTCAGTCCGGCGGCCCGGACGCAACCCGCGCCGACGCCGCGCTGGCGGCCGTACGCCGCGCGCTCGTCGCTGCATCCAACTTGGAAAGCAATACCAACCCGCGATGAGGTTGACTTTTTGCGAGATGTCTGCGGTCAATATGATGGCGGATTGCGCTGGCGGAGGGAGGCGGTTCATTGCGAACCGCTCTCCGCAAGCAAATTCCCTGTTGTGCAGGGAAGATACAGGGAATTATCGCGTTTGGGGCCCAAAACCGGCCAAAGCCGCGCTTGAAGCCGCAAGCCGATCGGGAAGTCAGGGAAGGAATTCCCGGCCCGACCAAACAGGGATTTTCCCCGCGACATCAGGGAAGCCAAAACCGCCAAAGAGGGATTTGAATCGGTCAAGCAGGGAAGGGTGTAGAGCGCGCGGATCCGGACTCTAGGCCCGCTTCCACCAGGCTGACCGCCGCCCTGGCGGCGGTCAGCGTCTGGTTGGCCACGCGTTCCCTCCTCCCTCCTCCCTTCTCTCGCGGTGGCTACGACTCCCTGTAGTCGAGGCGGTTCCGCTCGGGTGCGAGGGGCCAGAGATGCACGCTCGGCGGCCGCGTGGCGCGCGCCCTGGCGGCCAGCAGATCCTTGTCGGCGCGGCGGGCTTGCATACGGGCCCGGATGGCATCCGGTTTCCAGTCGGCGAGCAAGCGATTCGTGAGCTGGGCGCGGAGGGACGCGAAGGCGGGATCAGGCGTGAGGAAGAGGCCGCGCTCGCCGAGATGATCGCCGTGGTCGGAAGCATAGATGACGAGAGTATTCTCCGCGAGGCCGGGCTCCTCCAGCGCGGCGAGGATGCGGCCAATCATGCGATGCATGCTGGATACGAGACCGTAATATGCCGTGCGGGCGCGGCTGGGTCGCGGTGAGCAGCGCCGCGCTGGCGCATGTCAAAGGGACGGTGTCGGTGATAATGGGCGGGTGCATTGCATGCTTTCGCGCCGTTCTCGAGATTCGGTGTCGCACACTACCGCAGCGCGCAACGCCTGCCGCTCCATCCCGGCACGCCGCGCCGCTTCCGCGCGGCTCATGCCCGGTCAATGCGATTCACCCTTCGTGAAGGGCCTTGCGGAGGGCGTCGGCGGGGTCGAGGTAGAAGATGATCTGGGTTTTCGCGGCGGCTTCGTCGGAGAGGTCGACGAGGGCGCGGCGGGAGGAGACCGGCATCAGGACGGAGGCCGCGCCTTTCTCGATCGCCAGTTCGACGAGATCGAGAGGATTGTGGACGGTCTCGATCGAGCCACCGAGGTTGAGGCCGCCGATGACGGCGAGCCCGCCTTTCAGCGGACGGTTGAGGAGCGCGGAACAGAGGGCAGAGAGGGTGGCGACGCCGAGGTCCGCGCCGCTCTTGCCGGAATCGAAAGAGCGGAGTTGGATCGCGAATTCGTGCTCACGGGGATTGCGCTCGCCGACCAATTGCTGAGCGCGGCCATAGAGATTCTGCTCGGCGATGCGGACGCTCTCGCGGAAGGGCGGAGGCGGGGCATGGTTCAGGATGCGAACGCCGGTGCCGGTGCCCTCCGTGACCTCGATGCGGTAGAGGCTCGCGGCTTCGTCCTGGCCGCCGGGGCTGATCGCCCAGACCTGGCCGGCGGGGAGAGGATCGGTGCCGATGCTGTCCTCGCTCTGCAATTCCGGTGTGGCGACGAATTTCTCCACGCCGTCGAGGCCCATCGTGTAGCTGAACTGGGTGTTGCGGAACTCGGCGGAGCCGATGCGCTTCTGCTGTTCCTTGACGCGGCGGCGCAGCTCCAGGGCGAGGCGCACCGCCCATTCCAGATCCTCGTCCGGGACGGCGGCGTTCGCGTCGGGGTGGATCAGCTTGAGAAGGCCGCTCACGGTTTTCGCGACGGCGTTCTGATCACGCCCGGAGAGGGCGCCTCCGAAATGCACACGGCCCATGAGCGTTGGGGCGCGCGAACCGTCGCGCAAGCGGGTGAGGGCTTCAGCGAGGACGTCGCTCACGAGGCCGAAATGATCGGTGAAGAGATCGCGATTCGCTTTCGGAATGTCCCAGCCGGGGAGATAAGCATGGATGCGGTCCATGAAGGCAGTGTCGTTCCGCATCTCGGGCGGCAGGGGCCCGAACAGGTGCCCGACGCGCTGCTGGTGCGCCACGTCCACGTCGAAATTGCCGACGAGGACGATGCTGCCGTCGGCGCGGATGCTCTCGCGGCCACGCGAGAATTCGCCGCTCTCCATGTAGCCTTTCATGATGTTGACGCCGTCCTTCTGATCGAAGGAGACGCCGGAGACCTCGTCGAAGCAGACGACGTCGTACTGGCAGACGAGGCCGCGCTGTCCGTTCGCCATGTTGACGAACATGCGCGCGACAGTGGTTTTTCCGCCGGAGACGAGGTGGGCGTAGGGAGAAATCTGCTGGAAGAGATGGCTCTTGCCGGTGCCGCGCGGGCCCAACTCGACCATGTTGTAGTTGCGCTCGACGAAGGGGATCATGCGGGCGAGGGAGATATCGCGGGCGCGCGGGCTCAGCCGTTCGGGTTCGAGGCCGACGCTCCGAAGCAGGAAGTCCTTCCACTCGGCGGTCGTCATTTTCGCGCGGCCCTGCGCGACCTGGTCGAGGATGCCGCGGGTGGAGAGCTGGATCGGGCGGACGGCGTTCACCTGGAACGGCCGGCCGCCTTTTTCCTGCGCGATCGAGGCGTCGTAACCGAGATCGATCTCGGCGTAGAAGCCGCCCGTCAACATGCGTTCGTTCTCGCGCACCGTCTCGTCGGCGAGGCGCACGTCGGAGAGGCGAAGGCTCGGCAGGGTGGCGAGGTAGCTGTCGGAGCGGGCGTCGAGGCGGGCGGTGATGATGTCGATGACCCGTGCGGCGCCGGTCTCTCGCGCGCGGGACTTGATGAGCTCATCCTCGCCGGCGCGGACGGTGCGGGAGGAAAGCTGGTTGCGGACGATTTCCAGGCCCTCGGCGATCTCCTTTTCGTCAGTCGTTGCGCAGTAGCGACCGAGCACGAATTCGACGACGTAGGTCGGAACCGGGAACTGACCGCGGAACTGGCGCACGAGGTCCTTGCGCACGATCAGGCTGCGGAAGGCTTCGGCGGCGAGGCGATCGAGCGCGTCCATCTCCATCGGCTATGCTCCGACCGCGGTGGGATGCGTCGCGATGACGTTGCCCTCTGAATCACGAAGCTCGATCAATGCGGCTCGGCCCTGAAGCGTGTCGTCCGGGACGAGGAGGCTCGTGCGCCCGTCGGCGTCGAGTTCGCGTGGCTTGTCGGCGATGGATGGGCCCTCGCCGTCGGCGCCGAGGCGGAGATCGGCGAGCAGTCCCTTGCCTCCGCTGGCCCGCAGACGCAGCCTGAGCCCGCTCCATTCGATCTCGGCGATCGCGGCGTGGCGTGGAGCGGTGAGCGGAGAGACGATCAGCTCGGGCACCACGCTTTCCTGCGGGCTGATTCCCCCGTGCGCGTACTCGGCGCCTGTCACGAAAACATGGGCGCCGGGAGCGATCGCAATCGGCACGGCCCGGTTCCAGGTCCAGGGGAGTTGCGCGGCGGTGGCGGACGCGCCTTCCTTGACGATGGCGCAACGGCGCCAGCGAGTTTCGGCAAGACCCGCGGGCAGGTTCGCGACGGGGAGGCCGCCAGGCAAGAGCAGCCAGCCATGGTCCGTTGCGATGCGGAGCCGACGGCCGGCGCGCACGAGGCGAAGCGCGGCGGCAGCGGCCTCGTGCAATGCAGCGCCGATGCCGTCGGCCACGCGGGCTTGTTGCGTATGGCCGTCCTTGTCGAAGTGGCCAGCTTCAATCCAGCATTTTTCGCTTGCGTCGAGCGTCAACTCCGTCCGCCAGCCGAGAGCGGCGAGCTCGCGCATGAGCACGGCATGGTTGGCGCACTTGCCGTCCTGCGCGAGCGGCTCGAAGCCTTCGGCCGAGTCGGCGCCGCGAAGGCGCCCCGCCGCGGGGCTCGCGAGGGGCTTGCAGGTGGCGGTGACGCTCGGAAGACCGGTCCAGCGCCAGGCAGGCTCGACCGTTGCTCCTTGCGATCGCAACAGTTCGGCCAAGCGATGGGCGAGGTCCATGCGCAGCCCGTCGATGAAAAGCACGGCGTCGGTTGCGGCCGGGGCGGGGGATGAAGGGAGGCCGCCCGGAGCGAGGGCCTGGAGGGCGGATGCCTCGCGCTCGAGCCTTGGGGCGTAGAGCGCGCGGAGGGCGGAAACGACGGCATCGCGATCTTCCGAAAGCGTTCCGATCGCGGCCGGATCGTTGCGCGATGCAACGGCTTCGAGGGCGCGAAGTGCGGCGTCGTCCGCCTGCCAACCCTGGGCGGCGTAGGACGAGGCGAGGGATTGCGCATCCTGCGCGGCGAGCGGTGGGGTTTCGGCGAGGCGCGCCAGCAACTGTACCGCTTGCGCGAGCCGGGCCTGCCCGCGCGCGGCCCACGGGCAGTCGCAGCGGTTCGCGTGCTCACGGGCGAGGCGTATCACTGCCTGCCGGGCCGGCACTTCCTCCGGGTTCGCGAGCTTGGCGAGAGCGGCGCGAAGTTCGCTCTCCTTGCGCGCGTTCACCGACGGATAGACGGCGGGATCGGCAGCGAGGAGATCCGGTGGCTCAATCGTGCCGAGGAGGGCGGCCAAGGGTTCGTGGAAGCCGGGGCCGCTTTTGGCGAAGCGCTCCCAGACCGGAGCCCAGCCGTTCTGGTGGCGCAGCAGCCTTGCGGCAGCGGTGGGCTTGGCGGCCTTCGCCGGGTCGATCTTCAGTTCCGCCTTGGCGCGTGCCTGGAAAGCGGCGAAGCGGGCGGGATCGGCCCCTGGTGTGAGGGTGCCGTCCAGCCAGCTTAATGTGTCCTCGGCGAGATCGGGAACGAGCAGCGCGTGCAACCAGGGCGCGTCCAGACGGCGGCCGGCGAGTTCGGCGAGGTCGATCCCGAAGAGTTTCGGCGCGGCCGCGGCGAGTGCTGCGCGCGTGGCCTCGTCCTCGGCGACGTCGAGGCCCAATCCGCCGTAGGCGGTTTTGGAGCCGAGGAAGCCGCGGAGCGTCCAGTCCTTGGAATTGGCGTGGCCGAAGACGGCGCCGCCCACCACGAACCAGGCGAGCGGCCGCAGATGTTGCGGGCAATCCTCGGCGGCGCGCAACGCCTCCCGCGCGACGCCGGGCAGATAGAGGATCGCGGGCGCGTCGCCCTCGCCGGGCGCGTCGCCCTCCCAGGTGAGGCCCGGGATGGCGCGGCCGGCGGCGGCACGGAGCCAGATCGCGGGGCCTTGGCGAAGCGCGGGGTCGTAGTCGCCGAGGGTGAGCAGGTTGGGCAGCGCGCGGCGGAGCGCGGGCAGCAGCGGCGCGAACTCGCGGTTGGGGTCGCACCAGAGCACGGCCTCCGGCGGCGCCTCCACGCGCGGATCGTAGTCCGAGGCTTTGCGGAGCGCCGCAATCAGGGCGTTGAGCGGCGTGCTCATGGCGGATCATTCACTTGCGGTCATCTCCTTACTTCCTTGCGATGCTGCCTATGCTCGCCAAACTGACCGCCAAAAATCAACTGACCCTGCCAAAACGCGCGCTCGAGGCACTCAGCGTCGAGCTGACCCGCACCTATTTCGAGGTCGAGGTGCGGGACGGCAGCATCCTGCTCACCCCGGCCCGGGTTGGTTCGGCCACTGCGGTGCGCCGCAAGCTGGCGGAGCTTGGCATCACCGAAGCCGATATTGACGACGCCGTCACCTGGGCGCGGCAACGGTCCTGACGCCCGTCACCGCCGGCATGCGGGCGGTGGTTCGACACCAATGTTGTTCTCTCCGCCCTGGTCTTCGGGCGCCGCCTGTTCTGGCTTCGACGTGCCTGGGCCAGTGGCGCCGTCACGCCGATCGTCTGCCGCGAGACGGTCACCGAGCTGCTGCGTGCGCTGAGCTATCCGAAATTCCGCCTTGACGGTCCGGAACGCGACGTCCTGTTGGCCGATTATTTGCCCTTCGCCGAGATCGCCCATTTGCCGGACGTTCGGCCGGAGTTGCCGCCGGTGTGCCGTGATCGTGACGATGCGGTGTTCCTGCATCTGGCGCGTGCCGGCGGCGCCGATGTTCTCGTCAGCGGAGACAAGGATCTGACCGTGCCGGCGGCGGCCTACCCGGTGATTTCGCTCGGAATGCTGCGACGAAGGCTGGAGGCCGGTTCCTGAACAGGGCTGGCCCGGGTTTCCGGGCGGGCGCCTTCTGCAAGGCACCTGCTCATTCCCCTGCCGCGCGGGCGGCGCGAGGAGGCGGCCCGGGCCGCCGCGGCGCAGGCTGGATCGCCGCGGCGCTGCGCGCCTCGCGATGACGGATGGATTGCTTCGTCCCGCCACGCGCGCCAAGGGCGCGCTCGCGGTTCTCGCAATGACGGCGGTGGGCGTGCGGCAGGGGCGTCGAGCGGCGCGGTTTTTGATCTCATCAAGGGCGCGGAGGCGAAATCCTTGCCGCGCGGGCGGCGCGCGAGGAGGCGGCCCGGGCCGCCGCGGCGCAGGCTGGATCGCCGCGGCGCTGCGCGCCTCGCGATGACGGATGGATTGCTTCGTCCCGCCACGCGCGCCAAGGGCGCGCTCGCGGTTCTCGCAATGACGGCGGTGGGCGTGCGGCAGGGGCGTCGAGCGGCGCGGTTTTTGATCTCATCAAGGGCGCGGAGGCGAAATCCTTGCCGCGATCGACGGTGTATTTCACGTTCGGCTCGAAGGCGAGCACCTTGGCCGCGATGAAGGGGCGGATGTTGAGCCGAATGCCGTTATCCAGGTCCGGGCTCCAGCCGAGCGGCTGATTCTCCAGCGGCTTCCAGCGGACGAAGATGTCGTAAGGCGCTTCACCCTTCAGAATGTCGGCGAGCCTGGCTTGCAGAATGCGTGCGGCCTCGGCGCGCGGATCGGTGCCGAGCCTCGCGATGACGGTTCATATCAAATCCCCGTACAGGTCCCCCCAGGTCGGGTTCATTGCCTCGACGAGCCGGAGCTTGGCCCGGCGTGATCCCGCCTTGATCTGCTTCTCGCGTGCGATGGCGCTCTGCATCTCCTCGTGCAACTCGTACCACACGAGCAGCTTGCAACGGTATCGCGACGTGAACCCTGGGAGGACGGAATTCCGGTGCTGCCAGGCGCGCCTGACAAGGTCCGAGGTGACGCCGGTATAGAGCGTGCCGTTGCGCGCGCTGGCCATGATGTAGACGGCTGGCCGTTTCACGCGTCTGCTCGGTTACCGGGCGCTCGGACGTGGCGCGCTGCCGGGAGGCCGCCCGGGAGATCGCGGGCGCGACATTTCTCGCATCGGACGCTCCCGGTCGGTCATCGCGAGGCGCGCAGCGCCGTGGCGATCCAACCTGCGGAGCGGCGGCCTGGATTGCTTCGTCCCGCCACGCGCGCCAAGGGCGCGCTCGCGGTTCTCGCAATGACGGCGGTGGGCGTGCGGCGGCGTGGTCATCGGGCCGGTCGCGCAGCGGTTGCACGTTCTTCTCCAGGGCTGGCGCGCGCAGCGCGCTTCTCCTCAAGAGAGGTGTGATGGTCGTTGCGGCGCTCGCCCTTGAAGAGCGCGTACCAGGGCGCCGAGGCAACGTCCTTGCCGCGATCAACACCGTATTTCACGTTCGGCTCATGGGCGAGCACCTTGGCCTCGATGAAGGGGCGGATGTTGAGCCGCACGCCATCGTCCAGGTCCGGGTCCCAGCCGAGCGGCTGTCTTTCGAGCGGCTTCCAGCGGACGAAGATGTCGTAAGGCTCGCCCTTCAGAATGTCGGCGAGCCTGGCTTGCAGAATGCGTGCGGCCTCGGCGCGCGGATCGGTGCCGAGCCTGGTGATCCAGTCGCCGAGCATTGTGTAGGCGAGGCGTTCGAGATTGGCGCGGGTCAGGCGGTGGTAGTGGGCGACGGCGCAAAAACCGTCGGCGCGGCCATCGGTGATCCACCAGAGGAACGGCCGGTCATGGAACAGTTTCGCATGTTGGCGGGCGGCATGGGTGCGCAGCCAGGCCTCCAGCGTAAGCTGCTTCGGCGGCTTGTCCTTCGCGCGCTCGCAGGCGGCGGCGATCAGCGAGGCTTCGGTGCTGGCCGTCCAGGCAGCGCCCCAAGCGGCGGCGCAATAGGCGCGGAGCCGGTCGGCGAGCGAGCGAACGCCCAGCACGGGGACCAGGGCGAGCAACCCGTCCGCATCGGCTTCGGGCAACGTGGCGGCCTCGGCGATACGGGCGCGGGCTTCGGCCGAGAGGCGCATGTTCTCGTCGGTTTCGGCCGGCCAGCGATACCCGGCGAGGCGGGCGAGCGCGACATGGAGTTCGGTGCCGGGATCGGCGTGGCGCGGATGGCCGTGGAACAGCCATTGCGTCGGGTCGTCGGAATAGGGCTCGGGCAAGCCGTTCGGGTATTTCTCGGCGGCGATTTTTTGCCAGTGAGCGAGGTCGAAGGGGACTTTGACCAGTGTAGCGTTGGTGACTTTCAGCGCTTGGTCGATGCGGCGGACGGCGGCGGCGTATTCGGGTGAGGAGCAGAAGGCCCAGATTGCGGGGAGGTGGGCGGGATCGTATGGAACTATTGCGCTAGCATTATTGTCAAATGCGTCTCCGAGATAGATGCATGATTCCATATTTCTCATTTGCGAAACCATTACTCCAATCTTACCCCAGACCTGATCACCAGCCTTCCAGACACCGCTCTTGTATCCGCCGTCAGCCTGCGCTTTCACATAAGCATAATATCTTCCGCGCCCGTCCTCCCAATGGATCATGTGCTCGCACCCAGAGAATAGCGTGGTACGATCAATTGTACTCTGTTGGTATTTCCAGCCCCTCACAGGCTCTTCGATCTCCCAAAAGCATATAATGTATTGGGACGCGTCCCCGCTGCGCATTCCGGCGTTGCCACGTGCATAAACTTCAAGGAGCTGGCGCTTCGTAGAGTCGTCCGCCCCAATGCGAGAGTCGGGATTGCCCCTCTGCTCCGCCTGCCCCAGCACCCGCACCTCGCCGCCGCCCAGCACTGCCGCCTTGTTGGCCGGGTCGGGCGCGTCGTTCGCGTCCAGGCCGGCGAAGGTCGTGCCCGCGTCCGGACGCGCCTCGGTCAGCGCCACCAGGGCCGCGTTGACCACCTCGCCGCTGATCGTCTCGAAGCAGCGCGGCCCCAGCGCCCCGACCAGCGCCAAGGATGCCTGCGCCAGCAGCGCCTCTCGCATCTTCTTGTAACTGCCGAGGAACAGCCAATTCTGCGGCGTCACCGCGGCAACAGTGCCGTCTTTCGCGGCGAGGCCGCGCATCCTTGTGAGCATCGCGGTCGCCAGATCGGCTTTCGCGCTCTCGAACCGCGCCGCGATGTAATCCGCCAGCGCCGCATCCTGCTTGCCGCGGCCGAGGAAGGGCACATTGGTCGCCTGCAGCGTGAAGCGCCGCGCCAGGATCGCGGCGGCGTCCGCCATGCCGCGCGCGGCGAGCGCGCCCTCCGCCCGCTCCGGCTCCGCGCCGCGCATTTTCTCCACCAACGCGGCGATGCTTTCCTCGATGCGCGCGATGCGCGCCGGGTTGAGCAAGTCACCGCCGGTGACCTCGATCAGGCTGCCGAGCAGCGGCGCCTGGGAAAAGAGATCATGCATCGCCTCCAGGCCGCGCCGCAGTTCGGCATCGCTATTGGCAAGCGCGGCGAACTCGGACTTCGGCAAGGGCGGCGGCGCGCCGACCCAGGCGACGTGCGGCGTCGGCAATTTTATCTCCGCCCCGCCGATCCGCCAGGCGGTGAGCGCCAGCGCGAAGGCCGCGATCTGCACGCAGCGCCCGTCGATCTCGAGGCCATGCAGATTGTCGCGAAGCGCGGCAATGACCGCGTCAGCGGGGGTCATGGCGGCGGCTGAGCCTGGATTGCTTCGCTGCGCTCGCAATGACGCCGATGGGTCGGCCGCCGGGGAGGTGGATTGCTTCGCTGCGCTCGCAATGACGCCGATGGGTCGGCCGCCGGGGAGGTGGATTGCTTCGCTGCGCTCGCAATGACGCCGATGGGTCGGCCCCGGGGAGGTGGATTGCTTCGCTGCGCTCGCAATGACGCCGATGGGTCGGCCCCGGGGAGGTGGATTGCTTCGCTGCGCTCGCAATGACGCCGATGGGCTGTCGGACAGGTGGATTGCTTCGTTCGGCGCTGCGCGCGCGCCTCGCAATGACGTTTCCGGCTGGCATGAGTCCGCTATGAGAAGCGCGGCCATTGCCTTGAGGGCCTCGGTCAGGAAATGCCCGCTGCCGCAGCACGGATCGAGGAGCGTGATCTCGGCGGCGTGCACCGGCCAGCCAGGAAAGGTGCCGGCGGCGGGGCGCCAGGTTTCGCCTTCGCGGACGAAGCGGAGATAATCCCACGTGTATCCCGGCAACGCGCAGGCCGCCCGCAACGAAGCCTCGTCCGCCGCGTTCCGCGCGAGGGCGGGCCGCGAGGCCAGCACCTTGCCCGCCCACCAGGCGCCGAGCGTGTTGTGCAGCAGGAAGCGCACCATGTAGGGCTCGGTGAAGAGCTGCGTCACGGCCGGCAGCTCGGCGGCGCGCCAGAACTGATAGGTCCAGCCCAGGCTGTCATCGGCCGCGAAGATCGCCGGATCGAGGCCGCGCAGATGGTCGCGCAGCTTCTTCGCGTGCTCGGGCGCGAGGGTCAGTGATTCCACGGGGTCGTCCGGCGGAAAGACGCCGGGCAAGAGCCGCGCG
Source organism: Pseudomonadota bacterium (assembly GCA_021816925.1). Lineage (GTDB taxonomy): Bacteria > Pseudomonadota > Alphaproteobacteria > Acetobacterales > Acetobacteraceae > JAKAWQ01. Next base: position 79,917 of record JAKAWQ010000001.1, read on the forward strand.
GCGTGGGCGGTGGCGATGGACCATTCGTCGCCGCTGCCGTTCATCGCCGCTTCCTCCCGGCAATCGGCGAGCGAAACGACGATGCCGTTCTCGTCGCGCAGCAGCCCGCGCTCCGAGAGGAAGCGGGCGAACAACAGCCGGTGCCATTGCACGTAGGCGGCGGCCTCGGTCAGACGGCGCAAGGGCGCGCCATCCTCGCCGTTCAAACGATCACCAAGGGATCTCGCGTGGGCACGCAGGCGCAGCCGGCGCGCGTTGTCGGTTTCGGTCAGATAGGCCGGCCGCCGCTGGTCGAAAACGCCGAGCCGTCGCAGCGCGTCGGCGGCGCCTGCCTCGGCAGCGATGCGTGCGGATTTGATGGTGTTTTCGAGGGAACGGCGAAGGTCACGGGAGAGATCATGCATCGATGGGGCTTTCGGCGGGAACCTGCGGTTGGCTCAGAAGCGCGGGCGGACGGGGCCCTTGGCGAGCAGAGCGGCGAGCATCTCACGCACGCGGGCGAGCCAGGCATCGAGCCCGGCGAGATCGCTCACCGTTCCCGGCGCCGGCAGGGTCACGGGCTGGACGTCCGGCTGGGCCCGTTCGGCGGCTTCGTCCAACGCGGCGCGAACACCCTCCGGGAGGCCGCGCGTGAGGTCCGCCCAGCCCGAGAGGCCACGGGCCGTGAGGGCCGTTACGATGTCCTCGGGCGTCGCCACCTCGGGCCGAGAGAGCGGCAGAAGCCCGTCGCGGGCCCGGATCGCGTGTTTGTCGTCGGGCGAAAGGGGTTGCCAGTTCGCGTCGTCCTTGAGTGCCGCCTCCGCCTTGGCGAAGGCCGATTGATGGGCCTCATAGGCGGCGTTGAGTGCGCTCCGCAGTTCGGCGGTGGCGTCCTGGCGGAGCGGCGGGACCGGGTCCGGCTCGTCGAGCAGGCGACGGCGTTTGCGGATGTCCTCGACAGCGGCCTGCTGGCCGTGCGCGCCGAGTTCCACGAGTCGGAGCGTGGTGCGGTAGGCGGGAAGCCGTGTGGCGATCGCCTGGCGGCACGTGAGCCAGTTCGTATACGCGGTCTTCAGGACGGGCGTGCGCGTCGCGGCCTCGATCATCCGCTCGTTGCCCGAGAGCGCCTCGATGGCGTCGAGATCGGGGGTTGCCGGCGCGGGCGGCGCCGGCGCATCGCCGCCGGCTGCTTGCGCTGCCTCGCGCAGGGTTTTCAGAATCAGCGGCAATTGCTCGGCCTCCTGATCGGGCGCGACGTTCATGCCAACGGTTTGGCCGAGATCGCGGATGGCACGCTTGTGCGTGGTCGTGACCTGATGCGTTTCCGGGAGGAAGCGGCAGAGGCCGATCTTCTGGCGGGGCAGGCTGCGCAGCGTTGTTGCCTTGCCGTCCTCGCCCAGCACGCGGATGAGGTTGGCGTGCGCGAGCACGAGCAAGGCGCCGTCTATGGCATCCTGCGGCCAGCCGTAGGGCGGGGACTCGAACTCGTCGCGAACCTCCTTGCCCTTGCGGCCGGCGCCGAGCCTGGCGCGGATGGTCTGGCATACCGGATTGGTGTCAGGAGTGCCGTTGTGGCCGACCGCCTTCAGCGCGTCCGCCTGACCTCCCTGCGCCGCCTTGACCACGCGCTCCCAGCCGGGATCGTCGGCGGTGTCGAACTGCGGATAGAGGCGGACGAGCGCGGCTTTCGCCGCGGCGCCGACGCGCTCCCTGAGATCGCCGCCCGATTGCTCGGAGCCGCCGGAGAGCAACACTTTGGCGTCATGCACGGCGGATTGCACGATGTCCTTGATCGTGCGATCGGCATCCTTTCGACGCCCCGTCATGTGCGACCGCGCTTGCTCGCCCTCGTTGGTGGAGGGCGCACCGCGCTGGTCGATGACGGCCTGGGCGGCGAAGCGCCGGCGCAAGGCATCTTCGAGCCGGCTTGTGTCGTGGCGTGGGACGAGCAAATGGATAGTGGCGTCGGTCTCGGGCGCGGCGGCAATGTCTTCCTCGACGGATTTCAGAGTTTGATCCCAGCCGTTATGAATGCGGAGGGCCAATCCGTCGGCGGGCGGTTTTTCCTCGGGCCCGAGCCTGGTGAGCTTGCGGGAAACCGCGCTCCGACCCTGGGGAATCGAAGACAGTCCTTTGAGCGCCTCGGAGAGCGCCGCATCGAGTGCGTCGCGTCTCTTTCGCGCCGTTTCGGCGGGGTTGGTGGTGACGCTGCGAAGCTCGGCGCGGTAGAGCTTGTCCCACTCGGCGGCTTCCTTGGTTTGCAGCCGCCAGACGTTGTCGATGCGCATCACGGCGCCCTTTTCCTCGAGCGCGGCAAGGGCGGCCGGCACCTCGCCGCGTATTTCGCCGCCGGCCTCGAGATTTTCCACGAGGAGGTCGGCGATGGCGTCGGTGGTGGCGCGGACACCGTGGAAGTCGGCGTCGCCCTGGATGAGGCCGAGCATATAGACGAGCATCAGGACGCGCGCCTGAAGCTGCTCGGCCTCGGTTGCTTCCCGCAATCTGCTGATGCGCAGGCGCGTTTCTTCCGGCAACTCGCCGGCGGCAAAGGCGTCGTCGGCAAAGCGGGTGTAGAGGAAGTCGGCCGGGACGGCGTGCCCGAGCGGTTCGCCGGCGACGAGCCGGGCGGCTTGCAGTGCCACCGCCATCTGGGTGCGCAGGGCTCCCGCGAGGCCGGTCTTGTCGAGCGCGCGCAGAATGCGCTCCCACACGCGGCGGCGGCTCGGCAGGAGCGGCCAGTCGAGCACGGCATCGGCGTTGTCTTCGGCGCGGTGCGCGAGTCGGCTGCCGGCGAGCTGGCGGGAGATTTCTCCGGCACGTGCGTCGAGCATGTCTCGGACCCTGTCGGCGCCGGGCCCTGATTTGCGGAGCACGGTCTTGCGGATGACCGAATCCATGTCCGCCGCGCCCAGATTGATCCGCACCTGGAAGCGGCCGAGCAGTTTCTGGAGGTTCTCGAGCTCGTTCAATGCCTGCTGGCCGGTGCCCACCAGAAGGAGTCGACCCTCGAAATCGGCGGCGAAGCGCTCGGCAATGTTTTGCACCTCGAGGGTGCGGGCGGGGTCGTTCCTCAGGAATTCCTGCACTTCGTCGAGCACGATCAGGGTAAGAGGCAGCTCCCTTCGATTGAGCAGGAGCGCGCGACGGACGGTGGAGGTGAGATCGGCGACGGTGATTTCAGGCGGCTGCGGGAAGTCCGCCTTCAGGCGGTCGGAGAGATCGCGGGGATTTGCCGCGAGCGAAGGCTTTTCGGCCAGGGCGGCGTGATGGAATGCCGAGGAGAGTACGAATGTGCGGATGGTGGAATCGAAGTCGTTCCCGAGCCTCGATCGGATGGCGTCGAGAATGCCCTCCTCGGCAAGCCAGAAGGCGACGCGGGCGGACCGGAAGTCGAGCGGCAACCCGACGGATTGCAGGACGATGCCGAGCGTCGCGAGCTTCGGGTCGTCCGCGCCGCCGCCGAGCGTGCCGCCGGCGGCGTGCAGGCCGCCAGCGCGGCCGGCGGCCGTGTGGAGGGTGCGAAGCTCTGCGATGAGGCCCGGCGACGGCTCGGGGATGAGCGCGCTCGGGCGGGAGCCGTCTTCGAACGGCTGGTCGGTCCAGAGCGCGCAGAGCATCTTGGCGAGATGCGACTTGCCGGAGCCAAAGAAACCGCTGATCCAGACTGCCTTCTGGCTGCCCTGGCCCAGCCCGGCGCGGAAGGATTCGAGGATGCGGAGCAACCCTTGGCCAAACGCGCCGTCGGCGATGAAGGTGCGGAGCTCGTCTTTCAGAGTTTGGGTCGGGCCGCCGGGAGGCGGCGGGAAGACGGTCTTGGCGACCCCATCGTTTGGGATGCGGTAGCTCTCGGGCGGTTCCTTGAAGACGTCTCTGTTCAGCACGTTGGGTTTCCCGAAATCCCCAGGCCCGAATTCCATTACGCCGGGATCGGCACCGCGCGATAGGTCCAGCCATCCCGCGCGTCGAGCAGACGGTAGACGCCGGCCTCGTGCCGGCCCGGGAACAGAAGGAGAAGTCGGCCCTTGATGTCGGGGGCGACCTTCTCGATGAGGGCTGAAACCCGCAACAAGCCAAACAATGATCCGGCGCCGGTCAGCGCCAGAATGTCCTGCTCGCCGAGCACCCGGAGCCGGGCGTGGACGGTGGAAGAGACGTGCGCTTGGAAATCGGGAAGCAGCCCGGACAGCTCGTCCGGTTGCCGGGCGAGGGCATCGAACAGGTCGTGCGAAGCGAACCAGGCGGGGACCAGGGCGGAGAGGTTGAGCGAGGCCCAGCCGTGACCCGACTTCCGGGCGGCATCTTCAAATTCGGGGAGCCGACCCTGGACGCGGCGTTCCAGAACGCGGTCGTAATGCATGATCCAGACGCGGTAGTCGGGTGGGGTGTCCTTCGCCCATGGCAGCGACACCTGCTTGCGAAAATGCGCGAGAAGATCATCCAGTATTGTCAAGTTCCGGGACCTCCAGCAGCTCGGCCATCGGCCGGCGAATATCGATTTGAATGACTCCGCCGCCGGCCCTGATCCTGGCGAGGCCCACGGATTCCGCTCGGCGAAGGAGGGCAAGGAGCTCCGACTCCGAGCGATCCAGGACGCGCATCCAGGGTGAGCGGAGAAGTGTGGGCCCGCCGAAACCGGCGATCGCGCCGAGGAGGGCCCCGTAGGCGGCGGCCTCGGGGGACGGCTCGGCGAGGCGTCGCCGTTTGTTCACGCGTCCCTTGAGGTGGCCGGATTGGGTCCATGAGGACGCGCAATGCTGCGCCAGGGCTTGGAGTGTTTTTGACGAATAGCGGCCGGGATGTTCGGCGGCGAGAACCGCGGCGAGATCCGGCCAGCGAAGGGCAGTGCCTACGGCGGCGGGAAGGACGGCGGAGGCAGTCGTGCGCAGCAGCGGCTCACGCGCCAGCGCGCAGAGGAGGGCGAGCAGCGGGCGGCCGAGAGGGTTCCGCGGCCAGAGCCGTAACAGGGCCGTCTGGACAGGGCGCGGCGCCAGGATGCCGTAGAGTGTGTTGAGATGAGACAGGGCGAGGCGCCGGCCCGCGCCGGTGGCCTTGCCGAGCAGGTTGCCGGCAACGACGGCGCGTTCCACGGCCACCGCGTCGCCTTCGGCAAGCTGGCTCAGGGTCGCGGTCAACTCGGCCAGCATCATCGTCTTGGAGAGATGCACGCCCCCGGGTGCAAACCTGAATCCGAGCGTCGCGGCGAGGGTCGTATCCTCGGGGGTCGCGAACCAGTCAGGCCGGCGAGGTTGGGCGGGTCGGTCGAAGCGGGCGGGCGAGGACTGCATGCCCGGGTTTTAAACCATTTGCCGCGATTGCAGTCTGACGCGGACCGTCGCCTCGCTTGTGGGGAGCGCCTACCCGCGGCGCTGCGAGGCCTGGTAGCAGTCCGGGTGGAAGGTGCTCACGCCGTCGTTGATGTAGGTGGTGCCAGGGGCGATCGCCTCGCCGCAGCGGGGGCAGTAGCGGACGAAAAGCTTGGCCACGGATCGGTTGTACGCCTCGATGTAGAGGTTGCCTTGGGGGTTGGGGATTGCGGCGCCGGCTTGTTCCGAGCGCCGCCAGGGCAGGGGATCGGGGCGCGGCGGGGGCTTGCCGTTGGCCTCGGCGATGAGCTGCTCGTAGTAGGCGATCATGTTCCGCCCGCCGCTGGGAGCGATCAGGTCCTGCTTGACCCAGTCGAGCGCCTGGGCGGTGGAGTCGGCCTGGTCGTCGTGCCGGCCCTTGGGGAACGTTGTGAGCTCGTGCAGATATTCGGCGAGCCAGGGCGCCGCGGCGGGCAGATGCACGAAGCCGTTCTCGATCATCGCGGTCTGCGCGTGCAGGCGCATGACCTTGTCGCCCGAGGGTTCGTAACGCGTGACCGAGTAGAGGCCCTCGGCGACGAGTTCCTGGATGAGCTGGGTGCCGGAGGCCTTGTCCTCGATCAGCACCACCTCGGCACGGTGCAGCTCGGCCTGCTCGCGCACGGCGCGCTTGAGGGCGGGATAGTCGAGGCGCCTGCGGAGCACGTGCAGGAGAAAGAGGTGGCGGTCCTTGAGGCCCCAGGTGGTGCAGACGCTGTAATCCGCGAGCTCGGTCGGCTTGCTGGCGGTGTCCCAGCTTTGCAGGATGCGCTCGAATGACGCCGGCTTCGCCTCCTCGGTGCAGGAGCGGAACCATTCGGCCCGGATCATGCCGCCGCCGAGCGGGGCGGGGGCTTGCTGGTACTGGCCGGCGAAGTGGTAGGGCCCAAGGGTGCGGCGGAGCTGTTCGAGGATCGCGAGCGGCTCGCGCTCGGGATGCAGCGCGTCGCCGGCGCGACGGCGGAAGCGCTGCGATCCGAACGGCGTGTCGAAGGAATGCTCCTCGTCCCGCTCGGCGATGGCGGGCAGGACGAGCGTCTCCCAGCTCTCCCGGGCGAGCAGGTGGCCGACGAGATCGTCCTCGTGCAGGCGTTGCATGATCAGCACGATGGCGCTGGAGCGCTTGTCGTCGAGGCGGCTCAAGAGGGTGTGGTCGAACCATTCGTTGACGGCAGCGCGCTGGGTTTCGGAGAGGGCTTCGTCGGGCTTCAGCGGATCATCGATGATGATGAGATCGGCGCCGCGGCCGGTGAGCACGCCGCCGACGGAGGTGGCGAGACGATAACCCTGGGCGGTGGTGACGAACTCGCCGACCGCTTGCCGCTCGGGGGAGAGACGCGCCGGGAAGAGCGCACGATACCAGCTGCTCTGCATGATGCGCCGGCAGTCGCGGGCGTGCTTGTCGGCGAGGTCCTGGGCGTAGCTGACGCAGAGGATGCGCGCCGCGGGCTCGTGGCCGAGACACCAGGCGGGCAGGGCGACCGAAGCCGCGAGCGATTTCAGGTGGCGGGGCGGGACGTTGATGATGAGCCGGGTGACCTGGCCCGTGCGGACCGAAGCGAGCCTCGCTGCCATCGCCTCGATGTGCCAGTTGGGCAGGAATCGTGCGTCGGGGTTGAGCTCGTAGAAGCAGCGCTGGAGAAACGAACAAAAATCCTGGCGCAGCAGCGCCTGATACTCGGCGAGATCAAGGACGGCTGTCATCGGGACCCTGCTTCGCTGCATGAAGCCGTGCGGCGAGGGTCAGCATCACCTGCCGGTCGGCTTCCGTGGTGAGCGCCACGGAAGCACCGGCGGCGGTGCCGCGGGCTTCGATCTGCTGCACCATGCCGAGCAGGAGGGCGATCGCCTTGAGATCCGCAGCGGCGGATTTGTTGACGAGCTGGGTGATGATGGCTTGGCGCTTGGTGATCGATCGGCGCTTGCCGTTCTCCTTGACCACCACACGCTCATCGAGCGCGCCGGTCACCAGGGTCGCGAAGTTTTTGGCCCCTTTCGGCCGGCCCTTGGGATTGCCGGAGCGGCCCTTCGCGAAGCGGGTGTGTTGCGGCGGGCGCCCGTAACCCACGTTGCAGGATGGTTCATCCGACATCGATGTTCTCCAGCGCAGATGCTGCGGGCTCTTGCGTGCTCGCAGCCCGCCGCGCGTTGCCGCCGGTCAAGGCTTCCCAACGGCGGACGATGACGTCGGCGTAGCGGGGGTCGATTTCCATGGCGTAGCAACGCCGGCCGGTCCGTTCGGCGGCGATCAGCGTGGTGCCGCTGCCCGCGAAAGGGTCGAGCAGGATGCCGCCACGAGCGGAGGCGTCGAGAATCGCATCCGCCACCAGGCGCGCCGGCTTGACGGCGGGATGCATCGCCAGGGCAGTTCCTTCCTCGCCGGCGCGAGCGAAGGCGCTGACGCCCGGATAGCGCCAGAGATCGGTGCGATGCCTTCCGTGCCGGCCGAGCGCGATATTGTTGCGGTGCCGGCCGCGCCCGTGCCTGAAGACCAGAATGAGCTCGTGCTGGCTGCGATAGAGCGACCCGATCCCGGCGGTTTCCTTGGCCCAGACGCAAAGATTCTTGAGCTCGGCATAAGCGGCCCGGCCGGCGGCCAGCAGCTCCGGAAGGTGCCACCAGTCCGTGCGGATGTAGTGCAGGGAGCCGTCCGCGCTGTGGCGGGCGAGCAGCGTGCAGGCGCGGGTGAGGAACGCAGTGAAGGCTGCCTCGTCCATCTCGCCCGAGGCGATCGCGAACTCGCGATGGCGGACGCGGCAACGTGCCGGCCGGGCGCCGGGGCGGCAGGAGTGGCCGTCGATCGGGACATTGCAGGGCGGATCAGCGAAGACCATTGCGGCGCTCTTGCCGGCCATCAGCGTAGCGTACGCCGCCTCGTCGCGGGCGTCGCCGCAGAGCAGCCGATGCCGGCCGAGCAGCCAGAGATCGCCCGGCCGAGTGACCGCGGGGCCGGGTGGGGGAAGAGCGTCCGCAGGATCCTGCGCAGGCTTCTCTTCCGCATCGTTCAGCGCTTCGATCCGGAGATCGATCTCGCCCATGCCGAAGCCGGTCGCTTCGAGGTCGAAGTCGAGATCGATCGCGGCAAGTCCTTCAAGCTGTTCGGCCAGCAGGCGGTCATCCCAGGTGGAGGTCTCCGTCAGCCGGTTGTCGGCGACCAGGAACGCGCGCGCTTGTGCCTCGCCCAGGTGTTCGAGCTGGATCGTCGGGACCTCGGTGCAGCCGAGCTCCCGGCACGCGAGCAGCCGCCCGTGTCCGGCGATGACCTTGAGATCGGCATCCACGAGGATCGGCACGTTGAAGCCGAAGCTTCGGATGCTGCTGGCGATCTGCCGGATTTGCACACGGCCGTGCTGCCGCGGATTGCGCGGATCGGGTTTGATCTCGGCCAATGGGCGATAGACAACGCCGAGAGGGCTTGCGCTCGCCAGCGTCGCACGCCCCGATGGGGCTCGTTCCTTTTGTGGCATCGTCCAACCTTCCATTTTCCGCGAATCGTCTCGTGGACTGGCGAAGAAGGAAGAGCAACGGCGATTGTCCTGTCAAAATGAACAAACTGCCGAATTGTCCGTCGATTATTTTTCCGCGGTCCCGCGCGGCCGGCCGCGCGTGCGCTGGTAAACCGCCGAATATGCGAGGTCGAAACTGCGCGTGGTGAGCCGGGCCGCGAATCGGCTGCTCGCCAATGGCCACAACCCCTTCTTCAGCTCTTCGCCGTGTGTCTGCCGGCGCGCCTGCAGCCAGGCGATGCACTCACCGATGACGTCATCCCGTTGCGACGCTGCCTCAGACTCTGCGACGCGGATGGCGACGAAGGTGAAGCCCGCGCCGCTTGCGGCGCTGTGCACGAAGTCAGGTTGCAGAGTGTCCCAGAGTTCAGCGGGGATCGTGCCTCGCGTGACGGAGGGCGGCTGGATGCCGGTCGCGACCAGTTCGCCGGCGGTAAGCCGCGCCTTGAACTCGGAGACAAGCGCTTCCCGCGTGTGCGCGAGCCCATCATCGAACCGAGCCCGCGGAGATCCGGTTGCAGCGGCCTGCTGCTGGTAATACCGCAGGAGGCCAGGGTCGGACCGGCTGATCGCGTCAATCGCCTGTGCGCGATCCGGATAGCAGCCGAGCACCTCGGTCCATCGCGATTGATCGAAGAACCGTTCCGGAGCGGCGCTGAGCGGGACCTCGTTGCCTGGCATCACTTTGCCCTCGGGCGACGACGATGCGCCTGCCATGATGACCGGTCTAGGCGGCGCATAAACCTGACCGGGGTGCCGGTCCGGCGGTTGCGTGCTGGTGGTCGCGCACCATCCTTTCGTTGGCTTTGGCGCGCATGACGCCGTCGTTCTTTCGACCGGACTTCTGCGTTGCGGCAAGCGTTGGTCCTTCCGTGCGGCGGCCTGGGGGCATCCGGGGCAGCGGTACGGGCAATGTTGCGGAGGCGGCGCCATGACCGAGCCCGGCGCACGCTCGCGCCTGCGCTGCGCCATCTACACGCGAAAGTCCCCGGAGGAGGGGCTCGAGCAATCCTGCAACCCGCTCGATGCCCAGCGCGAGGTCTGCGCCGCCCATATCCAGAGCCAGCGCCATCAGGGCTGGGTTCTTCTCCCCACCGCCTACGACGACGGCGGCTTCTCCGGCGGCGGCATGGACCGTCCGGCCCGGCGGCATCTTCTCGCCGATGTCACCGCCGGCAAGGTCGGCGCGGTCGTGGTCTACAAGGTGGACCGCCTGACCCGTTCGCTCGCCGACTTCGCGAAAATCATCGAGCGGTTCGACGCCAGGGGCATCTCATTTGTCTCGGTGGCGCAGCGGTTCAGCCCCACGAGTTCGATGGGCCGGCTGACGCTGAACATGCCGCTCTCCTTCGCCCAGTTCGAGCGCGAGGTCACCGGCGAGCGGATCCGCGACAAGATCGCCGGCCCGAGTTCCAGAAGATGATGGAGGCGGGCACCGCCAAGCCGCCGGCGAGATCGAGACCCTGATCGTGCAGGCCACCATCCGCCTGCTGCAATCGCCGGCCGAACCCGTGGCGGCGCCCGGTGCCGAGCTCTCCGCCGATCAAACCCGAAATGCGGTTCGTGCCGGCGCTGCGCCGGCGGGCCGCGACCGACGATGATGAGAACCATGTCTGCGCCATAGCACTATGACTTCGTACTTCTGTAATGTCCGGGCGCAGCCGGAAGGCGCCGCACAGCGAAGAGATTTCCAAAAAGGGGGAGCGCGATGCTCGCGTTGGTCCAGGACAGCAAGAGCAAGATAGCCGCAGAGGCTACGCTGAAGCGTAACCTGAAGGCTGCCCTGACGCGCCAAGGAACACGAACGATCGGCTTCCGTGGCGGAAGCGTCGACGAAACGATCTATTCGGCTGGTGAAGGACAGCTCTGGGTCGCATTCGGTGGACCTCTCGAAGATGGCGCGGTGCAGCGCTACTGGAACGCTTTCGGCATATTCGAGCCGGATCGACCCGCGCAGACGATCACCGTCGAAATCAACATTGCCATCGATAGCAACGCCGGTTGGGTCGCCGGGTTTTTCGCCGAGGACCGTGACACCGGTCATACCTTTCTGATGCATAGCGGCAAATTTGGCGGCGGCCGTCCGGGCATCGGGAAATCCGCATTCCTCGTGTGGTCGAGGAAAAAGCTCGTTGATGTTACCAAAAAGGACGGAGGCATTCAGAGCGGCATCGCGGTCGGCAAACTCAACGATCCGGATCTCACGGGCCGCATCCGGACGTTTGTCAAAAATGTGCAAAGCTTTAAGGACCAAGCCGCTGCGGGCGTGCTCGACACGCCCGAGTTCAAGCGGCAGGTGGAAGAGTTCGACAAATATAGCAAAGAATTCTCGGGCAAGAAGCAGGGCGTGCGCGGTGGCACCTTCAAGTACGTGACGTACCACGGCGATATTGTGCAGAAGCTATACGACGAGCGAACTGCTCGCCTGGCACCAGGTGAAAAGGTTTTTAACTCCACCCTGATCGACCTTTTCGTGAACAAGGATGGTGTCCTTTCCGAGGTCTATGAAGTGAAGACCGGTGTGGGTCGGCAAATGCTGTACACCGCCATCGGGCAGGCAGTAACGCACGCGACGACCGGAGGTGAAGGCGTAGCAAAATTCCTCGTGGTCCCTGCGGATGAGGACATCCCCGAAGATTTCGAACAGGCCATTGCGGTTCCCGGCGTTCAGGTCCGGCGCTTCCGGCTGGACGGGACCGGCCGCAACAGAGTTATCAAACTGGATTGAGGTAGGCCTGCCGCGCGAGGCTTCGATCAAGCCGCCGCCGTCGCGATGCCGTCGAGCCGTACGCGCACTGTTATCGCGCCATTGCCGGCCGCCTCGATCGCGCTTGTGACGCGACAGTCCGAGTGGGCGTGGCGCGGGTTCGTACGGCACGGATAGGATTCTTCGCGTACCCCAAGGGCTGGCAGACAAACTCGGGACGGCAAGGGAAAAGCGCCCGCCGTCGATTGGGCGTATCTGGCTGGATTGGTTGAGGTTTTACACCGCTCACGAAACACGCCCTGTTGTCGCCTCAAGCGGAAAGGTCAACAATATCAATGCTCAGAGCGCCATCCGCGGGGTGTTAAGGCCGGTAAAGGGGGACGCAAGCAAAGAGGTTGGCTAAACCCCGCGGCCCGTGATAGGTTACATGTAACCAATTTCGGAAAATTGTCATGACCCCGACTTCGAACCCGAAGCCCTCCCGCACGAAGGTGCGGCAACATCGCGAGCGGCTGCGCGCGCAGGGTCTGCGCCCGATCCAGATTTGGGTGCCGGACGTGCGCTCGCCCTCTTTCCGGTCCGAGGCGCATCGTCAGTCGGCTGCCATCGCAGCCAGCGCCCATGCGCGGGAGGATCAAGTGTTCATCGACGCGATCTCGGACTGGGGCGATGAATGAGACGAGGCGACATCTGGACCGTCGCCGGCGGCAAGAACTATGCGGGCAAGCCGCGGTCCGTCGTGATCGTTCAGGACGATAGCTTCGACGCGACCGACTCGATCACCATCTGCGCCTTCACCACGGATGAGACGGACGCGCCACTGTTCCGCCTGCCAGTGCAGCCGAACGAACGCAATGGCCTGCGGGCGGCGTGCCGTTTGATGGTGGACAGAATTACCACCGTGCCAAAGACCAAGGTCGGCGCCCGCGTTGGCAGGTTGGACGACGAGGATATCCTGCGGCTCAACCAGGCCGTTCTAGTGTTCCTTGGACTGGCAGTCTCGCCAAGGGCCAAGCAGGAGGCGTGACGCGCCATGGCTCGGCATCCCGGAACGGGCGGGCACGGCCGGCATCAGCCTTATGCGCCTCATCGCGAAGGGCGGCTTGAGGTGCGTAAGGCTGATTGGGAGCAGGGTGCTCCCGCCTTCGCCCCCTGGCGTTGGGATCGGTTCCATGCTATTTATAGCATGACGAGGTAACGTGGTGGCCGAAGATGAACCGCAGCCCAAACCGGTGCGCTGGATCGGGTCGAGCCGCGAGGACGTGCGGGCATTCCTGGAACCCGTGCGCCTTCGCGTCGGCGGCGCGCTGTGGGAGGCGCAGCTCGGCCGCAAGGCGCCCTGGGCCAAGCCGCTTCGGGGCTTCGGCGGCGCCGGCGTGCTGGAGGTGGTGGACGACCACGACGGCGACACCTACCGCGCCGTCTACACGGTGCGCTTCGCGGGCGCGGTCTATGTCCTCCACGCCTTCCAGAAGAAATCCAAAAGCGGCATCGCCACGCCGCGCCACGAGATCGCGCTGATCGAGCAGCGGCTCAAGCGGGCGAGAGAGGATCACGAGCAATGGCTGGCCAGCACGAAGACGACATCGCGGTGACCCCGGGCTCCGGCAACGTGTTCGCCGATCTCGGCGTCGCCGAGCCCGAGGAGGAACTGGCCAAGGCGCAGCTTGCCGTCCATATCCGCGACGCGATCAAGCGCCGCCGGCTCACCCAGGCCGCAGCCGCCCGGCTGGTCGGGCTCGATCAGCCGAAAATCTCCGCACTGATGAACGGCAGGCTGACCGGCTTTTCCAGCGACCGGCTGCTCCGCTGCCTGACCGCGCTCGGCCAGGATGTGGACATCGTGGTTCGGCCCAGGACGAAGGGCCAGCCGCGGGGCCATCTTCGTGTGATCGAGACCGCCGCCTGATGCGGGCCGCCTATTTGCCGCCGATCAGCGCCGATTCGGCTACGCCCGGCCGGGGACCATTCCGGACCGACGACAGGCACGCCACCTGCGCGGCATGGCCCGGTCGCGTGTTCGCCACCTGCACGACCTCCCGACGCTCCGCGCACCGCCGCCCGATCTCTATGACCATGCGGCGCCGCCCACGCGCCGGCTCGGTCGGCCGGCCAAGCACGACCTGGCCGATTGGCGCGTGGTCGATGACCGGCACGCGCGCGTGCCGGTCATGCCGGCCGAGGTTGATGTGCTCGAAGCCTGGTTCGGCGACCTTTTCGATGAGTTGTTTGGGCCGTGCTGCTGATCTGAGGAGGTGCTTGTCATGACCGTGCCGTTGCGCGCCGCCCTCTATCTCCGGGTCTCGACGGCGCGGCAGGCCGAGCACGATGTCTCGATTCCCGATCAGAAGCGTCAGGGCGAGGCGTATTGCGCATCGCGCGGCTACCAAGTCGTCGAGACCTACGTGGAAGCCGGCGCGTCCGCGACCAACGATCGCCGGCCCGAGTTCCAGAAGATGATGGAGGCGGGCACCGCCAAGCCGCCGGCGAGATCGAGACCCTGGTCGTGCAGGCCACCATCCGCCTGCTGCAATCGCCGGCCGAACCCGTGGCGGCGCCCGGGGCCGAGCTCTCCGCCGATCAAACCCGAAATGCGGTTCGTGCCGGCGCTGCGCTGGCGGGCCGCGACCGACGATGATGAGAACCATGTCTACGCCATAGCACTATAGTCGCCATGCCCCGCTGGCGCCTCTTCACATTTTCCGGTAAGGTTTCCGGAAATAGGGCTGACGTAAGAATGAACCGTAAAACAAAATCATCTCTCGCGACTCACCGAGCGCAAATGCAGCGCCGAGGTTTCGTTCGGGTCGAGGTCAATGTGCGCAAGGAAGATGCAAGCCTTGTCCGCCGTGTTGCTTCGGCCTTGTCCGATCCCTCGCGCCAAGCCGAGGCGCGCAGGCTTCTTCAGCAACGCTTTGTCGAGCCGCCCAAGGTGAGCCTGAAGGCGCTGCTCGCGTCCGCGCCGCTCGACGGGATCGATCTCGATCGCAGCCCCGATCCCGGACGTGAAGTTGATCTGTGAGCTATCTGATCGACACCAACATCATTTCCGAGGTCCGGAAAGGCGCTCGTTGCGATGCACATGTGTCCGCCTGGTATGCGTCGATCGCCGACGAGGATCTCTTTCTGAGTACGCTCGTCCTTGGCGAAATCCGAAAGGGCGTTGAACTTGCACGCCCTCGGGATGCGGGCAAGGCAGTGGCGCTCGAACGTTGGTTGCGAGAGGTAGAGGCCGCATTCGATGGACGCCTGCTCGGCATCGACAACGCCGTGTCCGATCAATGGGGTCGTATGAGCGCCATCAGACCCGTTCCGGTTATCGATGGCCTGCTCGCGGCGACGGCGTTGACCAATGGCCTAACACTGGTGACGCGCAATGACCGCGACGTTGCCGGCCTGGGCGCGACAGTGCTCAACCCGTTCAAGGGGGCCGAAAATCGCCATCGATCGTAACATCGGCGGCTTCCGGATAGCGCGGCGCTTCGTGGCGCAGAATCGGCAGGGTGGCGGGCCGCGACCGACGATGATGAGCACTATGTCTACGCCATAGCCCTATGAGATCACTCTTCCCGGCCTGACGAGAGAAGCGCGGCCTGCTCAAGAACGGTCTGGGTGGCCTTTTCCTGCTTATCGGGCGGGTATCCATATTTCCGGAGTATGCGCTTGACCATCACGCGCAATTGAGCGCGGACGTTCTCGCGCATTGTCCAGTCGATGGTGACGTTCTTACGCACAGTCTCCACCAGTTCGCGAGCGATGGCACGAAGCGTTTCGTCGCCAAGAACCTGGACCGCGCTATCATTGGTCTCCAGCGCGTCGTAGAAGGCCAGCTCGTCCTCGGTCAAGCCGATTTCCTCGCCCCGCTGCGAGGCTGCCCGCATGTCCTTCGCCAGGGCGATAAGTTCCTCAAGGACTTGTGCGGCCTCGATGGCCCGGTTCTGATATCGCCGCAGAGCCCGTTCGAGCATTTCGGCGAACGATCGCGCCTGAACCACATTCTTGCGGCTACGGGTCCTGATCTCGCCCTTCAGCAGTTTTTCCAGCAGTTCGACGGCCAGGTTTCGCTGCGGCATGCCGCGCACTTCGGCCAGAAACTCATCCGACAAGATCGAAATATCCGGCTTTTGCAGCCCGGCGGCGGCGAAAATATCGATCACGCCCTCCGGGCTGACGGCGCGCGCGATGATCTGCCGAACGGCGTGATCCAGTTCCTCATCCGACCGAGCTTCGCCGGGAGCCCGCTTCGAGAGCACGGCCTGCACCGCCTGGAAGAACGCCACGTCATCGCGGATGCCGAGTGCCTTCTCATGCGGCACCGAAAGAGCGAAGGCTTGTGACAGCTCGCGCACGGCCGTGACGAAGCGATCCTTCCCATTCTCCTGCGACAGGATGCGCTCCTGCGCGGGCGGCAGCAGGCCCAATCGTTCCTGCGGGCTTCCAATCGTCCACTTCGACCAATCAAAGCCATGAAGCATGCCGCAGCAGACTTCATGCTTCTCCAGCATCACCGCGACCGCCTCGTCCTGATCGAGGGCGGTGCGGCCCGTACCGCCGCTCTCGGTGTAGGTGGCGAGCGCCTGCTTCAATTCCTGCGCGAGGCCGAGATAATCGACCACGAGCCCGCCGGGCTTGTCCTTGAACACCCGGTTCACCCGGGCGATGGCCTGCATCAAGCCGTGCCCACGCATCGGCTTATCGATATACATCGTGTGCAAGGACGGGGCGTCGAATCCGGTCAACCACATGTCGCGCACGATCACCAGCCGGAACTTGTCCTTCGCATCGCGGAAGCGGTTCGCCAGCGCCTCGCGGCGTGGTTTGTTACGGATATGCGGCTGCCAGTCGAGTGGATCGGACGCCGAGCCAGTCATCACGACCTTGAGCGCTCCCGTTTCGTCGGTATCGCCGTGCCATTCGGGACGCAATTTGACGATCTGCCGGTAGAGATCCACCGCGATACGGCGGCTCATGCAGACGATCATCCCCTTACCGTCCATGGCTTCGAGCCGCTTTTCGAAATGCTCGACGATTTCGCGGGCAACCAACTCCAGGCGCTTGTCCGAGCCAACCACCGCTTCGAGCTGCGCCCATTTCGACTTGAGCTTCTCTTTGCGCTCAACCTCCTCACCCTCGGTCGCCTCTTCGAAATCCGGGTCGATCTTCGGTCGCTCGGCGTCGGCCAGAGCCAGCTTGGCTAGCCGGCTTTCGTAATAAATCGGCACCGTCGCGCCGTCCTTCACCGCTCGCTGGATGTCGTAGATGCTGATGTAGTCGCCGAACACCGCCCGCGTGCTGGCGTCCTGCAATTCGATCGGCGTGCCGGTGAATCCGATGAAGGAGGCGTGCGGCAGCGCGTCGCGCATGTGTCGCGCGTAACCATCGATGAAATCGTATTGGCTGCGATGCGCCTCATCGGCGATCACGACGATGTTGCGCCGCTTGGACAGCGTCGGGTGCCGGTCGCCTTTCTCCTCTGGCAGAAACTTGTGGATGGTGGTGAAGACGACGCCGCCGGCTTCGACGGAGAGCAACTCGCGTAGATGCGCCCGGGAGTCCGCCTGCACTGGCGGCTGCCGGAGTAGACTGGCACAGCGCGAAAATGTCCCGAACAGCTGATCGTCGAGGTCGTTGCGGTCGGTCAGGACGACAACGGTCGGGTTTCCCATTGCGGGCTCACGAATGACCCGCCCGGCATAGAAGGCCATGGTCAGGCTCTTCCCCGAACCTTGGGTGTGCCAGACAACCCCGATCCTCCGGTCGCCCAGCCTACCCCCAGTCCTCCGGCCCGCTTCGTAGCGCCCCCCTTCTTCGGCGAAGCCGGACGGAGTGCCCGCCCGCATCATCTCCGCCGCGCGCAGTGTCTCCTCGACCGCAACTTGGACGGCGTGGAACTGGTGGTAGCCCGCCATCTTCTTGACGATCTTGCCGCCATCGTCCTCGAAGACGATGAAGTCGCGGATCAGGTCGAGGAACCGTTGCTCCTGGCCCAGGCCCTCGATCACTACCTGAATCTCGGGCAGGTGCGGGTCGGCCAACGCCTCGCCGGCGATGGTCCGCCAGGGTTTGAACCATTCCCGCCCCGCGCCGACCACGCCCACGCGCGCCTCCACGCCATCCGAGGCGACGAGCAGGGCATTGGCCGTGAAGAGGGACGGGAGTTCCGCCTGATAGGTCTGCAATTGCTGGAAGGCGCTCCAGATCGTCGCGTTCTCGCCGGCCGCGTTCTTGAGTTCGATCAGGCCGAGCGGCAGCCCGTTCAGGAACAGCGCCACGTCCGGGCGGCGTGTCTGCTTCGCCTCCGTCACGCTAAACTGGTTGACCGCGAGCCAGTCGTTGCCCTCCGGCTGGTCGAAGTCGATCACGCAGGCCTGCGCGCCACGAATGGCGCCTTCGCCGTCGCGGTACTCCACTGTCACCCCGTCCACCAGCAGCCGGTGCAGGGCGCGGTTACGCTGGATCACGTCGGCGCCGTCTACGCGGATAAGCTTGCGAAACGCCTCATCCAGCGCGTCGGACGGGAGGGTCGGATTGAGCCGCGCCAGCGCGTCGCGCAGCCGCCGCTCCAATATGACCTGCGTGTAGCTCTCCCGTTCGGCGCCCGGCTCACCGGGTGCGATCTCGGCGCCGCCCACGATCGCCCAGCCGACGCTTTCCAGCCAAGCCAGGGTGGCCTGTTCGACGACAGATTCGCTGAAGCCCTGATGGTCCATGGGTCAGGCTCCCTCTTCGGCCGATGCCGCGGCTTCGGCTGCGCCGCCGTCGAATTCAGCAAGGCCGATGCGGTAGGTTTCGGGCTCAAGCTGATACAGCACTTCACTTGCGCGAAACTCGGCTTCGAAGATTCGGATTGAGCCGAAGGTCTCGTCCACATGACCGTTGAAGGCTTCGTTGTCCTCGAAGCGGGGCCCCGGGGATGGCGGCGGCGCGCGGTCCTGCCGGTGCACGCGGTGGAGAAACCCGACGATTGCGTCCGCCGCCTCTGCCGCCAGGAGGGCCTGCACGGCTTCCATCGCAGGACGCGGTCTGCCGGAGCCGTGTGACGCGAAGCCACAGTGATTGCGCAGTTCGCAGATACCCTGGACGGCGGTGCTGAGCCCGACAAGCGTCTGCCGCAGGCTGTTGCGCACCTCCGCCGCGGTGCTTGCAGTCGGTGGAAGAAACGGGAGTACCCGAGCGGCCAACCAGAACAGCCTTGGCAGGTCGTCACCTGCGTCGTAGGGGACGGACCGTTCGCCTAATACCGTGCGACAGGTACTTTCGATGAGGGTCTTGGCCAGGTCAAAAGCCAAGGCGGGATTCTCGAAAACCGCTCGCTCGATGCCGAGCACCTGCTGCTCGATGTGGCCGAGGCCTGCTTCCATCGCGTCGCGCGCGCCATGCATCGTGAAGGAGGATGTGGCGGCCACAGTCATGCCCTCACACGACTAAGGAAAGTCTCAGGATTAGGTACGCGCAACTCACCTGAGATGAGCTTCGGGAGCAACCCGTCGCGCATCGCGGCGAGGATGCGTGACTCGGCGACCATCTCCTCCCGGCGCTGCTCGCTGTTGCGCGCTACTGCGTCAAAAGCCTCGATCAGGCCAGGCGGCGGGACGATAGCCGGCGTCATCTTCAGTCCATCTTCGGGAAGCATGTTCACGGTGGTTCCGTTGGCGTAGCCGCTCACCACATCGTGCATGCGACGCGAATTCAGCATCGCGCAGAGAAATGCTGGTCGAAACGGGCTACCCGCCTTGATGGTCAACCGAAAGATGTGGTGGCTGGCAATGCCAAACTCGCCGAAGAGCTTCGGAACAATCGCGGCGTATCCGATGAGCAATCTGTCATGCCCCTGCTCGGTGTTGGCGACGATGACGTCGCCAGGCCGCACGACATGCCGGGGCCTGTAATCTTCTGTGTAGAATTTGATCCCCTCATACTTGTAGCCGCCACCTTCATAAATGGAGTTGAGGTTGTGCAGAGGGATACCCTGATCGCCCAGACCATCACCTTGGTAGCTCACACCCTTCGTGACCTCGATATGCTCGCTGAGTGGCTCGACAGCCCAGCCTTCAGGAATGAACCCCAAAGTCGTCTTGACCAATCGATTAGGGAATAGCGGCGCGAGGTTTGCGGGCAACGCGGTGTCTTCGCCGACAGCTTTGGAACGAACGGGATCGAAACTTACAAACCAGGAATCAAACAGCGCGCATGTTATGGCATTCAGCGTTGCGCTCGCCTGCCGGTTCAGCTCGATCTTATCGCTCAGGTTTGCAAGAATGCTGCCTATCGCCTCCTGCTCCTTCAGAGGAGGCAGCTGAATCGAGAGTGAACCAAGCCGAACTCGCGAAAGTTCAGTTTGGCCCGTAGAACCCTCCCCAAGGGCCTCGACGTCCGGCTCTGAGGCGCAAAGCACGAACCCCAAGAAGCGCGGATCGACTTTGTTGGGATCAGGTCGAACGATGGTGACATGTGAGTCGACGGTCGCTTGCTCTGGAAGCTGAGTGACTTGGGCCACCCGGCCGAGCGTGCCGACTCCAGTCGAGTTGACGAGAATGTCCCACCGTCGCACGTGCCGCTCTGGCGCGACTGGCTTTCGCTCGGAGTCCGTTCGTCGTGCGCTGCTGAAATCGACTCGATGGTCGCGGACGCATTTCTGATTCAGGACCAACATGCCGCCAGCCTCGATATAAGCCGGCGCCGCTCCGCGATTCAGGAAGGCGGTAACGCGCTGCAATTGCGTCTCCTGCCACTCAAGCTCCATACTCGAGCTCCCGGAGAGCGGCGGCGATAGCGGCATCCAGCCGCACGGCCTCCGCTTGGTGCGCACGCAGTTCGGCCACCAGACGCGCCATCTTCGCTTCGAAAGGCTCCTCGTCTTCCTCCGCCTCGGCCGCGCCGACATAGCGGCCGGGGGTGAGGACAAAGCGGTGCTTCTCGATCTCCTCCCGCTTCGCCGCCTTGCAGAAGCCGGGAATGTCCTCGTACGCGGTCAGCCCGCCCGCCGCCTCGGCGGGCACGTCCTTCTCGCCCCGCCACAGGTGGTAGATGCCTGCGATCCGCGTGATGTTGGCGGCCGACAGGTCGCGGTGCGTGCGGTCGGCCATGAAGCCCAGCTTGCGCGCGTCGATGAACAGCACCTCGCCGCGTCGGTCGCGGAATTTGTGGTTCTTGCGGTCGCGCGCCAAGAACCACAGGCACGCGGGAATCTGCGTGGAATAAAAAAGCTGCCCGGGCAGCGCCACCATGCAGTCCACCAGGTTCGCCTCGACCAGCGCCTTCCTGATCTCGCCTTCGCCCGACTGGTTGGACGACATCGATCCGTTCGACAGCACGAAACCGGCGACGCCGGCGGGCGCCAAGTGATCGACGATGTGCTGCACCCAGGCGAAGTTGGCATTGCCGGAAGGCGGCACGCCATAGGCCCAGCGCTTGTCGTCGCGCAGGCGCTCGCCGCCCCAATCGGAGACGTTGAAGGGCGGGTTGGCGAGGATGAAATCGGCCTTCAAATCCGGGTGGCGATCGTTGTGGAAGGTGTCGCCGTGCGCGATGTTGCCGTCGATGCCGCGAATGGCGAGGTTCATCTTGGCGAGCCGCCAAGTGGTGTAATTGCTCTCCTGACCGTAGATCGAGATATCGGCTTTCGCCTTGCCGCCATTGCCGTTGCCGTTCGCGTGCGCGCGAATAAACTCCATCGACTGCACGAACATCCCGGACGATCCGCAGCACGGATCGTAGACACGGCCGCGATAGGGCTCCAGCATCTCGACGAGCAGTTTGACGACGCAGCGCGGCGTGTAGAACTCGCCGCCCTTCTTCCCCTCGGCGCTGGCGAACTGCGACAGGAAATATTCATAGACGCGGCCGAGCACGTCTTTCGACCGCGCCGCAGCGTCGCCGACCTTGATGTTGGAAATCAGATCGATGAGCTGGCCGAGCCGGGTCTTGTCGAGTGCGAGGCGCGCGTAATCCTTCGGCAACACGCCCTTGAGCGCCGGGTTGTCGCGCTCGATGCCCGCCATCGCGTCGTCCACGAGCTGGCCGATGGTGCTCTGCCGGGCCTGCGCCTTGAGGTGCAGCCAGCGCGCTTCGGGAGGCACCCAGAAGATGTTTTCGGCGCGGTATTCGTCCCGGTCTTCCGGGTCGGCGCCCTGAGCGCGCTCGGCTTCCAGCGCGGCGTGCTTCTCCTCGAAGGCGTCGGAAATGTATTTCAGGAACAGGAGCCCCAGCGCGACGTGTTTGTATTCCGCCGCATCCATGCTGCCGCGGAGCGCATCGGCCATGCGCCAAAGCTCGGCCTTGTAGCCGACATTCGCGCTGGTGCCGTTTGGCCGTTCCGCGCGCGCCGGGCGATCGGTTTGAGCCGGCTTCGCAGGTGCAGCCGGGGCGCTTTCCATCGGTGCCGCGATGGCGACCGATCCGCCACGCCCACGGCCGGGCGATACGACACCATCGCCGATGAGTTCCTCCTTCACGGCGTCATACGTGGCCTCGGCCCAGCCGAGGGTTTCGCGTAACCGGCCATTTCCAGCCGAGCCGCCAAGCTCGGTCAGGACGGCGACGAATTTGTCGCGGAGCGACTGTCTGGTCACTTCTTCTCCCCTCCGACCTTGGCCGTCGGCATGCTGTCATGCTGCACCCGATCTTGCGTTTGCCCAACGGACAGTCGCTCGAACTCTTCCACCGCGACAACCACCACGACGCCGCGCCCGTGCTTTTCGATCAGCACTGGCTCTGCACGCGCGTTGTCTATCATCAGCCCAAAGGCGTTCTTCGCCTCCCGTGCTGATATGGTTTTCATGGCCGAACCCCGTGACGATACATTGCGCTATTAAGGCCGTTATAGCTCTTTTTCCAAACGGCTCTCGTCGATGGGGTGAACGGAGCGTTACGGGTCGATAGACCATGAGCCACCGCCCGCAGGTTGGACGGCAGGTTGGACGGCAAGGGAAAAGCGAGACCATCCGGTGCGCGCAAGCGGTTGATCGGGTTCGGTATTTTGGCTGTCTGCTCTCAACGCGCGGATGGCGGTCAAGACATTTTCTGCAAGGAACTCAATGGCCCAACCGCCATCCGCCCTTTCACGCGTCTGACTCGCTTGCTTGTGTTGCTTCAGTATGATAACTATATGCCGTGACGGAGCCGCGTGACCCGAGCCTCGATGTGCTTCTCGACCTCGACGGGCAGGTTCTCGTGGTGGACCCGGAGGGCGGCCATTGGGTCCGGTTCGTGGTGACGCGAGTGCCGGTGTCGCCGGAGAAGCCGCATGGCATCGACTACTCGCTCACGCTGCACGGGCCGGAGGGCGAGCGGCTGGTCGGCTTCGACAACGCCCATCGAGTCGCGCGGCAGAAGCGTGGTGATCCGCAAGACCACCGCCACAGGCTGCGGAGCATCCGCGCCTACGAGTACCAGGACGCAGCGACCTTGCTCGCCGACTTCTGGGAGACCGTGGACGCGGTGCTGCGCGAGAGAGGAGTAATCCCATGACGACGCTGAAGGTCGGCATCGCGAGCTATACAGAAATGAAGGCGCGAACCATGGCCGTGGCGCGCGGCGAGCGTCGTGTGGCTACCGACGAGCCCAAGGTCTGGTTCACTTCGACCGAGTCCTTCGCCAAGGTCCTATCGGCCGGCAACCGCGAATTGCTCCGCGTGATCGCTGAAAGAGCGCCGGGTTCGCTGGACGAGCTGGCACGGATCACCGGCAAGGCCAAATCGAACCTCTCGCGCACGCTGCGGACCATGGAAGGCTACGGCCTGGTCCGCCTCGAACGCGGCGAGCGCGGCCGCATTACACCCAAGGTCATGCACGACCGCGTGGAGTTGGACTTGCCGCTCTCGCGCAAGGCAAGCTGAACCATGACCGCGTTGGCGCGAGCAGGCCGGACCGCCGCCAGCCCGTCAAGGCTGGCGCGTTCCGCGCCACCGCTTCGCGGCTTCGGCCTTGACCGGCTGTCGTCGGCCCGGCGGAGGCTCGCCAAGCGATCAAGGTTCGAACTGAGCGCGAGCGCTCCCCTCGTTACCGGTTTGCCGGGAAGGAGAAGGGCGCTGGCGGATAGAAATCGGTCGTTCGCTTGCGGGCGGAGCGGCGTGATACTGCGGGGATGTCCCGACCACGCACCAGCTTGGGCTTGCTGCCTGACGATCTTTACATCGGGCCGGAACCTTGGCCGCGCATCGGCCGGCCGCCGAAGCACGACGTTGAGACGTGGAACGTCACGGACGACTGGCCGAACCCTGTGCCGATCACCAACGCCGAGCTCGGCGTGTTCGAGGCACGGTTCGGCGATTTGTTCGATGAACTGTTCGGGCCGTGCTGCTGATCTGAGGAGATGCTTGTCATGACCGTGCCGTTGCGCGCCGCCCTCTATCTCCGGGTCTCGACGGCGCGGCAGGCCGAGCACGATGTCTCGATTCCCGATCAGAAGCGTCAGGGCGAGGCGTCGAGCTGTCCGCCGATCAAACCCGAAATGCGGTTCGTGCCGGCGCTGCGCCGGCGGGCCGCGACCGACGATGATGAGAACCATGTCTACGCCATAGCACTATAGTCGCCATGCCCCGCTGGCGCCTCTTCACATTTTCCGGTAAGGTTTCCGGAAATAGGGCTGACGTAAGAATGAACCGTAAAACAAAATCATCTCTCGCGACTCACCGAGCGCAAATGCAGCGCCGAGGTTTCGTTCGGGTCGAGGTCAATGTGCGCAAGGAAGATGCAAGCCTTGTCCGCCGTGTTGCTTCGGCCTTGTCCGATCCCTCGCGCCAAGCCGAGGCGCGCAGGCTTCTTCAGCAACGCTTTGTCGAGCCGCCCAAGGTGAGCCTGAAGGCGCTGCTCGCGTCCGCGCCGCTCGACGGGATCGATCTCGATCGCAGCCCCGATCCCGGACGTGAAGTTGATCTGTGAGCTATCTGATCGACACCAACATCATTTCCGAGGTCCGGAAAGGCGCTCGTTGCGATGCACATGTGTCCGCCTGGTATGCGTCGATCGCCGACGAGGATCTCTTTCTGAGTACGCTCGTCCTTGGCGAAATCCGAAAGGGCGTTGAACTTGCACGCCCTCGGGATGCGGGCAAGGCAGTGGCGCTCGAACGTTGGTTGCGAGAGGTAGAGGCCGCATTCGATGGACGCCTGCTCGGCATCGACAACGCCGTGTCCGATCAATGGGGTCGTATGAGCGCCATCAGACCCGTTCCGGTTATCGATGGCCTGCTCGCGGCGACGGCGTTGACCAATGGCCTAACACTGGTGACGCGCAATGACCGCGACGTTGCCGGCCTGGGCGCGACAGTGCTCAACCCGTTCAAAGGGGCCGAAAATCGCCATCGATCGTAACATCGGCGGCTTCCGGATAGCGCGGCGCTTCGTGGCGCAGAATCGGCAGGGTGGCGGAGGGAGTGGGATTCGAACCCACGGTACGCTTTCACGTACACACGCTTTCCAAGCGTGCGCCTTAAGCCGCTCGGCCATCCCTCCTCCGGGCGCGGCAAGCAGCGGACACGGGGAGGAACTTATAGGGCCGGGGCCGCTTTCCGGCCAGAAGCCACGGCACGCCTCTGCCGCAACGGGGATCGGGCGAAGAGAGCCCGCGCAAAAGACTCCCAGGGGCGGCCTCCTCAGGCGTCCATCTTGAGCGCCGCGAGGAAGGCCGATTGCGGAATCTCGACCTTGCCAAACTGGCGCATCCGCTTCTTCCCCTCCTTCTGCTTCTCGAGCAGCTTGCGCTTCCGCGTGATGTCTCCGCCATAGCATTTGGCGGTGACATCCTTCGCCAGCGCGCCAAGCGTCTCGCGGGCGATGATCCGCCCGCCGATGGCGGCCTGGATCGCCACCTTGAAAAGCTGACGCGGGATCAGTTCCTTGAGCCGCGCGCAGATCGCACGGCCACGAGCCTCGGCGGCCGAGCGATGCGCGATGAACGAGAGCGCATCGACCGGATCACCATTGACGAGGATCGAAATGCGCACGAGCTCACCCGGTGCGTATCCGTCCATCTGGTAATCGAAGCTCGCATAGCCGCGCGAGACCGACTTCAGCCGATCATGGAAGTCGAAGACCACCTCATTGAGCGGCAGGCGATAGACGGCCATGGCGCGGTTGCCGACATAGGTGAGATCGACCTGCTCGCCGCGCCGCTCGTTGCAGAGTCCGAGGACGGCGCCGAGGTGATCGTCGGGAACCAGGATCGTCGCCTTGATCCAAGGCTCCTGGATATGGTCGATCGTGCCGGCGTCAGGCCAGTCGACGGGGTTGTGCAGTTCCCGTGCCGTGCCGTTGCCGAGATGGATGCGATAGACCACGGAGGGCGCGGTTGCGATCAGATCGAGCCCGAACTCGCGGCGGAGCCGCTCCTGCACGATCTCGAGATGCAGGAGACCGAGAAAGCCGCAGCGGAACCCGAAGCCGAGCGCGGCCGAAGTTTCCGGCTCGAAATGGAAGCTCGCGTCGTTGAGACGGAGCTTCGCGAGACTCTCGCGCAGCTTCTCGAATTCGTCCGCATCCTGAGGATAAAGCCCGCACCAGACCACGGGAACCGAGGGCTTGAAGCCGGCAAGCGGGGCGGAAGACGGGCGGCGATCGTCGGTGATGGTGTCGCCGACCCGGCAATCGGCGACGGTCTTGATGGCGGCGGTGATGAACCCGATCTCGCCCGGCGCAAGATCCTCGACCGGCTGCATCTTCGGTGTGAAGACCCCGATCCGCTCCACCCAATGCACCGCGCCGGTGGACATCATGCGGATGCGCTGACCGCGCCGGAGCACGCCATCCTTGACCCGCAGCAGAATGACGACGCCGAGATAGGAATCGTACCAGCTATCCACGAGGAGCGCGGTGAGCGGACGCAAGGCGTCACCGACGGGCGGCGGCAGGCGTGTCACCAGCGCCTCGAGCACGGCCGCGATGTTCTCTCCCGTCTTGGCGCTGATCGGGATCGCCGCGGCGGCGTCGAGCCCGATCACCTCCTCGATCTGCCGGCGCACCTTCTCGGGTTCGGCGGCCGGCAGGTCGATCTTGTTGAGAACCGGAATGATCTCGTGGCCGGCCTCGATTGCCTGATAGACGTTGGCGAGCGTCTGCGCCTCGACGCCCTGGGAGGCATCGACGACGAGGAGGGAGCCCTCGCAGGCGGCGAGGCTGCGGCTCACCTCGTAGGCGAAATCGACGTGGCCGGGCGTATCCATCAGATTGAGCGCGTAGGTGAGGCCGTCCACCGCGCGATAGGCGAGCCGGACCGTCTGCGCCTTGATGGTGATGCCGCGCTCCCGCTCGAGCTCCATGGTGTCGAGCACCTGGCTCACCATTTCGCGCTCAGGGAGCGCCCCGGTCGCCTGGATCAGGCGGTCGGCGAGCGTCGATTTGCCGTGATCGATATGCGCGATGATCGCGAAATTGCGGATTTGCGCGATCGGGGTCTCGGTCATGGGGAACGGATAGGGAAATTTCGGCCGATTGTCAGCCGCGCAGGCGGGCGCCGGTGGCCTTGGCGACCGCGGCGACCACCTTCCGGCAGGCCGCCTCGATCTCGGCGTCGGTGAGCGTCCGCTCACGCGGCTGGAAGATCACCTCGATGCCGAGGGATTTCTTGCCCGCGCCGACCGCAGGCCCGGCGAACACATCGAAGAGCGTGACCCCTGCGATCAGGTTCCGCTCGGCGCCGCGCGCGGCGCAGAGGACCCGCCCGGCCGGGACGGATTCGTCGAGGACGAATGCGAAATCGCGGGAAAGCGGCTGGAAAGGCGAGAGTTCCGGGGGATTGCGGCGGCCTGGGCGCCGCGGCTCGGGTACGGCGTCGAGAAAGACTTCGAATGCGACGGCAGGGCGCGGCAGACCGAGCGCCGCCACGACGCGCGGATGGATTTCGCCGAAGCGGCCGAGGCGGAGCGTCGGGCCCTGGCCGATCAGGCCGGAGCGGCCGGGATGGAAGCAGGCGGGACCCGGCGCGGTGATGCGGAGCGACTCGGCCGGAACGCCGAGCGCGGCGAGCAGGGCGAAGGCGTCGGCCTTGGCGTCGAACGCATCGCACGGGCGGGCGGGTTCGATCCAGCTCCGCGGCGTCGCCCCTGAACGCAGCCCGGCCGCCATGATACGCTGTTCGTCAGGCGCGCCTTCGAGAAACGCGGGACCGATCTCGAACAGGGCAAGATCGGGAAAGCCGCGCGCGGCGTTCCGCCCCGCTGCCAGCGCAAGCGAGGCAAGCGGCGTCGGGCGCATCTGGTCGAGATCGGCGGCGATCGGGTTCTCGAGCCGGAGGCTTTCCGGCGCGCCGCCGAAGAGGGCCGCCTGGCCGGCGGCGAGGAAGCTGAAGCCGACGCACTCGATCAACCCCCGCGCGGCGAGCAGGCGGCGGGCGTGCTCGATCGGCGCCGCAGCGGACGCGAGCGAGGGGGCGGGCACGGCGAGGAGCGGCGGCAACGAAACGGGAGGGACGCAATCGAGGCCGCGGATGCGCAGCACCTCCTCGACGAGGTCTGCCTCAGGCTCGATCGCGACCACCGCGTCGCGCATCCGCGCGGCTTTGGCGGGCAGAAACCCCGGCGCAACGTCGAGGCTGACGCGACCCGCGATGTCGTTGCGCCAGGGTGGGACCGCGACCGTGACGGAAGCCGCGTCATGCCGTTCCGGCGTGAAACCGAGACGTTCGAGAATGCCGATCGCCTCGGCGGGCGGAACGGCAAGGCCGCCGAGCCCGGCCAGCCTGGAGAAGCGGAGAGTGGCGGTCCGCCGCCAGGCCGGCGGTGCCCCGGCACTGACGACCTCGCTTGCCTCGCCCCCGCAGAGTTCGAGGATCATCCCAGTGGCCGCCTCGACGGCGTCGGGCATCAGCGCGACGTCGATCCCGCGCTCGAAGCGGGCGCGTGCGTCGGAGAGGATGCCGAGGCGCCGTCCGGTATCGGCGATGCGGACCGGATCGAAGAGGGCGCACTCGAGGAAGATCGCGGCCGTCCGATCGTCGCAGCCGGTCGGCTCCCCGCCGACGATTCCGGCAAGAGAAACGACGCCGGAGGCATCGGCAATGACGCAGTCTTCGGCACCGGGTGTCACGTCCCTGCCGTTAAGCGCGCGGAATGTCTCCCCGCGGCCGCGGCGCATGGTGAGAACGGGGCCGGAGATTTTCGAGGCATCGAAGACGTGCAGCGGCCGGCCGAGATCGAAGGTGAAGAAGTTGGTGATATCGACCAACGCATTGATCGGGCGGAGCCCGATGGCCTCGAGACGCTCGGCGAGCCGGCGCGGGCTTGGGCCGTTGCGCAGGCCGCGCAGGGTCCGGCCAAGGACGAAGGGGCAGGCTTCGGGCCAGGTGGTGGCCCAGGCGAGCGGGCTCGCAAAGGCGGGGGGGACGGGCGGCGCGGCCCAGGGCTTGAGCCGGCCGAGGCCGGCTGCCGCGAGATCGCGCGCGATCCCGCGCACCGAGAGCGCATCGCCGCGGTTGGGCGTGACGGCGACCTCGATCACCGGATCGTCGAGGCCCGCCCAGCGCGCGTAGGACTCGCCGACGGGCGCGTCCGCCGGCAGCTCGACGATGCCGGCGTGGTCGTCGCCAAGGCGCATTTCGCGCTCCGAGAGAAGCATGCCGGCGCTCTCGACGCCGCGGATGTGACTCGATTTGAGAACGAGGCCGGTTGCCGGAATGACGCTGCCGGGCGGCGCGAACACGGCCTTCATGCCGGTGCGCGCATTGGGTGCTCCGCAGACGACGGAGACGATGCCCGTGCCCGTCTCGACGCGGCAGGCCCTCAGGCGTTCGGCGTTGGGATGCGGTGCGGCCTCGAGCACTTCGGCGATCCGGAAGGAAGCGAGCTCGGCGCCGCGATCGGTCGCGGACTCGACCTCGAGGCCGATCGCCGAGAGGGTCTCGACGATTCGCGCCAACGGTTCCCAGGTTTCGAGATGCGTGCGAAGCCAGGCGAGCGAGACCTTCATCCGCCGAGGCCCTCGTGCAGGATGGGGGGCCGGAGCGGAGAAAATCCGTAATGGCGAAGCCAGCGGAGGTCGCTCTCGAAGAAGGGGCGAAGATCGGTGATGCCGTGCTTGAGCATCGTGACCCGCTCGATTCCCATGCCGAAGGCAAAGCCCTGCCACTCGCGCGGATCGACCCCGCAATTCGCCAGCACGCGCGGGTGCACCATGCCGCTGCCGAGGATTTCGAGCCAGTCGCTCTCCGCTCCGATCTCCCCGGTCTGCCGGTTCCAGCCGATATCGACTTCCATCGAGGGCTCGGTGAAGGGGAAGTAGCTGGCCCGGAAGCGAACCGGCAGCAGAGGCTTGTCGAAGAAGGCGCGCAGGAAGTCGATCAGGCAGCCCTTGAGATGGCCGAGCGTGATGGCCCGGTCGACCGCGAGCCCCTCGACCTGATGGAACATCGGGCTGTGCGTGGCATCGTGATCGGCGCGATAGGTGCGCCCCGGGACGATCACGCGATAAGGCGGCGGGCGGCTCGTCATGGTGCGGATCTGACCCGGGGACGTGTGGGTCCGCAGCACGCGGCGGCGGCCATCGCGGCGACCGGGGAGATAGAACGTGTCCATGTCCTGCCGCGCCGGATGGTGCTCGGGGATGTTGAGGGCGCCGAAGTTGCGCCAGTCATCCTCGATTTCCGGCCCCTCCGCCACGCTGAAACCGAGGGCGCCGAAGATTGCCTCGATCTCGGCGATGGTACGGCTGATGGGATGGATGAGGCCCGACGGCGAGGGGCGCGGCGGCAGGGTGACGTCGATGCGCTCGGCAATCTCGGCATCCCATGCGGCCGCTTCGAGGACGGTGTGGCGCTGTGTGATCGCTTGCGCGATCTCTTCCTTGATCCGGTTAAGTTCGGCGCCGCGCTCGCGCCGTTCGGCCGCGGGGCGCTGGCCGATCGCGCGCAGAAGATGCGTGAGCCTCCCGCGCTGCCCGAACAGCGAAGTGTATACGTCCTTGAGGGCGTCCACGTTGGAGGCGGCGTCGATAGCGGCGGCGGCTTGCTCGCGGAGCGCCGCGAGATTGTCGTCCATGGGAGGCGGGCGGGGAACGGAGGCTAGCCGAGCGCGGCCTTCACCTGCCTCGCGATCTCGGCAAAGGCCGCGGCATCGTCGTAGGCGATCGCCGCGAGCACCTTGCGGTCGAGCCCGATGCCGGCCTTCTTCAGTCCGGCGATGAAGCGCGAGTACGGCAAGCCGTGCTCGCGGGCTGCCGCGTTGATGCGCTGGATCCAGAGCCCGCGGAAATCGCGCTTGCGGTTGCGCCGGTCGCGATACGCGTAGCGCAGCGCCTTTTCCAGCCGCTCGAGGGCGATGCGGTAATTCGTGGAAGAGCGGCCGAAATAGCCCTTCGATTGCGCCAGTACCTTCTTGTGCCGTGCGTGGGTGGTGACGCCCCGCTTGACCCGTGCCATGGCCCTTCTCCTCTCAGCCCGGCGGCCTCAATTCCCGACTCTTCGAACGAGGGTGAGGCCGCTGGTTTCTCGTTGATGTTGCGCGTGGCCGCCCCAGCGGCCGGAGGGTTCCGTCGCGCGTCAGCGCTGGGGGCCAGAGCACGCGCGAGGCCCTTACCCCGAGAACCTCTCCCAAAGGGAGAGGGAGGCTCGCGATGACCGCCGCGGGGGAGATGGCCACTTGGGCCGCCGGTATCAGCCCAGTCCGTACGGCGCCCACTGGCGCACGGTGCGGGCGTCCGAAGCCTCCAGCACTTGGTTGCCCCGGGCGCTGCGCTTGGCCTTCTGGGTGCGCGCCATCAGGTTGTGCTGCTTGCCCTGCGGTCCGGAGAGCACTTTGCCGGTGGCCGTGATCCTGAAGCGCTTCTTGACCGAAGCCTTCGTCTTCAGCTTGGGCATTTTGGTCTCCATGCTTGCTTGCCGCCGGAAAGCGGCCACGGCCGGGCATTCCCCAAACGGGCCCGGGCGCGCGGGAGGCGGCTCTATAGCGGCGGGCCCAACCGGCCGCAAGGGCGCGGCCGCGAGAGCGAAAATTCCGGTGGTTCCGTCATCGCGGCAGGAAATCCGGCCCCGGCTTCGCGCGCGCGGCCGCTTTGGCTATGGATGCACCGATGCGCGCGGCCTTCGTCAAGATGCACGGTGCGGGAAACGATTTCGCGGTGTTCGACGAACGGCGCGAACCGCTCGGGTTGACACCGGCGCTCGCCGCAGCGCTCGCCGACCGCCATCGCGGCATCGGCTGCGACCAGGTCATCTCGATCGAGCGCTCGGCCCGGGCGGATGCGTATATGCGCATCCGCAACGCCGATGGCTCGGAAGCCGGAGCCTGCGGCAACGCCACCCGTTGCGTGGCCGCACTGCTGGCGGGCGAAGATCGGCGCCAGCGACTGACGATCGAGACGATCTCCGGCCTCCTCCCCACGGAAATCCTCGGCGGCGGCCTGCTGCGGGTGGACATGGGCCCGCCGGCGCTGCTCTGGAACGAAATTCCGCTCGCCCGGCGGCTCGACACGCTCGCCCTGCCGCCCACGGACGGTTGGCCTGCCGCGCCGGCCGTGGTCTCGATGGGCAACCCGCATGCCACTTTCTTCGTCCCCGACGCCGAGGTTGCCGAGGCCGCGGCCATTGGTCCCCGCGTCGAGCGTGATCCGCTCTTTCCGGAGCGCGTGAATGTCGGCTTCGCGAGCCTTCTCGGGCCAAATCGCCTGAGGCTCAGGGTCTGGGAGCGCGGTGCGGGCCTGACGCGGGCCTGCGGTTCGGGCGCCTGCGCGGCCGTGGTCAATGCCTGCCGCCTGGGTCTTGCCGGGCGCCGGGTGGATGTGGTGATGGATGGCGGAACACTCGCGATCGAGTGGCGCGCCGACGGACATGTGCTGATGACCGGGCCGGCGCTGATCGCCTTCCGCGGCGAGATCGATTTCGACACCTACCCGCGATGACGGTTTCCCTGCTCAGCTTCGGCTGCCGGCTCAATGCCTACGAGAGCGCGGCGATGCGTGCCGCGGCCGAGGCGGCCGGGGACGGGGACGGGAAGATGGTGATCGTCAACACCTGCGCGGTGACACTCGAGGCCGAGCGGCAGGCCCGCCAGGCGATCCGGCGCACGGTGCGCGAGCGGCCCGGCGCGCACATCATCGTCACGGGCTGCGCCGCGGCGATCGATCCGGCTCGATGGGCGTCGCTTCCCGGCGTGACCCGCGTGCTCGACAACCGGGAGAAGCTGGCGCCGGCAAGCTGGGGCGGGGCCGTGCCGACGGCGGTCGATTTCGGCGACCGCGCACGCGCCTTCGTGCCGGTGCAGCAGGGGTGCGATCATCGCTGCACGTTCTGCATCATCCCGTTTGGACGGGGTCCGAGCGTAAGCCGCCCGGCCGCAAGCATCATTGCCGAGGTGCGCGCGCTGGCGGCGAGGGGGCTTCGCGAAGTGGTGCTCACCGGGGTCGATCTGACCGCCTACGGCGCGGACGTGACGGGCGGACCCGGCCTCGGCGGGCTCGCGCGGCGGCTCCTGGAGGCAGTGCCGGAACTGCCGCGCCTCCGGCTCTCCTCGCTCGATCCGGCCGAGATCGATCCTGATCTCTGGCGCCTGATCGGCGAGGAGGAGCGGCTGATGCCGCATCTCCATCTTTCGCTGCAATCCGGCAACGACATGATCCTGAAACGGATGAAGCGGCGCCATTCGCGTGCCGGGGCGACGGCCGCGATCTCGCGCGCGCGCAGGTTGCGGCCGGGGATCGCGATCGGCGCCGACCTGATCGCGGGCTTCCCGACCGAGACCGAGGCCCAATTCCGCGACACGCTGGCGCTGGTCGAGGAGACCGGGATGCCGTTCCTGCATGTCTTCCCCTTCAGTGCCCGGCCCGGCACGCCGGCCGCGCGCATGCCCGCCACGCCCTGGGCCCTGCGGCGTGAGCGTGCGGCACGGTTGCGCGCCGCCGGCATGATCAACGCGGGCGGCTATTTTTCATCGCTGGTCGGCAGCATCGTCTCGGTACTGGTCGAGGGCGACGGGCTTGGCCGCACGGAGCAATACGTCAAGGCAATGATTGCCGCCTGGCCGGCGCCACCGGTCGGTGCGATCCTCCGCGCCCGCGTCGACGGTTCGGGTCAGGCGGGCGTGCGTGCGACGGCCCTCTGATGGCGTTCAGTGCCTTCTTTTCGCGTCTGAAGGAAGGTCTGCAACGGAGCAAGCAAAAGCTCGCGGAAGGGATCGGAGCAGTCTTCACGCGCCGCCGGCTCGACGAGGCGGCGCTGGCCGAGCTCGAGGATCTGCTGATTGCCGCCGATCTCGGGCCGGCGGCCGCCTCGCGGATCATCGCGGACTTCCGCCGCACGCGCTTCGGCAAGGAAGTCGAAGCGGAGGAGGTGCGGGCCGCCCTCGCCGAGGAGGTCGCGGCGATCCTTGCCCCGATTGCCAGGCCGCTAGCCATTGACCGGTCGCACGCCCCGCACGTCGTCCTGGTGGTGGGGGTGAATGGCACCGGCAAGACGACCACGATCGGCAAGCTCGCCCAGCAGTATCGCGAGGCAGGGCTTCGCCCGGTGCTGGTGGCCGGCGACACGTTCCGTGCCGCCGCGGTCGAGCAACTGCAGATCTGGGGGCAGCGAACGGGTGCCGAGGTGATTGCGGGCCCGCCCGGCGCGGATGCGGCCGGGCTTGCCTTCGATGCGCTGGGCCGCGCGCGGGCGGGCGGAGCGGACGTGCTGCTGATCGACACCGCCGGTCGGCTGCACAACAAGAACGCGCTGATGCAGGAGCTTGCCAAGGTGGTGCGCGTGCTGCGAAAGCAGGATCCTACGGCCCCGCATTCGGTTCTGCTGGTGCTCGATGCGACAACGGGACAAAACGCGCTGAGCCAGGTCCTAGTGTTCAAGGAGATGGTTGCGGTAACCGGCCTGATCGTGACCAAGCTCGATGGCAGCGCGCGCGGGGGCGTCGTGGTGGCGCTGGCCGAGACTTTCGGGCTACCCGTGCACGCGGTGGGGGTGGGCGAGCAGGCGTCAGACCTCCACCCCTTCGACCCGCGGGAGTTTGCGCGCGGTCTCCTGGAAAGTTGAGGTTTTGCTTCAGTTCGTCAACACCTGCTGCACGGCCGAGAAGGGAGCGGCGGTGGCGCCGAGCTGCAGCTCGAGGCTGCCGGCCGGACTTGTTTGCACGCCGGTGACCGTGCCCTGCACGCTGAAGGGCAGCGCCGCGGTGCTGCCGTCCGGATTGGCACCCTCTACCGCGACGGTATAGCCACCGTCCGGCATCTGGTTGCCGTAATTGTCGGTGCCGTTCCAGGTCCAGGTGTTGGTTCCGGCGGTGGCATTGAGCGAAGCGTCGTACACCTGCTGGCCGCTCGCGTTGTAGATCGCGATCGCCACCGGCTCTGCGGCACTCGCCGTGAACTGCAGGCTTGCCGAGCCATTTTGCAGCGGCAGCGTAGCGGAGTTGAGCAGCACCTGCTTGCCGACCATCGCCGAGGATTGCATCAACTGCCCTGACTGCGTGAGCGAGATGAGCTCGGTCAGCGCGCTGTTGGTGCTGATCTGCTGCTCGACGGAGGCGAACTGCACCAACTCGCTGGTGAACTGGTTGGTGTCCATCGGGCTGGTCGGATCCTGGTTCTGCAACTGCGTCATCAGCAGATTGAGAAAATCACCGAAGTTGCTGGTGAGGGAGCTGAGTGCGGTGTTGCCGGCCGCTGCCGCGGCCGCCGCGCTCGCGGTGGTGCTCGTCGTGCCGGTGGTGCCGGAGGACGGGGTGGCAGCCGCGGCCGCGGCGGCGTTGGCGGCGGCGAGCGCGTTGCTCTGCTGGGCGGCGACGGACGCGAGGCTCATGGCATAGATCCTGTGCGGGGTTTCAGGCGGTGATATCGAGGCCCGCGCGCAGCCACCGGGCGCCGGGCGGAAGGGGATGGGCGACCTCTCGGGCCGCCTCGGCCGGAGAGGCGGTTTGCCCGCGGCGGCGGCGTGGTGCGCCGTTGCGTGCCGCGGCGCCACCCGCTCCAAGTCCGGATCCGCCGGCGGCCGCGGCCTCGCCCGACGCCGTGACCGGCGCGGAAGGCGTTGCGGGCGGTGCCAGATGAAAGCTCAAACTGTGCGGATCGACCGGAAGCCCGGCACGGTCGAGCGCCTGCCGCAGAGCCGGCTGATCACGTAGGAGGAGGAGCAGGGTTTCCGGCTGGCTGGCGGTGACCTGCACGCCGACGGGCCCTTCAGCCGGTCGCGTGATCCGGACCTCGACCTGACCGAGCGACGCCGGTTCGAGCCTGAGCGTAAGGACGGCAGAGCTGCCGGAGCGGCCGAGAGTGAAGAGCGCCGGGGCAAGCTGGGCAGCCGGCGTCGGCAGAGCCGGTGCAGAGGAAGCCGTGGCGGTTGGTGCCGGAGAGGAAGGTACGTGCGCCTGCGCCGCAGCCGGGAGAGGCAGCGGAGAGGTGGGGGCCGAAAATGCCGCCGGCGGGGCGAATGCCGGGGAGGCGACCGGCGCAGAATTGGCGGTGAGCACGGATGGCGGTGGCGCGGGGATGTGGGCTGTCGGCGGCAGGTCTGGCGCGCCCTGGGTTATCATAGAGCCGGCGGCGGGCGTGGTGGACGGTCCCGCCGCGCCGGGGCCGAAACCCCCCGGCCGGTCCGGCAATCCTGGGACGGGGCCGGCCAGCGGCGCCGCTCCTCCGGCGCCCGGGTCGTGCGAAGCGGGGGCTGCCGGTGCCGGCCCCGGCATCACGGTGAGGGCGATCAGGGCCCCGGGGGAAGGCACGACGGGGGGCGCGGCCGCCGGCGGGGAAGGCGCCGATGCTGATGGGGTGCGGCTGTTCTTCCGCATCGGCGGAAGCGTCGCCGCCGGGCCGCTCGCAGCGGGAGGACTTATCGGGGTCACGGATACGGAAAGTGCTATCCCCGGGGCCGCGCCCTGGGCCGTCTCTGGTGCGGTCATGGCGCTCGGCAGCACCGCGGCAGCCGGCGCAGCGGGCAAGGCCGCGGGGGTAGCGGCCGGCAGCGCATGGGAACCCGGAGGCTCCGATGGGGCTCGCGCGCCGGCGGTCCTGAGCGCGCCGTCCAAGGCGCCCCGGAATCCAGCCGGCGGATTCGTGCCGGTGGCGAGTGGGGCGGCGAGGCCGGGCCCGGCGCTCGGGGCAACCGCCTTTGCGGCCGGTCCCACGGTCGAGGCGGCTGGCGGCGGTGTCGTTGCTTGCGGCATCTCGGTTCCTTGCCGGCGGGCGCGATAAGGCGGTGGCCGCCAAACCGGGTCCGCCGAGGACCAAAGCAAGTCGCGGGCCAGCGCAAAACAGCCGGCGATCCGCCGGAAGGCCGCCGGTGCCCGGCAAGATCTGCCGGGCCGGCGCTGCCGCATCCGGCGAGAAACGCCGCCGCATCGGGCGGTTGCGGCCGGCAAGCTATTCGCTCCGGATGGCATGGTTTCTGCAAGAGATCGTTGCGGCATCCGCCAGGGGGCAAAACGCCCCCCTCCGCGGGGGCTGTCTTTTTTTACCGCCGGGCCGATCGCGGCGCAGGCGAACGCGAGGAGCAAGGGATGTCCATCTTTGGCGCCATGAACACCGCCGTCAGCGGCTTGACCGCGCAGTCGGCGGAGTTCGCCAATATCAGCAACAATGTCGCCAACAGCCAGACCGTCGGCTACAAGCGGGTGGATACGAATTTCATCGATTACCTCACCACTTCCACCCCGCAGCTCGACGCCTCGAGCACCGTGGTGGCGCGCCCTGACTACATCAACAACGTGCAGGGTACGATCACGCAGACCGACAACCCGCTTGCCATGGCGATCTCCGGCCAGGGGTTCTTCCCCGTGAGCGAGGCCACCGGCACGGCAAACGGCCAAGCGGTCTTCAACCCCCAGCCGTACTACACGCGGGCCGGAGACTTCAGCCTCAACAATCTCGGTTACCTCGTGAACAGTGCCGGCCAGTATCTGAACGGCTGGAGCGTCAATCCGACCACCGGGGCGGTCAATCAAAACGCGCTCGCGCCGATCCAGGTGAGTCAGGCAGCCTATGATCCGGTGGCGACGAGCCAGGTCGATCTCGCCGCCAACCTGCCGGCCACGCCGACCCCCGGCACGCCGATTACCTCGCAGGTCCAGGTGTACGACGGGCTTGGCAACATGCAGACGGTCAATCTCACCTGGACGCAGACTTCGGCGAACAACTGGTCGGTGGACGTGAACGCACCGAACGCGACCAACGGGCCTGACCTCGGCACCGCCCAGGTGGCGTTCGGCCCGGGCAGCGGCAACGCCGTCGCCGACGGAACGATCGGCAGCGTAACCGGCGGCACCGGCACGGTCACCACATCGAGCTACTCGCCGAACGGCACCGCGAGCCTTTCCTTCACCGCCAACTTCGGCAATGGCCTGCAGACGATCGCGCTCAATCTCGGTGCCTACGGCGCCTCGAACGGTCTCACCCAATACGCCGGCACATCGTACACGCTCAACAATCTCAGTCAGAATGGCGTGCCCGCCGGAGCATTCTCGAACCTCAGTGTCGACAACAGCGGCAACGTGATCATCAACTACAACAACGGTCAGTCGAAGACGATCGCCCAGGTACCGGTCGTCACGTTCAACGCGCCGAACGCGCTGCAATCGCAGGACGGCCAGGCCTTCACGGCAACTCAGGCCTCCGGCAACCCGATCGCCAATGCTGCCGGCAGCAACGGCTCCGGCGGCCTCGTCACGGGCGCGACCGAAGGGGCAAACGTCGATATCTCGACCGAGTTCAGCCAGCTCATCGTGGCGCAAGAGGCCTACTCGGCGAACACCAAGACGATCAGCACGGCCGATCAGATGATGCAGTCGCTCCTGAACCTGATCCAGTAGCGCGCGGCGTCGCATGGCGGCGAAACGAGGGGCCCGATCATGAGCCTGAATGCCGCGCTCTCGATCGCTTCGGGCGGTCTTGCGAACATCAACCAGCAGATTGCGCTGGTCTCGCAGAACGTTGCCAACGCCAGCACACCCAACTACGCAGTCGAGTCGCCCGGTCAGCAAAGCCTTGCCAGCGGCGGGCAGCCGATGGGGGTGGAGAGCGGGGTTGCGACCCGCAACATCAACCTCGCGCTGCAGGCCTCCGTGTTTGCGGAGAACGCCTCCGCAGGCGGGCTGCAGACCCAGACGACGGCGCTTTCGGCGATCGATTCGGTGATGGGCACACCCGGCTCGGGGAGCGATCTCGGGAGCCTGGTCGGCAACCTCCAGAACGCGTTCTCGACGCTCGCGAACGATCCCTCCAACCCGACAGAGCAGCAGGCTGTGGTGCAATCGGCAAGCCGGCTGGCGACCGGGATCAACACGCTGAGCGCGGCCTACACGACGGCGCGGCAAAATGCGGAGAATGCAATCGTGTCCGCAGTCGGCACCATCAATACGACACTTGCCAGCATCGGGACGATCTCGGAGCAGATCGTGGCCGCCCAGGCGCAGGGCCAGAGTACCGCTGATTTGCAGAACCAGCGCGACCAGCAGATGCAGACACTCTCCGGGCTGATCAGCGTGAAATTCCTGCCTCAAAGCAACGGGGACGTGCTGGTTGTGACACCGGGAGGGCTCGAGCTCCCGACGCACGGCACAAGTGCAGCTCTTGCCGTCGCGCCGGCCACGCTCGGCCCGGGCGCGGCCTATCCCGGCACCATCCCGCCGATCATGCTCGGCGGAGTGGACGTCACCAACCAGCTCACCGGTGGTTCGCTCGGCGCCAACATCGCGCTCCGCGACCAGACTCTGCCGGACTACCAGGCCGGGCTTGACGAGTTCTCGCAGAACCTCGCGTCGCGCTTTGCCGCGCAAGGACTCACGCTCTTCACCGATGGCGCCGGCAACGTGCCTGCGGGTGGCGGCATTCCGGTGCAGTCCGGCTATGTCGGGTTTGCCTCGGAGATCCAGGTGAATCCGGCAGTCATCGCCGATCCGGCACTGGTGCGGGACGGCAACGCAACGATCGCCGGCAGCCCGAACGGCGCCAGCGGTTTCACGCCCAATCCGCCAGGCGGGCCGGCCGGCTTCGAAACACTGATCACCCGTGTGCTCGATTACAGCTTCGGCTCCCAGGTGCAGGCCGGGGTTTCGCAGCCGCCGCCGAACACGACGGGGCTCGGACCGCTCGGTACGCTATCGCTGCCGTTTCCCGCCCCGTCGACGCCCGAGAGCTTCGCGACGGCACTGGTCGGCCAGGAGTCGAACGACAGTGCCAACGCCAGCGGCAACCTTGCGACCGCCCAGGCGACACAAACCGCACTCGCCAACCAACTTTCGGCCGCTTCGGGTGTCAGCATCGATCAGCAGATGTCGCAGATGGTGGCGCTGCAGAACAGTTACGGTGCCAATGCTCGCATCATCGCCTCGGTGCAGTCCATGTGGTCGGATCTTCTGAATGCCGTTCCGGGATAGGCAAGGAGAGCAGGCGATGAGCGGCGGCGTGGGCGGCGTCAACACTTCCAACTACTCGGTTCTCTCCGAACTGGTAGCCAACGCGGCAGCCACGCGGCAGACGCTCACCACGCTGACGGAGCAGGCGTCGAGCGGCTTGGTGGCGCAAACCTATGCCGGGCTCGGCGCCGGAGCGGCCGTGTCGCTCGACCTCAACCCTGAAATCAGCCAGATGAACACCTGGCAGAGCAACATCAATGCCGTTCAGGGCCGGCTGCAGCTAACGCAGACAGCCGTGAGCCAGCTCAGCCAGATCGCCTCGAACTTTGCCGCTCAGCTCAACACGATCGGCAGCGCCGACCCGACGGCAGTGACCTCCGTAGCCGCCGCGGCGCAGCAGGCGCTGGTCCAGGTTGCGAACCTGCTCAATTCGACGGATGGCACCGTTTACGTATTCGCCGGGCAGGACAGCGGCAACCCGCCGGTGCCGAATGCCGACCAGATTCTCTCGTCGGGATTTTACACCTCCATCAACGCAGCGGTATCCGGGCTCGCGACCAACGGCGCGGCGGCGACGGAAGCAAGCGCGCTTGCGGTTGGTTCATCGAACGCGGCCGGAACCTCGCCGTTTTCGCCTGCGCTTTCACAGCCGGCGGCAACCTTGCAGGCGGAGCTGCCGACTGTCCAGGTGGGCACGGGCCAGTTTGTCACGGTCGGGCTTCTGGCATCGGCCAACTCCTACGTCGCCTCGACCGGGACCAATACGACCGGTTCCTATATGCGCGATCTGATGACGAGCCTTGCCGTGATCGGCTCGCTTTCCAGTTCGCAGGTGAACCTGCCGAGCTTCCAGACGCTGGTCGGGGACACCCAGGCGACGCTGCAGGGCGTGGTGACGGCCATGAACCAGGATGCGGGCGTGCTCGGCAATCAGAGCAACGCGCTCAGCAGCACCGCGACCACCCTCTCGGACACCGTCAACGCGTTGACCACGCAGGTCGGCGCCGTGCAGGACGTGAACATGGCGAGCACGGCCTCCGAGCTCACCCTGGTCCAGACTCAGCTTCAGGCCTCCTACCAGGTGATCGCCGCCATGGGCACGCTCTCGTTGGTCAACTACCTGTGATCACTGGGAAATTTTTGGCGGCGCCAGTGCCACGACTCTTCCTCCTTCACGTGCCGTTAAGGCTTTCGCTCCAGGATGGGGCGATGCCCGCAAAAGGCGGGGAAACCGCAACATCCAGGGCAACAAGGTAAGATACCATGTCCATCTTGAACTCGGTCAACACCAACTACGGCGCCACGGTGGCGCTGGAAGCGCTCAACAATACCACGAGCCAGTTGAACGCCGTCCAGAAGCAGGTCTCGACCGGCTACATCGTGGCCGACGCCACCGACAACGGCGCTGCCTTCGCGGTCGCACAGCGCGTTCGCTCCGACGTCTCGGCGCTTAGCACCTCGAATCAGGTGATGGGCGGCGTGCAAGGGCTGCTCAGCACGACGCTTTCCGGGCTGACCACCATCTCGAACACGCTTACCAGCATGCGCAACGTGCTGGTCAACCTCGCCAGTGCCAGCACCCAGGGAACGACACGGACGCAATACGAAGCGCAGTACAACTCGCTGCTCTCCAACGTAAAGACCTTCATCCAGGATGCCGGCTACAACGGCATGACGCTGATCGGCAACATCTCCGGCAGCAACGGCACGTTCGGCCGCGTTTCGGTCGTGACCAACGAGGTGGGCCAGACCTATGGGGTGGCAACCTTCGGCGGCTCGGCTCTTCACATGTCGCTTTCCTTTACGTCCACCCAGCTCGGCTCATCGACCACGGTCGCGACGCTGATCACATCAACCGGCACGTTCATCAACAAGT
Organism: Pseudomonadota bacterium; assembly: GCA_021816925.1. Lineage (GTDB taxonomy): Bacteria > Pseudomonadota > Alphaproteobacteria > Acetobacterales > Acetobacteraceae > JAKAWQ01. The sequence goes on from JAKAWQ010000001.1 coordinate 121,582, forward strand.
TCAACTCGGTCGGTACCGAGCTCAACACCTACGGGGCATCGATCAATTTCATCAACAACCAGATCAGCTACAACAGCAACAAGATCGACGCACTGAACAACGGCCTCGGCTCGCTCGTGGACGCCAACCTGGCGCAGGAGTCCGCGCTGCTGCAGTCGCTGCAGATCAAGCAGCAGCTTGCCACGCAGTCGCTGACGATCGCCGACCAGGCGCCGTCCATCCTGCTCAAGCTGTTCCCGTAACCTGCGGCGGCAGCGGGCAAAAGGCCCGCTGTCGATCTTTACTCGCCGCGTCAGCCCGGATCGGCCGGCAGTTTCCGAAATGCGGTGGCGCGGAATGGAAAGAGCGAATGTCGACGCTGGTTCTTGAGCTACGGCAAGGTGAGGTGATGATCGTCAACGGTGCGCCGATCCGATTTCGCACGAAGTCTCGCATCGAATTGACAGCCAAGGCGCGCTTCCTCTTCGGCAAGCAGATCATGCCAGCTTCGGCGGCGGATAGTCCGGCGCGGCGCATCTATTTCGCCCTGCAATCGGCCTATATCGGCACTGAGGAAGAGCGCGTGCGCGGGCTGGCCGCGGCACGAACGCTGGTGGGAGAGTTCAAGGCTGCGACGACGTCACTGCTGGCGCGCGAGATTCTCGATCGCGCCATTGCGGCAGCGGCGGCCGATGATTGCTACCAGGCGCTCAAGCTGGCACGGCGGATCATCCGCCACGAAGATGCCGTTCTCGGGCGAACGGCGGCGGCTCCGTCCGCAACCTTGCCGCCGGTTGGAACCGGTCCGGAGGTCTATCCGGACCCTCATGAGGAAAGGACAGCAACCTGAGCATGCATGACATGGCAAGCGGACTCCGCGCGTACGGAGCAGCCAGTGCCGGCCGCAGCGGGCGAGAGCGCGAAGCCGACGTGTTCCGCCGCGCCAACGGCGCGCTCCGCGCCGCTCGCACGGCTGGCAGGACCGATCAGGTCAGGGCGCTTGCAGACAACCGCCGGCTATGGAGCGCGGTGCTCGGCCTTGTCTTTGACCCCGCAAGCCCCTTGCCTGCACCGTTGCGTGGCGCAATCGCCTCGGTGGGTCTTGCCGTGCAGCGAGAGGTCGAACGCGAGACGCCAAATCTCGATTTCCTGATCGCCGTGAACGAGAACATCGCCTCGGGCCTCGCCGGCGAAAGCTGAACCATGCCGCCGCAACCAGACAGAAGGCCAGCGGAAGGATGGGCACCAGCATCACGAGCGGCATCGACTACACGGCGCTCTTCGCCCCCCTTGCCTCGAGCAGCGGCGGCACGGGGAGCCTGCTGAGCACGCTCTACGGCTATGGTTCCTCCGGGGTTTCCGCGTCGCAGACCAACCCGGTGGCCGCGCTCGACCAAGCAGAGCAGAACCAGGCCAAGGACATTGCGATGACGGCGGCCGAGCCGCAGGTGGCGCGGGCCATCAGCACCTTCACCACCGCCGTGCAGAAAGCGACCAGCCCGGCGCAGCTGCTGAGCAACCCGACAGTGATGCAGGTGTTGCTGACCGCCAACGGCCTCTCGGACCAGATCCCGTACACGGCGCTCGCCACGAAGACGCTGCTCTCCAATCCGTCTGACCCGAATTCCCTCGTCAACCAGCTCACCGATTCGCGTTGGCTGCCGGTGGTGCAAACATACAACTTCGCCACACAGGGCCTTTCCGTCATCCAGAATCCTTCGGTCATCTCGACGATCGCCAACGGCTACGCGGAATACACCTGGCTCGCCTCGCTCGATCAGGTCACACCCGGCCTCGCCAATGCACTGACCTTCCGGTCGGAAGCGTCCAGCATCACCTCGGTCGATCAGATTCTCGGCAATCAGGTGATGTTCCAGGTGGTGACCGGGGCGCTCGGCATTCCCGAGCAGATCGTCTTTCAGCCGCTCGCCGCGCAACAGCAGGCGATCAGTTCCCGCCTCGACATCAGCCAGTTCCGGAACCCGAAGTTCGTCGAGAGTTTCGTGCAACGCTACCTGATCGCCCAGCAGGCGAGCGCAACCGCGAGCAACACCTCGCCGAGTCTCTCGGCCCTGGCTGTCCAGGCCCAGGGCCTGGTCGCGTGAGGTCGTGGTCACGGGATCGCCCGCTCATCACACGGCTCAAGAGGGGCTCATGATGCAGACACAAGCCGCGGCGGATCCTGACAACCTTGCGGCGGCGGTGCGGACGATGCTCCACGCCGGCCGTCCCGCTGCGGCCCGACCGTTGCTCGCCGCATTGACGCGGCTCAGGCCCAATGCGGACGGGATTGCGCTCCTCGAAAGCGGGCTTGCCGAAGCGGAAGGCCGCATCCCGGAGGCGATTGCGGTGCTCAACGCGGCACTCGCAGCGGTCCCGGCGGATGCGGCACTGCTGAAGCGCCGCGCCGGTCTCTCTCATCAGGCGGGCGACACGGTGGCGGCACTCCGAGATGCGGCGGAGGCGGTCATTGCTGCACCGGCAGATCCGTCCGCCAAGGCGCTGTTGGGGCTGCTTCTCATTGAAACGGGCGATGCGGTGGGCGCGCGTGCCTGCCTCGCCGAGGCGATCGAGGCGGAGCCTGATAATGCGTCCTTCCGCCTCGGTTTCGCCGAGGCTGCAACGCGGACGGGCGATGCGGCGTCGGCCGCGGCGGCGCTGGACGATGGCATCCGCCGTACGCCGATGCGGCCCGATCTTCGGGAAGCCGCGATCCGACTTGCGCTCCGGCGTGGTGACCCGGCGACGGCCGAGCGACTGGCCGAGGCAGCGCGGCAGGCGGGGCTTGCCGATGCGACGGTTCTCCGCCTGCTCGGGCGCGCGGTTGCGGCGCAGGGGCGCGCTTCGGACTCGATGGCAGCGCTGGGCGAGGCACTGAAGCTTGACCCGCAGGACGCCTTGCTCCGCCACATGGCAGCGGCTGCCGGGATGTTGCCGGCGCCCGACCGTGCGCCACCCTCCGCCGTCAGGGCGCTTTTCGAGTTGAATGTCACAAAGGGCGAAAACGAAGTGATCGCCGCAGGGGATCGTGTTCCCGGTCTCGTGCGCGCCGCTGTGCTCGCGGGCACGGTCTTCCCAAAGGACAGCCGGCTCGGCCCGGTGCTCGATCTCGGGTGCGGCGGCGGCTTGCTGGCAGTGGCTCTCTCCGATCTCCCGCTCGGTCCCTTTGTCGGCGTGGATCTGTCTCCCGCCATGCTGGCGGCGGCGGGGCAATGGAAGGTTTATGACGAGTTGGTCGAAGCCGATCTCCTGTCTTTTGTGGCAGAGGAGCAACGGCTGTTTCCGCTGATCCTGGCTGCGAATGTGCTTTGCTGGTTCGGCTCACTCGATGCGGTCGTCACGGCCATTGCCGCTCGGCTAGCGCCGGGCGGCCGCCTTATTTTCTCGCTCGAAGCGATGCGCTCCGAAAGGCCGGATGGACGGGGATGGGAGCTCGGCCCGGAAGGCCGGTACACCCATACGGCTGCCGCCTGCGAACGAGCCGCTCGGGCTGCACGCATCCGAGTTGCACAATTGGCGCCGGAGATCCTGAGCACCGGGAAGGGCCCGCCGGTTCCGGGTCTGATCGCGGTGTTGGTTCGGAGCGATGATGCCGGCTGAACCGCTTCTCGCCGCGCATCGGAACTCCTGCCTCGAGGGGAGTGGAGAGGCGAGCGAACTTGCGATGGCGGAGGCGCTGCTTCGGCGCGGAGAGTGTGGCCGCGCGCAGGGCCTGCTCTTGCAGGCATGCGGACGGTCTCCGCACTCGGCGGTGCTCTGGAATGCGCTCGGACGAGCGCGGGCCGCGGCGGGCGATTGGCCGGGTGCGCTGGGCGCCTATGCCGAGGCGGGACGTTTGGCGCCGGAGGATCTTGCAGCCGCTCTTGTCCGCGGTGAGATGGCTCGCCGGGCCGGCATCGGTGAAGCAGAGTGTGAGCGGCTGGCGCTGGCGGCCGCCGCAAACCCGTTGGATGTCACCGCCCTGGCCGCTCGGGGGGTGCTCCTCCATGCCCTCGGCCAGGAGGGCGAGGGAATCGACGCCCTCGCGGCCGCGGCCGTTCTTGCCCCGGAGAGCGCAGAGATTCACGCGCTCCTCGGCCGCCGGCTCGCGGAGGCCGAACGGCTTGCCGAGGCGGATCGCGAATTGCGCCGCGCCATCGCACTCGGGCACCCCGAAGAGGCCGAGCTTCGCAACGTGTTGGGTGCGGTTCTCATGCGCCGCTATCGGCACGCAGAGGCCTATGACGTACTGGCGTCGCTCTTGGCAGAGTTCGGCGAACAGGTAGTGCCACTCTGTAACCTTGCCTCGGCCGCAACTTCGCTCGGCCGGCAGGAAGAGAGTGAGGCTCTGTTGGCGCGCGCCGCTCGCCTTGGCCCGACGCTCACCTTGCCATCGCGCATCCTCTGCAACACCCTGCCGTACCGCGACGGGGTTCGCGGCGGCGAGTTTTTGGCGACTGCCCGTGCGCACGCGGCGCGTCTGCCGCGAGGGCCCGTGCCAACCTTCGCGAACCCGCCCGATCAGGCACGGTGCCTGCGCGTTGGTCTCTTGTCCGGTTCGCTCCGTGTTCATCCCGTCGGTTGGCTGACGGTTGCCGGCTTCGAAGCGCTCGATCCTTCACAGTTCACGTTGATCGGATTGCCGCAACGGACGACCCCTGACGCGATCGCCGCGCGCTTTCGCGCAGCAGCGGCCGAGTGGTGCGAGGTCGGGCGTCTTGATGATGCCGGACTCGCGGCGGAGATCCGAGCGCTCGCCATCGACATCGTCATCGACCTTGGCGGCTACGGCGATTCCGGGCGCATGCCCGCGTTGGCGTACCGGGCCGCACCCGTGCAGGTGAAGTGGGTCGGGATGCAGAACCACAGCACGGGGCTGCAGGAAATGGACTGGTTCCTGACCGACCGTTGGCAGACGCCGGACGGGTTCGAGCATCTCTACAGCGAGCGGCTGCTGCGCCTGCCCGATGGGTACGTTTGCTATAGCCCGCCGCCTTACGCGCCAGAAGTCGGAGATCTGCCCGCCTTCGCCACCGGTGCCGTGACATTCGGCTGTTTCAATAACCTGGCCAAGATTACACCACGGGTCATTGCAACCTGGGCCGAAATCCTGCGGCGCGTCCAAGGATCGCGATTCCTTCTCAAGACGCACCAGTTTGCCGAAGCGCCCGTCGTCGAGGCGGTAAGCGCGGCCTTTGAGCGGCATGGCATCGGCGCCGACCGACTCATCCTCGCCGGCGCATCGCCGCACCGCGAGTTCCTGGCCGAGTACAACCGCATCGATCTCCAGCTCGACCCTTTCCCCTACTCCGGGGGCCTGACCACGTGTGAGGCCTTGTGGATGGGCGTGCCGACCCTCACCCTTCCCGGCGAGACATTCTGCTCGCGTCATTCGCTCAGCCATCTTTGCAATGTTGGCCTGACCGACTGGGTGGCGAGCGACCTTGACGACTATGTGGCGCTGGCCGTCGCGAAGGCCGGCGACCTCACCGGCCTGCAAAGCCTCCGCAAGGGCCTGCGCGCCCGCGTCGCCGCGAGCCCGCTCTGCGATGCGCCGCGTTTCGGCCGCGGTCTCGCGGCAGCGTTGCGCTTCGCCTGGAGCGACTGGTGCAGCAAAAGTTCGACACCGAGCCATGCCCAGTAAGCGCGGTTAATCCTTCCGCAAGGCGGTACCGCTAGCATCCGCTCCGCGCAACCGGCAACACCGCAAGAGCCGCCATGCCGCCCTGTCCTTCCGTCGATGTCAACCTGTTCGTGCACAACGGCGAGGCGACCGTGGGGCCGGTCATCGAAAGTCTCCTCGCGCAGACCTGGCCCGAGCTTTCGATCAGGCTCTTCGATGATGGTTCAAGCGATGGCACTGCGGCGATCCTTGCCGATTATGCCGCGCAGGTCCCTTCCCTGCGACTTCACCGGAGCTCGTGCAACGGCGGCGCGGCGGCGGCTTTCCAACGTGCCTTCTGGTCCGGCGAGGCCGGGTTTGTGATGCCGAAATCGGGGGACGATCCGATCGCACCGGACTTCGTCGAGAAGACGATGGCCGTTCTGCTTGCGCATCCCGAGTGCGCCATGTGCCACGCAGCGGGCTTGGTGTTCACGGGTGAAGGTGCAGTGCGTGAGATTTATCCCGCCACGCACCGCCTGTTTGCGGTGGGCGGAGATCCATTGCTTCGGGCTACCGCGGTGATGCGATCATACACCAGTTCGCCGAGCTTCTGGGGTATCTATCGTCGGTCGGCCATAGATCAGCTTGCTCCGATTGCCTATCGGGCCGGCTGGGACCACGCGGTGCTCGCCGAAGTTGCGCTTTATGGAGAGATCCGGCACGTCCCGGAGGTGCTCTACTGGCGCCGCGACGGTGGACGGCCCGTCCACGAACTGGCGCGACGCGCGACACTGGCGGCAAACCGGCGGCAATCGCTGGAAGGGCCGCTTGCCGAGCAGCGCTGGCGGACACCGCTGATCACCACCGCCTATGCCCATCTCGAGACATTTGCCGTGGCGCGCATCGACGAGGCCAGCCGGAGAAAACTTATGGCCGCGGTGCCAGAGGTGTTCCGTGCACGCTGGATGCCGATGCTGGAGGCCGAGGCGGCGGAACTCCGCCGCGCGCTTCCCACCCTCTTCGCCGCGATCGCCGACGTTGAACCAGAGCTCTCAACCTGGGCGGCCGGGCAGGTCGCCGATGCGCTCCGGGCAGCGCAGGCGATCCTGCCGGAATTGGATTTCTCCACCGTGCTCTGCGAGCTCGCGATGCTGCCCCCGCGGTGCTTTCGCCCCAGGCGCGCCGGCGCGGCGTAACGGAGGGATTCTGATGGATGGCACGCTGAGTTTTGGCCCCGGGATGCCTGCATCCCCGACCACTGTCCCGGTGATACCTGCTTCCGGGACGCTCGACCCCGGGATCAAGCTCCACATCGGATGCGGCACGAACGTGTTGCCGGGCTGGCTCAACATCGACCGCGTGACCCGTGCCCCGGGAGTCGTGACGGATATCGATGCCACGGCCCTGCCGTTTCCCGATGCATCGGTAACGGCGATCCTGGCTGAGCATGTCTTTGAACATTTCACATTTACCGAGGAGCGGGCGGTCTGGCGGGAGGTAGCGCGCGTGCTCCGCCCCGGCGGCGAGCTGGTCCTGGAGGTCCCCGACCTCGAGTGGGTCTGCCGCAGCTTCCTGCAAGCCGAGGACGTCTGGCGCCGGTTCTACATCGTCGGCCACGCGGACGACTATGCCGGCTGCGGCCGCGCGCTCGACCAGCGCTGGGGCATTCTGCAGACGATGTTCTTTGGGAATCAGAACGGTCCCGGTCAGTTTCATCACAGCGGTTACACGGCGGGCAAGATCCGGGCGATCGGCCACCTGCTCGGCTTCGCCGCGACCGCAATCGAGCGGCGATTCAACAAGGGCGGGCAATGCCTGCGCGCAACCCTCACGCGCTGAACCGGAGGCAGGCATGCGTATCTTCATCACCGGTATTGCGGGTTTCCTGGGGAGCCATCTCGCCGAGCGACTGCTGGCGCTCGGCCACGAGGTCGCCGGCTGCGATAGCCTGATCGGGGGCGAACTTCTGAACGTCCCCGCCGATGTCGTCTTCCACCAGTCGGACTGCCGAGATTTCAACGCCATGGAAAAGGTCATGCGGGGCGCCGAGCTGGTCTACCACTGCGCGGCGACCGCCTATGAGGGACTCTCGGTCTTCTCCCCGGCCATGGTCATGGACAACATCGTGACCGGTTCGGTCGCTGTTTTTTCGGCGGCCATTTCCAATGAAGTCCGACGCATCATCTTTTGCAGCTCGATGGCGCGGTACGGAGCCAACAAGGTGCCGTTCCATGAGAGCTTCTTTCCCCGCCCCCAGGATCCGTATGGCATTGCCAAGGTAGCGGCTGAGCAAGCGCTCGAGCAGCTCGCACACGTGCACGGCTTCGAATACGCGATCGCGGTTCCGCACAACATCATCGGGCGGCGGCAGAAGTTCGATGATCCCTATCGTAACGTAGCGAGCATCATGGCCAACCTGATGCTGCAGGGTCGCCAACCCTTCATCTATGGCGACGGCGAGCAGAAACGTTGCTTCAGCCATGTGAATGACTGCCTCTCCTCGCTGCTGCTGATGGGTCTTTCGGAACGCGGCCTCGGAGAGGTGGTGAATATCGGGCCCGACGAAGAGTTCATTTCGGTCAATGCTCTTTTCCAGAAGCTCAAGGAGATCACCGGGTTCGAGGGGCAGGCAATCCATCTCGTTGACCGGCCGGCCGAGGTAAAACATGCCTGGTGCAGCAGCGCCAAGGCTCGGGACCTGCTCGGCTACCGCACCACGCGCACGCTCCACGACGGATTGCAGGATGTCGTCGCTCACATCCAAGACGTCGGGCCGCGGCGGTTCCGCTATCATCTCGACCTCGAGATTCGGAACACCCGTACGCCTCGGACCTGGACCGAGAGACTGATGTGAGTGGGATGTCATCGCCCCGGTTCGATCCCGCTCTCCTGCCGCGGTCGATCGCGCTTCAATACGATCGCGGGGAGATCGTCTGGCAATCGGGCCAGCCGCCGCACCTTCTCGAATACAGCTTCAACGGCCAGGGGCTTCGGGCATTCGGCAAGAACACCGCCTTTCTGGACGACGCGCGCTTTCAACGCGCCTATGCGCGCGGTTGGAACAGCGGCCACCGCAAAGCGAGGGTAATCGACGATGCACGCTGGGTGGTGCATGTGGCGCTTTGGGCGGCAAGCCAAGCCGCGCGACTCGAGGGCGATTTCGTCGAGTGCGGGGTCGATACGGGCATGCTCTCGCTCGCGATCTGCGAATGGCTGAACTTCAACGAGTTCAACAAGGATTTCTGGCTCTTCGACACCTTTTGCGGAATCCCCGAGGAACAGATGACGGAAGCCGAGGGGAATGGCATCGGGGCCTGGCACAACCGTCATTCGTATAACGAGTGCTACGACCAAGCGGTGGCGAACTTCATGCCGTGGCCGCGCTGCCGCCTGGTGCGCGGTGTGGTGCCTGGGTCGCTTGCTGCATTCCCGGCGGATCGGTGCGTCGCGTATCTTTCGATCGACATGAACATCGTGGTGCCCGAGATCGCGGCGCTCGCGTTCTTCTGGGAACGGCTGGTGCCGGGCGCGATGGTTCTGCTCGATGATTATGCATGGAACACCCACGCAGCCCAGAAGGCCGCTTTCGACGCCTTTGCCGAGGCGCAGCACACGATGATCCTGACGCTGCCCACGGGGCAGGGAATCATCATCCGTTGATCGTGGTTACGGAAGCTTGGCTGGAGGCGGGCGGGCGCACTCTGCCGGTCAACGACGGCGGGAGGATGCGGCCGGTTGCGTCGCAGGTGGACTGGAAGCCGGCATTGTTCCGGCTTGCTTCCCGGGAACCTCGGCGAGGGCGGGCAAGGAAGGCTGCGGCGGGCTGCGACCGTAGGCGGCAAGCTGTTGCGCGGTTGGTATCGAGTTGATGACCGCCCCCGCGTCGTTGCGGAAGTCAATCACGACGACGCCCTTCTCGGGATTGAGCACGACCGAGGGGATTTGCGGCACCATCGCGGCAAGGGCGGCACCCTCTGGAGCGACCTTGCGGTCTGGCGTCATCGAGGGTTCTGCCGGCGGCACGGAAGACATGGGGGGGATCGCAAGTTCGCTGGGCATCGCCGTTCCCCGCATTGTGGATCGCCCGATTGGCGAAGGGGTAGGACCACGAGCCATCCTGGCGGCGCAATTTTTGTTTAGCTAGCAAAGCGACGTTAGCGGATGGTTAACGGAGCGTTCCCGAAGGCCGGGTTCATGCCAAGATGTGCGGTCATCCGGGCCAGGAGGTCCCCGTGTTCCGGTTCGGCCGGCAGGAGGCGAACCGCAACCTCGGCTTCCCGCACCACCGAATCGAGCCGTCCCTGCCGGCGCAGGGCGATGGCGAGAGCGTGGTGCAGCCAGCCATCATTGGGTGCGATCTCCAGTCCCTTGCGCAGGGTGGCTTCCGCGTCGGGAAGGCGGCCGAGCGTGAGAAGAATAGTGCCACGCGCGCCGATCATGTGCGGGCGGCCGGGAGCCAACTGCAGGGCCTCGTCGATCAGGGCGAGCGCGCGTGGAGCGTGCTGCGCCGCCCGTGAGAGGTTGAAAAAATACTCGGCCGAGGTCTTCCGCCTCTCGCGGAACGTTCGGCGAAACGCGGGCGCGTCAAAAGCCTCGCCGAGGAGTCCGGCAATCAGGTCCTGGAACAGGCCGAGGCCCAGCAGGAACCGTGCCGGATTGTGCCCGGAATAGGGCAGGCGCATCTCGAAAAGCCGGACAAAGCGTCGGTAAAGAAGGATATGCCTGAGATCAATGCCGCGGTTGTCGTAGATCACGACCACGTGCGCCCTCACGTTGGTCCAGGGATCGCGATGGATGAAGCGGATGCGTGCCGCATCCCTGGCCCAGCGCGCATCAAAGGGCGGCTGTCGGGGGTCGATCGCGAACTGCGGTGCAATCGCAATCGCGGATTCGGCGCCGACGGCACCCGAAAAGCGGATGGCTGCGTAGCCGCCCATCGAGAGCCCGTACGTATAGCACCGCGCGAAGCTCATCCGGGCACGCGCCGCGGCGGCCATTGCCGCGTCCATTTCCGGATACTGATACCAATCGTTGCCTGCGCAGGTCACGTGCACGGCGCTGATACCGCGGCGGATCAGAAAGTCCTGGCCAAATCCCGGACGGTCCTTCCCCGGGACCTCGACCCAGCTTGCGAACGTCACAACCAGCCGATCGACGGCGCCCGTGGGGACGTAGGTCACTTTCAGATTCTGGGACTCGAAAAGTGTGATCTGCGGCGGCTGGGGGAGCAAGGGGTCATTCCGCAAGAACCATGCGAATCGCAAACGAGCATGCCTTCCCGGCTGACACAAGTCCTGCGAGGTGCGATCGGGATTTTCTCCGATTCGCGTTCGCCGCCGGATCCTGGACCGCGGTCGCCGGAGGAGGACTCACGGGAGGCGGAAATTGCCGTCCCCCACCAACCACGCGAGAGGCGCCCCCTCCTGGGAATTCCGAAGGACTTCTGATTGCGATTCGATTCCTTGCTGCTTTGGTTCGTGGCCAGGGAGGACAGGATGGGCCTCAGTCAGCTTTCCAGAGGAGTGGGGACTACGCGCCGCCGGCGTCGCTGCCGTCACGGATGCAGGCGGCGCGATGACCCGGCGTACCGGTTTCGCGGAGCGGCGGTCTTGCCTGTTCGCACATCGGCAGGGCATGCCGGCAGCGCGTGCGGAAGACGCAGCCTGTAGGAGGCTTGGCGGGACTCGGCGGCTCGCCGCGGAGCGGAGCGCTTCGGCGACGGCGCGCGGGATCAAGACTCGGCGCTGAGGCGAGCAAGGCCGCCGTGTAGGGGTGGCGGGGGCTCGTCAGGACCGCCTCGGTGCTCCCCTCCTCCATCACGCGCCCGAGATAGAGCACCACCACCCGCGAGCAGAGATGGCGAACGGCTGGGAGATCATGGCTGATGAAGAGCATGGCCAGCCCGCGCCGGCGGCGGAGATCCGCCAGCAACGCGAGAATTTGGGCTTGTGCCGAAACGTCGAGCGCCGAGACCGGCTCGTCGGCCACCAGGAAATCGGGTCCGGTGGCGAGGGCACGAGCGATGCCGATGCGTTGGCGCTGACCGCCCGAGAACTGATGGGGATAGCGCTTCGCGTGCTCGGGTTGCAGCCCGACCTCTTCCAAAAAGGCCGCGGCGCGTGCCGTTGCGGCGGCGCCGGCGGCGAGCCCATGGATGGTCAGACCGTCTGCAATCTGCGCTCCGACTCGCCGGTGCGGGTCCAGGCTGACATACGGATCCTGGAATACGAGCTGCATGCGCCGGCGTAGCCGGCGCAGCGCCGCACCGCGGATGCGTGTCAGATCGATCCCGTCGAACAGAACGCGGCCCTCGCTCGGTGGCAGAAGGCCGAGCAGAATCCGCCCGATCGTGCTTTTTCCCGAACCGCTCTCGCCCACCAGCCCTACGGCTTCACCCCTGCCGACCGTGAGGCTCACCTCGGCAACCGCCGCCACCGGGCGGCGGCCGGAGAAAAGGCCGCGTTGACCGAACACCCGCCCCACACCCTCGGCAGCCACCAGGGGAGCGATCATGCCTCTGTGGCCCGGATGCAGCGCGAACGGTGGCCGGCGGCGATCGCGAGCAGCGGCGGGTGCGTCGCCTCGCACGCCGCGAGCACGCGCGGGCAGCGCGGAGTGAACGCGCAGCCCTTCGGCAACGCATGGGGTTGCGGTATCGTTCCGGGAATGGGCCGCGGCGGCGAACCGCCCTCGTCCGGCGCGCTCGCCAGGAGAGCAGAGGTGTAGGGATGTCGCGGCTCAGCGAACACCTCGGCGACCGCGCCCTCCTCAACAATCTCGCCCGCGTACATCACGGCCACCCGTTCGGCGATCTCGGCGACCACCGGCAGGCTGTGCGTGATGAAGATCATGGCGAGCCCGCTCGTTCGTTGCAGGGTGGCCAGGAGATCGAGAATTTGGGCCTGAATCGTGACGTCCAGCGCCGTCGTCGGCTCGTCAGCCACGATCAGGCGCGGCTCGTTGGCGATCGCAATGGCGATCATGACGCGCTGGCGCATGCCCCCGGAGAGTTCGTGAGGAAAGGCGTCAAGGCGCTGCTCCGGGTCAGCGATTCCGACCTTGCGAAGCAGGGACAGCGCCCGGATGCACGCTGCGCGACGGCCAATGCGCTGGTGCGCGCGGATGGCCTCGACGATCTGCGCACCAACTCGATGCAGCGGGTTCAGGCTACTCGTCGGATCCTGGAAGATCATCGCCAACCGCGATCCGGTGAGGGTGCGGCGTGCCGCCGGATCGAGCCGGAGGATTTCACGACCCTCCAGCCAAGCCGCCCCGGTTGTAACGCGCGCCGCGTCGGGCAGGACGCCGAGTAGCGCCAAGCCGGTCAGGGTCTTGCCGGAACCACTCTCACCAACAAGGGCGAGCGTCTCGCCGGCGCCGACGCTGAGCGAGACTTCACGCACCGGATGGATCGTGCCGCTCGGCGTTTCGATCGCCACCGTGAGATCGGCCAGCGCCAGCACGGCGCCCGCCGGCGGCGCGAGGCCAGGTAGCAAGGCGCCCAGCAGGCCACTGCGCCGCCATCGCACGACACCGTGCGGATCCGCCCGCTCACCGAGCCCGTCGCAGAGCGCATTGATGGAAAGCACGGTCCCGCTGAGTGCGAGGCAAGGCCAGAGCAGCAGGGCCGGATCCTGGGTCATCGTCGCCCGCGCTGCGCCGATCATCAGCCCCCAGGACGGCGTCGGCGGAACGACCCCCAGGCCGAGGAATGAAAGGCCGGATTCGAGAATGACACCGGCCGCGACAGCGAGGCTGAACTGAACGAAGAGCGGCCCGCCGATGTTGGGCAGGATAGTCCGCAGCATGATGCGCGTTGGGTGCACACCGAGCACACGGACTGCCTCCACGTAGTCGAGCGCGCGAGTCGCCAGCACCCCTGCATAGGCGACCCGCGTGAAACCCGGCAAGAAGAGGAGGGCAAGCACCGGAATGAGCGTGCCGATGCCGGGACCGAGCACGGTGACAACCAAGAGAGCAAGGAGAAGCGGGGGAAAGCAGAGCACGATATCCATCGTGCGCACGGTCAGGAGTTCAACGACACCGCGAAAGAACCCGCCGAGGACGCCGAACCCGATCCCGATCACACCCGCCAGCAGCGAGGCACCGAAGGCAACCGTGAGCGAACTCCGTGCGCCCCAAATCAGGCGGGAAAGCTCATCGCGCCCGAGCTCATCCCGGCCAAGCGGATGCGCGGCACTCGCACCGCCCAGCCGGTGCGCAATGTCGATCCTGACCGGACTGGCAAGCAGCAGCACGGGGGCAAGCACTGCCGTCAGAGCGATCACGCAAACGGCCATGGCCGCAAGCCAGGGAAAGCGCCTCATTGCAGCCTTACACGAGGATCGAGCGCCGCGTAGATGAGGTCGATCAAAAGGTTCAAAGCGACGAACAGAACCGAGATGACGAGGACGATCCCCTGCACCTCGGTGTAATCGCGCGCATTCACTGCCTCGACCAGGAGGCTGGAAAGGCCGGGCCAGTTGAACACGTACTCCACCAGCACCGTCCCACCGAGCAGTGCGCCGAGCTGGAGCCCGAACACCGTGACGACGGGCAGCATTGCGTTGCGCAGAACGTGGCGGCGGAGAACGCGGAATGGAGAGAGCCCCTTGGCGCGGGCGGCACGCACGTGATCGCGCCGGGCGACGTCCAGCACGGCGCTTCGCGTCATGCGGAAGACCGCGGCCGCGAGCCCGGCGCCGATGGTCAGTGCAGGCATGGCAAGCAGCACGAGATGCTGAAGCGGATTTTGCAGGAATGGCACGTAACCGCCGGCTGGCATCCATTGCAGGTTTACCGCGAACAACAGAATCAGAAGCGTGCCGGTTACGAACACGGGGACAGCAAGGGCAAGCCCAGCCAGCCAGCCGGCGAAGCGATCGAAAAGGCCGCCCTGCCGATTTGCTGCCAAGGTGCCGGCGGGCACGCCGACAAGCGCGGCGAAGAGGCCGGCCGCGAAAATCAGCTCAAGAGTGCGCGGCAGCCTGAAAAGCACCTCGCTCATGACGGGTGTGCCGTCCTCGAGCGAGTTGCCGAGATTGCCATGCAGGAGATCATCCATGCTGGCCCAGTACTGCGTCCACAATGGCCGATCGAGTCCGAGTTCGCGCTTGAGTTCCGTCACGGCCCTTGGATCGGGTGCCACGCCACCTTGCGAAAGCAGCAGTTCCGCGGGGTTCCCGGGGATCAGCCGGATCGCAAGGAACACAATGCTGGCAACGATCCAGACGAGGCAGATCGAAATCCCGATCCGCCGCGCAAGCCAGAGCATCTCGGCTAGAAATACCCGGCCGACATCCCTCTAGGGGTGTTGGCCGGATCAGTCGGCAAAGTCGGTCTGGGACGCTGCGCCATGCGGATGCATTCGAGCAGTCAAGGCAGAGGTGCGTCAGGCAAGGCTGGTATCCTCCAGCGTGTACCCGGAATAGAACGTGAGTGCGCCTGGAAGGTTTTGAAATCCCTCGACCATCTTCTGCATCGCATAGGCCTGTGAGCGCCAGCAGAGCCCGGCGATCGGAGTGTCCTTCAGCACGAGCTCCTGCACCTTGTCGTAGATCGCCTTGCGCTTGGCTGCGTTGAACTCCGCGCGTCCTTCCGCCAGCAGCCTGTGCAGGCCGGGCACGACGAGATCATAGCTCCGTTCGTAGGAGGCCGAGAGCCTGCCGTCGAGGAGCGGTGTGAGGCCATCCGGATCGTTGCTCTCGGCGGCCGAGCCCATCACCGCGAATTCGTACTGGCCGCGATTGCCAAGCGCCACCCGCGTCGCCCAGTCCGGCAGATTGAGCCTGACAGTGATGCCGATGGCGGCGAGATCTTGCTGCACCACCTCGGCCGTGATCTTGTGCATGCCGTATTGTGCAGTCGAAAGCAGCGTCGCCGAGAACCCGCTCGGAAACCCGGCCTCCGCGAGAAGCTTCTTCGCGCGCGCCGGATCGTAGGTCCAGAAATCGGCGAGCTTGGCATCGTAAAAGGGCGTTCCTTTGGGGATGGGCACGCCGCGGAGCGGCGCGCCGCGCCCATAGAAGGCGCTCTTCACGATATCCTCGCGTTTGACGGCGAAGGCCACCGCCTGGCGGACGCGCGGGTCCTTGAAGGGCCCGGAGCGCGCATTGAAGGTCAGGTACATGAACGGGCCGAACGTGCTTTGCATCTTGAGCTTCGGGTTGGCTTCGATCGCCGTCATCGACTGCCAGGGTACGTATTCGATCAGATCGACATTGCCCGCCTGCAGCGCCGCTACGCGAAGGTTTTCGTCCGGATACGCAATAAAACGGATCTCCTTCAGCTTCGGCAGGCCGGGCTTGTAGTATTTCGGAAAGGCGGAGCCGGTGACCGAGACGCCGCGCTCATAGGATTTCAGCACAAAGGGCCCGCAGCCGACCGGAAGTTTGCCCCGTGCCGTCGTCCCCGGCACGACGATCGAAGCGTAGAACGGTGCGAGCCAGTCCGGGAAGGTCGCAGTCGGTTGCTTCATGATCACGCGCATCGTTTTTGCGTCCGGAGTCTCGATCCTTTCGATGCCTTGGAACTGCGCGCGCATATAGGCGGTCGAGTTCGGCGCCGCGATCTGCTCGAACGACCATTTGACGGCCGCGGAATCAACCGCTGCGCCGTTGTGGAAGAGCGCCGGCCGGAGATGGAACACCCAGCCCGTATGTCCGTCGGACTCCCAGTGCTCGGCCACCTCGCCCTGGATCGTGCCGTCCGGGGCATAGGAAACGAGGCCTCGGTGATGCATCAGCACCACGGTGCCGGCCGCTGTGCCGGCATTGATCCAGGGATGCAGATTGGGCGGATAGCTCGAAAGCCCGAAGGTCAGAACCTCCGGCGGGCTCGCCGCGCGCGCCCGGGTCGCCCGCAGTAAAGGTAAAGCGGCGCCGGCTGAAAGCACGGCCCGACGGGACAGAACCATGTGTGCCTCCTCTTGATTTTTCATCTTTCCGATCATTCCGCCGCGGCCGCAGCCGCGGTTGCGAAGCGTTCCTCGGCGCTGTCGCGCGCCCGCTCCTCGGCTGTCCGCTCCTCGGGCGGCCCGTATCCGCCGCTCCCCGGCGTGATGATCTCCACGATATCACCGGCCTTGAGCGCACCCGACCCGTGCTCGAAAGGACCGACCCCCGGCCCGAAGCGGAACTCGCCCTTGCCGCCCGGAAGGCCGCCGGCGAGGCCCCAGGGCGCGGACCTCAGTCGTGACCCGTCGAGCCGGAGCCGGCACTCCGCTTCGGCGCGATAGACGCGGCGCAATCCCATGCCGCCGCGCCGGCGGCCCGCACCGCCCGAGCCGTTCACGAGTTCATAACGCAGCACGCTCAACGGATACTCGCCCTCGAGCGCTTCCACTGGCAGGTTCGAGGTGTTGGTGACGTGCACGTGGACGCCGTCGAGCCCATCCTTCGTAGCCCGTGCCCCCGATCCGCCGCCGATCGTCTCGAGATAAACCCAGAGATGACCACCCTCGGGACTCCCGTCCTCCGGCCGCGTACCAACGAACGTTGCGGAGGTTACAGCGCCGTTGCATGCGGCGATCACGCGCTCGGGCACTGCCTTGGCGAGCGCGCCATGGATCAGATCGACCACCCGCTGGCAGGTGCCCGTGCGCCCGTTCACCGCCGCCGGATGCACGCAATGGAGCACAGTTCCCGCGGGTGCGGTGACATGGATCGGGCGTGCGAGCCCCGCATTCGGCAGGATCGTCGGGTCGACCACGGTCTTCACCGCGTAATAGACAGTCGAGAGAAGCGCGGTGAAAACGAGGTTGATTCCCGCGCGCACCTGCGGCGGGCTGTCGAAATGGAGATGCATCTCCTCCCCGGCGACGGTGATCGTGACCGCGAAGTCGAGCTCCCCGTCGAGTTCCGGGCAGTCGAACCGGTCTGCAAAACGGTGTGTGCCGTCCGGGATCGCGGCAATGCCGGCCCGCATCTTGCGCTCCGCATAATTCTGCAAGGCGGCCCCCGCCGCGAGCACGGTCCCGAGTCCGTAGCGCGCCGCGAGCGCTTGCATGCGCTGCACGCCGAGGCGGTTCGCCGCCATTTGCGCGCGAAGGTCGGAAAGCCGCTCGCGCGGCACCTGGCAATTGAGAAGGATCAGCTCCTGCACGTCCTCCTGCAGCACGCCGGCCCGATACAGCCGGATCGGCGGAATGCGCAGCCCCTCCTGGTAGATGTGTGCGTGCCCGCGATCCGCGAAATCGGCATGGTGCGCGAGATTCACTGCCCAGGCGACCATCCGCCCCTCGAAGAAGATCGGCTCGGCGAGCACGATGTCCGGCAGATGCGTTCCACCGCCCTCGTAGGCATCGTTGCCGACGAACACATCGCCGGGTTTGATCCCCACCTCCGGATGGCGTTTCAGAATATGCGGCAGGATGCCGATGAAGCTGCCGAGATGCATCGGGATGTGCTCGGCCTGGCAGAGCGTGTTCCCCGCGGTATCGAAGAGCGCCGTCGAGCAGTCGCGCCGCTCCTTGATGTTCGTCGAGTAGCTCGCCCGGACCAGCGCCTCTCCCATCTCCTCCGCGATCGAGGCGAAGGCGCTGCCCAGCACCTCAACGGTGATGGGATCGATCGCCGTTGCATCGGCGCGGAGGATCTCGGGGCAAGCGACAGCGGGGTTCATGCGGCCTCCAGCAACAGGTTGCGGATCGGATCGACGCTTGCCCGCATGCCGGACGGAACCATCGTGGTTGCATCCATCTGCTCGATCACCGCTGGCCCGTCAATACGGTTGCCAGGCCGCAGTATTTCGCGGTCATAGATCGGGCAGGTGACGAAACCCCTGATCTCGGAAAGCCACACCTTACGCTCACCCGTCGCTGACGCGCACACACCCGCTTCCGCCGGCGGCTCGGGGCGAAGCTCCGCCTTCTTCACCGCGCCAGTCGCCTGCACGCGGAAGGTTACCATTTGCACGGGCTCCTCTGCTGCGGCAAAGCCGTACGTCCGCTCGTGCGCGCGCGCAAACCCCTCCGCCAGATGGGTGATCCAGCCCGACCCCGGGGGTCCGTCTGCTAGCGGGACGGAAAGTTCATAATTCTGTCCCGCGTAGCGCAGATCGACGGTTCGCTCGACGCGCCGCGCTGCAGCCGCCACGCCCTCCTCGGCGAACCACGCGGCAGCCTCGGCGTCCAGCCGGGTGAAGATCGCCGCCATCTCGCCGAGCGAAGCCGGACCGAGCGGCAACAGGTGGGTCGCCGCAAAATCCGCCCGCAGGTCGGTGAGCAGAAGGCCCATCGCGCAGAGGATGCCCGGGTTGCGCGGCACGAGGATGCGGCGGATCTCGAGTTCGCGCGCAAGCCGCGCCGCGTGCAGTGGCCCGGCCCCGCCGAAAGCGACCAGAATGTAGTCGCGCGGGTCGTAGCCGCGCTGGACGCTGATCACGCGGATAGCCTTCGCCATGTTCGCCGTTACCACGGCGAGGATGCCCTCGGCGGTCGCGTGGAGATCCATCCCGAGCCGGCCCGCAAGCCGCGCGATCGCACGCTCGGCAAGATCCTGCCGGACCGGCATCCGCCCGCCGAGCAGGTGCGTCGGGTTCAATGTCTGAAGAACCACGTTGGCGTCCGTCACGGTGGGCTCCGCACTGCCCCGCGCATAGCAGACCGGACCGGGATCGGCGCCGGCGCTCTCGGGCCCCACCTTCAGGAGACCGCCGCTGTCGATGTAAGCAACCGATCCGCCGCCTGCGCCAACGGTGTGAATATCGAGCATCGGCGCCTTGATCGGATAGCCGTGCACCGTTGCCTCGCTGGTGAGCCGGCAACGCCCGCCTTCGAGCAACGCAACATCGGTCGAGGTACCGCCCATATCGAAGGTAATGAGGTCGGTGAAGCCGGCGAGCCGCCCCACAGCCTCGGCAGCAACCACGCCGGTCGAGGGGCCTGAAAGAACCGTCCGCACCGGAAGCCGCGCCGCCGCATCGAACCCGATCACCCCGCCGTTCGACTGCGTAAGATGCGGCTTCGCGGAGATGCCGATCTCCTTGAGACGGCCGGCAAGACGCTCGATATAGCCTTGCATCACCGGCCCGAGCGTTGCGTTGACGACGGTCGTGGAAAGTCGCTCATATTCTCGGAACTCGGGCGCCACCTCGTGCCCGATCGAGGCGAAGGCCTCGGGAAACTCTTCGGCCAGGATGCGCCGCGCGATGACCTCGTGTGCGGGGCGCACGAATCCGTAGAGGAACGCGATCGCAACCGCCTTCACTCCCTTCTTGCGCAGCCGCCGTATCGCCTGGCGCACCGCATCTTCGTCGAGCCTTGTCTCCACGCCGCCGTCATGGCGCACGCGCTCGGGCACCTCGAGTCGGAGATCGCGGCTGACCAGTGCCGGGGGTTTGTCTGCCTGCAGGTCATAGAGGTCGGGGCGCTTCTGCCGGCCGATCTCGAGCAGATCGCGGAAGCCCTCGGTAGTGATGAGCCCGGTCAGCACGCCGCGTCCCTGGATCAGCGCGTTGGTCGAGACCGTCGTGCCGTGGCCGAAGGAAACGATCTCGACCGCTTCTGCGCCGAGTCGGGATAGGCTTTCGGAGACACTGGCAGCGATGCCGTGCGAAGGATCTGCCGGAGTGGACGGCACCTTCCAGACCTCCATGCGCCCGGTCTCGGTTTCGAAGAGAGAGATATCCGTGAAAGTGCCTCCGGAATCGACGCCGATCCGCCATGTCATGGGTGCTGTTCCGTGCGTGCCAGGATGGTTGCCGCGGCGCCGTGCCAGGGCGCTCCGTGGCCGAAGGCGCCGTGCGCGCGGCAGACATCCGCGGCGAGGCGCGTGCCCGCGGCGAGTGCCTCGCCGATCGGTCGGCGGCTGAGATGGGCGATGAGAAAGGCAGCGATGAAGGCATCTCCCGCGCCGAGCGTGTCCACCGGGCGGATCGGCACCGCAGGCTCATCGAAAACTTGCCCCTCGGCGAGCGCCATTGCCCCCGCTGCCCCGCGTGTTGCAACCACGATCGGCGGTCCGGCGGCGGCGATCTGTTCGAGCAGCGCCGTGCAGGTCGCCGGCGGTGCGTGCGGGGCGGAAAAAAAGGCAATATCCGCCAAGGGCAGGGCAGCGGTGGCGCGCGGGGAGAAAGGCCCTTCGGAGCAATCGTAGGAGAGCAGCACTGCATGCTGGCGAATCACCGGCAGGACATCCTCGGCCTCGCTGTTGATCCCGGTATGCACCACATCGTAGGTCACGACGCTGGCGAGGTCCGCCTGGGTGAACATATACTCTGCCCTGACTCCGGAATTTGCGGCAAGAAATCGCCGCTCACCTCCTTCCAGTCCGATCATGGCCCGCGCATTCGCGCCCGCGCGGCGCCGGCAAAGCCTGAGATCGACACCCTCGGCCGCCAGCGCCGCCGCCAGCAGGTCTCCCCCTTCGTCATCACCGAGACAGCCGAGATAGCCTGCCTCCGCGCCGAGTCGGCTGGCGAACACAGCGACATTCACCGCATTGCCGCGGGGGAACTGCAGGGCGAGATCGACATAGGTGTCGATTGTGTTGTCGCCCAGGCCGAGCAGGCGGATGGCAAGTTGCGGCAAGCCCGGGCCACCCATCGGCGGCGCCTCCGTTCTGCCGGGTTGCGGGTTGCGCGGGAAGGCAGGAGACGGTTGCATGGCACGGTTAATAGTCCGTCTTCCCCATGTAGCGCCGGGTCGAGAGGGGATGGCGGTGCAGGCGAGAAAGATGCACCGCGACCCGCTTCAGTGCCGCCTGCAGGACGTAGGGCGCAACGATGGGGCGGATCCGCGCATCGACGCCGGGCATCGCGAAATTGCGCGAGTCATAGACGAAGAGACGCTCCGCATGGCGCCGGCAGAACGCGAGCACGCGCTCCATCAGCGGCCGACTCGGATCTTCGCCAAGGATGAGAACGAGCGGCGTGTCGCGCTCGACGACCTCGAATGGGCCGTGAAAGAACTCCGCTGCCTCGATCGGATAGGAGTGTATCCAAAGCATCTCCATAAGCACGCACACGCCGAACACGTAGGCCGTGGTGAAGCCGGGTCCGGATGCGACGTGATAGAGGATACGGTCGTCCCGCAGTGCGTGGGCATCGGCGGCGGCGCGCGCGTCGGCCTCGCTGGCCGCCGCAGCGATCGCCTCGGGCAGTGCATTGAGGGAGTCACGAAGCCGGCCGGCGTCCGGCCAGCCGTCCTTAGCCGCGAGCAGCCCACCGGCCAGGCTTTGCATCACCATGAAGATGCCGGTGAAGGATTCCGCGGTCGGACCGATCAGAAAATGCGTTTCCACCGTTCGCGCCAGCGGCGAGTCAGCCGATTGCGTAAATGCAACCGTCTGGCACGGCAGGCGGTGCAGAAACTCGGCTGCGGCCACCGTCTCGGGCGTCGCGCCCGACTTCGAAGCAAGCAACACGAGTGTCCCCTTGTCCAGGCGCCGCGGTGCCTTGGCGGTGAATTCCGCCGGAAAGTACCGGCGCACTTCGAGCGAGGGGCTGCACCGCTCGAGCCAGTACTCCAGGCCGAGCATCGCCCGATTGGACGATCCCGCGGCGACAAGGAACAAGCGGTCGGTGGCAGGCGCAAGGCTCTGCCCGAGCGCCATAGCCTCGGATACGGACGCGACCGACCCCGCGAGCCCTTCAATGATGCCGGTGGGATCAAGGTCGGGAGACAAGACGGCCTCGGCGTCAGGGAGGAGTTGGTATATACCAGTTGCACGTCCATGCCAAGCGCCCTATAGAGGCTTCGTCATCGTCGGCGCCGACTCGGCGAGGACTCTGAACGACGGCATTCCAGCATGGACGTGGCGCGCTCTCGCAAGGCTGCCGGCTCGGAGCGGCGATTGCCGCTGCACCGGCTGATCGAGCAGTATCTTCGTGATCTCATCGGCGCTCCGGATATCCGGCCGGGGGATCGTGTGCCTTCCGAGCGGGCGCTCGCGGAACGCTTGAACGCCAACCGCATGACCGTGCGCAAAGCCGTAGACCGCCTAGTCGCGCAGGGCTTGCTCGAACGGGACGGCACCAGCGGGACGCGAGTGACGCGGCCGCGCGTCGTGCGGCCGGCTGATGCGCACACCTCTCTTGGTATTGCGCGAATCGTGCGTAGCGGCGGAGGATCGCCCGGCAATAAGCTGATTCATTTCGTTGCCTCACGAGCGGATGTGCGCATCGCGAAATGGCTTGCCGTTGCGGAAGGAGAGCCGATCATCGTGATCCGCCGCCTCTGGATGGTGGACGATGTCCCTTTCTGCATCGAGACGAGCCACCTTCCGGCTGGGCTTGTGCCCGGTCTGGCCGCCGAGGACCTTTCGGCTGGCCAGTCCTTGTATGGGCTTCTGCGAGCCCGATTCGGGATCGAGACCTTGCACGGCGAGCGCCTGATCAGCGTCACGAGTTGCACCGAGTTGGAGGCGCGCCTGCTTGGGCTTGATCGTGGTGCTCCCGCCCTGCTTCTCAGGCTTCGCGCGTCCGATGCGAGCGACCGGCCGGTCGAATACCTGGCCTCGGTCAACCATCCCGGCCGCGTCCAGTTCCGTAGCGCGAAGGCAGAACTTCCCTCCTGATCCAGGGCTTTCGGCGTGCGAGGCACCGGGTCGGGAGCGGGCACGAGGAGGTCGGCCGGCCCTTAAGGCGGATCGCGCTTGACCGGAATCGCGAAGCGATTGGGCAGCGCGCGAACCTGCTCCAGGCGCGATCGTTCGGCATTCCGAGCCTCCCGGTTCGTCCGACTGCGGCGCGATGCCTTGTCCGGTTGAGCGCATCTGCGCTAAAGCCGCCCGCTCACGCCGCGAGCAGAGCGGGCGTGGTGGAACTGGCAGACACGCCAGATTTAGGTTCTGGTGGCGCAAGCCGTGGGGGTTCAAGTCCCTCCGCCCGCACCGGGCTCCTTTTCCGGCCAGAAGGATCGATCCGACCATGCAGGTGACCGAAACGCTCTCGGAAGGGCTGCGACGAAATTACACGGTGACCGTGCCGGCGGACCATCTGGAGGCGCGCCGCAAAAGCAAGCTTGCCGAGCTTGCCCGGGGACTCAATCTGCCGGGTTTCCGGCCGGGCAAGGTACCCTCCTCGGTGGTGCGCCAGCGCTACGGCGCTGCCGTGATCACCGAGGTGCTGCAGGAGTCGGTGCGGGAGGCTACGGAAGCGGTCCTGACGGAGCGCGGCCTGCGACCGGCGGTGCCGCCCAAAGTGGACGTCGTGGCGCCCGGACTGGGTCCGACCGAGAGCCGAGACCTCGAATTCAAAGTCGAACTCGAGATCCTGCCCGAGATCAGCCTGCCGGATTTCTCGACGATTCGCTTGACGCGGTTCAAGGCAGAGCCCGACGAGGCAGTGCTGACCCGGACCCTCGAACGAATTGCCGCCAGCAGCGCGACCCTCGAGCCGATTACCGAGGGGCGCGGTGTGGCCAGGGGCGAGGTCGTGACGATCGACTTCACGGGCGAAATCGAAGGCAAGCCGTTCGCCGGCGGGAGCGGATCCAATCTGGAGGTCGAGATCGGCAGCCAAGCCCTCGTCCCGGGCTTTTCGGAGCAGCTCGAAGGCATCCGGCCGGGCGAGGTGAGGACCGTGGCGGCAACCTTTCCGACCGATTACGGGGTGGCCGACTTGGCGGGCAAGGAGGCAAGGTTCACGGTGACCGCGACCGCCCTGGCGCGCCGCGTGGTGCCGCCGATCGACGATGAACTGGCGAAGAAGCTGGGTTCGGAGGGGCTGGCCGCGCTCAAGGAGGAGGTGCGGCGGCAGATCCAGGAGGAATATGACGGGTTGGCGCGGCTTAGGTTGAAGCGAGCGCTCCTGGACGCTCTGGCCGATCTTGCGGCGTTCGGACCGCCCGAGTCCCTGGTGGCGGGAGAATTCGACGCGATTTGGAGGCGAGTGGAGGAGGAACGGGCAGAGGGGCGCCCGGACCCTGAGGATGCGGCGAAGGACACCGACACGCTCAAGGAGGAGTACCGGGCGATCGCGGAACGGCGGGTCAAGCTCGCCCTCCTGCTCGCGGAGGTGGGACGGGCAAGCGGGATTACGGTGAGTGAGGAAGACATGGCGCGCGCGCTGCGTGCCGAGGCCCGACGCTACCGGGGGCGAGAGTCTGAGGTCATGGACTTCTACCGCCGCAATCCGCGTGCGGTCGAAGCTTTCCGGGGGCCGATCCTGGAGGAAAAAGTCGTCGATTACGTGCTTGAGCTGGCAGAGCTTACCGACCGGGTCGTTGCCCCCGAAGCGCTGACCGAGGAGCCTTCCACCGGGATCACCGCCGGCTGAGGCGGCTCCGGCCGCACGATCGGAGGGGTCGATCGGGCGGCATTTGCATCGCGCCCCGGGCCGCCTATTTAAGACGGTCGGGTGGAGCCGAGCGGGTATCCGCGTGACCAGAAGAGACAGGAAGGGAAGGCGATGCGTGAACGCGACGCGGCCGAGGTTTATGCCAACACTCTCGTGCCGATGGTCGTCGAGCAGACGGCGCGCGGGGAACGGGCGTTCGACATCTATTCGCGGCTGCTTAAGGAGCGGATCGTCTTCCTGACCGGCACCGTGTTCGACCAGGTGAGCGCGCTGATCTGCGCACAGCTGCTCTTCCTTGAAAGCGAGAACCCCAACAAGGATATTGCCTTCTATATCAACAGTCCGGGAGGAGTGGTGTCCTCCGGGCTCGCCGTTTACGACACGATGCAATATATCCGGAGCCCGGTGAGCACGGTCTGTATTGGTCAGGCCGCCTCGATGGGCAGCCTCCTGCTCTGTGCCGGCGCCAAGGGCAAGCGCTTCGCCCTTCCGAATGCCCGGATCATGGTGCACCAGCCGTCCGGCGGGGCGCAGGGCCAGGCGACGGATATCGAGATTCAGGCGCGGGAAATCCTGACCTTGCGCAAACGGCTCAATGAGATCTACGTGCGTCACACCGGCCAGCCGATCGAGGCCATTGAGCGAAGGCTCGAACGCGACACCTATATGTCGGCGGAGGAGGCGCGAGACTTCGGTCTGGTCGATCAGGTGGTTGAGAACCGCCCGGTGCCGATGGAGGTGGTTGCGGCGAGGGCATAAGCGTGGCGCGCTTCCGGTGATCCTGTTTCCCTTGTCCGCCCCCCCCTCGGGCAGTAGATTGTAATGCTTTTGTCCCGGCCGGGACAGGGCGGGAGCAGGCATGAGTAAACCCGGCGATTCCAAGAATACACTCTACTGTTCGTTCTGCGGCAAGTCGCAGCACGAGGTCCGCAAGTTGATCGCTGGCCCGACCGTGTTCATCTGTGATGAATGCGTCGAGCTCTGCATGGATATCATCCGAGAAGAGCACAAAACCCATCTCGTCAAGTCCAAGGACGGAGTGCCGACGCCGCGGGAGATTTGCAAGGTCCTCGACGATTACGTGATAGGTCAGGATCATGCCAAGAAAGTATTGTCGGTCGCGGTCCACAATCACTACAAGCGTTTGGTCCACGGCCAGAAGAACAACGACATCGAGATCGCCAAATCGAACATCCTGCTTGTCGGACCCACCGGCTCGGGGAAAACCCTGCTCGCCCAGACACTGGCCCGGATCCTCGATGTCCCCTTCACGATGGCGGACGCGACCACCCTTACCGAGGCCGGCTATGTCGGGGAGGATGTCGAGAACATCATCCTCAAGCTCCTCCAGGCGGCCGACTACAACGTCGAGCGGGCGCAGCGCGGCATCGTCTATATCGACGAGGTCGACAAGATCAGCCGGAAGTCTGACAACCCCTCGATCACTCGTGACGTGAGCGGAGAGGGCGTTCAGCAGGCCCTTCTCAAGATCATGGAGGGTACCATCGCGTCGGTGCCTCCGCAGGGTGGACGCAAGCATCCGCAGCAGGAGTTCCTGCAGGTCGACACCACCAATATCCTGTTCATTTGCGGCGGCGCTTTTGCCGGGCTCGAGAAGATCATCTCGGCACGCGGCAAGGGCTCCGGGATGGGCTTCGGTTCCGAGGTGCGCGCACCGGACGAGCGGCGCACGGGAGCGATCTTGCGTGAGGTGGAGCCGGAAGACCTGCTGCGCTTCGGGCTCATCCCCGAGTTCATCGGCCGGCTGCCAGTCGTGGCGACGCTCGAGGATCTCGACGAGAGCGCGCTCATGGAGATCCTGACGCGCCCCAAGAACGCGCTGGTAAAGCAATACGCGCGGCTGTTCGAGATGGAGGGGGTCAAGCTCTCCTTCACCGAGGATGCGCTGCAAGCGGTTGCCACCCGGGCCATCGCCAGGCGGACCGGCGCACGGGGCCTGCGGTCGATCATGGAGTCGATCCTGCTCGGGACCATGTTCGATCTTCCGGGTCTTGACGGCGTGGAGGAGGTGGTCATCAACCGCGAGGTAGCCGACGGCCGCGCCAACCCGCTCTTTCTCTATGGCAAGGAGCGCGCGGAGACCTCCGCCTGACCTTGCGCCTTCCGACCGTAGCGACGGCAGCCGAATTCAAGACCTTGCGCCATGCGCGGGGATTCCCGATATCACTCGTCAGTTTCGCATATTGGGACGGTCGCTCCCGCCTACCGAAGAGCGGATTCGCGGTCGTCCTGCCTGAAGGAGGCCAACATGGCGGAGCCTGAACGACCCGAGTCGACGCCTGGGCAAGGCGGCGCGTCCCCGGCGGCGGGGGAGTGCATCGCGGTGCTGCCGCTGCGCGACATCGTGGTCTTCCCGCATATGATCGTTCCCCTGTTCGTCGGCCGCGAGAAGTCCGTGCGGGCACTCGAGGCAGTCATGCGCGAGGACAAGCAGATCCTGCTGGTGGCACAGAAGAATGCCGAGCAGAACGACCCGGGAGCTGACGACATCTATCAGGTGGGTACCGTGTCAACAATCCTGCAGCTTCTCAAGCTGCCGGATGGCACGGTAAAGGTTCTGGTGGAGGGTAGCCGGCGAGCACGCATCGCGCGCTTCACCGAGACCGATGCTTATTTCGAGGCTCTGGTTGAGCCGCTTCCGGACCAGCCGGGTGAGGCGAAGGAGCAGGAGACGCTCGCGCGCACCGTGGTCTCGCAGTTCGAGCAGTACATCAAGCTCAACAAGAAGATCGCACCGGAGGTCCTCGTCTCGCTTAATCAGATCGAGGATCCAAGCAAGCTCGCGGACACGGTGGCGAGCCACCTTGGGATCAAGATTGCGGAGAAGCAAGAGCTTCTCGAAATGACCAAAGTGGGCGAACGTCTTGAACGCGTGTTCGCGCATATGGAATCCGAAATCGGCGTCTTGCAGGTGGAGAAACGGATCCGGAACCGCGTGAAGCGGCAAATGGAGAAGACCCAGCGCGAGTATTACTTGAACGAGCAGCTCAAGGCGATCCAGAAGGAGCTCGGCGAGGGAGAGGACGGCAAAGACGAGACCGCCGAGCTCGAGACCAAGATCAAGAAGACACGACTGTCCAAAGAGGCGCGTGAGAAGGCCCTGTCCGAGCTGAAGAAGCTACGTGCGATGAGCCCGATGAGCGCCGAGGCGACGGTGGTGCGCAATTATCTCGACTGGATTCTCTCGATCCCGTGGAAGAAGCGGAGCAAAGTGAAGAACGACGTGATCGCGGCCGGCGAGGTGCTGGACGCGGATCACTATGGCCTCGAGAAGGTCAAGGAGCGCATCCTCGAGTATCTCGCGGTCCAGGCCCGATCCACCAAGGTGCGTGGGCCAATCCTTTGCCTGGTCGGACCACCCGGCGTGGGGAAGACCTCACTGGGGAAGTCCGTAGCACGTGCGACCGGGCGGACCTTCGTCAGGATGTCGCTTGGCGGCGTTCGCGACGAGGCCGAAATCCGCGGGCATCGTCGGACCTATATCGGTTCGATGCCGGGCAAGATCATCCAGGGCATGAAGAAGGCGAAGACCTCCAATCCGCTCTTTCTGCTCGATGAGGTGGACAAGCTGGGTGCCGATTGGCGTGGCGATCCGTCTTCGGCCCTGCTCGAAGTCCTGGACCCCGAGCAGAACAGCACCTTCAACGACCATTATCTCGAGGTGGACTACGACCTTTCGGACGTGATGTTCGTCACCACCGCCAACAGCCTGCGCATGCCGCAGCCGCTGATGGATCGGATGGAGATCATCCGCATCCCGGGCTATACGGAGGACGAAAAGGTCGAGATCGCAAAGCGCCATTTGATTCCCAAGCAATCCGACGCGCACAGCCTGAAGAAAGGAGAATGGTCGATCAGCGACGAAGCGCTTAGGGATATGATCCGTTATTACACGCGAGAGGCAGGCGTGCGCGCGATGGAACGCGAGATCGCTTCGCTGGCCCGCAAAGTCGTCAAGGAGATCGTCACAAAGAAGGCCGTGAAGGCGGCCATTACGCGGAAAAACCTTGAAAAATACCTTGGTGTCCGCCGTTTCCGCTTCGGCGAGGCGGAGAGCGAAGACATGGTGGGCGTGGTGACCGGACTTGCCTGGACGGAAGTCGGTGGCGAGATCCTCACGATCGAGAGCGTACTGCTGCCCGGCAAGGGTAACGTGAAGCAGACCGGCAAGCTCGGGGACGTGATGCAGGAGAGCGTGCAGGCGGCGCTTTCTTACGTGCGCAGCCGTTCGATCACCTTCGGCATCAAGCCGACGGTGTTCGAAAAGAAGGACATCCACGTGCACGTGCCGGAGGGCGCAACGCCGAAGGATGGCCCGTCCGCGGGCATCGCAATGGCGACCAGCATCGTGAGCGCGCTCACCGCCATCCCGGTTCGACGTGACATCGCAATGACCGGAGAGATCACGCTGCGCGGTCGGGTGTTACCGATCGGAGGGTTGAAGGAGAAGCTGCTCGCAGCCCTCAGGGCGGGCATGCACACGGTCCTGATACCTAAGGAAAACGAAAAGGATCTTGCGGAGATCCCGGAGAACGTGAAGAAGCATCTGGTGATTATTCCGGTGGCGAGCGTCGACGAGGTCGTCATGCGTGCCCTAGCGCGTCGGCCGGAACCGATTATCTGGCAGGAAGCGGAGGAAAGCGTCAACCTGCCGGCCGCGCCCGCCGCGCCCGTCGCGCTGCCGCATTGAAGCCGCTGGCAAGCCGGGTTGCGGGGGCGGGACGCAGGCAGGGGTAGCCGCGGCTGTCGCGATGTCGTCAGCTTGCCCGGCGCGGGGCGAGAAAGCGCCGTTGACGGGCGGAAATCCAGCCCTTTAGTGTCGGATCCGATCGGCGGAGGTGCTACGACCGGTCGGTTGCGGTCGGCAGGTTGCGGGCGGGAAAGGGACCTCAGTGAACAAAATAGATCTGATTGCCGCGGTTGCGGAAGAGACTGATTTGGCGAAGAGCAAGGCCAGTGAGGTTGTGGACGCTGTCTTCATTGCAATAGAGAAGGCACTGAAGGAGCGAGGGGAAGTGCGATTGGTCGGTTTCGGCAGCTTTGTTACTTCCACCCGCAAGGCCGGCAAGGGGCGGAACCCACGTACCGGAGAGGAGATTGAAATCCCCGCCTCTACTTCGGTTCGCTTCAAAGCCGGAAAGGCATTGAAGGCCGCGGTGAGTTGAAGGCTGGGCCATTCGAGCGGGGCCGGGCCCGCCGGCAATCGGAAACCTGCGAACAGGCAGGAGCATGCCAAGGGCGGTTAGCTCAGCGGTAGAGCGCCTCGTTTACACCGAGAGGGCCGGCGGTTCGAACCCGTCACCGCCCAGGCGCCGAGGGTTCCGGGATCTGCTTGACGGGTCCGGACACGCGGACTAAAGGCCGGATTCTAATAGGCTCGCTGGTCTGCGGGTGTAGCTCAGTTGGTTAGAGCGCCGGCCTGTCACGCCGGAGGTCGCGGGTTCAAGTCCCGTCACTCGCGCCATGGGCGGCCGATGCCAGGGAAGCGGATCTGTGGATTGGGTTCGCCGCTTGCCTATGGCGCGGCCAGCCGGATGAGCGTAAGAATTGCTCTGTTGCTGCGATGCGGAATGGACCGTGGCGCAGAGAGCGGCGGGAGCAAGGGCAGAGCGATGCAGCCGATTATCTTGCGCTATCTGCCGATCCTGGTCTTCTTGGTACTGGCGGGCGTGATTGGCGGGGCGATGGTGGGAGCCTCGCTTGTAATGGCGAGGCAGAAGCCCTATCCTGAAAAGCTCTCGGCCTATGAATGCGGCTTCGAGCCCTTCGACGACGCGCGCCGGCGATTCGACGTCCGCTATTACCTGGTGGCCATTCTCTTCATTATCTTCGATCTTGAGGTGGCCTTTCTCTTCCCTTGGGCGGTAAGTCTTTCGGCCATAGGCCTCTTCGGCTTCCTTTCCATGGTCGGGTTCCTTGCAGTCCTGACCGTCGGATTCATATATGAATGGCGGAAGGGCGCCCTCGAGTGGGAATAGAGGAATGAGCAGGGCAATAGAACAAACAACTACGCTCGTCTGGAATCGTGACGGTCTGCCGCGCGGGCCCGAACAGGACGCGGTCGTGAGATCCATAACCGGGGAAATCGGTGGCCGGGGCTTCGCGGTTGCTCAGCTCGATCGGATCGTGAACTGGGCACGGACGGGCAGTCTCTGGCCGATGACCTTCGGGCTTGCTTGCTGTGCGGTCGAAATGATCCACGCCTACATGCCGCGCTATGATCTCGACCGGTTCGGGGTCATCCCGCGCGCAAGCCCGAGGCAAAGCGATGTGATGATCGTCGCCGGAACGCTCACGAACAAGATGGCTCCTGCGCTGCGCAAGGTTTATGACCAGATGCCCGAGCCGCGCTGGGTGATCAGCATGGGCAGTTGCGCCAACGGCGGGGGCTATTACCACTATTCCTATTCGGTGGTGCGCGGCTGCGACCGGGTGGTTCCGGTTGACGTGTATGTTCCGGGTTGCCCGCCGACTGCTGAAGCGCTGGTGTACGGCATTCTCCAATTGCAGAAGAAGATCCGCCGTACCGGTACAATACTCAGAGGCTGACGGCGCATGGGCGAGAACTCAACCCGGTGCGATGGTCTTCGCGAGCACGTTGCTGCCCTGCCGGGTATCCGGGAGGTACGGATTGAAAAGGGCGAGGTGGCTGCCGCCGCCGAACGCGACAGGCTGGTGGCCCTCATGACGCGGCTGCGTGACGAGCCGCCTTTCTTGTTCGCGCAGGTGATGGACATTTGCGGCGTCGATTGGCCGGAGCGGGAAGAGCGGTTCGATGTCGTTTATAACCTTCTCTCGGTGGAGCTTAACCAGCGACTGCGCCTCATCGTGACCACCGACGAGACAACGCCGGTCCCTTCGGTCTGCAGCGTCTGGCCTGCAGCTACCTGGTGGGAGCGCGAGGCATGGGATCTCTTTGGCATTGCCTTCTCCGGACAGCCGGATCTGCGTCGCATTCTCACCGATTATGGTTTCGAGGGTCACCCGCTGCGTAAGGACTTCCCTCTGACCGGCTATGTCGAGGTACGGTACGACGAGGATCGCAAGGCCGTCCTCTACGAGCCTGTGCGGCTCGTGCAGGATTTCCGCCGATTCGATTTTATCTCGCCCTGGGAGGGAATTACGACCTTGCCGGGGGATGAGAAGTTGCGTCAAGAGCGACAGGAATGAGCGAGACTGCGGTTCCCAGCAAGCGAACAGTTGAGATCGACCATCAGTCGATCAATTTCGGCCCGCAACATCCGGCCGCGCACGGCGTCCTGCGCCTGATCCTCGAGATGGATGGAGAGGTCATCGAACGAGCCGACCCGCATATCGGCCTGCTCCATCGTGGTACCGAGAAGCTGATCGAATACAAGACGTACATCCAGGCGGTTCCGTATTTCGACCGGCTCGATTATGTTTCGCCGATGTGCGAGGAGCACGCCTTCGCGCTGGCAACCGAGAAGCTTCTGGCGATCGAGGTCCCCGAGCGAGGCAAATGGATCCGGACGCTCTTCGCCGAGATCACGCGGATTCTGAACCATCTGCTGAATGTTACTACGTACGCCTTGGATGTCGGGGCCATCACGCCACCCCTTTGGGGCTTTGAGGAACGCGAAAAGCTGCTCGAATTCCACGAGGCGGCTTCTGGCGCGCGCCTGCATGCAAACTACTTCCGCCCCGGTGGCGTGGCCAAGGACCTTCCCGCGGGACTAGCCGATCGGATCGGGGAATGGGCCGAGACATTTCCGAAGTTTGTCGATGACCTGGAAGAGCTGCTGACAGCCAACCGCATCTGGAAGCAACGTACCGTCGATATCGGCGCGATCGGAGGGGCGGAGGCACTGGCGTGGGGATTTTCGGGCCCGTGCCTGCGTGCGAGCGGCGTGCCGTGGGATCTCCGCCGCGCCCAGCCGTACGACATGTACGACCAGGTAGAGTTTGCGGTGGCTGTGGGCCGGAACGGCGATTGCTACGATCGGTACCTGGTGCGCCTTGGAGAAATGCGGGAGAGCGTGAAAATCATCAAGCAGTGCCTGGAGCGGATGCGGCCGGGCCCGGTAAAGGTGCAGGATCAGAAAATCACGCCGCCGACGCGCGCAGAGATGAAGCGTTCGATGGAGGCGCTGATCCATCATTTCAAGCTCTACACTGAGGGATTCCACGTGCCAGCCGGGGCAACGTACACGGTGGTCGAGTCACCGAAGGGCGAATTCGGCGTTTATCTCGTTGCCGACGGCACGAACCGCCCCTATCGGTGCAAGATCCGCGCTACCGGTTTTTCCCACTTGCAGGCGATAGAAGTATTGGCGCGACGGCACATGCTAGCCGATGCCGTGGCGATCATCGGCTCGCTTGACATCGTTTTTGGCGAGATCGACAGGTAGCGATGATCGAAAAAGAGGCCCTGGAGAGCCTGCGCGTGGAGCAATTTGCGTTCGACGAGGCGAGCGAGGCAGCAATCCCGGCCATCCTGACGAAATACCCGGAGGGCAGGCAGGCGAGCGCGGTGCTCCCGATGCTCGATCTCGCGCAACGGCAGATGCGTCGGACGACCGGTTCGGCCTGGCTGCCGGTCGCCGCGATGAATGAAGTCGCGGAGCGGCTTCGGATGCCGCCGATCCGTGTCTATGAGGTCGCCACGTTCTACCTGATGTTCAACCGCCGCCCGATCGGCAAGTTCCATTTGCAGGTCTGCACCACCACCCCGTGCTGGCTGCGAGGCTCGGACGAGGTCGTGGCCGCATGCCGCAAGTCCACAGGAATCGCCGGATGGGGCGAAACAAGTAAGGATGGGCTGTTCACGATGACCGAGGTCGAGTGCCTTGGCGCCTGCGTGAATGCGCCGATTCTGCAGGTGAATGACGACTTCTATGAGGACATGGACGGACCGGCGACCGAAAATCTGCTGGCAGCACTCAGGCACGGTGACGTGCCGCCGGCCGGATCCGCCTTGGGCCGGCAAGGCTCGGCCCCGGCGGACGGGCGGACCACGCTCTTGGGGAACGGGTGCTGAAGTCATGCTCGCCGACCGTGACCGCATCTTCACCAACCTCTATGGTCAGGGCGATTGGCGGCTCGCGGGTGCGCGGCAGCGGGGAGATTGGGGTGGAACCGCCGCGATCCTCGCCCGTGGCCGGGATGCCCTGATTGACGAGGCAAAGGCCTCAGGCTTGCGTGGGCGTGGGGGTGCGGGGTTCCCGACCGGCGTGAAGTGGTCGTTCATGCCGAAGAAGTCCGATGGCCGCCCAAGCTATCTGGTGATCAACGCTGATGAGAGCGAACCGGGCACGTGCAAAGACCGAGACATCCTTCGCAACGATCCGCACAAGCTCCTGGAAGGAGCTCTGATCGCGGGCTTCGCAATGGGTGCCGTTGCGGCTTACATCTATATCCGTGGCGAGTTTTACAACGAGGCCATGCGGCTCGAAGCCGCGGTAAAGGAATGCTATGAAGCCGGCCTGCTCGGGCGCAATGCGGCTGGCTCCGGCTACGATTTCGATGTCTTCGTGCATCGCGGGGCAGGCGCCTATATCTGCGGCGAGGAGACAGGCCTCCTCGAGAGCCTCGAGGGCAAGAAGGGAATGCCGCGGTTGAAGCCACCCTTCCCGGCGGCCGTTGGCCTCTACGGATGCCCGACGACCGTGAACAATGTCGAGACCATCGCGATGGTGCCCGAGATCATGCGGCGGGGGGCCGCATGGTTCTCCGCGCTCGGACGGCCGCGGAATTCCGGCACCAAACTCTTCTGCATCTCCGGTCACGTCGAGAAGCCCTGCAATGTCGAGGAGGAGATGGGAATTCCGTTGCGTGAGCTGATCGAGAAGCATGCGGGTGGAGTTCGTGGCGGTTGGGACAATCTGCTTGCCGTGATCCCGGGCGGATCGAGTGTGCCGGTGATCCCACGTGCCATTTGCGATACCGTGCTGATGGACTTCGACAGCCTGAAAGACGTGCAGTCGGGGCTGGGCACTGCGGCGGTGATCGTGATGGACCGCTCGACGGACATTATTCGAGCGATCGCCCGCCTTTCGCGGTTCTACAAACACGAGAGTTGTGGCCAGTGCACGCCCTGCCGCGAGGGCACCGGCTGGCTGATGCGGGTCATGAACAGGTTTGTGGAAGGACGGGCCGATATTGAGGAGATCGACACGCTCGACAAGGTCACACGGCAAATCGAGGGGCATACGATCTGTGCGCTCGGCGACGCTGCGGCTTGGCCGGTGCAGGGGCTGATCCGCCATTTCCGCCCGGTGATCGAGGAGCGCATCACGGCGTTCCGGCAGCGGAGCGTGCGGATGGCGGCAGATTAGCGGGATGGTCAAGCTCAGCGTCGATGGGATCGAGATCGAAGTCCCGAACGGCACTTCGGTTCTGCAGGCCGCCGAGCTGGCGGGCAAGGAGATTCCCCGCTTCTGCTATCACGAGCGCCTCTCCGTGGCGGGCAATTGCCGGATGTGCCTTGTCGAGGTGGACAAGGTTCCGAAGCCGGTTGCCTCGTGCGCCTGGCCCGTCGCCAATGGGATGGTCGTAAAGACCGACAGCCCGATGGTGCGGAACGGGCGTCGAGGGGTGATGGAATTTCTCTTAATCAACCATCCGCTCGATTGCCCGATCTGTGACCAGGGCGGGGAGTGCGATCTGCAGGACGAGTCGATGGGGTACGGCTGGGATCGCTCGCGCTTCCGTGAGCCGAAACGCGCGGTCAGAGAGAAGGATTTCGGGCCACTGGTTAAGACCGTGATGACGCGTTGTATCCACTGCACGCGCTGCATCCGGTTCCTTGCCGAAGTGGCCGGCGTGCCGCAGCTTGGGGCTACCGGACGCGGCGAGGACATGGAGATCGACACCCATATCAAGCTGGCACTGTCGTCCGAGCTTTCCGGCAACATCATCGATCTTTGCCCGGTGGGCGCGCTGACATCGAAGCCATACGCCTTTATCGCCCGATCCTGGGAGCTCGCTAGAGTCGACAGCATCGATGTGCTGGATGCGGTTGGCACGAACATCAGCGTCGATTCGCGCGGCCCGGAGGTGCTGCGGGTACTTCCCCGCATCAACGATGAGGTCAACGAGGAATGGCTGGCGGACAAGTCCCGCTTTGCGATCGACGGCCTCAAGCATCGGCGGTTGGATCGGCCCTGGATCAGGCGCAATAGCAAGCTCGTTCCGGCGAGCTGGGATGATGCGTTTCACGTGATCGCCGCACGATTGAAGGGCCTTTCGGGTGAGAAGATCGGCGCGATTGCCGGTGATCTCGCCGATGCCGAAAGCATGCTGGCACTCAAAGACCTGATGACGGCGTTGGGATCGCGGAACCTCGATTGCAGGCAGGACGGAGCCAGGCTCGATGCGTCCCGGCGGGACTTCTATCTTCTCAACACGACGATTGCAGGGATCGAGCAGGCGGATGCCGTCCTGATCCTCGGCGCCGACCCGCGGCGCGAGGCGCCTGTTCTCAATGCGCGCATTCGCAAGCGTTGGGTTGCAGGGAATTTTCCGGTTGGCTTGATCGGGCCTGCCGTCGATCTGACGTATCATGCCGAATTGCTTGGCGACGGCCCTGCGAGCTTGGCCAGACTTCTTGCCGGGGAGCATCCCTTTGCCGCCAAGCTCCGCGCTGCCAAGCGGCCGATGCTGATCCTCGGCGAGGCAGCTCTCGCCCGTGCCGATGGTGCGGCGGTGCTGGCGGCTGCCTGGCGGCTTGCCGCCGAGTTTGGGATGCTCCGTCCTGACTGGCATGGCTTCAACGTGTTGCACACGGCCGCTGCTCGCGTCGGCGCACTTGACCTCGGCTTCGTGCCTGGCGCCGGTGCGAAGGATTTCTCGGCCATGCGCGCAGGCGCTGTCGATCTTCTCTGGCTGCTCGGGGCAGACGAATTCGACGCTGCACGAATTCCCCCTGCGGTTTTCGTCGTCTATCAGGGCCATCACGGGGATCGTGGAGCGGCGCGGGCGGACGTGATCCTGCCAGGGGCTGCCTATACGGAGAAGCACGGCACGTACGTGAATACCGAAGGACGTGCGCAGCGCGGTCGGCTTGCCGTCTATCCACCCGGGGAGGCGCGTGAGGATTGGAGGATCCTCCGCGCGTTCAGCGCCGTTGTCGGACATTCCCTACCCTACGATGATCTTGAGAGCCTGCGCCGCCGGCTGGCCGCCGTGCACCCCGCATTTGCGCGCATTGGGTCTCTAGGCGCCCCCGGCTGCGCCGACCCGACGGGACCGGCCGGCGATCCCGCCGCGGTGCTGCCGACCCCCTTCAGCTATCCGATCGCCAACTACTACCAAACGGATCCGATCAGCCGGGCCAGCCCAACCATGGCGCGCTGCACCGAGACGTTCTCTCCGCGACTCGCGCAGGCAGCGGAGTAGAGCAATGAATTTCCTGTTCCATACCATCGCCGGCGGGATCATCCTTGCGTTTCTGAAGGCGTTGGCGCTGCTCGTGCCGCTCCTGATCGGGGTCGCCTATCTCACCTATGCCGAACGCAAGGTTCTGGCGGCCATGCAACTCCGCAAGGGGCCGAACGTGGTTGGAACCTTCGGCCTGCTGCAGCCATTCGCCGATGCGATTAAGTTGCTGATGAAGGAAACCATCATCCCCGCCGGCGCGAACCGCCTGCTCTTCATCCTGGCGCCCATACTGACGTTCGGCCTGGCAATTCTCGCCTGGGCGGTCATTCCGGTCAACAACGGCTGGGCCAATGCCAATATCAACGTCGGCATCCTCTATCTCTTCGCCATCAGCTCGCTCGGTGTCTATGGCGTCATCATCGCCGGGTGGGCCAGCAATTCGAAATACGCCTTTCTCGGTGCGTTGCGCAGTGCCGCGCAGATGGTGAGCTACGAGGTCGCGATGGGCTTCGTCATCGTCTCCGTGCTGCTCTGCGCGGGCAGTCTCAACCTCAACGACATCGTTCTTGCACAAAGGAACGTCTGGTTCTTCATTCCCCTCTTCCCGATGTTCGTGGTCTTCTTCATCTCGGCGCTCGCCGAAACCAATCGCTCGCCGTTTGACTTGCCGGAGGGCGAGAGCGAGATCGTGGCCGGCTTCATGGTTGAATACAGCTCCATGCCATATGCCCTCTTTTTCATGGGAGAGTACGCCAGCATGTTTTTGATGAGCGCGCTCATGACGATCCTTTTTCTCGGCGGTTGGCTTTCGCCGCTGCCGTTTGCACCCTTCACGTGGTTGCCCGGCCCGCTATGGTTTCT
Organism: Pseudomonadota bacterium; assembly: GCA_021816925.1. Lineage (GTDB taxonomy): Bacteria > Pseudomonadota > Alphaproteobacteria > Acetobacterales > Acetobacteraceae > JAKAWQ01. The sequence goes on from JAKAWQ010000001.1 coordinate 159,605, forward strand.
CATCAAGATCCTGCTCTGCCTGTTTGTCTTCCTGTGGGTCCGGGCAACCTTTCCCCGCTATCGCTACGACCAGCTGATGCGTCTCGGCTGGAAGGTCTTTCTTCCGCTCTCCCTCGGCTGGCTGGTCCTCACGGCCGGCGTTCTCATTGCCACCGGGTGGCTGCCTCATGTCTCTTGAAGGCGGGACGAGAAGCGACTATCCGAGGCGCGCCAATGGAGGACGCGATGGCGTTGCTTGACCGTACGGCGCGTGGGCTCCTGCTCGGTGAATTGATGGCGGGCATGGCAGTGACGCTCCGCTATTTCTTCAGGCCCAAGGCGACCATCAACTATCCGTACGAGAAGGGTCCGATCAGCCCGCGTTTCAAAGGCGAGCACGCGCTCCGGCGCTACCCGAGCGGCGAGGAACGCTGCATTGCCTGCAAGCTCTGCGAAGCTATCTGCCCGGCGCAGGCCATCACCATCGAAGCCGAGCCGCGGGCGGACGGTTCCCGGAGAGCGACGCGGTACGATATCGACATGACCAAGTGCATCTACTGCGACTTGTGCGAAGAGGCCTGCCCGGTGGATGCGATTGTCCAAGGCCCGAACTTCGAGTTCGCCACCGAAACCCGGGAGGAGCTGATGTACGACAAGGAGAAGCTTCTTTCGAATGGCGACCGCTGGGAAGCAGAGATCAGCAGGCGACTGGAATTGGACGAACCCTACCGCTAATCGCAGACCTAATCGTTCGGGCGAGGCCAGGCAGTGATCGCAACCGTCGGTTTTTACGTCTTTGCGGTGATTCTTCTTGCCTCCGCCACCATGGTGGTGACCGCCCGCAATCCCGTGCACTCGGTCCTGTTCCTGATCCTTGCCTTCTTCAACGCGGCGGCGCTGTTCCTGCTTGCCGGCGCCGAATTCCTGGCGTTGATCCTGGTGATCGTCTATGTCGGGGCGGTCGCTGTTCTCTTCTTATTCGTCGTGATGATGCTCGACGTGAACTTCGCCGAAATGCGCGAGGGCCTCCAGCGCTATGCCCCGGTCGGCCTCGTCGTTGGTCTTATCCTTTTAAGCGAGCTTGCTCTCGTACTGGGAGGGTGGCACTTTGCGCCGGGTGCAATCGAACTCAGGATGGTGCCAACCCCGCGAGGGCTCACCAATACGGCGGCGCTCGGCGCGATCCTTTACACTCGGTATATCCTTCTGTTCCAGATCGCGGGGCTCATTCTCCTCGTGGCGATGATCGGAGCCATCGTGCTCACGCTGCGGGATCGCCGCGCGGTTCGGCGGCAGACGATCGCAGTCCAGAACGCACGCCAGCCGGCAGATACCGTGGCAATGGTGAAGGTGCCGCTGGGCGCCGGCATTTCCGAAATCGCCGTCTTGAACCGCCCTGCGCCTGCCGAAGCCGATCCTGAAGCAATGCACGGCGGGAGCCACGCCCGCTTGCATGCCGCCGAAAGGCACTAGCATGACCGTCGGCCTCGGTCACTACCTCGCAGTCGGCGCCATCCTGCTCGTGCTCGGGGCGTTCGGCATCTTCATCAACCGCAAGAACGTCATCGTCATCATGATGTCGATCGAGTTGATTCTCCTCGCCGTCAATCTCAATCTTGTTGCTTTTTCTGCGGCGCTTGGCGACCTTGCGGGCCAGGTCCTGGCGATGTTCGTGCTCACTGTCGCGGCAGCCGAAGCGGCAATCGGGCTGGCGATCGTCGTCGTCTATTTCCGAAACCGCGGCTCGATCGAGGTCGAGGACGTGACGATGATGAAGGGCTGAGATGCTCACCGCGATTGCCGTCTTCGCCCCGCTTATCGGATCTGCCGTGGCCGGTCTTCTCGGCCGGGCGATCGGGGACCGCGCGAGTCGGATAGCAACCATCCTCTGCATGATAGTGGCGGCGGTCGCGGGGGATGCTGCCGTGACCCTGCTTGTCTCGGGCAACGTCAGCACGGGCGTCGTTCCGATCACGACGTGGATCGCGGTTGGAACGCTCAAGGTATCGTGGGCTCTTCGGTACGACACATTGTCGGCGGTCATGGTGGCGATGGTCACCACGGTTTCGATGCTGATTCACGTGTACAGTGTCGGTTACATGGCGCACGAGGAGCGCCCGGTGTCGCGCTTTTTCAGCTACCTTTCACTCTTCTCGTTCGCGATGCTGATGCTGGTAACGGCAAACAACATCCTCCAGCTCTTCTTCGGGTGGGAGGGCGTGGGCCTGATGAGCTATCTGCTCATCGGGTATTGGTACCACAAACCCAGCGCCTGCGCGGCGGCCATCAAGGCCTTCGTGGTCAACCGCGTCGCCGATCTCTTTTTCGCCGTCGGCATCGCGCTTCTATTTTTCCAGTTTCGCTCGCTCTCCTTCTCCACCATCTTCACGGCCGTCACGCAGCACGTGGGCGTGCACTACACCCTGCTTGGCACGTCGTTCCCGGTCCTCGACGTGATCGGGGTTCTCCTCTTCATCGGCGCGATGGGCAAATCGGCCCAGCTTTTCCTCCACACTTGGCTGCCTGACGCGATGGAAGGGCCGACACCGGTCTCGGCTCTGATTCACGCCGCGACGATGGTCACGGCGGGCGTCTTCCTGGTGGCGCGGATGTCTCCGCTTCTCGAGTATGCACCGGCTGCGCTGACTATGGTGACGTTCATCGGCGGCTCGACCGCGTTCTTCACGGCCACCATCGCCTGCGTGCAGACAGACATCAAGCGTGTGATCGCCTATTCGACGTGCTCGCAACTGGGTTACATGTTCATAGCCGCCGGTGTCGGCGCATTCCAGGTTTCGATCTTTCACCTGATCACACACGCCTTCTTCAAGTCTCTCCTGTTCCTTGGCGCGGGATCAGTGATCCATGCGATGTCCGACGAGCAGGACATGCGCCGCATGGGCGGACTTTGGCGCAAGATCCCCGTTACCTATACGGTGATGTGGGTGGGTTGCCTGGCGCTGGCTGGAATTCCATTCTTTGCCGGGTATTACTCGAAGGATGCAATCCTGGAAGCGGCGGCGACCGCGGATACCGGCGTGGCTCATTACGCCTATGTCTGCGGCTTGCTGGCGGCTTTCCTGACGGCATTCTACTCCTGGCGCCTGCTGATCATGACGTTCCACGGTATCTCGCGTGCCGAACCACGGGTTCTTGCGCATGTCCATGAGAGCCCGACCGTAATGCTGGTCCCTGTGGTGCTGCTGGCGATCGGCGCCGCGGTTTCAGGATTCGCACTGCATGGTCTCTTCATCGGCCATGACTGGCGCGCCTTCTGGGGAACGAGCATCTTCGCCCTGCCCGGCAGCCACCCGATCGGCCGGATAGAAACCCTGCCGAGCCTTCTCAAACCGCTGCCGACGCTGGTCGCATTGCTCGGTATCGGCACCGCCTATGTTTTCTATATGGCTCGCCCGGAGATCCCCGAGTGGCTTGCCGAACGATTCCGGCCTGTCTATCTCTTCCTCGTCAATAAGTGGTACTTCGATGACATCTACGACACGCTCTTCGTTCGCGGCGTCCTGCGCGTTGCCCGGCTCTCCTGGAAGGTAGGTGACGCAACGGTCATCGACGGGATCCCGAACGGCGTGGCGCTACTGGCCACGGACTCCTCGGCTGAGGTTGTCAAGCTGCAGACCGGCTCGCTTGCCCAATACGCCTTTGCAATGGTGTTCGGCGTCGTGGTTCTGGTCGCCGTGTTTTTGGTGGTTCGGTGAGACGATGAACGCCGCGGGCTTTCCCCTCCTTTCACTGATCACCTTCCTCCCCCTGGTTGGCGGCGCCGTCATCCTTTCGATCCGCGGGGACGCCGCGATGGTGGCGAGCAATTCCCGCTGGGCGGCACTTTGGACGAGCCTGATCGTGTTCGGCCTGAGCCTGGTGCTTTGGCTGAAGTTCAATCCCTCCGATCCCGGCTTTCAGTTCGTCGAAACCGCCTCATGGATGCCGCGGTACGGCCTCAGTTACCACATGGGGGTGGACGGCATCAGTGTGCTGTTCGTGCTGCTCTCGACTGCGTTGACGCCGATCTGCATTCTTGCGAGCTGGGAGGTGATCACGCATCAGGTGCGTGAATACATGCTCGCCTTCCTCATCCTCGAGACGATGATGGTCGGCACGTTCTCGGCGCTTGACTTCATCATCTTCTACATGTTCTTCGAGGGTACTCTGATCCCGATGTACCTGATCATCGGCATCTGGGGTGGGCCCCGCCGCATCTATTCGACCATCAAATTCTTCCTCTTTACGCTCGCCGGCTCGGTGCTGCTGCTGTTGGCGATCCTGGCGATCTGGTTCCAGACCGGCACCATGGATATTCCGACCTTGCTTCATACCCACCTGCCCGCTGGCATGCAGTTCTGGCTCTTTCTCGGGTTTCTTGCCTCATTCGCGGTGAAGCTGCCGATGTGGCCGGTGCACACGTGGCTCCCCGATGCCCATGTGGAGGCGCCGACCGCAGGCTCGGTTATGCTGGCGGGCGTACTCCTGAAGATGGGAGGGTACGGGCTTCTGCGCTTCTCCGTGCCAATGCTGCCGGTGGCATCCAGCCTATTCGCTCCCCTGATGTTCGCGCTCGGCGTGATTGCGGTGATCTACACCTCCTTGGTGGCGCTGGCGCAGGAGGACATGAAGAAGCTGATTGCCTATTCGTCGGTTGCCCACATGGGGTTGGTGACCATCGGCATCTTCACCTTCAACGTGATCGGCGTTCAGGGAGCGCTGTTCCAGATGCTCTCCCACGGAATTGTCTCGGCCGCCCTTTTCCTATGCGTCGGCGTCCTCTATGACCGCATGCACACGCACGAGATCGCACGCTTTGGCGGCCTCATCGAACGCATGCCGGTCTATGCGCTGCTGCTCATGGTGTTTTCCCTGGCGAGCGTTGGCCTCCCCGGGACCTCGGGATTCATCGGCGAGATCCTGGTGATGATCGGCGCACTTCGGGTTAACTTCTGGCTCGCGCTCTTCGGTGGCACGGGGACGATTCTCAGCATCGCCTACATGCTATACCTCTACCGACGGATCATCTTCGGTACCATTACGCACGTGGATCTGAAGGCCATCCTCGATCTCAGCCCACGGGAAATCGCGGTATTCGCGCCGCTGGTTCTGCTGACCCTCTGGATGGGCGTCCATCCCTCGAGCTTCACGGAGTTCTGGGCGGCGAGCGTGAGGCACATGGTGCAGAGCCATACCGCGGCTCTGGCCACGGCGCATCTGGCGCATCTGGCCAGCGTGCGCACGGTCGGGATGCTGCCGCGATGAACTGGACGATCGCCCTACCCGAGATCGTCCTCGCACTCGCCGGCATGGGGATCCTGATCTTCGGGGTGGTCTACCGGCGTGATGCCAGTCTGCTCTGCAACATGCTCGTCCTTGGTGCGTTCCTGGTGACCGCATTGCTCGTGCTGGCCACGCCGAGTGGCGAAGGTTACGGCGGCCTTTTCATTGTCGATGCGTTTTCTCGGATGGTCACGATTCTCATCCTGGCCGGGGCAGCGCTCGCGTTGATGCTGTCACTCGACTATAACCGGCACGAGCGTCTGGCGCGTTTCGAGTTCCCCGTACTCATCCTGTTCGCTGTCGTCGGGATGATGGTGATGGTTTCGGCCGCCAATCTGATGACGCTCTATCTCGGGCTTGAGCTCCAGCTCATCTCGCTCTACGTGGTCACGGCATTCAATCGTGACTCGGTCCGCTCGAGCGAGGCAGCACTCAAGTATTTCATTCTCGGCGCCTTGGCGTCCGGCTTGCTGCTGTACGGAATCTCTTTGGTTTACGGCTTCGCTGGCTCGACTTCCTTCACCGCCCTCGCCTCGGCACTTCGGGCACCGCGGAGTGTCTCGCCTGGGCTGCTGGTAGGCGTCGTCTTTGTGATCGCCGGCTTGGTGTTTGAAGTCTCCGCGGTACCGTTCCACATGTGGACGCCGGATGTGTACGAAGGTGCACCGACCCCGGTCACGGCGTTCATCGGGGCCGCCCCGAAGGTCGCGGGAATGGCCCTCCTCATCCGCACGCTGGTGGTCCCTTTTGGACATATTGCAGGGGACTGGCGACTGCTGATCGAGCTCGTCTCAATCGGCAGCATGGTGCTTGGAGCGCTGGCCGCGATCGGCCAGACCAACTTCAAGCGCCTGATGGCGTATTCGTCGATCGGCCACATGGGGTACACGCTGATCGGGCTTGCCGCAGGAACGACGGCCGGTTTGCGCGGGTCGCTCGTCTATCTTGTCGTCTATGTCTTCATGTATCTCGGGATGTTCGCCGGTATCATCGCCATGCGTCGCAAGGGCCGTGCATTCGAGCAGATTGCCGACCTCTCCGGCTTGGCGCGTACGGACCCGGCCTTGGCGCTGGCGTTCGCGGTGTTCCTGTTCAGCATGGCGGGAATCCCTCCGCTTTCCGGCTTCTTTGGTAAGCTTTACGTTTTTCTCGCCGCCGTGCAGGCCGGCATGTGGACACTTGCCGTCGTCGGTGTGCTCACGAGCGTCATTGGCGCGTACTATTACATTCGCATCGTCAAGGTCATGTACATCGACGCGCCCGCACCGGGGATTGATCCGCGGCCAGCGATGGTCTCGTTTGTCGCCGCCGCGACCGCGATTTTCACAGTATTCTTCTTCCTTCTCCCCGGGCCTGTCGTGAACGCCGCCCAGGCAGCAGCCCAGGTTCTTTTCGGTTGAAGACGGAGGGAGTTCCGGCACGGTGGCGGATCGGACGATGCGGATCGCCTCGAACGGTTTCGGCTCGCCGCGACCGTCTGGCTTCGGAGGGTGACACCATCGTTCCCGTCGATGCAGCAGTCACATGCGGGGATAGCACGTGCTGCTTGTGATCGACGCGGGCAACACCAATGTTGTTGCAGCGGTGCACGACGGAGCCGAATGGCGCGGCATTTGGCGCATTGCAACCGAGCCGGAGAGGACTTCGGACGAATACGCGGTCTGGCTGCTCGCGTTGCTTGGTCATGCACGGCTGAAGCCGGCCGATATCGGCGCTGCGGCGATCGGCACCGTAGTGCCGAACGCCCTCTATCATTTGCGGCGCCTCTGCCGTGACTGGTTCTCGGTCGAGCCTCTGGTGGCATGGGCAGGACTTGATTGGGGCTTTGCGATCCGGGTCGACAATCCCGGAGAGGTGGGAGCGGACCGGCTGCTGAATGCGCTGGCGGCGCACCAGCTCTATGGCGGTCCGCTGATGGTGATCGATTTCGGGACCGCGACGACCTTCGATGTTGTCGACGCGGACGGGGGTTATCATGGTGGGGTCATCGCGCCCGGAATCAATCTCTCCATCGAGGCCTTACATCGTGCCGCAGCGCAACTGCCGCGGATCGGCATCGGCCGGCCGCAATCCGTGATCGGGCGTTCTACCGTACCGGCAATGCAGTCCGGGATCTACTGGGGATATGTCGGTCTGGTGGAGGGGCTGGTCTCGCGGATCCGAGCGGAGTTTCCCACGCCCCTCAAGGTGCTGGCGACCGGGGGCCTTGCTCCACTGTTTGCCGAGGCGACCTCCCTGATCGAACGGGTTGATCTCGAGCTCACGCTTCACGGGCTCCGCCTATTGGCCGCGCGCAATCCCCGGCGGGCGATCCACCGGGGCCGTATGCACCGACGGGACGGCGAGTGATGGTCGGCGCATCGGCCGATCTCGCGTTCCTGCCGCTCGGTGGCACCGGCGAGATCGGGATGAACTTCAATCTCTATCGCTGCGATGGGCGTTGGCTTGCCGTGGATTGCGGCATCGGCTTCGGTTCGGGGGAATACCCTGAGGCCGAGATCATGCTGCCCGATCCGAGTTTCATTGCCAGCAGACGCGATGCGCTGGTCGGCCTGGTGATCACGCACGCGCACGAAGATCATCTCGGTGCGGTACCCCGGCTATGGCGGGAGTTACGATGCCCGGTCTATGCGACGCCATTCGCGGCAGCGATATTGACCCGCAAGCTTGGCGAGGCCGGACTCCTCTCCGAGGTCAAGATCAAAATCGTGGCGCCGGGTGGAGGGATCACGCTTGGTCCGTTCTCGATCGAGTTTCTCCATGTGGCGCACTCCACTCCCGAAGCGCGGGCGATGGTTATCCGCACGCCGTATGGCACGGTTCTGCATACCGGGGACTGGAAACTCGATCCACACCCGCTCATCGGACCGCCGACGGACGAGGCGGCTTTCGCAGCCCTCGGCGCACAGGGCGTGCTTGCAATGGTTTGCGACTCCACGAACGCGATGGTCGAGGGCCATTCCGGTTCCGAGGCCGACGTACGCCGGACTCTAACGGCGCTCATTCGAGATCTGCCGGGCCGCGTTGCCGTCACGTGCTTCGCGAGCAACGTGGCGCGAGTAGAGTCCGTGGCGGTCGCCGCCCGCGCAGCCGGGCGGAGTATCGTAATCGCCGGGCGGTCACTGCGAAATGTCGAGGCAGCGGCGCGCGAATGCGGCTATCTCAAGATGATCCCTCCGTTCCTGCCCGAAGATGCGGCGAACGAAGTTCCGGACGAGCGGCTTCTGCTGCTGGTCAGCGGAAGCCAAGGGGAGCCAAGAAGCGCACTTTCCCGCATTGCCGCTGACGTCCATCCGCGCATCGCACTCGGCGAGGGTGATACCGTGGTCTTCAGCAGCCGTGTTATCCCGGGGAATGAGCGCGCGATTAGGACGGTGCAAGACAACCTGGTTCGTCGGGGTGTACGGTTGATGACCGACGCGGATCACATGGTCCACGTATCGGGCCATCCCGCACGTGATGAACTGAGGAGGTTATACCGATTGGTGAAACCAAAATTTGCAGTGCCGGTTCATGGTGAATGGCGGCATTTGACCGCCCACGCCGGCCTCGCGCAGGAACTCGGCATAAGACCCATCCTGCTCGAGGACGGTGAAATCCTGAAACTTGTCCCCGAGCCCCCGGAGGTGGTCGATTCCGTGCCAGTGGGACGTCTGGTGCTGGACGGAAATCGAATGGTCCCGCTGCAGAGCGAGGTCATGGCGGTTCGCCGGCGAATGCTCGGCAATGGCGCCGTTCTCGGCAGCCTTGCGGTTGATCGTTCGGGGCGCATCGTTGGCTGCCCGCAGGTGAGTGCACCGGGCCTGCTTGAAATGGACGATCCAGAGGTTGCGCACCTCAATAGCGCACTCGCGGCAGCGCTCGCGGATTTGCCTGCCCCGCTTCGCCGGGATGACGCGTCCTTCGCCGAGGCCGCGCGCTCGGCGCTGCGTCGGGAGTTTGGGCGCCGGTACGGCAAGCGACCGGTGGTGGAAATCCATCTTCTGAGGGTCGAGTGAGGCGTCTCAGGCGGCACTTCCCACATCCGGGTAAGATGAAGAGGGGTGAGGTCGGTTGACCCGGCGGGTCCTGTCCATGTGCGGGCACAACAGGTAAAAGGCGGGCGACTGCATCAGGATTCCGGGAGGGGCCCACATGGACCTCAAGGATCACATTCGCAGCGTTCCGGATTTTCCCAAACCCGGAATCCTGTTTCGCGACATCTCGACGCTGTTGCGTCATGCAGAGGCTTGGCAGGCGGCGATGGAGGGCCTTGCCAGCCTGATACAGCCGTACGGGCCCGATCTGCTCGCCGGCATCGAATCGCGCGGGTTCTTGATTTCGGCGCCGCTGGCACTGAAGCTTGGCTGCGGGTTCCTGATGCTGCGCAAAGCAGGCAAGCTTCCGGGCTGGACCGTCGGGTACGATTATGCGCTCGAGTACGGAACCGACCGTGTGGAGGTCCAGGCGGACGCCGTGGTGCCCGGACAACGCGTGGTCATCGTGGACGACCTGCTTGCCACGGGCGGCACCATGAACGCAGGGATCGCGCTCCTTCGGCATGTCGGGGCCACGGTGCCGGCAGCAGCGGCGCTCATAGAGCTTTCCTTTCTCAAGGGTCGGAGCCGTCTTGACGTCCCGTTCGAGTCCCTCGTGGCCTACGAAGACTGAGCACGGCTCCCCGGCCTGCGGGCGGCCATCCACCGGGGCGGGATTGATTTGACAGCGGCGGGCCAGGGGTTAGGAGTTCCCTCTGAACAGGGGGAAAGCGGTTGGATCGGGCTCCTTCACGGCGCCATGTGTTGCGGTTCGGCGGACTTTCCGCTGGGCTAGCCCTCTTTGTGCGGGGAAAGAGTGCGCGTGGAGCGGCGGCGATGGCGGCCAATCCATTTCCAAATGGCGTGAGGCTGATGGTGGCCGGCACGTCCGGTGGAGCGGTGAATCAATGGGCCCAAGCGTTCCTGCCCGTGCTTGGGCGCCTCCTGCCGCCGGGGACTCGGGTCGCAAAAGAGAACGCGATCGGCAATGATGGTGTGACCGGAGCGAACCAGTTCGCAGTGCGCGCGGCGCCTGACGGGACGACCGCGTTGCTGGTGCCCGGGTCGGCCGCAACGGCTTGGCTGGTCGGCGACCCACGGGTTCATTTCGACACGGCGAACTGGATGCCGGTGATGGACGGCATCAGCCCTGGCGTGGCGGTTGGTCGGGTGCCACGTTCCGCTCTCGAGTTGACTCATGCACTGCGCATTGCCGCCTCCGGGCCAGCGGGGCCCGAGTTGCCCGTATTGATCGCGCTTCAACTGCTCGGTACCGACTTTATTCCCGTATTCGGACTCGGCCGACCGGAGAATGCGCGCGCAGCGCTCGTGGCAGGAGCTGTCGATCTCATTTTCCTGCATGGGGAGGGCGTACCACAGCAGATGCACGCCCTGATGGCAGCCGGGATGCATGTCCTTTTCTCGCTGGGCGCGCTGGACGCGACAGGTCAGTGGCGGCGCGATCCGGAGTTGCCGGATGTTCCGACTTTCGCGGAGGTTTCACAAAGACTGCTAGGTCGCGTGCCGGTTGGCCCGATGGCCACCGCTTGGCGGGCAGCATCGGCGGCGGCGGCGCTCCACTTTGCTTTGGTGTTGCCGCAGCTTACTCCGCCGGACATTGTGGCGCTCTGGCGCAATATCGCTGGAGCATTGGTGAGAGATCCCACCGTGCGCGCGCTCGCCTCCGCCACCGCAGTGAGTGCGCAAGCGGGCCCGGCGGCCAATGCCAGCACCGCGGCGGTTGCCGTTGATGCGGCGGCGCTGCTCGCTCTCAGGAGTTGGCTCGGTCGGCGCTTCGGGTGGCGTCAGAGCTGAGGGCGAGCGAACCCGCGACGGAGGTTCGCATGTTGTCAGGGATATGCGGGCAGCGTGCCAGCGCGACGACCGGCCGGCGTGGCGGGGTGCGCCCTTTCCCGTGACGGGCGGGAGTGCAGCAACGACCGTGGGTTAATCGGCGAAAGCGTCCTCCCAGGTACCAATGGTGGAGGCCTTGCTGTATTCGGTTGCCCGGTTCTCGAAGAAGTTGGTGTGCTCGACCGCGTTCAGCATTTCGTCGAGCCAGGGCAGCGGGTTTTTTTCGACATCGTAGAGCGGCTCGAGGCCGAGTTGGGCGAGGCGGCGGTCGGCGATGTAGCGGATGTAGCGCTTGACGTCGGGGGCGGTCAGGCCCTCGACGGCGCCGAGCTCGAAGGCGAGGTCGATGAAGGCGTCCTCGTGCACGACGATGGTGGCGCAGATTTCCGCGATCTCGCGCTTGAGCGCGGGCGTCCAGATTTCCGGGTTTTCCTCGACGAAGGTGCGGAAAAGGCGGATCACCGAGACGCAATGCAGCGTCTCGTCGCGCACCGACCAGGAGATGATCTGGCCCATGCCCTTCATCTTGTTGAAGCGGGGAAAATTCAGAAGAATGGCGAAGGAGGCGAAGAGCTGCAGGCCCTCGGTGAAGGCGCCAAAAGCGGCCAGCGTTTTCGCGATCTCGTGCTTGCTGTCCATTCGGAAGGACTGCATGTAGTCGTATTTGTCCTTCATCTCCTTGTATTTGAGGAAGGCCTGGTACTCGATCTCCGGCATTCCGACGGTGTCGAGCAGATGCGCGTATGCGGCGATGTGGATCGTCTCGATGTTGGAGAAGGCGGAGAGCATCATGAGCACTTCGGTCGGTTTGAAGACCTGCGAATAGTGCTTCATGTAGCAGTTGTTCACCTCGACATCGGCCTGGGTGAAGAAGCGAAAAATCTGGGTGAGCAGATTTCTTTCCGCCTTCGTGAGGTTCTTGTGCCAGTCCTTGACGTCGTCCGCGAGCGGAACCTCCTCGGGCAGCCAGTGCACGCGCTGCTGCGTATGCCAGGCCTCGTACGCCCAGGGGTAGCGGAAGGGCTTGTAGACGGGGTTTTCGGTGAGGAGGTCGGATTTCATCTCGCTGCCTCGAGAATTGGGCACCTCAGGTTCGCGGCGCGCCATCGCCCGCTATGACTAGTACAGCGTTTCCTAGGCGGTCGCTCGGTCGGACGCGGCGTTGGCCAAGCGTTGCAGCTCCGCACGGTTGTGGAACAGGCATGCTCGAATTGCATCCCCGCTGGCGCCCTTCAGACCGAACTGATCCTGGAGCAATGTCAACTTGAAGCGGACGGCCACCGTCCTTCCATCCCGGCCCTCGGCGGGCCACACAGCATAGCAGCCGGTTACGTCCGCGTACGTCGCCTGCGCGTCGTGCGGCTCGAATGGAAAATCTCTAAGCGTCACTGGCACGCGAGACACTCCTCGTAATCCAGCGTCTTCGCCGCGGCGGGCCGCGGCGCCACCATCAATGGCAACTCGGCGTCGGGCGTCTCGGCTGCGACGGGAAGAAACTCGGTCGGGCGCACCGCTTTCTCGCTCACGTTGTCGGCGCGCTGAATGGAAAGCGAGCGGCAGTAATAGAGGGACTTGAGTCCTTTCTTCCACGCCAGGAAATGAATCTGGTGGAGGTCGCGCTTGTGCACGTTGGCAGGCAGGAAAAGATTGACCGACTGGCTCTGACAGATATAGGGCGCACGATCCGCGGCGTGCTCGATCACCCAACGTTGATCAAGCTCGAAGGCCGTCTTGAACACCGCCTTCTCGTGCTCGGAGAGGAAATCGAGGTTCTGCACGCTGCCCTTGGCAAGTGTGATCGAAGACCAGATTTCGTCCGTGTCCTTTCCATAGGCGGCGAGCACAGGCTGGAGGAAGCGGTTGCGCACGGTGAAGCTGCCGGAGAGCGTCTTCTGGAGGAAGACGTTGGCGGCGATCGGCTCGATGCCCGGGCTCGAATTGCCGGCAATGATCGAGATCGAGGCGGTGGGCGCAATCGAGAGCTTGTGCGAGAAACGCTCCATCACGCCGTAATCGGCGGCATCCGGGCAGGGGCTGCGCTCCTCGGCCAGGAGCCGCGAAGCCGCGTCGGCCTGTTCGCGGATGTGCTTGAAGATCCGCTTGTTCCAGACTTTCGCGATCACGCTCTCGAACGGCACGTTCCGCGACTGCAGGAAGCCATGGAAGCCCATCACGCCGAGGCCAACCGAGCGCTCGCGCATGGCGGAGTATCTTGCGCGCTCCATCTCGGGCGGCGCACGCCGGATGAAATCCTCGAGAACATTGTCGAGGAAGCGCATCACGTCCTCGATGAAGAGCGGATGCTCGTGCCACTCTGCCCAGGTCTCGAGATTGAGCGATGAGAGGCAACAGACGGCGGTGCGCTCGCGCCCGTGGTGGTCGAGGCCTGTCGGCAGCGTGATCTCGCTGCAAAGATTCGAGGTTTTCACCTGAAGGCCGGCGAACTTGTGATGCTCGGGCCGGGCACGGTTCACGTGGTCACTGAACACGAGGTAGGGCTCGCCGGTCTCGATTCGCGAAGTGAGGATGCGGATCCAGAGCGAGCGGGCGGAGATCGAGCGGACAGCCGCGCCATCCTTGGGCGAGGTGAGGACCCAGGACTCGTCGTCGGCAACCGCGCGCATGAAGGCATCCGGCACGAGCACGCCGTGATGCAGGTTGAGTGCCTTGCGGTTGGGGTCGCCGCCGGTCGGGCGGCGCATCTCGACGAATTCCTCGATCTCGGGGTGCGAGAGCGGCAGATAGACGGCGGCTGACCCGCGGCGCAGAGAGCCCTGGGAGATCGCGAGCGTCAGGCTGTCCATGACGCGGATGAACGGGATCACGCCCGAGGTCTTGCCGTTCTGGCCGACCTTCTCGCCGATCGAGCGAAGATTGCCCCAATAACTCCCGATGCCGCCCCCCTTGGAGGCGAGCCAGACATTCTCGTTCCAGAGATCGACGATGCCCTCGAGGCTGTCGGACGCCTCGTTGAGGAAGCAGGAGACAGGCAGCCCGCGATTGGTGCCGCCGTTGGAGAGAACCGGGGTCGCCGGCATGAACCAGAACCGGCTGATGTAGTCGTAAATGCGCTGCGCATGCGCCGCGTCGTCGCCATAGTAGCTCGCGACGCGGGCAAAGAGGTCCTGGAAGCCCTCACCCGGCATCAGATAGCGGTCGGTGAGCGTGGCGCGGCCGAAATCCGTGAGCGCGGCATCGCGCACACGATCGACGCGGACCTGATGGCGACCCTGCAACTGCACTGCGTCGAGCACGGCGACCCCCCTCCGACCTGCTGCCGACGCGCATCATGCGCGCACCCCGACGGCTTTGCCAATATCTAGTTAGCTGAATTAATTCTTGCCACTATATGGAGTGTTCAAGTACGGACTTCCGTCACCTCGACGCCGCACCGTTCCACGTTTGTTCACGCCATGCAAGCGTCTTCGAGAGACGAATCCCCCGGCATCCCCGGGGCCGCTCAACCATCCTGGCGGACCCGACTCGTGAGCAGCTCCCCTTGCCCTTCCAGCACCGGGTAGGCAGCCGCGGCCACGAGGTGGGCGTTCACCTCCTTCAGGTGGCGGACGAGGTCGAGATGGAGCGCGCTCGTTTCCATGCTCTCGATGCGACGCTCCCGCAGGCGCTGGAAGTGGCCGGTGGTTGCGCTGGCCTCGAGGTCGCGGAAGACGGCTTTCTCGTTGGCAAGCTCGCGGGCAGCGCGGGGATCCTCGGTCATCAGCACAGCCGCGGCGGTACGTAGGTTGGCAGCAAGGCGCTCGAGGAGGCGGGCGATCTCGGCCTCGCCCTCGACCGAAAAGGCGAGGCCGCGCTTGAGGCGCTTGGCCGCAAGCGGGGCGAGATTGTGCTCGACGAGGTCCCCGGCCTGCTCAAGATGGGTGGCGAAGGTGAGAAGCTGGGCAAGGCGTCGGTGGTCGGTCTCGGCCAGCCGGTCCGGGTCGAGGCCGATCAGGTAGTCCTTGATGGCAGCGTTGAGGCGGTCCAGCACGTCGTCGAGCGATTTGACCGTGGCGAGGCGCTTGCGGTCGCCGCGGGTAATGGCGGCCGCCGTATCGCCGAGCATGGTTTCGAGCACGTCCGCCATGCGGAGCGCCTCCCGCGCGGCGGCAGCCAAAGCGAGCGGAGGGCTCTCGGCCAGCGCCGAATCGAGATAGAGCGGCCGGTCCGGCGCGGCGGCGGTGACGCGTGCAGGAAGCAGGCGTTGCAGGAACCAAGCGTAGGGCTTGAGGAAGGGAAAGAAAAGGAGCGCAAGGACGAGGTTGAAACCAGTGTGAAAGTCGGCCACCAGGCGGCCGGGAGAGAGGCCAAGACGGGCGAGCGGCGGAGCAACGAGCGGCAGCGTGACGAGGACGGCAAGCGTGCCGAAGACGCGGTTGAGGAGGTTGCCGAGCGGCAGGCGGCGGGCGGCGGGGTCGGTTCCGGCACCCTCGATCAGAGGGTTGACGGCACTGCCGAGATTGGCGCCGAGGACAATCGCGATGGCGGCGGGCAGCGCCAGGATTCCGTTTCCGGAGAGCGAGATGACGAGGAGGACGACGGCGGCCGACGAATGGGCGGCCCAGGCGAGGACCGCGCCGAGCAGAACCGCGAGGCCGGGCTGGGAGGCGAGCGCAGCGAAGGCGGCGTGCAAGGCGGGGGTGCTGCCGAGCGGCTCCACCAGCGCTTCCAGCTCGTCGAGCGCCGTGAGCATGAGGCCAAGCCCGATCAGCACGCGTCCGAGATCGTGCACGCGCGAGCCGCCGCCGCGGCGGAACATGAGGAAGCCAGCGAGGATGCCGAGGCCGGCAAGCCAGGTAACATTGAAGGCAAGGACCTGGACGATGAGCGTGGTGCCGACATTGGCGCCGAGCATGACGGCAAGCCCGGGCGTGAGATCGACGAGACCCCCGGCGGCGAAGGAGGTAACCATCAGGCCGGTTGCGGTGCTGCTCTGCAAAACGGCGGTCACGCCGAGGCCGGCGGCGAAGGCACGCAGCCGGTTGCCAAGCATGCGACCGAGCATGCGGCGAAGCGCAGGGCCATAGGCGCGCTCGACGCCGCTACGAACCATGTGCACGCCCCAAAGGAGGAGTGCGACCGCGCCGGCGAGATCGATCAGGGTGAGCATCGCGTTCCGTCCAGTTCGTGCGGGGCCGGCATGGACCCGTCCATAGACCTCATGACACTCTCGGCCAAGACGATCGGCCAAGACGAGGAGAAAAAGTCGATGCCGCATCCCGAGCTTCCGGTCTCGCGCGAGGGCGAGATCGCCGTCGTAACGTTCAACCGGCCGAAGGTGCGCAACGCACTCGATCGGGCGATGTGGGAGGCGCTCGCGGAGGCAATGGAGGGACTTTCGGGGGACGAATCGTTGCGCTCCGTTGTCCTGCGGGGCACAGGCGGGACGTTCTCGGCGGGAGCCGATATCCGCACCTTTGCCGAGGAGCGCGGAACGCGCGCGCGCGAGGACCGCTATGCAGAGGTCGTGCACCGGGGCATGCAGTCGATCCGGCTCTGCCGGCACCCGGTCGTGGCGGCGATCGAGGGCGCGTGCATCGGCGGGGGCGCCGGGATTGCGACGATGTGCGATTTCCGGGTGGGGGGCGAAGGGATCCGGTTCGGCATCACGGCACGTAATCTCGGGATTTGGTACGCCTATGCCGAGATCGACCCGATTCTTTCTCTCGCCGGAAGCGGGGTGGCAGCCGAACTTCTGATCGAGGGGCGAATCTTCAACGGGCGTGAGGCCTACGAGAAAGGCCTGCTCTCGCGCGTGGTGCCGGATGGAGTTGTGGAGCAGGAGGGGATGGCTTTGGCGCGGCGCATTGCCGAGGGAAGCCCACTTTCCGCGCGCTTCCACAAACAGGCGATCCGGCGGCTGCGCGGGCCGCTGCCGGTTGGGCCCGAGGAAGAAGCGGAGGCGAACGGATTTGCCGAGACGGAAGATTTCCGCAATGCCTTCCGGGCGTTTTTGACCAAGGAGAAGCCGCGCTTTGTCGGAAGATAGTGGCCACGGCGGGAATGGGTTCGGCGGGCGAGCGCCTTTGGCAGGGCCGGGCACCAGGCGCGGGCGCGTTTGGAACGCCCGGCGGAGAACGGGGGATTTCGCGTGAGTCTCGTCGTTCTTCGAGATGTGGTGATCCGGCTCGGCGAACGTGCGGTGCTCGACGGGGCAGCACTCGCGATCGCAGCCGGGCAGCGGATCGGCCTGGTCGGGCGGAACGGAGCGGGCAAATCGACTCTGCTGCGGGCCATCGCAGGCGAGATCGCGCTCGACGAGGGCGAGATCCGGCGTGCGGCGGGTCTGCGCGTCGGGGCGGTGGCCCAGCAGGCGCCGGGCGGCGAAGTGAGCTTGGTCGAAACCGTGCTTGCGATCGATGCCGAGCGCCTCGCCCTGCTTGCCGAAGCCGAGATGGCGCCGGCGGAACGGCTCAGCGTAATCCACGACCGGCTGCGCGCGATCGCGGCGGATACCGCGCCGGCGCGGGCAGCATCGATTCTTGCCGGGCTCGGGTTCGGCCAGGCGATGCAGAGGCAGCCGGTTTCAGATTTCTCGGGAGGCTGGCGCATGCGTGTCGCGTTGGCCCGCGCGCTCTTCGCCGAGCCGGATCTGCTGCTGCTCGACGAGCCGACCAATCATCTCGATCTCGAGGCGACGCTCTGGCTCGAGGGGTGGCTCGCGCGATTTCCGGGCGCGGCATTGGTGGTGAGCCATGACCAAGGGTTGCTCAATCGCGCAGTCAATGCGATTGCTTGCCTCGAACGAGGGAAGATTTCGCTGACGCCGGGCGGGTTCTCCGAATTCGTGCGCATCCGGACCGAGCGGGCGATGCAGGAGGCGCGGGGGGCCGAGCGGGCGGCAGCGGCGCGGGCGCACATGCAGGCCTTCGTCGATCGATTCCGCTACAAGGCAAGCAAAGCGCGGCAGGCACAATCGCGGCTGAAGGCACTGGCGAAGATGCCCGCGATCAGCGTCGCCGTGGAAGAGACGCCGGCACGGTTCGATTTTCCGCAAGCCCCGCCCCTGCCTCCGCCGATGTTGCGGCTGGAGGAGGTTGCCGCAGGCTACGACGGACGCCCGGTGTTGGCACGGCTTTCGCTCGCGATCGATCCCGACGACCGGATTGCACTCTTGGGCGCCAACGGCAATGGCAAATCCACGTTTGCGAAACTGCTGGCCGGGCGGATTGCTCCGCTTTCGGGGCGGATCCGGCGCGCGCTGAAGCTGCGCGCGGGGTATTTCGCGCAACACCAGGAAGAGGAGCTCGATGGCGCACAAAGCCCGATCGCGCTTATGGCGCGTGCCCTTCCCCGGGCGACGCCCGTGGCGGTCAGGGCGCAGCTTGCCCGTTTCGGACTCGATGCGAAGTGCGCGGAGATCTCGGTTGCACATCTTTCGGGGGGAGAGCGGGCGCGGCTCCTCCTGGCGCTGACAACCGGCGAGGCACCGCAACTTCTCATCCTCGACGAACCGACCAATCATCTCGACATCGATGCGCGCGACGCGCTGGTGCGCGCGCTTGCGGACTTTCCCGGTGCGGTGGTGCTGATCACGCACGATCCGCATCTTGTCGGCCTGATCGCCGAGCGCCTGTGGTTGGTCGCAGATGGCACGGTGCGGCCGTTCGAGGGCGATCTCGAGGACTACAGGGCTATGCTCGCCGAGCGGGCACGAGCGACGGACGGACAGAACGGGAAGCGCCGCGAAGGGCGGCGGGAGGAACGGCGCGGTCGGGCGCAGGCGCGCGCGGCGCTTGCGCCGCTGCAGAGGCGCGCGCGTGAGGTCGAGGCCCTGATCGCGCGCCTGGCGGCCGAGCGGGAGGCGGCGCGAGGATGGCTCGAGGATCCGGCGATCTATGCGCCGGAGCGAGCGGCGGAGGTCGTCGAGGGGACACGGCAGCTGGCCGAGATCGAGCGGGCGATGGCGGCGGCCGAGGCCGATTGGCTCAAGGCCCTGGAGGCGCTGGAGGCCACGGAGTGACAGCCACGCGGACGGGAAGAATCAGGCCGATCCCACCATCAGCTTGACGATCTCGTCGCCGCTCGTTTCGCCCGCAACGCGCTCGCCCGCCTTCCGGCCGCGGCGCAGCACCATGATGCGGTCCGCTACCGAGAAGATGTCGGCAAGGTTGTGCGAGATGAAGATCACGGCCTTGTCTGCTGCGCGAAGGCTGTGGATGAGCGCGACGAGTTTGCGTTGCTCGGGAACGCCGAGGGCCGCCGTCGGCTCGTCCATGATGAGCACCGCCGCGTTCCAGAATACCGCGCGTCCGATCGCGACCGCCTGGCGCTGGCCGCCGGAAAGGGAGCGGACGGGAAGATCGAGGCGCGGCAGCACGATGTCGAGCGTCGCGATCAGCTTGGCGGCCTCACTCGCCATGCGCGGGCGATCGAGTGCCGGGAGAAAGCCGAGGATACGGCGCATAGGCTCGCGTCCGAGAAAGACGTTGGCACCGACATCGAGATTGTCGGCGAGCGCGAGATCCTGGTAGATCGTTTCAATACCGGCTTCGCGCGCCGCGCGCGGGTCGGCGAAGGAGACGGGCCGGCCACGGAAACGGATTTCACCTTCGTTCGGCTGGTGCACGCCGGAAATCGTCTTGATGAGCGTGGACTTGCCGGCCCCGTTGTCGCCAGCCAGAGCAAGCACCTCGCCGGGATGAAGATCGAAGTCCACCTTCTCGAGCGCGTGCACGCCGCCGAAGCGCTTGGTGAGGCCGCTTACGGAGAGAATCGCCTCACGCATCCGCGCCAAGCCCGGTGGTCAGCGCGAGGCGGCTCTGATCGACAAGAACCGAGACGACGATGACCACGCCGACCGCAATGAACTGCCAGAAGGGGGCCACGTCGATGAAGACGAGGCCGTATTGGATCACGGCGATGATGAGCGCGCCGATCAGCGTGCCGATGATGGTGCCTGAGCCGCCGAACAGGCTAGCGCCCCCGATCACGACCGCGGCGATCGAATCGAGGAGCAGCGGGTCGCCCGCCTGCGCGGCACCGGCGGAGAAGCGCGCGGTGTAGAGCGAACCCGCGATGGCAGCACAAAGAGCGGAAAGGACGTAAAGGTATTCGGTGTGGCGCCGGACATCGATGCCGGCGCGAAGCGCGGCCTGCCGGTTGCCGCCGATCGCGTATGTGTACTGCCCGTAACGGCTCTGGCTCAGGAGGTGATGGAGGACGATGAGCACGAGCAGGGTGACAAGGACAAGGGCCGGGATGCCGAAGAGCGTTCCATTCCCGATCCAAAACAGAATCGGATTGGAGACCGGCACCGTCGTGCCGCCGGCAGCGAGGTACCCGGCCCCTTCGGCAACGCCGTACATGCCGAGCGTGCCAATGAATGGCGGCACGCGAAGCCGGGCAATGAGAAGCCCGTTCACCAGACCCGGAATGGAAGCGGCGGTGAGGGTGAGGATGAAGCCGGCGGTGAGGCCGGCCGCGGGCCCGAACAGAGGATCAAGGAAGCGAACTGCCTGCGCGAGCACGACGGCGGCCAGGCCCATGGTGAAACCGACTGAGAGATCGATGCCGCCGGCGATGATGACAAAGGTCTGGCCGGCAGCGAGCAGGAAGGGCTCGGCCGTGAAGACGGCGATGCTGCGGACGTTGAAGACATTCAGGAGGAAAGACGTGCGATCGACGAGACGCGCCCAGGCCTCGAAGAAGATCGCGAGCAGTACGAGGAAGAGCCAGGCCCAGGCACCGGCAAAGAAGGCAAGCAGCGGGTAGGCACGCGCGCGCGCCGTCGGGATGGTGGTACTCAAACCGGTCGGTCTCCGGCAGATGCCCCCGGCAGGCGCGGCGCGCCTGCCGGAAAGTAGCGGTTCAATTGTGGTAGATGAACTTCCTCACGTTCGGATCATCCACATTCTTCGCCGTGATCACCGTGAAACCGGTGCCGATGCGTACCGGAATGCTTTGTCCGGTGAGATGGGCATAGGCGGCAGCAACACCGAACCAACCGATTTCGGCCGGATGCTGGGCAATGGCGATGCTGACGAGGCCGGATTTGAGATCCCCGACGATTGCCGGCGGGGCGTCGAATGCAACGACTTTGATTTTGCCGAGCTTGCCCGCCGCCTTCACGCCGTTGGCGGCTCCAAGCGCCGAGAAGAGGTTGGCGCCGAACACGCCGCCAAGATCGGGGTTGCGCGCCAGCACCGCCTGAAGCTGCGAGGCCGCGGTGTTGGCGTCGTCGTTGTTGAACTGCGTGGAGAGCACGGTGATGTGCGGGAAGTGCGCCTTCATTTCCTGCTTGAAGCCCTGCTCGCGCTGGTCCGTGGTGGAGATGCCGGGCTTGACATTGCTGACATAGACCTTGCCCTTGCCGCCGATCGCCTCCGCGAGCGCGCGGGCGGCGATCTCGCCGCCGAGAACATTGTCGGAGGCAATGTAGGAGAGCGGGAAATCGGCGTTGCCGAAGCCGGTCTGGTAGTGTCCGTTGCCTATGTAGGTATCAACCGTGATGACGGGGATGCCGGCGGCGACAGCCTTGCGCAGCGGCTCGATGAGCTCCGTCGTGTCGGTGGGGGCGATCAGGATCGCGTCGGGGTGGCGTGCGATGACCGCATCGAGCACGGGCACCTGAAGCGTCGCGTTGAACTCGGGCGCGCCCTGCCACATCAGCTTCACGCCGAGCGCCTTGGCCGCAGCCTCCGCACCGTTGTGCATGGTGATGTAGAAGGGATCCGTGGTCAGGCCGGGGATGAGCGCGACGGTGAGGCTCTTCGCGCCCGCCGGCAAGGCTGAGAGCGCGAGCGTCAGCACCCCGGCGAACAGGCTGCCGGCGAGCCGGGCAAGACGAGGTTTCATGGACTGTTTCCTCCAGGTTTCGGATGGGCGGATTCGAGACGGACGGTCCTCCAGGCCCGCTGCCCTCTCTTGGCAGCCGGCCCGAGCGGCATGGTGCAACGGGATAGGCGGATTGGGAAGGCACGGGGAGCGGAGCGCGTTTTTCAGGCAAAACAGATGCTTGCACCGGGCGAAAACCGCGCGATGATCAGCCCAAGGGACACGCGGTGTGCCCAGAGCGGAGGACGCGATGAAACTTGCCTATTTCGACGATTTTAACCTGGGCGTGGTCAAAGGCGATAACGTGGTGGATGTCTCGCGAGCAGTTGCCGATATTCCGCACACGGATCCCGGCAATCTAATGAACGGTCTGATCGCGCAATTCGATGCCTATCGCGCGCGGATCGCGCAGGCAGCGGCAGATGGCAAGCCTGTACCGCTCGCGAGCGTGCAGCTGCGCCCTCCGCTGCCCCGGCCGGGTAATATCGTCTGCATGGCCGTGAATTACATGGAGAACGGCACGCTGCCCGCGCCTCCGCCGATCAACGCCTTCCACAAAACCGCCAACGCCGTCATCGGTCCAGGTGATACGATGGTGCTGCCGGACGTGCCCGCCGGGATTTTCGAAGGCGAGGCAGAGATGGCACTCGTCATCGGCAAGACGGCCAGCCACGTTCCGGCGACGCGCGCGATGGATCACGTGTTCGGGTACGTCAATTTCATCGACGGTTCAGCGCGCGGGCTGCCCCCGCCACACAACGTCTTCTATCAGATGAAATCGCGCGATACGTTCGCGCCCGTAGGACCGTGGATCGTGACCAGGGACGAGATCGCCGATCCGCAGAGCCTCTCTGTGCGGCTCTGGGTGAACGGAGTGCTCAGGCAGGATTTCTCCACCAGCGACATGGCGCACAGGATCCCGCGCTGCATCGAATGGGTGAGCTCGATCCACCGGCTCGATCCGGGCGATCTTCTGGCCACGGGAACCAATCACCGCGGACTCTCGGCCCTTCAGAACGGCGATCAGGTAGATCTCGAAACGTCCGAGCTCGGGCGTCTTTCGATTCGCGTCCGCGACGACCTCGCACGGACGTGGGCGCGGACAACCCGGCTCGAGCACAGGGAGAAGGGCGGCGAAGGGCCGTTCACGCCGCAGCTTTCGGGTAAATACGCAAAGGCCACGTAGCGCGCGGCCGGAAGCGCAGGATCAGGCGGGCAGCGGGATGAACTCGCGATCGTCGCCGGGGATCAGGCCGAAGCGACCGCATTTCCAGTCCGCCTTCGCCTGCTCGATGCGATCCCGTGAGCTGGAAACGAAGTTCCACCAGATGTGGCGCGGGCCATCCATCGGCTCGCCGCCAAGCGCGAGCAAACGAGCCGGTCCGAGAGCGCGGAGACTGATCGCGTCGTCCGGCCGAAAGACGAGGAGGCGACAGGCGGAAAATGTCTCGCCAGCGATTTCGACCCCGCCTTCGAGCAGATAGACGGCGCGCTCCGGGCAGTCGGCGGGAAGCGGCAGCGCCGCGCCGGGTGCGAGCGTGACGTCGAGGTAGAACATGGCGGAGAAGGTGCGAACGGGCGAGCGAGCGCCGAACGCCTCGCCGGCGATCAGGCGCGCCGCGAGACCGTTCGCGGTGATCATCGGCAGGCTTTCCGCCGCGTGATGGTAGAACGTGGGCACGGTTTCCTCATCGGCGCGCGGGAGCGCGACCCAACTCTGGATGCCCTGCATGATCTGGCCGGTGCTCCGCGCCGCGGGATCGGTGCGCTCGGAATGCGCGATGCCGCGCCCTGCCGTCATCCAGTTGACGGCGCCGGGCAGGATGCGCTCGGCGCTGCCGAGCGTGTCGCGGTGCAGGATCGAGCCCGAGGCAAGATAGGTAAGCGTGGCGAGCCCGATGTGCGGATGCGGCCGCACGTCGATGCCGTCGCCTGGGGCGAACTGCACGGGGCCCATGTGATCGAAGAAAATGAAGGGCCCGACCATGCGCCGCTTCGCAGTGGGAAGCGCGCGGCGCACGCGAAAGCCGCCGAGGTCCTTGACGCCCGGCTCGACCACCAGCTCGACCGGGCTGCAAGGGCCGGGCGAGGTGGTGGGAGTGGCTTCGGTGAGCCAACTCATCGGCGTTCAGGGTCGGCCGGTGCGGTGAGGAAAAGCGCGGCCATGATGGGAGCAATGTCGCGTCGTTGCTTGTTCCCTCCCCCCGCGCGCGAAGTGCGACACGGGTGGATCGATTTTCGGCACTTGCGTGCGCCGCCGCAAGCAGGCAGAGCGGCACCTCGGCCCGCGCCGGGCACGCCGTAACCCGACGGTAAGATTCGGGTGCCAATGAAGGAAGGTTTGCCCGGGGATCGGCGGCAATGCGTATCCTGTTGGTTGAAGACGAGCCGGAACTCAAGCTGCTGCTACGCGAGGCGCTGACCCAGGCGGGATTTGCCGTTGATGCGGTCGCAGAGCTTGCCGATGCCGACGAACACATGCACCAGGGCTCTTATGACGTGCTGGTGCTCGATCTCGGCCTACCCGACGGAGACGGGCTGGCCCTCCTCGCGAGACTGCGGCGTGAGGGAACGGGGTTGCCGGTGCTGATCCTGACCGCACGAGACGGGCTGGAGGAGCGCGTGGCCGGGCTCGATGCCGGGGCCGATGATTATCTCGTCAAGCCGTTCCACATACCCGAGTTGATCTCGCGCATCCGGGCACTCCTGCGGCGGCCCAATACGCTCGCGGGCATGCAGCTCGAGGCGGGCAATCTCGCATTCGACCCGATCGAGCGGGATGCCGCCGTGGCAGGGCGCCTGCTCAAGCTGACGACACGCGAGGCCGGACTGCTCGAGCTGCTGCTCAGGCGCGTGGGGCGCGTGGTGACGCGGACGGCGATCGAGCAGGGCCTCTACAGCTTCGATAACCCGATCGGCTCGAACGCGGTCGAGGTGCTGATGCACCGGCTGAGGCGCAAGCTCACCGAAGCGGGGGCGACGGCGGAAGTGCACACCCTGCGCGGCGTGGGCTACCTGCTCGCGCCGCCGAAATGACCGGCAGGCGGGCACCGGCCTCCCTCACGCTTCGGCTGGCTTGGCGACTGGGCGCGCTGATGCTGGCGGCGATGGCGGCGGCGGCCGCGGCAGTGGCTTGGCGCGCAATCGTCACCGTCCGCGACATGGACGACGCCGCCCTTCAGGTGGCGGCGCGGACCGTTGCCGCACACGTCAGGAGAGGGCCGGCGGGCCAGATCACCGTGGCGTTGCCTGCCGCGCTCGCCGCGCCGTTCCTGGACGAGGAAAAGAAAATTATTTATCTCGTGTTTGATCGGCAGGGCCATCTCCGGGCCTCCTCCGATGCCGTAGTCGCGCCTTCAATCGTGCCGTTCGTGCCGGCGCACGGAGGGTTGTTCCGGGTCCCGGGTGGGCGCGATGGCCGTCCCATGCTGGGCTGGCTCGAGCAGGCCGGGCCTTGGCGCGTCGCAGTGCTAAAGGATCATGAACAGAGCCAGGCGCTGATAAGAGCGCTTCTGGAGCGGTTCTTTGCGGCCGCTTTGTGGCTCCTGGGACCGATCGCGCTCGGGGCCGTGTTGGTCGCTGTGCTGACGCTCCGCCACGGCCTCCGGCCGCTCGCGCTCGCCTCGGCAGCGGCCGCGCGCGCGGGCCCGACGCATCCCGGAGTAAGGCTGCCGACCACCGGTCTGACGCGCGAGCTGATGCCCCTCGTCAACGCCGTGAACGACGCGTTGGCGCGCCTCGAACGCGGGCTCGACGTGCAGCGGCGCTTCTCCGGAGAGGCCGCGCACGCGTTACGCACGCCCCTCGCGGTGCTGACGGCGCGGCTCAACGCGCTGCCAGAGGGGCCGAGCAGCGCGGATCTGGGGCGAGACGTGGACCGCATGGCGCGGCTGGTCGAGCAGATGCTGCAGATGGCACGGCTGGAAGGCCTGCCTTTGGACGTTTCGCATCGCGTCGATTTGCACCAGGTGGCCGTCGAGGCGATCTCAAATCTGGCGCCGCTGGCCCTGCAACGCGGGATCGACCTTGCGCTCGCGGAAGGCACGACACCCGTCGCCGTGCTGGGCAATGCCGCCGCCCTGGTGCTTGCGCTCTCCAACCTGCTCGAGAATGCACTCGCCGAAGCGCCGGCGGGCAGTGTGGTCGAGGTGGAGATCAACCCGCCGGCCCGAATCGCGGTGCTCGACCGCGGCCCGGGTATTCCTCCGGCGGAGCGGGAAGCAATCTTTTTGCGCTTCCGGCGCGGCGGAAGGTCCGCTTCGGCAGGAAAATCGGCGGCCGGCAGTTCAGGCGCGGGGCTCGGCCTTGCGATCGTGGCCGAGATTGCGGCCCAGCATGGAGGCTCCGTAAGGGTGGAGGAGCGCGAAGGAGGAGGCGCCAGGTTCGTCATTGAACTCCCGGCCGAGCGCGGCAACGGCTGAGGACGCAGCGCTGGCCGAGGAGCCGGCCAGACGGGGTCAGCCGCGCCAGCGGCGGGGGGAACGCGCGTTGCCCGTGAAAGTGAGGGTCGCCGCGCCGCCGGCGCAAAGAATTCCCCCCGCGGCCGGCAGCAGCCACGCCGGACGGATGAGAACGGGTACCAGAACGCTGTCCCAGATCCAGGGCGCGAGATGGCGCTGGATCCCGGCCTGAAGGAGGTTGAGGAGCCCGGAATCGATGCTGTAGAGGAGCGAGCCGAGCGGCAGATCCGGCGGCTCGAGCGTTGCCAGCGCGAACGCCGCCACCAACAAAACTGCGGCGAGGATGGCAAGGGTTCGGCGGAGGATCAGAGAAATCACCGGAAGAGCTGCTGGCCTTTGATCCCCTTATACATGCCCGCCACCCATTCGCCATAGCCGTTGTAGATCTGTGTCGGCACAACCTTGTCGAAGCCGATGAGGCGCTCACGCGCCTGGCTCCAGCGAGGATGCGGTACCGCCGGATTGACGTTGGCCCAAAAGCCGTATTCGCGTCCGTCCACCTCCTCCCAGAAGGTGAGCGGGCGCTTCGCCGCGAAAGTGACTTGCACGATCGCCTTGGCGGACTTGAAGCCGTATTTCCACGGCACGACGAGACGGATGGGTCCGCCATTCTGCGGCTTGAGCGGCTGGCCGTAGAGACCGACGGCGAGGATGGCGAGATCGTTCGACGCCTCGAACATCGTCAGGCCCTCAACATAGGGCCAGGGATACCAGACCTCGCGCAGGCCCGGCATGGCGCGATGGTTCTCGTCGGTGCGGAAGACGATGTACTTGGCGGAGGAAAGGGGCTTCGCGATCTCGAGCAGGCGCTTCAGGGGAAGTCCGGTCCAGGGAATCGTGAGCGCCCATGCCTCGACGCAGCGGTGGCGATACAGCCGCTCCTGCAGCGAGACCTGCTTGAGCAGGTCCTCAAGGCCGATCGTCTGCTTCTGCTCGACCAGCCCGTCGATCGTGATCGACCAAGGGTGGAGCGGCAGTCTCTGGGCCTCACGCCAGATGTTCTTCTGGCTGCCGAACTCGTAATAGTTGTTGTAGGTGTAAACGTCCTTGGACGGCGTGAAGGCCCGGCCCGGCAAAAATCGCGGATCGACAGGTGCGGCCATCGGGCCGGGAAAGCCGGTCGGAACGCCGGCGGGCGTGGGGGAAACGGCAGCGCGCGCGGCGACGGCCGAACCGCCGAGGCCTAGCGCGGCAGCACTGCCCAGCAGCGAACGCCTGCCGAGCGCCACCCTCTCTGGTGTTGCCTCGGACTCCGGGATTTCCCAACCGTGCCGCCAGCGGATGAGCATTGATCTTCTCCCTCTCCCCGTCGATTACGCTCAAAGAGAAGATTGGGATGCAATCCCCGTTTGTCATGCCGCCCCGACACACCTCGGCATCGGCCGAGTCCGGGACAGTGATTGCCTCGGCCGGATCGCTCTGATACCGACCGTGCGGGCGAAGGAGCCGCGCATGGGAAACCCGCCTGCAATGACGGCCTCGGGAACCGACCGGTGAGCCGCCGCACCGCGGCGTGACGCCGCCCCTGGATCAAGAGCCGAACCGTCCGGTGACCGCGGCGAACGCGGCCAGCGCGCCGACGCCACCCGTGTCCCCGCCGGAGGCAGCCGCGAAAGCCTCAACCGTTCCCCAGAGCGTGCTTGAGGCAATGAAGCGCGCGGACGCGGCGGCGCGAGCGAAGCGGCTCGGCGAAGCCGCCGGAATCTGCACCGACGTTTTGGCGGAGCTGCCGGATTATCCGCCGGCGCTGGCTCTGCTCGGCACGCTGCTCGGTCATCGCGGCGAGACAGCGCGTGGCGTCGCCTTGCTCGAGCGGGCAGTCGGACGCCAGCCCGAGGTGCCGCTTTGGTACAGTAACCTCGCCGCGCTCTACCGCTTCGCCTACCGGTTGGACGAAGGGCTGAACGCGGCGCGCATGGCGGTAAAGCTGGCGCCGGGCAACGCCGCCTTTCTCGTCAACCTTGGAATCGCCCATGTCGATCTCGGCGAGGGCATGGAAGCGGTGAACTGCTTCCTCGCGGCGCTCGGCCACGACCAGGACAACGCAGCCGCACACCTCGCACTGGCCCAGGCGTTGCTCTCGCGCGGGGACTTCGCGCCCGGTTGGCTCGAATATGAATGGCGGAACAAGATCGAGCAGGCCAAAGGCATGTTGCCGAAGATGAGCGCCGCTCCCTGGAACGGGATGCGCCTGCCGAATAACCGCCTCTTGCTGGTGGCCGACCAGGGATTCGGCGATTCGCTGCAATTCTGCCGTTACATTCCGCGCGTGGTCGGGCGCGCAGCAGAGGTGATCGTCGGATGCAGCGCCGAGCTCGCGCCGCTGTTTTCGCGAATTCCGGGCGTGGCCGGAACCTATTACCGCTGGCCGGACATCCCCGCACACGCCGCCTATTGCCTGCTCTCCAGCCTGCCGCTGCTGTTCAACACCGATGCCACGTCGATCCCCGCCGAGGTCCCCTACCTCCAGGCGGATGGTGAGCGGGTGGCGGCGTGGGGCCGGCGGGTAGAGGAGGCCCTTCCCAAAGGGAAGATGCGCGTCGGCTTCGCTTGGTCGGGGCGGCCGACGCACCCGAATGACCGGCGCCGCTCGCTCCGGCTCCCCCAGATGCAGCCGTTGGCGCGGCTCACGAACGTTGCGCTGGTGCCGCTGCAGCCCGGGCTCTCGGCCGCGGATACCAAAGCCCTGGCCGAATTTCCGAACGCCGTCGACTTTACCAAAGATCTCAAAGATTTTGGAGAAACTGCTGCACTTCTCTCTCATCTCGATCTCGTGTTGTCGATCGACACGGCCGCGGCCCATCTCGCTGGCGCGCTTGGCCGCCCTGTGTGGGTGATGCTGCCGCGTCCAGCCGATTGGCGTTGGCTGACCGAGCGATGGGACAGCCCGTGGTATCCGACCATGCGGCTCTATCGCCAGCCGCGCCCGGGTGCCTGGGAGGCGGTGATCGCCGAGGTGGCGGAGGCGCTGGCCGTGCAGGCCGCAGGGCGCGCGCCCCACGCATAGCCAGGAGCGCCAAGCCGCACAAGTCAGAAACGAAGTCTAGTTCAATGCGATGATAGACGATGTGAATGTTGGAACTAAGCTTCCCGGCAGCGCCGCTTCCGGACCATTCCGCGTGGCCACGGTGCAGGCGCTGGCTCTGCGCGCGCCGGCCGAGCGGCCGAGTGAAACGCCGTTCGGGCGTGCGCTCGGGCGGCAATGCGTGCTCGTGCGGGTGACGGACAACAAGGGCGCGGAGGGCTGGGGCGAGGCCTGGGCGAACTTTCCTTCGGGAGTCGGGGCAGAGCATCGGGCGAAGCTGATCGAGGTGGTGATGGCGCCGCTTCTCGTGGGGCCACGGGCCGGAGAGCCGCTCTGGCGACTCTTCGGCGGGGCGACGCGCGTGCCCGTGTATAAGAGCGGGCTGGCTACGGAGGCAGTGGCCGAAGCGCTGTCGGGGCTGGGCGCCGCGCCGGCTATCCGGCACTCAAGGGTCTGGGGCGGGGCCAAGAACCATGCGGCGCTGCTCTGGCGAGTGCGCGAGCAGATCGGGCCCGGTGGGGCGCCGATGGCGGACGCGAACCAGACCTGGAGCGTTGCCGAAGCCGCCCGGCTGCTGCCGCGACTGGCCGGGCTTGGGCTCGGGTGGCTCGAGGAGCCGATCGCCGCGGATGCGAGCGCGGCAGATTGGAGGCAGATGGCGGTGCGCAACGGGGTTCTCACGCTTCCGGAGGCGCCGGGGATCGGATTTGGGCCGCAATTGGAGGCGATCGCGAGGTGGCGGGTTGGGGCATGAGCCACTCCCCGAGCTTTGAGAAGCGGTGGCGATCGCCGTGCGTCTTCACAGCGATCGCGAGCGCGCGCTTCTGCCCGAGCAGCACGACGAGGCGCTTGCCGCGCGTGATGCCGGTATAGAGCAGGTTGCGCGCCAGCATCATGTAATGCTGCGTGGCAAGAGGGATGACGACGGCGGGATATTCCGATCCCTGGCTCTTGTGGATGGTGGTCGCGTAGGCGAGCTGCAACTCGTCAAGCTCGCCGAATGAGTATCGGACCTCGCGGCCCTCGAAAACGACGACGACTTCACCTTCCTCGAGATCGACCCCGCGGACGATGCCGAGATCGCCGTTGAAGACCTCCCGCTCGTAATCATTCTCGACCTGCATCACCTTGTCCCCGGAGGCGAGGGTCGAGCCGAAGCGCTCGACGCGAGCGGCACCGGGCGAAAGTGGGTTGAGTACCTGCTGGAGCGCAAGATTGAGTGCGCGCGCACCGAGGCCCCCGCGCTGCATCGGCGAGAGCACCTGGACGTCGCGGATAGGATCGAGTCCGAAACTTTTTGGGATACGCTCGCTGACCAGACTCACGAGCTTGCGCAGAATCTCCTCGGGTGTGGCGGCCTGGATGAAGTGGAAGTCCGACGCCTCGCCCGGAATCTCCGGCTCCGGCAGCAGGCCGCGGTTGATGCGGTGCGCAGCGAGGATGATATGGCTCGCAGCCGCCTGGCGGAACACCTCGGTAAGGCGGACGATGGGAACCGCACCCGAAGCAATGATGTCAGCAAGCACCTGGCCCGGTCCGACCGAGGGAATCTGATCCACATCGCCGATGACGAGGAGCGCGGCCTCGCTTGGCACGGCGCGCAGGAGAGCACGCATCAGCGGCACGTCGATCATGCTCGCCTCGTCGAGCACGAGGAGATCGACGGGGAGCGGGTTGGCGGCGTGACGGCGAAATTCACCCGTCGCGGGATTGACCTCGAGCAGACGATGAATGGTCTTGGCCTCGAGCCCTGTGCTTTCGGAAAGCCGCTTGGCGGCGCGGCCGGTGGGGGCGGCAATGGCCACCCGCACCTCCTTGGCGCGGAGGATGGCGAGGATGGCGTTCACAATCGTCGTCTTCCCGACGCCGGGACCGCCGGTGATGACGAGGAGTTTGTTGGCAAGCGCAAGCCGGACGGCCTCGCGTTGCGAGAGTGCGAGGACCAGGCCGGTCTTGACCTCGACCCAAGGCAGGGCCTTCGCCGGATCGATCGCGGGCCAGGGCATCGGACCGGCAGAGAGCGCCTTCAGGCGCTCCGCGATCTCCTCCTCCGCGCGCCAAAGGCCGGCGAGGAAGACAGCGGGGGCCCCGGCCAACGAGTCCGCGCGCACGGTCCCCTCGGCAATCTCCTGCTCGAGCGCCGCCTCGACGAGGTCGCGCGGGACCTCGATGAGGCGCGCCGCGAGATCGAGAAGCGCCCCGCGCGGCAGCCCGCAATGCCCTTCATCCATCGCCTCGGCGAGCGCATGGCCGATGCCGGCGGCAACCCGAATGGGCGCCGTTTTCGCGATGCCGAGCTTTTCCGCGATCGTGTCCGCGCTGCGGAATCCGATGCCGCGGATGTCGCGCGCGAGGCGGTAGGGATTCTCGCTGATCACGCGCACGGCCTCCGCGCCGTAGGTCTTGTAGATGCGCACCGAGCGCGCCGTGGAGACGCCGTGGCCGTGCAGGAAGAGCATGATTTCGCGGATCACCCTCTGCTCCGCCCAGCCCTCGCGGATGCGGGCAAGGCGCTTGGGGCCGATGCCCGGCACCTCTTCGAGGCGGGCGGGTTCCTGCTCGATGAGATCGAGCACGGCCGGGCCCAGGCCCTGCACAAGGCGCTTGGCAGTCACCGGGCCGATCCCACGGATCATGCCCGAGCCGAGATAGCGCACGATCCCTTCGGCGCTGGTCGGAGGCGCGGTCTTGAGAAAGCTTGCCCGGAACTGCAGGCCGTGCCGACGATCGTTCTGCCAGTTGCCGCTTGCCTGGATGAATTCGCCGGGCGCGATCGCGGCCGCGTGCCCGACCAGCACCACGGGCTCGCGCCGCCCGCGCGCCTTTACTCGCAGCACGGCAAAGCCGTTCTCCGGATTGTGGTAGGTTACCCGCTCGACCAGTCCGGCCAGGAATTCGGTTGCCGGTTCCGGCGCCACCTTCGCCTGCCTTTCTCTCGGCGCTGAACCTGCCCTGGCGCTCACCCTTCCGCAACCATCGCCAGGCCGGCATGATCGGCAACGTGAACCATGGGGGAAGACGATGGAAAAACCGGAGCTGCTGGTAACGCAGCGGCTGCCCCCGGCAGTAGAGGCGCGGGCAGCACGCGGGAGTAACGGTCAGCCCGGCGAGTCGCCCGCTACTTCCGACGGCTCGGCCTCGTCCCAGCGATAGCCGAATCCGTGATAGCTGCGGATCGCCCTGAATTCGGGATCGATACGAAGGAATTTCTGGCGGATGCGCTTGATGGCCGCCCGCACATTGCCGCGATATCCGCTGTCGCCCCGCCCCGAGACGAAGCCTTCGCCCCTGATGATGTCGTAAATGTCGCGGTGGCTGATGTCGAAGCCAGGTGAGGCGACCAGACGGCTGATGATACGAAACTCCGCCAGGCTGAGCGGGACACGCCTGCCCTTCCAGGTGACACGGCAGAGCTCACGGTGCAACTCGAGCCCGTTTTCGGCACCCGGCTCAGGCGCAGCCGGCGCGGATCCGTCGGCAGACCGCGCGGCGGCATTGGCGATCAGCAATTCCATCGACTTCACAAGATGGCGGAGCGCGTTCTGCATCTCGGCAAGATCGTCGGCCCCGCGCCGCAACGGATCGTTTTCGTCTGTTGGGCCGGGACAAACCGGAAGGAAAAGCACGGCAGGGCGCGCGCCGCATTCGCGCATCCGCTGCATAACCTCGGTTCCGGCCATGCCGGGGCACTCCCAGTCGAGGACGACGAGATCGGGTGCCGGGTGCTGATGCATGCGCGCGAGAATGGTGGGCACATCCGCGACTGTCTCGATCATGGCTCCGGTGAGAGCGAGCGTGCGGATCAAGGGCTCCTGCGCGTGACCGACGCTGGCGAGCGTTAGCACCCACGGGGCGCCCGGCGCGCCCGGCAGTGCGGCCCTCGGGGCATCAGCGTCCCATTTCATTCGCGAAGACCTTGCGGCATCGAGCCACCGGATGTTGCCGGGCGACCGCGCCGCAATGTCAATGGACCAGGGCATGGTGCAGATACGAACATCACGTCGGCATCTCCGTTGCTTCTCGCACGTCCTGCAGACCTGCAACAACGCCGGTCCGCGAACGCGCAACCCCTCCCCTCCTCGCGAGGCAGCGCCGGCCAGGAAATCCGATCGCCGCTTTGTGGGTACCGCCATGGGCGAGACGACGGCGATCTCATGGCGATTTAATGACCGCGCAAGTTTGCGGACTGGCCGCGCGATTTTTGCCACAATGTTCCTTCGTCAATGGCTTGAGTTTGTCTGTCGTCAGGAAGTGGAAGCTGCAGCCGTACCACGGCGGTGCGATCTTCCGGTGCGCAGATGCGAGCGGCGGCGCCCACGGGTGCGAGCGCGACGCGCTGCAGCTTGCTTCTCGTCGCCTCGGTTTCGATCGGCCGCCCGTCATGATGGCGTCACGAACCAAGGAGGGTAGCCATGAAATCCGTCGGTCTGCCGGTCTACCTCGCCGGGCTCGCATTTGTGCTCGGCCTGTCGGGATGCGCGGCCCAACCTGCCGGCACGGCTTTCAATGCGCCGGCGGGCACAGGGGCCGCCGGATTCGGCCCCGGCAGCCCGCTGCCGCGGATCTACGGGCTCTATGCAGTGAACGGAGGGGCCCTCATTCGCCTCAATGGAAGCAAAACATGGGAGCGACGCACTTGGTCGGTACGGGATGCTCTCGCGCCGGAGGTCAATTTCATCGTATTCAGCCGCCGCCTCGCATCCGATTCGCAGCCGCTCAGCTCTTCCGTCCTGCTCGAGCGCGTGGCCAGCGTCCGGTACAAACAGACTGCGTCGGGCAGCGTCATCCCGTATACGGTCGGTGCGCGGTGGGCATCCCCGAATCTCCCGGCGTACCGCATCCCTCTCGAGTTCGCGCCCGTGCCAAACCAGCCCAGCATGATCGTTGCCGTGCCCCAGGAGCCGCTGACACCCGGCCTCTATTCGCTCAAGCTGCTCGGCAAGGCGGTCTGGAATTCCCGCTTCGGCATTGCCTGGTCGAGCGTTGCGGTGAACCAGTACGCGGCACAAAACTGCGTCGATAAATTCCTGGGCGGCTATCGGCCGTGCGGCGCCGTTCCGACCGCCAGCAGCGCTCTCGCCAGCGACCCGATTGCGCGCGGCGCGGCGCCGGTAAACCTCGTACCCGCGGCGACCGAGAGGTTTGCGGTGCGCGACCTCCGTTCCGCCCGTGTCGTGCAAGGCGATGGAGCCCGGACGCTGGTGATCGAAGGGGAGCTCGTGAACACGTCGTCCGTACGGGCTCTCATGCCGGCCCTTGCGGTCAGTCTGCTCGGTCCGCAGGGCACCGTCGTGCAGGCCTTGCCCGCCGTCACCCTACCGGGTCGACCGCTCGATCCAGGCGGAGTCTACAACTTCCGCATCAACGTTTCGAACGCAGCCTCGGGCGCGACGGGCGTACGAGTAACGCCAACCGCGTGAGCGGCGCTGCTCCTTTCAGTGCCCTGGTGCCGCCGCGGCGCGCGCCGCAGCCCCCGGCTTGGGGGCCGTCGTAGCCGAAGATTCGGCGCTGGCAGTGCAACCGGGACCCGCTTGCTCCGCACGCTTGTGGGCGCTCCGCCGGATCGTTTTGTTGCCGACCCTGACCATCACTTCCGATGAAGATTCGGCGCTGCAACTGCCAGGGCCGGAAGTTGAAGCGGAGCCCGACGCGTTGGCCGAGGCGGAAGCGGAGGCGGTCGCCGAACTCTCCGACGTGCTGCTCACGCGGTACGAGGACGCACCGCCCGCTGCACCGTGGGCCGCAATCGGTGGCATGCTCACGCTGCTCAAACTCGCCGGCCATGCCGCCCTCGCGTGATGGCTTGCCGCAACCAAAAACGCGCAAAGCAGGATCACACCGGGTCCGCCAAAATCCGTTTGAAGCATTGCCTTCTCCTGCAAGCAAAGATGCATTTCCAAGCCTCCTTGACCTTCCGAAGTGGACCGCCCGAGCGGCATTGCAAGTGCGGGCGGGCCAGCAGATCTTTCTTCGCTCGAATCGGGTCGGACCTGGCAGCAGAGTGCGTCCGAGTCTCAAGGCGATTTCCGCTCGCGCTCTATTGCAGAGTTTTACAGATGCGAGCGCACTTTGGCGACAACGTGGCGACTCTCAAGCGTCCTGGTGGCCCGATCGTGACGCCGTTTGAATCAATTCTTCAACGACGCTGACACAAGGCTGAGCGCACCACGTCACGGTGCAGCGAATGATTTCCGGAAACGTGAGGGCGCGCTGTCCCCGATCTAAGGAATTGACCGATTGCCGCGGCCGACCGTGCGGCTATGAACACGATCCGATGTCGGTCACGATTTCCGCGTGGTGAGCAAAACTTGAATTCGTTCCAGGAAAAGACACTCGCGTCTGGCAGCCGGTGCGCCTAGTTCGAGGTCGGCGGTCCGCGCAACGGACAACCGCGAGGAACATCGATACGCAGCAAAAGGAAACGAAGCTATGCAGAGAACTCGATCGCGACTGATTTTGCTGGCGACGATCAGCACGATGACGATTGCCGGAGCGAGTCTTCCGGTGACGATGGATCTTTCCCGGCCCATTGTGCGAATATCGAAGGCCTACGCGGATCGGAACAGCAACTCGGGCCCCGGCAACAGCGACGCCGGCCCAGGCGCCGGCGGGGCCTCGTCGAGCAGCGCTGCGGGCGGTCAGGCAAGCGTCGGTGGCGCAGGCACCGCAACCAGCGGCGCCCACTCGGCGAATACGGCGTCAGTCGGCACGGGAACCGCGAGCGTCTCTTCGCATTCGTCCGCCAATACCGCGAGCACCGGTACGGGTAGCGCCGTCGGCATGGCCTCCGGCCTCGCCTCGGGGCTCGCCGCCCAGACCGGCCAGTCGACCGCCGCTACAGTGGGCACCGCAGCCGCGGCCGCCAGCGTCGGCAGCGGCAAGGCGAGCACCGCGGCCAACGCCGCCGCGCAGGCCGCGGCGTCACAGACCGGAGTGGCGAGCGCCAACACCTCGTCCGGCGCGCACGCCGCCTCGACCGGCAACGCGTCGGCCACTGGCAGCGGTGCCGCCGGCGCGGCAGCGTCTGCGGCGCCCGCATCCTCGCCATCAGCTAGCGGCCCGTCGGTGGCGGCCAACGGGACGAGCAACAGCAACGCGGCGAGCAACGGCACGGGCATGTCGGTCGCCGGTTCGTCGAGTCATTCGTTCGGGACGTCCGTCGGCGGCCACGCGGCCGTCGCCGGCTCGATCTCCAACGGGCATGCGGCGGCCACCGGCGGCAGCACCGCCTCCTTTGGGTCCAGCGGAACTGCCACCGCAACCAACGGATCGCTGTCGGCAACCGCCAACTCGAACGTGGCGGGGTCGGTCGCCGGCACCGGGAAGGGTTCGGTTACGGCGCATTCGCTTGACGTATCGGTTGCGGTCAACACACCGAGCGGCGTGAAGAGCGTTTCAATCAGCCGCGGCGGCGTAACTGGCCACACCACCGGCAAGGAAACGGCTACCGGATCGTTCAATTCCGGGGGCACGGCGACCGCAGCCATCGGCTCGTCGCTTTCCTCGATGGCGCAAAGCGGTGTCAACGGCGCGCTCACGGGTAACGGCAACGGCGCATCGAAGGGCATGGCAGCGTCGCTTTCGACCGCTGCGATGGGCTCACATGGGACCAGCAGCCGCTCCACGAGCCTCGGGCACGTGAGCGCGACCCAGAACGCCGTTGCCTCATACAACGCCACCGGCAGCAGCGCCGTCAACGGCAGCGCAACCGCACCGATCGGCGCCGGCCCGATGTCCGTCGCTTCGAACAGCGCCGTCAACGGCGCGGTTGATGGCCGCGGGACCGCGGGCTCGATCGCCGCGAACAACTCGAGCGCCGCAATCGGCTTCAGCCATGGCACGACAACGCTCGGCGGCCGCTCGACGTCGCACGGCAGCCTCTCGGCCAGCGGCAGCGGCACGGCCGCGTTCAACGGTAAGGGCTCGGCCACTGCATCTCTCGCCAGCTCCGGCAGTCCCGTCGCCTCGCTCGGCGCGAACAGCGCGGCGACGGGCCAATTGCCCGGCACGAGCGGAGCGCCGTTCAGCGCCTTCGGCACCGGCGGAGCCAACGCTACCGGCAACAGCGCAGGCCAGGTCTCGACAACCGCCAACGCCAACGAGGCCGCCTTCGGTGGTCTCTCGCCCTCCAACCCCGGCGTAACCAACGCCCGGGCGCGGGGTACGGCCGGATCGGCGGTGTCGATCTCGCCGTAATACTTCTGCTTCTCTCCCCCTTGACTCATGCCGGCGGACGCGAGTCCGCCGGTTTTTTGCCACCCATCACGCAAGTGTGTCGGGGCACCGGCCGGGCGAATGCCGCAGACGCTTCCGTTCGCCCTTTCGCGCGCCCGCTTGAGTTGCCATCATTGCCCGCGCGACCGAAGGAAAGGGTCATGGAAAAATCCGTGCTGCTGGTAACGCGGCGGCTGCCGCCGGCAGTGGAGGCGCGGGCAGCGCGCGATTTCTCGGCGCGGCTCAACCCCGAAGACCGCGCGCTCGCAGGCGCCGAACTCATGCGCCTTGCGGCCGGAGCGGCGGCGATCCTCTGCACGCCGACAGATCGGCTGGACGCGCCGGCAATCGCCGCGCTGCCTGAGAGCGTGCGGGTGATCGGAACCTTCAGCGTCGGCTTCGACCATATCGACTGCGCGGCGGCGAAGGCACGCGGAATCGCGATCTGCAACACGCCCGACGTGCTGTCGGTCGCGACCGCAGAGCTTGCGATGCTGCTGATCCTGGCCGCGGCGCGGCGCGCCGGCGAGGGCGAGCGGCTGGTGCGCTCGGGGCGCTGGGGCGGATGGACACCGCTGCAGCTCCTCGGCACCCAGGTTTCGGGGCGCCGGCTCGGGATCTTCGGGATGGGCCGGATCGGGCGGGAGGTCGCGCGGATCGCGCACGGCTTCGATATGCCGGTGCACTACCACGACATCGTGCACCTGCCGGCGGATCGCGAGGCGGGCGCGGTCTTTCATGCCGACGAGCGAAGCTTCCTTGCAGCAAGCGAGGTTCTCTCGCTGCACGCACCCGGCGGAGAAAGCACGCGGCAGTGGCTGAATGAGGCGCGGATCGCCATGCTGCCGCAGGGTGCGGTGGTCGTGAATGCGGCGCGCGGAACGCTGGTGGACGACAGAGCGCTGATCGCCGCACTCCGCTCCGGCCAGGTTGCCGCCGCCGGACTCGACGTCTATGACGGTGAGCCTCGGGTGAATCCGGGCTATCTGACGCTCGAGAACGTGGTGCTGCTGCCGCATCTCGGGAGCGCGACACGATCAACCCGCGATGCGATGGGGTTCTTGGCGCTCGAAGGGATCGCCGCGGTGCTGGAGGGGAAGTCACCGCCCAACCGCGTCGCGTAGTTTGAAGAGCGCTTGCACTCGAATCGCATGGCGGTCCGCCAAGGAGACGCAATGGATTGCCGGCCAGCGGATGATCAGCCCCCGAGATAGGCGCGCCTGACCTCAGGATTTTGCAAGAGGTCCCCTGCTCGGCCCTCCAGCACGGTTCGGCCGGTCTGCAGAACGTAGGCACGATCGGCGAGCTCGAGGGCAAGCTCTGCGGATTGCTCGGCGATGAGGAGCGTGAGCCCTTCCGTGCGTAGCGTGAGGAGCGCTGCGAAGACCTGATCGACAACGGCAGGCCCAAGGCCGAGGCTCGGCTCGTCGAGCAGCAGGAGCCGCGGCGCGCTCATCAGCGCGCGGCCGAGCGCGAGCATCTGCCGCTCGCCTCCCGAAAGAGTGCCGGCCGACTGGCGCCGTCGCTCGGCCAGGCGCGGAAACAGCGCATAGACGCGTGCGAACCGTCCGGGCAACTCCGCGCGCACGGCAAGTCGCGTGGCACCGAGGCGAAGATTGGCCTCCACGCTCTGGCGAGTGAAGAGGCGCCAGCCTTCCGGCGAAAGCGCGATGCCGCGGGCCACGATATGGTGCGCGGGGCGCCCCGCGATATCCTCGCCCTGCCAGAGGATCTGCCCACCCGCCGGTGGGACAAGGCCGGCAATGGCGTTGAGCGTTGTGGTCTTGCCGGCGCCGTTGGCGCCGAGCAGCGCGACGATCTCCCCTGCTGCGACGGTGAGCGAGACGTCGGCCGCGCCGATGAGATCACCGTAATGTACGGCGAGCCCGGCAACCGCCAGCAGGCTCACGCGGAACGCCGGCGAAAGCGGGCGCCGAGATAGGCCTCGATCACCGCCTCGTCCTCAATCACGGCAGCGGGCGGGCCGGCGGCGATCACCTTGCCCTGGTGGAAGACGACAGCACGTTGCGCGAGGCTCAGGATCACCGCCATCACGTGCTCGACGATCACGAGCGTTATGCCAGCAGCGTGGATGCTGCGGACAAGCTCGATCGCGGCTGCGGTCTCGGTGGGATTGAGGCCGGCCAGCGCCTCGTCGAGCAGCACGAGCTCGGGTTCGGTCGCAAGCGCGCGGGCGATCTCGAGCCGCTTGCGGCCGAGCGTGCCAAGGCTGCCGGCGGGCGCGCCCGCTTGCTGCGCGAGGCCGGTGAAGGCGATCACCTCCTCGGCCTTGCGGCGGGCCGCGGGCGCGTGGTGATGGCGCAGAAAGGCTCCCACCATCACGTTGTCGCGGACCGGCATCTCGGCAAACACCGCCGGCACCTGCCAGGTGCGGGCAATGCCGCGGCGCGCATGCGCCTCGGGCGAGAGCGCGGTGATATCCG
Organism: Pseudomonadota bacterium; assembly: GCA_021816925.1. GTDB lineage: Bacteria > Pseudomonadota > Alphaproteobacteria > Acetobacterales > Acetobacteraceae > JAKAWQ01. Next base: position 199,653 of record JAKAWQ010000001.1, read on the forward strand.
CGCCCTTGTAGATGATCCGGCCGGCCTCGGGACGAACCTCGCCGGCAAGGCAGTTGAAGAAGGTACTCTTGCCGGCCCCGTTCGGCCCGATCAGCCCGACCACCTCACCTCTGTCGATCGCGAGGCACGCGCCGTCCACGGCGCGCAGGCTGCCGAACTGCTTGACGATGCCGCTCGCCTCAAGCAGCACGGAGGCGCCGCCGCGAGCGCACGAGCTGCCAAAGCTCGGCGATGCCGCCGGGCAGGAAACGGCTGATCAACACGATGATGGCGCCATAGACGACGAATGTCGCACCCGTACCGCTTCCGCCGAAAAATGCATTGGTGGTTTCCTCAAGCGGGATCAGGGTCGCCGCTCCGATCAGAGGACCCCACAACGTGCCCGCGCCGCCGAGGGCGGCGATGATGACCATCTGTACCGAGACCAGCAGCCCGAGCCCGCTCTCTGGATCCACGAAGCCGATCATCACCGCATAGAGGCTGCCGGCGAGCGCGGTGAAGCCCGCCGAGACCAGCAGGGCGGCAAGCTTGGTGCGGACGGCCGGCACGCCAAGGCTGCGCGCAGCACGCTCGCCGCCGCGGATGGCACGCAGATAGAATCCGAGGCGGCTTCGCTCGATGCGCGCGGTGATCAAGAGAAGAATGGTGAGCACCAGCAGGAAGATGTAGTAATAGGGCAACGGCGAGCGGAACGAGAGATCGGCGATGCTGCGTGGCGCCGCGGGGCCCATCAGGCCCGCCGCGCCGCCGACCAGCTTCCAGTTTCCGACCGCGATCGCGATCAGCTCGGCCGCCGCGATCGTTGCCATCGAAAAATAATGACCCTGCAGGCGGAAGGTCGGCAGACCCACCACCACCGCGAGCAAAAGTGCGGCGGCGATGCCGAAGGGCGCTCCGGCAATCGGCGGCCAGCCGAGCACGGTATAGGCAAGGAGGGCGCCGTAGGCGCCGGAACCGAAGAACATCGCATGGCCGACCGACACCTGGCCGGCATAGCCGCCAACCAGGTTCCAGGCCGAGGCCGAGATGGCGGCGAGCACGACGAGGGCGGCAACGCGCTGATAATAGACCTCGTGCAGCACGAACGGGAGACCAAGGGCCGCGAGACCAAGCAGAACGAGTGGCACGCGCGTTTTCATCGGCTTCTCTTCACGCCTTTCCCATCAGTCCTTGCGGGCGAAGCCAGAGGGCGAGGAGGAACAGCGCGAAGACCACGACATCCTGCCAGGCAGCGCCGATGAACCATGCGGAAAGCGATTCGATGACGCCGATGGCAAGTCCGGCCACGAGCGCTCCCGGGATCGAGCCGAAGCCGCCGAGGCAAACCGTAACGAAGGCGATCAGAACGAGGGAGTCCCCGACCAGCGGGGAAATGTAAAAGAAAAGCGCAATCAGCGCGCCGGCGACACCGGCGCAGGCTGCGCCGATACCCCAGGCGAGCGCTTGCATCGCATCGGGGCGGATGCCGACGAGCATGGCCGCGGTGCGGTCCTCGGCGACCGCGAGCAGGCGGCTGCCGAACGCGGTCCGCGTCAGCATCAGATGCAGCCCTACCGTCAGCAGAAGTGCCATCAGCCCGGCAAGCAGGCGCGAGTCCTGCAGGCGCAGCCCGGCGATCGCGAGCACGCCTCCCGCCATCCGGTTCGGAAGGGAGACGAAATTGGCGGAGAAGACCCAGAACACCATGTACCGGAGCAGGATGCCGAGACCGAAGGTCGAAAGGATCTGCGCCAGCATCGGCCCGCGCATGACGTGGCGAATCAGCGCGAAATAGACGCCGACGCCGAGGCCGAACAGCATGAGGGCGGCCAGCGGCACGAAAACGGCCGGGCCGACATGCAGGAACGTGACGGCAACGAACGCAATGTACATCGCCAGCATGACGAAATCGCCATGCGCGAAATTGACGACGTTCATCATGCCCCAGATCAGCGTAAGCCCCGATGAAAGCAGGGCATAGACGGCGCCAAGCAGCAATCCGTCGGCGACGAGCTGAACCAGGATCATACGCCGACGGGTCTGCCGAACTCGGGTTGGGACGCCTCAGGTCCAACCCTTGAAGGGGAGGACGAGCTTTGCGGAGGCCTGGTCGCTCGGCCAGACCGCCTGGTACTCGGTGCCGTCGAGCTGTACCATCAACGCAGAGGCGAGGATGTTCTGGCCCTGAGCGTTGAACTTGATCCCCTTGTAGCCGATGAAGAGCTGGGCCGGCATAAGGTCAGTCGCGCCGAGCGCCGCACGGATCGCGTCGGGCTTGGTGCTGCCGGCGCGGTTGATCGCATCGCAGAGCACGAGCAGGCCCGTCATCGAGCGGGCGGTCGTGTCGTCCAGCTCCCGGCCGGTCTTCTTCTTGTAGAGTGCGTTGATCTTGGCAGCGTTGGAACCCGGTTTGCCGGGGACAAAGGCACTGCGATCGAGCACACCCTGGGCCAGTGAACCCACGGTGGTAATGAAGCTCGGGTCGGAGAAACCGGAATCGTCGCCGATCAGGATCGGCGGCTTGTAGTTCTGCACGTGCATCGTCTTCATGAAGAGGATGGCGTCCGAGGTGTAGCTGATGAAGATGGCGGCATCCGGCGCCGCTTGCTTCAGCTTGAGAACCTGGGCGGAGACGTCGGACGTGCCGTTGGTGTAGGCGACATCGAGCGCGACAGGTGTCTTCCGTTCCGCAGCCGCCTTCTTGATCGTATCGGCAACCGAGACGCCGTATTCGGAAGTGTCGTGCACCAGCGCGATCTTGGAGGTCTTCATCCCGGATTTCTGCACGCTCGCCAGGAAGTCGAGATAGAGCTTGGCGATGTCGGGTCCGATCGGCGTCGTGCGGAAGAACCACTTGTAGCCGCGCGTGGTCAGATTGGTGGCAACAGACTCGCCGTTGACGAAGGGGATGCCGTAGCGCTCCGAAACCGCGCTCGCGGTGAGCGTGTTGCCGGACTGATAGGCACCCGTGAGGGCAACAACGTGCTGCTGAGTGATCAGGCGGAGCGCGTCGCTCTGTGCAACAGCGGGGCTGTTCTGACCGTCGGCGAAGACGATCTCCACCTTCGCGCCCCCGAGCCTGGGAAGCCCGGCCGTCGCCATCAGTGGTATCGGAGCAAGGTTCGGGTTGGCGGTGTTGATGAGATCGACGAGGAGCTCGACACCGGAGCGAATGGCGTCCCCGGCCGAGGCCATAGCGCCGGTGAGCGGGAAGATTGCGCCGATTCGCACGGCCGCGGCGGCGTGCGCGGCGCTGACGCGCAGGATAGCCGGCAACGCAAGCGCCGGCGCGACGAGGACAGTACGGCGTGACAGTGTCATGGTGAGGCTCTCCCTTTTGAGTTGTGGAATTTGACGGCAAAGCGGGTTCAGGCCTCCGAAGCGCCATAGCCGCCGCCGCCCGGCGTCTCGATCACGAAGACATCGCCGGCGTCAAGCTCGGTGCGGTGGGTGCCGCGCAGGGCATCGGTGCGGCCACCGGCGCGTTCGACCCATTGCCGACCGGACGCGCCGTCTCCGCCGCCGGCGAGGCCGAACGGAGGAACGGTGCGGCGAGACGCTACGATCACCGCCGTCATCGGCGCGAGAAAGCGGATCCGACGCACCGCTCCGTCCCCGCCTGGCCAGCGTCCTTTACCGCCCGAGCCGCGGCGGATCGCGAAACGCTCGAGCCGGACCGGATAGGCAAGCTCGAGCACCTCGGGATCGGTCATGCGGGTGTTGGTCATGTGCGTGTGGATCGCAGCAGTTCCTGCAAAGCCTGGGCCGGCCCCTGAGCCGCCGCAGATGGTTTCATAATACTGGAGGACGGCGTTGCCGAACAGGAAGTTGTTCATGGTCGCCTGGCTGCACGCCATCGTGCCGAGCGCACCAAAAAGCGCGTTGCAGACGGCCTGCGAGACCTCCGTGTTCCCGGCGACGACGGCGGCACCGGGCGCGGGAGAGAGAAAGGTTCCCGGCGGAATGACGATCTCGAGCGGCACGAGGCAGCCGTCGTTCAGCGGGATGTCCTCGCCGACCAGGCAGCGGAAGACGTAGAGCACGGCGGCACGGGTGACCGCGGGCGGGGCATTGAAATTGCACGGGTCCTGCGCGCCGGTACCCGTGAAATCGATGATGGCGGCGCGGCGCGTCCGATCGACGGTAACACCCACCGCGAGCGGTGCGCCGTTATCCATGGTGTAGAGGAACTCGCCGCTGCCAAGACGGGCAATAACGCGGTGCACGCTTTCCTCGGCGTTGCGCATGACGTGGCCCATATAGGCCGCGACGGTCGGCCAGCCGAAGCGCCCAACGACGCGGCCGATCTCGATGACGGCCGCCTGGTTGGCTGCCACCTGCGCCTTGATGTCGGCGACATTCACTTCGGGGCTGCGTGCCGGATAGCGGGCGGCGGCGAGCAGCGCCCGGAACGGGGCCTCGCGGAATTCCCCTGCCGCGACGAGCAGAAAATCGTCGATGACCACGCCTTCCTCCTCCAGCGTCGTCGACTCGCTCGGCGTGGAGCCGGGGGTGATGCCGCCGATATCGGCGTGGTGGCCGCGCGAGCCAACGAAAAACCGGATCTCCCGTCCCAATTCGTTGAAGACCGGCGTGATGACCGTCACGTCCGGGAGATGCGTGCCGCCGTTGAAGGGATTGTTGAGCGCGACGACATCACCCGGGCGGAGCGTGGCACCGCGGCGGGCGATCACGGTGCGCACGCTCTCGCCCATGGCGCCGAGATGCACGGGGACATGCGGCGCATTGGCGACGAGCCGGCCGGCTGCATCGAACAAGGCGCAACTGAAATCCAGCCGCTCCTTGATGTTGACGCTCATCGCCGTGTTCTGCAACACTGCGCCCGCCTGCTCGGCGACGCTCATGAAGATGTTGTTGAAGAGTTCGAGCAGCATCGGGTCGGGGGCGTTTTCGGCAGCCCCACCGGCGGCAGCGAGGCCAGGGCGGGGCGCGATGCGCGAGAGGAGCACGTGGTTCAATCTTGTGACCTCCGCCGCCCAGCCCGGCTCGACCACCGTGGTCGCATGCGCTTCGCGGATCAGCGCCGGACCCGCGATGCTGTCCCCCGCGAGCAGGGCCGCGCGGTCGAAGACAGGGGCAGAATGCGCGGCGCCGGCCGTCCAGATCGATATAGAATCGATCGGCTCGGGTGCACCCTCGCGGCGAGGAGGCAATTCCGCTTCCGTGACCGCCTCGCCCGGCGCGACCGCCTCGACTGCAACCGCCTCGGCGATCAGCGGGCGGTCGGGCGTCGCGAACCCGAAGCGGGCGCGGTGCTGCGCGGTGAAGGCCGCGCGCATCGGTGCCGCTTCCGGACCGAGATCGACCGCAAGCGACGCCTCGGTGCCGGCATAGCGAAGATGTACGCGGCGGTGGAGGAGGAGCGCCGCCGGATCAGCCCCTTGCGCCACAAGCGCCGCGGTCGCATTGGCTGCAAGAGTGGCGGAAACGGCCTCGAGCAGAGGGAGCGCGGCCTCGTCGAAGGCACGTTCGACCGCCTGCTCGCGCAATACGGCTTGGTCCGCCAGCCCCATCCCATAGGCCGAGAGCACGCCGGCATAGGGATGGATGAAGACGCTCGACATGCCCAATTCGTCCGCGACCAGGCAGGCATGCTGGCCGCCGGCGCCGCCGAAGCAGGCGAGCACGAACGAGGCGGGATCATGGCCCTTGCGGACCGAAACCTCCTTGATGGCGTTCGCCATGTTGGCAACAGCAATCGCAAGGAAGTCGGCGGCAACGGCGCGCGGATCCGCTGGCTTGCCGGTGGCGGCAGCTACTTCTTCGGCGAGTGCGGCGAAGCCCGCCTCGGCGACAGCGGCATCGAGGGGAAGATCGTGGTTGGGGCCGAAGATCGGGGGGAAATGGCGAGGCTGGATTTTTCCCACGCAGACATTGGCATCGGTGACGGTGAGCGGGCCGCCACGCCGATAGCAGGCGGGGCCGGGATCGGCGCCAGCGCTGGCGGGGCCGACACGGAGGCGCGCGCCGTCGAAAGAGAGGATCGAGCCGCCGCCGGCGGCCACGGTGTGGATCGCGAGCATTGGCGCGCGGAGACGAACCCCAGCGACGGCGGTCTCGAAGCTGCGCTCGAACGCACCGGCATAGAGAGAGACGTCGGTGGAGGTGCCGCCCATGTCGAAGCCGATGATGCGTGGATACCCGGCGAGCGCCGCGGTGCGCGCGGCACCGACGATGCCGCCGGCAGGACCGGAGAGGATGGCATCCTTGCCCCGAAAGCGCGCCGCTTCGGCGAGCCCGCCATGCGACTGCATGAAGTAGATGCGCGTGCCCGCAAGCTCGCCCGCCACCTTGCCGACATAGCGGCGGAGGATCGGTGAAAGATAGGCATCCACCACGGTGGTATCGCCGCGCGGAACGATGCGCAAAAGCGGGCTCACCGCGTGGCTCGCGGAGACCTGGGTGAAGCCCGCCTCATGGGCAAGCCGGGCCAGCCTCTCCTCGTGCGCGGGATATCTCCAGGCGTGCATCAGGACGATGGCGCAAGCGACAAGGCCCGCGGCGCGGGCGTCGCGGAAGGCATCGCGCGCGACCGGCTCGTCGAGCGGCTCGATCTCGGCCCCGTCAGCGCCGATGCGGCCTGGGACCTCAGCCACTCGGGCGTAGAGCATCTCGGGCAGCGTGATCTTGAGGTCGAAAAGGCGAGGGCGCGCCTGATTGCCGATGCGCAGCAGATCGGCGAGGCCGCGGTTGACGACAAGCAGCGTCGGTTCGCCTTTGCGCTCGAGCAACGCGTTGGTGGCGACCGTCGTCCCCATCTTCACCGCATCGATGCGGCCGGGCGGGATCGGCGCCTTGGGCGCCACACCGAGCACGGCGCGGATGCCGGCGATCGCGGCGTCGTCGTAGGCGCCAGGGTTTTCGCTGAGCAGTTTGTGCACCGAAAGGCGACCCGCCGGGTCGCGCGCGACGATATCGGTGAAGGTGCCTCCGCGGTCGATCCAGAATTGCCAGCCGCGGCCGGTTTCCCGGCTGGAGCGGGCCTCTCCTTGGGGCATTTCAGCGCGACGAGTCGGTCATTTCGGAGCCCAGAATGCCGCCTGGCGCACTGGCAAGGAAGGGGCGGGGCGCCTATCCGGTAAGCCCCTTCTCGAAGAAGACACTGCCTGCGATTGCGGCCGGAGGCAACGCCGCGTACGGCTCGAAGGCATCGCGGCGGCAGAAGCCCTCCTTCTCGTAAAAGCGCTGCGCGGCTCGCTGTGCCGTGCCCGTCTCGAGCCGCAGAGCCGAATGACCGGCGGTCCGCGCCTCCTCCTCGATCCGCGCGAGCAGCGCCCGGGCCACGCCCTGGCCGCGCAACGCCGCACGTACGTACATTCTTTTCACCTCGGCGAAATCGCGAAAGAGCGCAACGCCGCCGCAACCCGCTGCCGCTCCGTCAAGCCGCGCCAGAAAAAAGCGGATATCCGGCTGGAAGATTTCCTTCGGCAAGCGTACCTGAGAAACCCTCGGCAGTCGTCGCAGGTGACAACACTACCCGGGAGCTTCGCACGGCACCCTTGGTGGACCATCCTGTGCGGCGATGACCCATTGCGGCAAGGGAAATCGTGACGGCGGAGGCGAAGCGGCGTTCGATCAAGGCCGGTCGCGGCCGATACGGAGAGGCAGGTCCGCTCAGAACAGCGGCGGAACAGCGAGATTTGTTCCGGACTCGACACATATTGCACCCGCGCGGGCCGTTGGCCGGCGTATTCGGAGAGGACGAGCGCCTGCGGCCTGGTCGGGATCACGGGACGGCCGCGCGGCCGCCCGGCTCTTCAGATTGCTTCGGGGCGGCGCGTCTCGCGCTCCGACCATGCGCGGAATGCAGGCTGGCTCATTTCATGCACCATTCTGCGATCTCCCAACCACCCGAGGATAGCGATCTTCCCGTATCGTGTCAGGCACTTTGCCGCACCTCAGGCGAAGATCGTCGCCCCTTCGTCCGCGCCATTTACGGCGCGGCGGAACGGAGCAAAAAGCTCGCGGCCAAGTCCTGCCTCGTTTTCGGAAAGATCGACCTCGGGCAACAGGCGCGAGGAAAACGTCGCAGCATCCAGCAGCACATCGAGTCGGCCGGCCCGGCAGTCGAGCCGGATGGGATCACCGTCGCGCACGCGAGCGAGCGCGCCGCCGGCGGCACATTCCGGGCTGACATGGATGGCGGCCGGAACCTTGCCCGAGGCACCGGACATCCGCCCATCAGTGACGAGGGCAACGCGGAAGCCGCGATCCTGCAGCACACCCAGGGCGGGCGTGAGCTTGTGCAATTCTGGCATCCCGTTGGCCTTCGGCCCCTGGTACTGAATCACGGCAACGAAATCGCCCGCAAGCCCACCCGCCTTGAAAGCGCTGAGGAACTCCTCCTGGTCACGGAACACGCGCGCCGGCGCCTCGATCACCTGGTGTTCAGGCTTGAGAGCGGAGGTCTTTATCACCGCACGGCCGAGATTGCCGGTCAGGATGCGAAGCCCACCATCTGGGCTGAACGGACGCTCGGCCGTGCGCAACACGGTTTCATCGGCGCTGGCAGAAGAGACGGAACGCCAGGCAAGCGCACTGCCCTCGAGAACCGGGCACGTGCGGTAGGGAAGAAGCCCTTCGCCCCACACTGTCTTTGCGTCCTCGTGTAGCAGGCCGTGGTCCAGCAGGCTTGCAATCAGCACGGCCGTACCGCCGGCACGGTGGAACTGGTTCACGTCCGCCGAGCCGTTCGGATAGATGCGCGCGAGCAGCGGCACGTGCTCGGAAAGATCCGCGAAATCCTGCCAGGTGACGCGATGCCCGGCGGCCGCCGCCATGGCAACGAGATGGATCGTGTGGTTGGTCGAGCCGCCCGTGGCGAGCAGGCCCACCATGCCGTTGACCACGGCGCGTTCGTCCATCAGGCGGCCGATCGGGGAGAATTCGTTGCCGAGCGCCGTGATCGCAAGAACGCGGCGCGCGGCGGCGGCGGTAAGGGCGTCGCGCAACTCCGTGTTCGGGTTCACGAAGGAGGCACCCGGTAAATGGAGCCCCATGATCTCCATCAGCATCTGGTTCGAGTTTGCCGTGCCGTAGAAAGTGCAGGTGCCGGGTGCGTGGTAGGATTGCATTTCCGCCTGGAGCAGCTCCGCGCGGCCGATCTTTCCCTCCGCGTGGAGTTGGCGGATGCGGGTTTTCTCGACGTTGGAAAGGCCCGAGGGCATCGGGCCGGCGGGCACGAAGATCACCGGCAGATGGCCGAAGCGGAGGGCGGCGATAACAAGGCCGGGAACGATCTTGTCGCATACCCCGAGCATGAGCGCGCCATCGAATACGTCGTGCGAAAGGGCAACGGCGGCGGCGAGCGCGATCACGTCGCGGCTGAAGAGAGAAAGCTGCATGCCGGTACGACCCTGGGTAACGCCGTCGCACATGGCCGGCACGCCCCCGGCAAACTGGGCGACGCCGCCCGCCTTCCGCACGGCCTCCTTGATGAGGGCCGGAAAGCGCTCGAACGGCTGGTGCGCGGAAAGCATGTCGTTGTAGGCGGAGACAACCGCGATATTGGGCTTTTCCGTGCCTTTGAGATCCGCCTTGTCGGCCGCAGCGCAGGCCGCGAAGGCATGGGCGAGATTGCCGCAGCCAATACCGCCGCGCTGCACGCCCGCAGTGGCGGCGGCATCGAGGCGGACGAGATAGGCCTCGCGCGGTCCGGTGTTCCGCTCCCGGATGCGGCGCGTCACGGCGGCGATCGGTGCAATCGGCATGGCGGTCTCCCTCAGGGGATGTCGAGCGTCTCCTCGAACCAGGTGCGGTTGTCCCGCTCGATCAGTGCAATCGCCGCCGACGGTCCCCAGGTGCCGGCGGTGTAGGGACGTGGCCGATCCCCGGCTTCCGCCCAGGCGCCGAGGATCTGGTCGATCCAGCCCCAGGCGGCTTCGACCTCGTCCCGACGCATGAAAAGCGTGGCATTGCCACGCACGACATCCATCAGGAGCCGCTCGTAGGCGTCCGGAAAGCGGCCCTTGAAGGCCTCCGCGAAACTGAGATTGAGCGCCGCGGAGCGGAGCCTGAGCCCGCCCGGTCCCGGCTCCTTCATCCAAAGGCTGAGGCGGATGTGCTCGTCCGGCTGCACCCGGATGATCAACCGGTTCGGAGAAGCGTCGCTGCCGTTGCTAGGGAAGATCCAGTGCGGCACGGGCCGGAACTGGATGACGATCTCTGAGACCTTCTGCGGCATCCGCTTGCCGGTGCGCAGATAAAAGGGCACCCTCGCCCACCGCCAGTTGCGGACCTCCGCCTTGATGGCGACGAAGGTCTCGGTGCCGCTCGAGGCAGACACGTCTGGCTCCTCGAGATAGCCCCGGACCGGCGAACCCGCGATCGCGCCGGAGCGGTACTGGCCGCGCACTGTCTTGTGCGTCACATCGGCGGCCGAGATCGGAGCAAGCGCATGCAAAACCTTGATTTTTTCGTCACGCACCGCCTCGCGGTCGAGGGAGGCAGGCGGTTCCATGGCGACCAGGCAGAGAAGCTGGATGAGATGGTTCTGCACCATGTCGCGCAGCGCGCCGGTGCGATCGTAATAGATGCCGCGACCCTCGATGCCAATGCTTTCGGCGACGGTGATCTGCACATGATCGATCGTGTGGCTCTGCCAGAGCGGCTCAAAGAGAGCATTGGCGAAGCGCAGCACGAGGAGATTCTGAACCGTCTCCTTGCCGAGATAGTGGTCGATGCGAAAGATGCGCGGCTCGGCAAAAACCGCGCCGACCTCGTCATTGATGCGGCGGGCAGAGGCAAGGTCGTTGCCGATCGGCTTTTCGAGCACCAGGCGGGCGTCGGGGCTCTGCGCTCCCGAGGCCTTGATCCGGTGCGCAATCGGGCCAAAGAGATGCGGCGCGGTCGCGAGATAGAAAACGCGGACCTCGCGAGGGGAATCGTCGAGCAGGCAGACAAGATCCGGCCAGCCGGCCTCGCCCGTGGCATCAAGCGAAACGAAATGCAGCCGCTCGCGAAAGCGCGTCCAGGTCTGTCCGTCGAGGTCCTCGCCATCGAGGAACTGGCGAAGGCTCGTCTCGACGTGCGCCTGGTACTCCGAACGCGAGAGCACGGAACGGGCGGCCGCGATGACGCGCGAAGGGGGCGGGATCTGGCCGTCGCGGTCGCGGCGGAAGAGCGCTGGCAGGAGCTTGCGGCTGGCGAGATCCCCGGTACCGCCGAAGACGACATAGTCGAACGGAGCAATGTAAGGATTATTGAAGTTGCTGGCCATCAGAGAGCTCCGATCGGCTTGCCGGTGCGGATGGGCGTGCTGCCCGCCCGCCATAGCCGCCTGACCGAGCCAAGGCTAGCTCATCCAGTTGCCGCCATCCACGTTGAGCGTCTGCGCGACCACGTATTCGGCATCGTCGGAGGCAAGGAAGACCGCCGCGCCGGCAAGGTCCTCGGGCCGGCCCATCCGACCATAGGGGACCGCCTCACCGACCAGGCGCTTCTTCTCGCCGATCGGGCGATGCTCGTAGTGCGCGAAGAGCGCGTCCACCTCCGTCCACATGGCGGTATCGACCACGCCCGGAGCGATGCCGTTGACGCGGATCCCCTGCCGGATCAGGCCGAGGCCGGCCGATTGCGTCAGGCTGATGACCGCGGCCTTGCTCGCGCAGTAGACGCCGACCAGCGCCTCCCCGCGCCGGCCGGCCTGGGAGGCGAGGTTGATGATGGCGCCGCGCCGGCCGAGCTTGACCATCTGCCGGGCGATCGCCTGCAGCGTGAAGAGGAGGCCCTTCACGTTGATGGCAAAGACACGATCATAGCTTGCCTCGGTGATCTCGAGGAACGGCGCCATCTCGAAGACCGCAGCGTTGTTGACGAGGATATCGAGCCCACCCCGGGCTTCGGTCGCGGCGGTAAAGGCGGCAATCGAGGCGGCGCTCGTCACGTCAAGACAAAAGGAATGCACGGCCGGACCGATGGCGGCAGCGGTGGCGGCCCCGGCCGCCTCGGAGACGTCGGCAATGCAGACGCGTGCCCCTTCGGCGGCGAAGCGCTCTGCGATCGCCCGGCCGATGCCCCGCGCCCCGCCGGTGACGGCGGCGTACCTGCCGGCGAGCTTTCCGCTCAACGTGAGCCTCCTACCAGCAGGTGTAGCCGCCGTCGGCCAGCACAATCGCGCCGGTCATCAGGCTCGCCGCGTCGGAGGCAAGGAACAGCACGACCGAGGCGATCTCCTCGGGCTGGCCGATACGGTGCATCGGCGTCATCTCGAGCCAGGCACGGTTGAGTTCCGGATCCTCCATGCCGAAGCGCGTCAGCGGCGTGTCGATATAAGTGGGCGCGACAGCATTCACGCGCACGCCCCGCCCGGCCCACTCGGCGGCGAGCGAGCGCGTCAGATGATGCACGGCCGCCTTCGAGGCGTTGTAGTAGCTCTGCTCCTGCGGCTTGTTGACGATGAAACCGGACATCGAGCCGATATTGACGATGGCGCCGCGCCCCCGGGCAAGCATGGCAGCGCCGAACGTACGCGCGCACCAGAAAGTACCGTTGAGGTTGACGTTGAGCACATCCAGCCAAAGCTCATCCGCAACCGCTTCCGCCGGCGTCCCCGAGCGTGCGATGCCCGCATTGTTGACGAGAATATCGATCGCGCCGAACCGACGGTTGAGGGCAGTGGCGGCCTCGGTAACGGCCGCGGAATCCGTGACGTCGAGCGACAGCGTATCGGCCCCGAGGCCGGCCGCCGCGAGTGTTGCCCTCCCTTCTTCCGCCACCATCGGATCCTTGTCGGCGATCGTTACGTGCGCACCGGCTTCGGCCAGGGCATGTGCACACGCAAGCCCGATCGCGCGGCCCCCGCCGGTGACGATCGCGTGGCGGCCGGTGAGAGAGAACTTCTCGCGATACATGCGGACTCCTCACGTTTCACTCAGGTAGCAGAGCTGTCGGCGATCGCTCTTCCCTCGGCATCGAAGAGGCTGACGCGATCAAGGCGCGGCACAAGGTGAACCGCTTCGCCCGGGCGAACGTGCGCGAGATCGTCGGTACGCACGACGATGATCGCCCCGCGGCTCTCCTTGACGTAGAGGATCGTTTCCGCACCCAGATGCTCCACCACATCGACGCTGCCGGCGAGCGGGCCTTCGGCGGCGAGCACGAAATGCTCCGGCCGGACGCCAAGGGTAAGGGCGGCGCCAGCGGCGGGCGGAGCACCCTGTGCGGCGAGGGCCACCGTGGCACCACCATCGAGGGCAAGCGAAAGTGACCCGTTCGCCACGCCGGCGACGCGGGCAGGAAAGAAATTCATCTTGGGTGAGCCGATGAAGCCGGCAACGAAGAGGTTGGCCGGCCGGTGGTAGAGATCGAGCGGCGTGCCGACCTGCGCCACCTCGCCCTGGTTCAGGACGACGATCCGGTCAGCCATCGTCATCGCCTCGATCTGATCATGCGTCACGTAGATCATCGTCGCATCGAGGCTGCGATGCAGCTTGACAAGCTCGGTTCGCATTTGCACGCGCAACGCCGCATCGAGATTGGAAAGTGGCTCGTCGAACAGGAAGCCCTTCGGATTGCGAACGATCGCCCGCCCGATGGCGACGCGCTGGCGCTGGCCGCCTGAAAGCATGCGCGGCTTGCGTCCAAGCTCGGCCTCGAGCCGGAGGATGCGCGCAGCCTCGCGCACCTTCGCCTCGATCTCCGCACGCGGCCGGCCCGCCATCTTGAGCGCAAAGCCCATGTTCTGTGCGACCGTCATGTGCGGATAGAGCGCGTAGGACTGAAAGACCATCGCAAGCCCGCGCTTGTCAGGCGGAACGGCGTTCGCACGCGCCCCATCGATGAGGAAATCGCCCGACGTGATGTCCTCGAGGCCGGCGATCATCCGGAGAAGCGTGGTCTTCCCGCAGCCCGAGGGTCCCACGAAGACCATGAACTCCCGATCGGCGATGGCGAGATCAACGGATTTCACGGCCTCAAAGCCGCCGTACCACTTGCCAACCTGCCGGAGCTCGAGTGCCGCCATCGACGATCCTACTTCACGGCGCCGACGGTGAGGCCGCGCACCAGGCGGCGCTGCGCCAGGCTGCCGAACAGGAGAATCGGTGCCACCGCAAGCACCGAGGCGGCCGAGAGCTTCGCCCAGAACAGGCCCTCGGGCGCCGAATACCGGGCAATATAGGCGGCGAGGGTGCCGGCGTGGGCGGCGGTAAGGTTGATGCTCCAGAAGGATTCGTTCCACGACAGGATGATCGCGAGGAGAGCGGCCGAGGCAATTCCGGGCGAGGCCAGAGGAAGCAAGAGATGCGTCATCTGCCCGCGCGGGCCGACCCCGTCCATGCGCGCGGCCTCCAGGATGTCGCGCGGAATATCACGGAAGAACGAGAAGAGCATCCAGACGACGATCGGGAGGTTCATCAGCGTGTCGACGATCACGAGGCCGGCGCGCGTGTCGAGCAGGCCCGCGTCGCGAAAAATCAGATAGACGGGTACAAGAACGCCGACCGGTGGCAGCATCTTCGTCGAAAGCATCCAGACGAGGAGGTCCTTGGTGCGTTTACCGGGTTGGAAGGCCATCGCATAGGCGGCAGGAAAGGCGATGAGAATGGCGAGCGCGGTGGAGGCGAAACTGACGATGACGCTGTTGGCAGCGAACAGCAGGTAGCCGGACTGGGCGGTGGCGGCGGCGAAGCTTTGCAGCACCGGACGGAAGAGGATGATCGGCGGGATGGCGACCGCCTCGCCCTCGGTCTTGAAGGCGGTGACGGTCATCCAGAGGATGGGAAAAAACATCAGGCAGGCGACGATCCAGGCCGCGATGGCGCCGGAGAGCGGGGCCTTGTCGTGCTGCATCGGGTCAGGTCTCGATGTTGCGCGCGACCGCGCGCATCAGGAAGAGCGCGACGATATTGGCAAGCACGATCGCCAGCACGCCGGCGGCCGAGGCGCCGCCGATGTTGAAGTCGAGCAACGCCCGGATATAGATGAGATAGGTGAGCGTCGTGGTCGCGGTGCCGGGGCCGCCGGCTGTCGTGGTCAGGATCTCGGCAAAGATCGAAAGCAGAAAAATCGACTCCATCATGATCGTGATGGTGGCCGGCCGCGCGAGGTGCGGCAGCACGATATAGATGATGCGACTGAGCGGCTTCGCACCGTCCATGCGCGCGGCCTCGAGCTGGTCCGTATCGAGCGATTGCAGGGCGGTAAGCAGGATCAGTGTGGCGAAAGGCGTCCACTCCCAGGCAACGATCATCACGAGCGCGATCATGGGCGCGGTGGTGAACCAGGCGATCGGGTGCAGGCCGACCAGCTTGAAGAGCCAGCCGACGAGGCCGTTCAGAGGATCGAACAGCAGGTTCTTGAAGATCAGGGCAGCGACCGGCGGCAGCACGAAGAAGGGCGCGATCACCATCAGCCGGGCGATTCCGCGGCCCGGAAAGTTCTGGTTCAGAAGCAGAGCAAAGAGCGTTCCGAGGATGATCGTGATGGCGAGCACGCCGAGCGTGAGGACGAGCGTGTTGAAGATCGCCGTCCAGAAGGCAGGATCCGTGAGGAGGAGGTTGTAGTTGAGAAGGCCGGCAAAGCCGCGGCGCTCGGGGTAGAGAAGATTGTAGCGTTCGAACGAATAGCGGAGCGTCATCACGAGCGGGACGAACGCCCAGGCGCCGAGCAGAATGACAGCCGGAAACAACAGCAGCCACGAGGAGCGGCGGCGTGCGCGCGCGAGCGACTCCGCCGCCACCACCCGCCCTGCGAGCGCCGTGCTGCTCATCGCCGCGCCCTTGCCACGGATCTCCGCCGGCTATTTGATGTAGCCGGCCTCCGTCATGGTGCGCCGGGTCGAGGCCTCGGCGCTCTGCAACGCCTGCGCCACCGTTTCACGCCCGGCAAGCGCGGCGGCGATGTCCTGGCCAACCGTCGTCCCGATACCCTGGAATTCGGGAATGCCGACGAACTGGACCCCCGTGTAGGGCACCGGATTCATGGTCGGATGCAAAGGATCCGCAGACAGGATCATCTGCTCGACCAGTGGCGCGAACGGCGCGGCCTTCAGATACTCCGGATTCTTGTAGGTCGATTCGCGCGTGCCCGGCGGGACGGCGACCCAGCCCTGCGTGCGCCCGACGAGGCCGATGTAGGACTTCGAGGTGGCCCAGGCGAGGAACTTCCGGGCATCCACGGCCTGGCGGGAGGAGACGGGGATCGCAAGCGCCCACGACCACAGCCAATGGGCACCATGAGGCGTCACGTCCGTGGGCGCCGGGGCCACGGCAACATCGGCCGCAACCTTCGACTTCGCCGGATCATAGAGGTAGCCGGCGGCGACGGTGGCGTCGATCCACATGCCGCATTTGCCGGTGGAGAAGAGGGCGAGATTCTCGGTGAAGCCGTTGGAGGTTGCGTTCGGCGGCCCGTCCTTCTTCATCAGATCCACATAGAAGGTGATTGCCTTCTCCCAGGCGGGGCTGGTGAGCTGCGGCTCCCACTTCATGTTGAACCACTCGCCGCCGAATGTGTTCACGAGCGTTGTGAGATAGGCCATGTTCTCGCCCCAGCCGGGCAGGCCGCGCAGGCAGACGCCGTAAATCCCTTTGGCAGGATCGGTGAGCTTGTCGGCGAACGTTTTGATCTCGTCATAGGTAGGGTGCGCCGGCATGGTGAGGCCGGCGGCCTTGAAGAGGTCCTTCCGGTAATAGGTCATCGAGCTTTCGGCATAGAACGGCACGGCATAGAGCGTGCGGTTGTAGGAAAGCCCGGCGCGAACAGAGGGGAAGATATCGGCGAGATCGTAGGCGGCGCCGAGATTGCCGACCGGATCGAGCCAGTGGTTCTTCGCCCAGAGCGGCGCCTCATAGGTGCCTATCGTTACGATATCGAAACTTCCAGCATGCGTCGCGATGTCGGTAGTGACGCGCTGGCGGAGCGTGTTCTCCGGCAGCACCACCCAGTTGAGCTTGATGCCGGTCTCCTTGGTGAACGCGGGCGAGAGCTTCTGCATCACCAGCATGTCGGGGTTGTTGACGGTAGCGATCGTGAGGGTGGCGGCGGTGGCGGCAATCGGCGCGAGGAGCGCCCCGGCGAGGAGGCCGGCTGCGAGCGGTGCGACGGCGAAGCGACGTTCCTTCATCGTGGCTGATCCTTCCATGGCTGCGGGCGTGGCCGGCGGGCGAGGCAGGGAAAGGCGGCGCCACGCCGGGGCAGCGGCGCGGGGAAGGCGCACGAGCGGCCGGATGCGGATGGGTGCATCTTGCGTCTCTCCCTGGCTGTCGGCGGGCTTTGTGCCCTATTCGCCTTATTATTTGAAGGTAAATTACTTTCGTTTAGAAAGTCAACCCGGATTCGACGGGACCACGACGCCTGGCCACGGCCGCAGCACGAATGCGTTAAGACCGGTCGGATCAGCCGGCGCCCTGCATCAGCGCCCGATAGGCCATCTGATCCGCGTAAAGGCGCTGGAAGACTGCGTATTTCGCCTCATGGTAGCGCGCCGTCGCACCGGTTGCCGGGGAGATGACACGCCCGATGCGGCTCATCCCCGCCATCGCCGCGGGAATGTCGGGATAAGCCCGCCCGGCGACCGCACCGAGGATTGCCGCGCCGAGCAGCACCGCCTCGGGTTCGCGCGCGAGCGCGATCGGCAGGCCCAGCGCATCGGCGTGCGCGCGGAGGAAGAGAGAATTGCGTGTGCCTCCGCCGGCGGCAAGCACGAGGTCGATCGCATACCCGGCACCGTTCAGCGTCTCGACGATGTGGCGCGTGCCGTAGGCGATCGCCTGAATGGTTGCGAGGTAAAGGCGGGCGAGATCGTCGGGCCCGGCCGCAAGCGTAAGCCCGGAGACCATGCCGCGAAGCGACGGGTCCGCGCGCGGAGAACGGTTGCCGTGAAAATCGGGAAGGAGATGAAGATCGGCTGTCAGCGTGGCCGGATCCCGGCCCTCGGCAAGAACTTCAAGGCGCGCATTGAGAACTTCGTAAATCGAGAGGCCGGTGCCGCGAGCGGCTTCGGCAAGCTTGGGATAGGCGGCATGCGTCGTGATGACATGATCGATCAGCACCCCGGTGGCGGACTGCCCGCCCTCGTTGAGCCAGAGATCCGGCACCATCGCACCGAAATAGGGGCCCCAGACGCCGGGGACGAAACGGGGTTCTGCCGAAACCGCCATGTGGCAGCTCGAAGTACCCCCGATCAGGACAAGACGCCGCGAAAGCGCGGTCCTGCCCGGCGCATGGCCGTCGAGGGAGGCACCGACAAGGCCGATACCACCGGCATGCGCATCGATCGCGGAGGCAGCGACCGGCGTGGCGGATGGAAGGCCGAGTTCTGCGGCGGCACCCGGCGAGAGACCCTCGCCAACCGGAGCGCCGGGCGGGAGAATCTCCGTGCCGATGCGGGCGAACCGCTCCTCGGCCAGCATGCCGAGGCCGATCGCATGGAAGTAGCTCTCGTCCCAGCGCCCCTCGTGGCCGAGATACGTCCATTTGCAGACCGTCGAGCAGAGCGAACGCGAAAAGGCGCCGGTGGCGCGCCAGGTCAGGAAGTCGGGCAGATCGAGGAAATGCCGCGCGCGGCCAAAAATTTCGGGCCGATGGCGGTGCAGCCAGAGCAGCTTCGGCGTCTGCATCTCGGGAGAGATTCCCCCGCCGAGATAGCAGAGGACGGGATGGCGGGTGGCGTTGATGTCCGTGGCCTCGGTAAGCGCGCGATGGTCCATCCAGAGGATCACGTCCTGCACGGGGCTCGCCCCGTCCGTGTCTGGATCCGCCCCGACCGGCAGGGGACTGGCATCCGACCCGAGAACAACGAGCGAGCACGTGGCGTCGAACCCGATGCCGCGGGCCCGCACCGGGCCGGAGGCGGCACCGGCCCGACTGACCGCGGCCACGACCGCCGCCCAGATATCCGCGGAGGATTGCTGGGCCTGATCGGCGCCGGAGCGCCAGACGGCAATCGGATGCTCGGCTTGGCCGAGGCAGGCGCCGTCGAGCGCAAAGATGCCCGCACGCGCCGCGGCCGTGCCGACATCAACGCCGATGACCGCCTCGCGGGGGAGCACCGCGTGGTCCACCCTCAGGAGGCGTTTGCGATGAGCGCGCGCATCTCTCTCAGGGTGGAGATCCCTTCCATTCCGCCCTGCCGGCTGACGGCAAGCGCGCCGGCCGCATTGGCAAGACTGAGGCACTCCTCGACCGGCAGGCCAGAGCGGCGACAGGTAACGAACGTGGCGCCAAAGCAGTCGCCCGCGCCGGTGGGATCCGCCTCGACGACCTTGTACCCCGGACAATCGATCGCGCGGTCGCGATCATAGTAGCTCGAACCCCTTGCGGCACGCTTCACGACAATGCAGCCGACTCCGAGCTCCAGCAGTTCTGCGATTGCCGCCGGTTCGGATTTCGCCTCGGTCGGGATCACCAGCTCCGGGCCGCTCGGCAGAAAAATGTCGCAGTACTGGAGCATCAGCTCGAGACCGGCCCGCATCTCGGCGATGTCCATCATCTCTTTCCTGATATTGGGATCGAACGAGACGGTGGCACCGTTCGCCTTCACGATCTCGATCGCCTTCTTCACCTCGTCAATGAGATGAAACGAAAAAAGCGAAGAACCCATAATATGAAAATGCGCACACTCGGCCAAAAGCGCACGCGCCGGTTGGTCGATCTCGGTCTGGCCGGCAGCGCTGCGCTTGAGATTGAAAAGGAAATCCCTCTCGCCATCCTCCCGGTAGCGCACAAAGGCACTCGCAGTGACATGATCCTCATGCACGCGGACGGCACTCACGTCCACCCTGCCGCGCTTGAGCCGTTCGATGTTGAGCCAGCCGAAATCATCGTCGCCGACGCAACTGATGATGGCGGCGGCATGACCGAGGCGAGCGGCCTGGGCGATAAAGATCGCCGGTGCGCCGCCGGGAAACGGACCACGGAGGTTGAGCGGCTCGAGGAAGCCTCGACCGCGCTCGAGCGCCATAATGTCCACGAGAATCTCGCCGATCGTGACGATCTTTCCGGGCTTGATGGCGGAGAGGGTCATGGGGGAGCTCCGGGAGCAGCGCCCGTCTGAAGGTGCAGGCGCGAGAAATGGGCGGCTGCACCTGGCTCCGCAGCGAGGAGGACGAAGCCGGTGGCGGCCAGAACGCCGCGCGAGCGGGTGCTGGGCGAGGTAGGAAAGATCGCGTCCGTGAGAAGGGTGAGAGGAATCTCGGAAAGGCGTCGTTCGAGCGAGAGCGCGGGACGCTCGACCAGCACGATTCGTCGCGCGGCGCGGCGACAAGCAGCGGTGCAGAAGCGCTCGGCGGCCTTCGAGGCAAGCAGGAGACCCGCCTCGCTGCTCAACATCTCGGCCTGCATGAGGAAGTGGGTGAGCGGGTAGAACTCGAGACTGCGCAGCGCCTGCGAGCCTTCGAGCGAACAGGAGTCAGGACCGATCTCCCCGCCGAGCAGATGAATGCGGGCATCGAGCAGGTGGCGCGCAAGCGGCACAGCTTCAAGCGCGGCCAGGATGAGCGAAAGACCCTGGATCTCCGCAAGCAACGGGATGATCTGCATCGGCAGTTCCCCGTGCCCGATGAGAAGCACATGGTCGGCCTCGATGATCCGGCTGGCAAGCCGGAGCATCGGCATCGCGAGGGATTTGCCGAGCGGTTCGCCGGATGGTCGCTCGCGCGGATGCGACACCTTGGCAGCGATCGCCTTGCCGAAACTGCGCACGAGCAGCCCCTGCTCCTCGAGATAATTGAGGTCGGCACGGATGGTGACGGTGGAAACGGCAAGTGCCTCGCTCAGCTCGTCCACGCGCATCTGGCCGTGCTGGCGGATCCAGTCGGCAATCTTCAACCGGCGCCGCAGCACCGCACTCCTGCTCCCGATGTTCAACGTATGCGGCCTCCGGCGGCGCGACC
This sequence comes from Pseudomonadota bacterium, assembly GCA_021816925.1. Classification (GTDB taxonomy): domain Bacteria; phylum Pseudomonadota; class Alphaproteobacteria; order Acetobacterales; family Acetobacteraceae; genus JAKAWQ01. The sequence goes on from JAKAWQ010000001.1 coordinate 220,487, forward strand.
CTCGGTGGAGCGCGGCAGAGAGAGGGCCCTCCGGCCGCAGGGCACGACTGGCGCGGACATGCGAGAAGCAACGCCTCCCCTCTTCTCCCACGCCTGCAACGGGCGGGTTCGTCAGTAAGCTGAATTTATAGAACGAAAGGCAACAGCTTTCAAGGTGAAAGGCAACAGAATGCGGCGAGCGCAGGGAGCGACCCGCCGCGGGCCTGTCACGCGCCGAGGGTCGCAGCGGGCTGCTATAAGGGTCGGCGGAAACGAAAAGGATTTTGCTGCGATGCTGTTCGAGTTCGACCGCATCAGCCCGGAGAACCGTTACAAGCTCCTGGTTTCAACCGTCGTGCCCAGGCCGATCGCTTGGGTGGTCACCCTCGATCTGGAGGGGCGGGTGAACGCAGCGCCGTTCTCCTTCTTCAATGCGGTTTCGCAGGATCCTCCGGTGGTGGTGATCGGCATCGGCGGGCGGGGCCCAGGCCGCAGCAAGGATACCGCGGTCAACATCCGCAACCGGCCCGAATTCGTGGTGAACCTCGTCAACGCAGATGAGGCCGCGGCAATGAACGTCACCGCGATCGAATGGGAACCGGAGGTGCGCGAGCTCGAAGAGGCGGGGCTCACCACGATCCCCTCGGTCAAGGTAAAGCCGCCGCGCATCGCCGAAAGCCCTGTTGCGCTCGAGTGCGTCAAGCACGTGACCGTCGAGCTCGGCATCGACCGTTCGGTGGTGTTCGGCCGCGTGGTCGCGATGCACGTGCGTGACGACGCCGTGCTGGACGCTGCGAAGTGTTACATCGACACTCCGAAGCTCGACCTGATCGGGCGCATGCATGGGCGCGGCTGGTACACCCGCACACGCGACCGCTTCGAGATGCCGCGCATCGCGGTCTCGGACTGGCGCGGCCAGGCTGAGGCGGCGGAATAGCAGCATGGTCGCGCGCCTCCTGATCGTCGCCGGCATTGCACTTGCGGGGCTCGGCCTGATCTGGCCGCTCTTCGGCCACATGCCGGGCGACTTCCAATTCTGGCGCGGGGGTGCGCCTTTCTTCATTCCCCTCGGTTCCTGCTTCCTGGCCTCGATCTACTTCACTGCAGCACTGATCGGGGGCTTCTGGTTCTTGTGGCCCTGACTGAGGTCGCCCGAAGCGACATGCGGCCGGCCGGCGCGCTGCTTGCATTCCTCCCGGGGATGAGCAAACGATCGGCCCCGAGAAGGAGGGCGGCATGGCGGCTCGGCAGTTCGCGGTATTCATCGATGGCGAGGCTGGCACGACGGGGCTCGATCTCCGCCGCCGCTTGACCTCGATGCCGGGCGTCACTGTCCGCAGCTTGCCCGAGGCAGGGAGGAAAAGCCCGGCGGCGCGCCGCGCGCTGATGGCGGAGGTCGATCTCGTCGCGCTCTGCCTGCCCGACGAGGCGGCGCGCGAGTCGGTCGCCCTCGCCGCGGAACTCGGCCCCGCGGCGCCGAAGCTCCTCGACGCAAGCACCGCGCATCGCGTGCATCCGGATTGGATCTACGGATTCCCCGAGATGGCACCCGGCCAGGCGGATCGCATTGCCGCGGCAAGCCGGGTCACCAATCCCGGCTGTTATCCGACCGGCGCGATCGCGCTGATCCGCCCGCTCGTCGATGCGGGTCTGCTGCCAGACGATTATCCGGTCGCCATCCATGCGGTGAGCGGCTATTCGGGTGGCGGGCGCAGCATGATTTCCGCACACGAGACCGCGCGGGGGCCCGCCTTCGAGCTCTACGCTCTCGGCTTGACGCACAAGCATATCCCGGAGCTGCATCGCTACGCGGGGCTCTCGCGGCGGCCGATCTTTGTCCCTTCGGTCGGGCATTTCCGCCAGGGCATGCTGGTCGCGGTGCCGCTCCATCTTGATCTGCTGCCCGCGCGCCCGCGGCCGGCCGATCTCGCCGCCGCACTCTCCCGGCACTACGCGGGGGCAAAGCTGGTTGGCGTAGCGCCGCTTCCCGCCGACCGGCGGATCGAGCCCGAGGCGCTGAACGGGACCGACCTGCTCGAGCTCCGCGTGTTCGCGAATGAGGCGCACCGCCAGGCGGTGCTGGTGGCGCGGCTCGACAATCTCGGCAAGGGTGCGGCCGGGGCCGCCGTGCAGAACATCGCCCTGATGCTCGGGCTGGCCGGCGCGGAGCCGATGCGAGCGGAGTCCGCCGTCAGCGCCTGAGCGGCCTCGGCCCGGCCGGGAGGGAATGCAGTGCGATCTCCGCGCACGGCGCCACGCCCTTCGCATTTCCGCGGACGGGTCTTGCACAAACCAGCGTGCCGCACGAGATCCGCGCCCTGCCGTGTCGCGTAGAGATCGGAGAAACGCTCCGGGCAGAGGAGGAAGCGATGCATCGCACCGCTCTCATCGTAGTTTTGACGCTGGCTCTCGCCGGCTGCGCGGTGACGCCTACGCCCAGTACCGCCACGCTGCCGGCGGGCGCCTTCGGCAGCAACGCCGACAACGACATCATGGCGATCAACACTGCCGCGTGGGCGTTCGCGAACCCGGCCCGCACCCGCGGCAACCTGATCAATGCGATCCACGCCGTGATGGCGATCGACTATCTGGCGGGAGAGCTCACCGCGAGCCCGCGCTGGAACACGATGTCCCCGCTCACCAAGCTGGAGATGCTGCGTGCCCGAACCGAGGTGCGCGCAGCGGTCGGAATTGCACCCGACGCTCCTTCGCAGGCAGTGGTGAACGCGCTCCTCGCGCTGGCCGCGAACCCGACGCAAGAGACCGCGACGCGGGTGCTGACGCCGCCGGTGTTCACCTTGCCGCCCAAACAGATACTCGCGCGCCTCGACGATCTGCCTTACCTGCCGATCGCCGCCCGCGCGAGTTACATGGCCAGCGCGCAGGAATTTCCAAGTAATGACTTCCAGTGCTTCAACTGCAACTGAACCTTTGGGTGCGGTGGTGATGGAGCGCCCGGCCGCACTTCCCCCGCCGGGCCTCGGGCTCGGCGGCGCGCCGCTCGGAAACCTCTTCGCCCCGGTCGCGGAGGCGGATGCTGCCGCCACGCTCGCCGTCGCCTGGGAAGAGGGTGTTCGCTACTTCGACACTGCCCCTCTCTACGGCGCCGGACTCTCGGAGCACCGGGTGGGCGCCTTCCTGCGGCGTCATCGTCGCGAAACGTTCGTGCTTTCCACCAAGGTCGGCCGGCTGCTCGAACCTGATCCCGCACAGGACCTCGCACAGGCAGGTTATGTCGAGGCGCTTCCGTTCCGAATCCGATTCGATTACACTGCGGAGGGAACTCGCCGCTCGATCGAGGCCAGCCTGCAGCGCCTTGGGCTTGCGCGTATCGACATCGTCTGGATCCACGACCCGGCGGAAGATGCGCACGGAATCGCCTGGCGCGAGACGTTCGCCGCCGCGATGACCGGGGCGGCGCCGACCCTCGCAGCGATGAAGAAGGCGGGAACGATCGGCGCCTGGGGCCTCGGCGTAAACCGGATCGAGCCTTGCCTCAGCGCACTCGAGGAGGCCGAACCCGATCTCTTTCTGCTCGCGGGCCGCTACACGCTGCTCGACACCAGTGCCCTCAAAACGCTCTTTCCTGCCTGTGGGGAGCGTGGCGTCGGGATTGTGGCAGGCGGGCCCTACAACTCCGGTCTGCTCGCCGGCGGCACCACCTTCGATTACCGGGCCGCATCCCCGGCAATGCTCGAGCGGCGAAACCGCCTCGGGCGTTGCTGCGATCGGTTCGGGGTGCCCATCAAGGCCGCGGCGCTGCAATTCTCCGCCGCCCACCCCGTTGTTCGCGCCGTGATCGCCGGCGCTCGCAATCCCGCCGAGATGAGGGAGAACGCGGCCATGATGCGCGCGGTCATCCCGGCCGCCTTCTGGGCAGCGCTCAGAGAAGAGGGACTGATCCCCAAAGACGCCCCAAGCCCGACCACCTGAGCAAAGCGCGTCTCCCGCGACTCTGCCTCAAGCGATCTTGCGCGCGAGTGCAGCCGGGAGCGCGGTGATCGCGCGATTGACAAGCGCGGCGTCGGCGCCGGCGTCGAGTTCCTGCCGGATCACATCGGCAGCGGCACCGGTTGCGATCTCGACGGCCGCGATCCTCACCGCCGTGACGGCGGCCTTCTCGGCGGCCGCGATGCGGTCGATCGCCATCCGCTCGCGCCGCCGTGCGGCCTGCTCGGCCTCCTTGGCGGCCGTGGCAGCCAGGTGCTCGGCTTCGGCCCTCGCCCCTTCGAGCAGCACCTTCGCTTCGTCCAAGGCCGCCCGACGCCGCGCCTCTGCATCCTTCAGCATCGCCTCCGCCTCCCTGCGCAGGCGTCCCGCCTCGGCGATCTCCGCGCGGATCGCGGCGGCCCGGGCGTCCAGCATGCCCGCCACGACCGCCCAAAGCCGCTTGCCGAAGATCACGAAGAAAATAACGAACGCGACAGCAACCCAGAACACCGACTGCACGAACGGCGAGAGGGCAAGCGAGAAGGTCGTGACCATGGCGGCTCAGGTCCTGCGCCCGGCGCGTTCAATCATGCGATGCTCGTGCAAGCGAGACCTCGATCGCGCGCGCGAGCGTCCCCGCGCGCGCCGGCCGTCCGGTGAGTCGCGTGATCATCGCTCCCGCCGCCTCGCACGCCACTTCGCGGAGCGCTCCCATTGCCTGGCTGCGCGCCGCACTGATCCTCGCCTCCGCCTCTTTGAGATCACCTTCAAGCCGCGCATTCAGCGTCGCGGCCTCGCGCGCCGCGGCCTCGCGCGCCGCCGCCGTCGCGGCGGCAATCTCCGCCTGCGCCTCTGCGCGCGCTGCGCGTGTGGCAGCCGCCAGCTCGGCCACTGCCCGGTCCGCCTCGGCCTTCGCCACCTTGGCCGCATCGAGGTCAGCGCTGATTCGCCTCGCACGCTCTTCCAGCACGGCACCCACTCCCGGCAGCGCCCATCGCGCGAGCACGGCGTAGAGGGCCAGAAAGATCACCACCATCCAGACCACCTGGCTGATGGTCAGCGGATTGCCGAATTGGAACTGCGGCATGCCGCCCTGCTCGGCCGCAAGCGCCGTGGCCGGGAAGAGCGCGATCAGGAACGCAGGAAGCAGGCGCATCCGGACCGTCTCGAACGCCACGTCTCAGCCGAAGAGCACCAGGAACGAAATCAGCAGCGCATAGAGCGCCACTGCTTCGGTGAGCGCGAAGCCGAGGATGCCGAGGCCGAACACCTGGTTGCGCGCGGCCGGGTTGCGCGCGACGCTGTTCACCAACGCAGCAAAGATATTGCCGATGCCGACACCCGCACCGGCGACGCCGATCGCGGCAAGGCCGGCACCGATTGCCCTGGCAGCCTGGGGATCCATGAGCGTGTTCCTTTTCTGTCGTTCAGTGGAGATGCACGGCGTCGTGCAGGTAAAGGCAGGTGAGCACGGCGAAAACGTAGGCCTGGAGGCCGGCAACCAGCAACTCGAAGCCTACCAGCACGACATTGATCGCAAGCGGCAGCACGCCCGCGGCGATCCCGGCAACGCCGAGCGCGGCGGCAAGGATCAGCATGAAGCCCGCAAAGACCTCCCAGAGCACATGGCCGGCGACGATGTTGGCGAAAAGTCGGATCGAGAGCGAAACAGGGCGCGAGAAGAAGGTCAATATCTCGATCGGCACCAGCACCGGAGCCAACAGCGTCGGGGCCCCCGCCGGCAGGAAATAACCGAAGAAGTGCAGCCGGTGCTTGACCAGTCCGACGATGATCGTGAGCACGAAAACGATCACCGCAAGCCCGGCCGTCACCGCGATGTGGCTCGTGAAGGCAAAGAAATAAGGGAAAAGCCCGACGAGGTTTCCGAACAGGATGAAAAAGAAGAGCGTAAACACGAAGGGAAAGAACGGCTGCCACCCTTCCCCGATGATATCGCCGCAGAAATTCGCAACGAACTCGTAGCCCATCTCGGCACAGGCCTGCAGCCGCCCCGGCACCAGCGCGCGCGGTCGCATGCCGAGCCCGAACAGCGCGAGGACGAGCGCGCTCGCCAGCACCATCATGAGGTTCGCGTTGGTGAAGTTCACCGAGGCGCCGATCGGTCCGAGACTCGTGGCCAGCCGGAATTGGCCGAGCGCATCGATCGAGGGTCCTGCCGCCACCCGTCCTCGTCCCTATCCCCGCGCGGTCCGCCCGGACCGCTTCAGACCTCCGGCGTTCCTCCCGATCCGCGGGATCGAGGCGGGCCGCCGCCGTCCGGCGCGAACAGGCGCCAGACATTCAGTATCCCGGCCGCGGAGCCGAGCACCACGAACAGCACCAGCAACCACGGCGCCGTGCCAAGCACCCGATCGAGCCACCAGCCGATCGCCACCGCCACCGCCATGGCCGCAACCAACTCACCGGCCAGCCGAAAGGCCATCGCAAGCGGCCGCTCCGCCCAACCCATGCCGCCGCCTTCGTCCTTCGAAGCGGGCTCGAGACCCCGCTTCTCCCGGGCGGCCTTGAGACGCTCCTCAAAGGAGGGAACCGGCCCGTCCGGTTGTTGGCCAACGGCTGGGTCGGTCATTCCCGCCCCTCCACAAGATGCCTTGGCGGAAAGCGGGCGCTTGGTAACGGCGGCTTCATTGGGTGTCAAGAACGCTCCAACCGGCCCCGGTCAGCCGGTTTCTGGCGTCTTGGCGCGGAAGAGGAGCGACCAGCCCTGCCCATCCTCGAGCATGGCCGGCGCGATGATCAAAACGTATGATGAGCGGTAACGGTCCGCGTATTTGCCGCCATGCCGGTCGGTTCGGTCGCCGTCGGCAGCAGTCGATCCATGAGCAGCGGGCATGCCCGTCACCGCCGCTGTGTCGCACCGGCTCCTCCTGCTCGGCGCAATAGGCCGCTCCGCCATCCGGGCGAGCAGTTGCCGGAGCCCTTGCGTGCGCCGCCTCCGCACGTGAACCGGCCGCGCGAAGTGCCTGAGCCGATCGAACGCATCGCGCAGCCCGACCGGCCGCGTCGAGCGCGCCATCGTCGTCGCGCAGCGCCACGATCACCGCATCGGGAGGGTGCGCGACAAGATCCGCGCCGATCGCCTCCCGATCCGCCGCGCGCCATCTATCTCCGCGACAAGGCAGTCGCAAACGACGGCCCAGGAAGCAGCAAGTCCTGGATGAAAGACGTGCTCGGGAACTTCGCCGCCTTACGCAACCACGGCTTCTTGAGCTCGCTGATGACCGAAATCGAGGCAGACTTCCGCAAATAGCCGCTACTCCGCCGCCATCCGCGGCGGATCGGCCATCTCGGCAGCACGCGTGAGATCGACCGACAAAACCCGCGACACCCCGCGCTCCTGCATCGTTACGCCGTAGAGTCGGTCCATCCGCGCCATCGTCAACGGATGGTGCGTCGCAATCAGCATCCGCGTGCCGCATTCGCGCACCACATCCTCGATCAGCGCACAGAAGCGTGCCACATTCACGTCATCGAGCGGCGCATCCACCTCGTCCAGCACCGCAATCGGTGCGGGAGTGCAGCGAAACACGGCAAACACGAGCGAGAGCGCAACCAGCGCCTGCTCGCCGCCCGAGAGCAACGAGAGCTGGACGAGCCTCTTACCCGGTGGCTGGGCATAGATCTCGAGCCCGGCGGCGAGCGGATCCTCGGCGCCGACCAATGCCAGATGCGCTCGCCCGCCCCCGAACATGCGCTGGAAGAGCGCCTGGAAATGCCGGTCCACCTCGGTGAACATGGCGGAAAGGCGGGCGCGACCTTCGCGGTTGAGATGCCCGATCGAGCCGCGCAGCTTGGCGATCGCGTTGGCCAGCTCCTCACCCTCGCGCATGATCGCGCCAATGCGGCTCTCGATCTCGCCCGCCTCGATCTCGGCGCGAAGGTTCACCGGGCCCATCGCCTCGCGCTCGCGCATCAGCCGCTCCAGCCGCTGCCGGGCCGTTGCCTCGGCATCCGCCCGGTCGCTTGCCGCGGGCAACACCGCCTCCGCACCCAACCGCTCACGGACGCGCAGCCCGAGCGCGGTCAGCGCCGCCTCGGCCTCGCGCTCTGCCGCCTCGCCGAGCAGCACCTGCTCGCGCGCTGCCGCCACGCCGCGCTCCGCTGCCCTGAGCGCCCGCTCGGCAGCGACCGCATCCTCCTCCGCGTCCGCCAGCCGCCGGGCAGCCCCGCGGTGCGTCTCCTCCGTTCGCTCCAACTCCGCGGTCGCAGCGCTTTCTCGGCCGGCAAGCTCCGCCGGGCGCGCGGCCAGCGCCGCATGCTCCGCCGCAAGCGATGCGCGCCGGCCCGTCAGTTCGTCCGCTCGCCGCGTGACCGCCTCTCGCCGTTCCGCCCAGTCGCCACGCTCCCGCCCGATCGCAGCCTGCCGGGCGGAAAGCGCGCTCATCCGCTCGGCGATCGCCGCTTGCTCCGACCGCGCGGCCGCCTCACGCGCGCGGGCCGCCCCCAGCGCCGCCCGCGCGGCCTCGAGTGCCGAGCGTGCTTCAGCCGGGTCGCGAAGCTCTGCCCGCTCGGCGGCAAGCCGGGAAAGGGCCCCCTCGAGTTCGGCGTGTTCGGCAACGATCCGCTCCGCGCGCTGTGCGAGCGCCTCGGAGCGCAACGCGGCGGCCTCGGCGGCACGGCGGAGCGCATCGGTGGCCCGCCGGAGTTCATGGCAGCGCACTTCGGCCTCACGATGGGCGCCAGCAGCAGCGCCGGCTGCCGCGGCCGCAGCACGTTCTGCAACGGCAAGTCTCTCGCGCCTCGCGTGCGCCTCGTGTGCGGCCGTCTCGGCCGCATCGCTTTGGCCGCGAAGCTGGGCCAGCCGGTTGCGCGCGGTCATCCGGACCGCAGCGGCGCTTTGCGTGCCGGGCACCACCGTGTAGCCGTCCCAGCGCCAGAGCCCGCCCTCGCGCGAGACAAGTGCCTGGCCGGGAACAAGGCCCGCCTGCAGCCGCTCCGCCTCGGCGGGATTTTCGATCAGCCCGACCAACCTGAGCGCGCGCGCCAGCACCGGAGGCGCAGGCAGCAATGCATCGAGCGGAGCCGCTGCGGCGGGCAGCTCAGCAACTTCACCCAGGGTCGGAAGCTCCCGCCAGCGCTCGCCGCTTGCCTCCAACGCCTCTCCAAGCGCTGCCGCGAGCGCCGCCTCGAACCCGCCGGGAACCACAAGCGTGTCGGCAAGAGCGGGTCCGCCCCCCGCACCCTCCTCGTTGGCCGCAAGCATGGCCGCCAGTGCCTCGGCCTCGGCGTCAAGCCGCGCCCGATCCGCCTGTGCGACAGCGAACCGCTCGCGCGCATCCTCATGCGCCGCCGCCGCGGCCTGCCTCTCGGCTTCTTTCCGTTCGCGCTCGGCAAAGGCCTGTCGGAGGGCTGCCTCGCCCGCCTCCTCCTCACGCATCGCCGCGGTCAGGCATGCCGCATCCACTGCCGCCTTGGCCGTCTGCGCCTGGTCTGCCGCGAGCCGCCGCTCATCCTCGACCAGCCGTGCGCGGCGCTCGCCGAGGCGCGCCCACTCCCGTTCGACCCCGCCCGCTCGTGCGACCGCCGCGGCGGCCGCCTCGGCTGCGCGCTCCGCTGCCGCCTCAACCGCTGCCGCCTCGCCGGCCGCCGCCAACGCCCGGATGCCGGCCGCCTCGGCCTCCGAGGGGTGCCGGCGGAGCGCAGCAGCGATCTCCTCCGCCTCCTTGGCAAGCCGCGCCTCGGCTGCCTCGGCATCGGCTGCCAGGACCGCTGCATGGGTCAGGTCACGGTCGAGCTCGCCGATCCGAGCGGCAGCGGCAGCGAGCTCCGTCCGGGCCCGCGTCTCTTCCGCCGCGACCTGTTCGCGCGCAAGGCGCGCCCGTTCAAGTGCGGTCCGGCTCGCCGCTTCGGCCTCGCGCCGTTCGGGCAGCGCCGCAGTGATTGCGGCCGCCCGGGCGCCGGCCGTCTCGGCAGCCGTCACCGCGTCCGCAAGCGTAAGCCGCGCCGCCAGGAGATGAGCCTCCGCGACGGCCCGGCCGGCAACCGCGCGCGCCTGTTCGATGGCGAACAGCTCCGCCTCGGCGGCCCGGATCGCGCCCCCGAGGTTGCGGTAGCGGCTGGCCTGCCGCGCCTGACGGCGAAGCCCGGCAAGCTGCGCCTCGAGCTCCGCCTTGACTTCCTCGGCGCGGGCGAGATTGGCCTCCGCTGCGGCAAGCTTGAGTTCCGCCTCGTGCCGCCTGGCGTGCAGCCCGGTGATCCCGGCCGCCTCCTCCAGGACCGCACGCCGCTCCTCCGGCCGCCCCGCAACCAGCGCCGTGATCCGTCCTTGGGTAATGATCGCCGAGGCACGCGGCCCACTGCCGAGATCGGCGAAGAGGGTCTGCACGTCGCGCCCGCGGACTTCCCGGCCGTTGATGCGGAATGTGCTGCCCCGCCCGCGTTCGACGCCCCGGCTGACCGCGAGCTCCGCCGCCTCCTGGAACGGAGGCGGCAGCTTCGTCTCATTCGCGTCGAGCGTCAGCGTCACCTCGGCCAGGTTGCGCGCAGGGCGCGCCGTGGTGCCGGCGAAGATCACGTCTTCCATCTCGCCGCTGCGCATCGATTTCGCGCTCGTCTCGCCCATCACGAACCTCAGTGCCTCGACCACGTTCGACTTGCCGCACCCGTTCGGCCCCACGATCCCGGTGAGGCCGGGCAGGATCTCGATCGATACGGCATCGGCGAAGCTTTTGAACCCGGCGAGACGCAGGCGCGTGAAGCAGGCGGGCAAACGGGCTCCTTCAGCCGCCGGCGGCGGCGATTAGCTTGGCGAACTCCACATAAGGCATGTCGCCGGGGTGCGGATGCCCGTTGATAATGAACGTCGGAGTCGAGTCGACGCGATATTTTTGTTCGGCATGCCGCTGCTCCTCCAGGATGAAGTTCTCCAGTGCCTTGTTGTTGATGGCCGCCTGAAAGGCGGCCTGCGACATCCCGTCGAGCGCCGCGAGCTTACCGATCTCCGCCGTCGAGTTCACGTTCGGGGCAAAGGCCCAGCGGTCCTGACTGGCGAAGAGGGAAAAAATGAACGGGGCATAGCGGGGAAGCGGCAGCGAGCGGGCCACCATCGCCGCCGTCAGCGCCACCCGATCGAGAGGAAAGTCGCGGAAAATCCAATAGACGCTGCCCGGCGCGATCAGCTTCTTGCGCACCTCCGGCATCGTGTGGTTGGCGAAGTGTGCACAGTGGGTGCAGGTCAGCGAAAAATACTCGATCACGTGCACCTTGGCCTTCGGATTCCCGAGCGTTCTCAGGCCGAAGGCCGGGTCGGCGGCAGCCCGCGCGAATTCCGGGGCAAACAGAATTGCAGCCGGGGTCACCGCGGCGGCGGCAAGTAGAGAGCGGCGCAAGAGCGGCATGATCAAAACCTCGAGCAAGCTAAGGGGCCATGATACGTCCGGCCGGTTCGCCCGGCCGCACAGCAAAAGGGGGTGCCGTGTCTCTCCGGTCAAGCCCCCGAACGGTTCTGCTTTCTGAGCCCGCCCCGGTACCACCCCGAACCGCGGCCGATTGCGGTTTCTCGCGGCGCTGCGGCCCGTTTTTCCTGCCTCGGCGCTTGCATGACACGACGATCCGGCGCAATCTTCGCGTGTTCCCCTCGCATCCGGCGAGGGGGACTTCGATGTCCGGAAGGAACCAAATCCATGTGGAGAAAGCCGAAGGTCGTCGAAATCGCCGTGGGCATGGAAATCAATTCCTACGCTTGCGCCGAATTGGACTGAAATCCTGGGTCGTCTAAGCGCCGGGGGCGAATGGGTTGGCTCGCCGCTCCCGGCGCAACTTGTCTCAAACCATGCGAATCATTGTTCTGGGCGGCGCGGCCGGTGGGGGATTCCCGCAATGGAATTGCGCCTGTTCCAATTGTGTCCGGGCGCGCCGCAAAGACCCGGCCGCGCGTCCAAGAACCCAGTGTTCCCTCGCCGTTTCCGCCGATGGCCAAAACTGGCTTCTTCTGAACGCATCCCCGGACCTGCGCGAGCAGATCGCCGCCACTCCCGACCTTCATCCCCGCGGCAGCGGCCGTGACAGCCCGGTCAGGGCCGTGGTGCTTACCGGCGCCGATATCGACGCCGTCGCCGGGCTCCTGCATCTGCGCGAAAGCCAGCCGCTCCGCCTTCTCGCCTCGGCGCGCGTGCTCGCGCTGATCGGGGCCAATCCGATCTTCCGCGTGCTTGATCCCGCCTTCGTCGTGCAACGCGAGATTGCTCTCGGCCAGGCCGTGCCGGTCACGGATTTCGTCGGCGTACCGCTTGGCCTCACGGTCGAGGCCTTTGCGGTCCCCGGCAAGGTCGCGCTCTACGCCGAGGCCGCTGACGCGCCCGACTTCGGCTCCGCCCCGGGTGACGCGATCGGCCTCGCCGTGCGCGAGGAAAGAAACGGCGCAAGCTTCCACTTCGTGCCCGCCTGCGCGGCGCTCTCGCCCGCGCTTCTCACCCGGCTCAGCGGCTCGCGCCTGCTCTTCTTCGACGGCACACTTTGGACTGATGATGAAATGATCCGCCTCGGCCTCGGCACGAAGACCGGCCGCCGCATGGGCCATCTCTCCGTCTCGGGAGAGAGCGGCACGATGGCGGGCCTCTCGGATCTCGGCATTGCACGCAAGGTCTTCGTGCACGTCAACAACACCAACCCGATCCTGCTCGCCGATTCGCCCGAACGGCAGAGCCTCACGCTGGCAGGTTGGGAAGTCGCGGAGGACGGAATGGAGGTCGCGCTTTGACCGCCCTGATGAGTGCCGCCGAACTGGAAGCCGCGCTCCGTGCAGTCGGTGCCGCGCGCTACCATAACCGCCATCCCTTCCACGGCCTTTTGCACGGCGGCAAGCTCGACAAGCGGCAGGTGCAGGCCTGGGCACTCAACCGCTACTACTACCAGTGCCGCATCCCACAGAAAGACACCGCACTGATGGCGCGCGCCGAGGATCCGGCGCTCCGCCGCGTCTGGCGTCAGCGCCTGGTCGATCACGACGGCGCGGCACCGGGCGAGGGCGGGATCGAGCGCTGGCTTCGCCTCACCACGGATCTGGGCCTCGATCGCGAGTATGTCGTCTCGACCGCAGGCGTGCTTCCCGGTGTCCGCTACGCCGTCGATGCCTATGTCGCCTACGTCAGGGAGCGCTCACTGCTCGAGGCGGTCGCCTCCTCGCTCACCGAGATCTTTTCGCCCGCGATCATCTCCGAACGCGTGGCCGGCATGCTCGCCAGTTACGACTTCATCACCCGAGACACACTCGCCTACTTCAACGCCCGCCTCGACCAGGCGCCCCGCGACGCCGACTTCGCACTCGACTACGTCACGCGCCACGCGCGCACGCCCGAGCAGCAGCACGCCGTGATCGCCGCACTCACGTTCAAATGCGACCTGCTCTGGGCGCAGCTCGATGCACTGCACCATGCCTATGTCGTCCCCGCTCACGTGCCGCCCGGGGCCTTCGGTGCGAAGCCATGAGCGCGAGCGCAACACTGACCGCCGCGAGCCAGCCGGGGCTTTCGCCCCATGCGCGGCTGCGCCACGATGGAGCGCGCGGCGGCTGGGTGCTGCTCGGGCCTGAGCGGGTACTGATGCTCGACGAGATTGCGGCCGAGATCCTCACCCTCTGCGACGGCGCGGCGAGCATCGGCGCGATCGCCGATGCGCTCGCCCAACGCCACGCAGCGCCCCCCGCCGCCGTCCTCAACGATGTGCTCGAGATGCTGCAGGATTTGCGCGACAAGGGGTTGCTCACCGCATGAGTGCGCCCGGCCCGCCGCTCGCCCTGCTCGCGGAGCTCACGCACCGCTGCCCGCTCGGCTGCCCTTATTGCTCGAACCCGCTCTCGCTCGAGCGTGTGCGCGACGAACTCGATACCACGATCTGGCAGCGCGTGATCGGCGAGGCCGCGGCGCTCGGCGCGCTCCAGATCCATTTCTCGGGCGGCGAGCCGTTGGTGCGCGCCGATCTCGCCGCTCTCGTCGCCCATGCCCACGCCGCCGGTCTCTACACCAACCTCATCACCTCCGCCGTCCTGTTCGATCACCGGCGCCTCGCACCGCTCAAGCATGCCGGCCTCGACCACGTCCAAATCAGCCTGCAGGATACCGCGCCGGACAATGCCGACCGCATCGCGGGCTATGCAGGCGGCCATCGCAAGAAGCTCGAAGCGGCACGGCTTGTCCGCGGAGCCGGGCTTGCGCTCACCATCAACGCGGTGATGCATCGCCAGAACCTCGCGCGTCTTCCCGAAATGATCGATCTTGCGCTCGAGCTCGGGGCGGGCCGACTGGAGGTCGCTCAGGTGCAGTATTACGGCTGGGCGCTTCGCAACCGGCCGAGCCTGATCCCGACGCGCGCCGAGGTTGCTGCCGCGGTCGCGATCGTGGCGGCGGCGCGTGAACGCCTGAAGGGCCGCCTCGTCATCGACCATGTGGTGCCGGATTATTACGCGAAGCGTCCGAAAGCCTGCATGGGCGGCTGGGCCCGGCAGTTCATCAACATCACCCCCTCGGGCCTCGTCCTGCCGTGCCACGCGGCTCAGGGCATCCCGACACTTCGTTTCGAGAGCGTCCGCGAGCGCCCGCTTGCCGAGATCTGGGAACGTTCCGAAGCCTTCGAGCGCTTCCGCGGTACCGCCTGGATGGCCGAGCCCTGCCGCTCATGCGAGCGCCGCGAGATCGACTTCGGCGGCTGTCGCTGCCAAGCGATGGCGATCTTGGGCGAGGCCGGCGAGACCGACCCGGCATGCGCCCTCTCGCCGCATCACGCCCGCCTGCTCGCCCTGGCCGAAGCCGAGAGTGCGGCCGAGCCGCCCTCCTTCACCTATCGCCGCTACGCCAACGCCCCCTCGGAGCCGGCCCCGGCCTGATCGCCGAAACCCCTGATCGTCGAAAACCTCGCCGGCCCCCTCAATACAGTACAACGCTGCGGATCGATTCGCCTTTGGCCATCAGGTCGAAAGCGTCGTTGATGCGCTCGAGCGGCATGGTGTGGGTGATGAGATCATCGATATTGACGCGCCGGTCCATGTACCAATCGACGATGCGCGGCACGTCCGTGCGCCCCCGCGCGCCGCCGAAGGCGGTCCCCTTCCACACCCGGCCGGTGACAAGCTGGAACGGCCGCGTCGCGATTTCCTGCCCCGCCCCGGCCACGCCGATGATGGTGCACACGCCCCAGCCCTTGTGGCAGCACTCGAGTGCCTGGCGCATCAGCGTCGTGTTGCCGACACATTCGAAGCTGTAATCGGCCCCGCCGCCGGTCAGCTCGACGAGATGGCCGACAAGGTCGCTGATGCCGGCCGGATTGACGAAATGCGTCACCCCGAACTTGCGCGCCAGGGCCTCGCGCTTCGCATTGAGATCGACGCCCACGATCATTCCTGCGCCGATCATGTGCGCGCCCTGCACGACGTTGAGGCCGATTCCGCCGAGCCCGAACACGACCACGCGCGCTCCCGGCTCGACCTTGGCGGTGAAGATCACCGCGCCGATCCCGGTGGTAACGCCGCAGCCGATGTAGCAGACCTTGTCGAACGGCGCGTCTTTGCGGATCTTCGCCACCGCGATCTCCGGCAGCACCGTGTAGTTGGCGAAGGTCGAGCACCCCATGTAGTGCAGGATCGGCCGGCCATTGAGCGAGAACCGGCTCGTTCCGTCGGGCATCAGGCCGCGGCCTTGGGTACTGCGGATTTTCTGGCAGAGATTGGTCTTGCGGCTCAGGCAGTATTCGCACTCTCGGCATTCCGGCGTGTAGAGCGGTATCACGTGGTCGCCGGGCTTCACCGAACTCACGCCAGCGCCGACCTCTTGCACGATCCCGGCCCCCTCGTGGCCGAGGATCGTCGGGAAGAGCCCTTCCGGGTCGGCCCCCGAGAGCGTGTATTTGTCGGTGTGGCAGATGCCGGTCGCCTTGATCTCCACCAGCACCTCCCCGGCCCGCGGACCCGCCAGCTGGACGTTCTCGATGCTGAGCGGTTTGCCGGCTTCGAACGCAACCGCAGCGCGCGTTTCCATGACAGAACCTCATTCACCGGAACGCAGGAAAAGCCGGCGGACCGCTCTGCGAACGGGAGCGGCCCGAGCCGGCGTTGAGATTTAGGCGGCCACCTTGGCGGTCCCCGCCCATCCCTCGTGCCTGGAAAGCCCGTCGTTCGGGATAGTGATCATCGGATGCTTCGAGCGCGTGAACACCCAGCGATCCGGCTTCGCGCCGAGATCCGCACCCCGCTCCAGCGTCGGCACGTGAACCAGCACGTAATCGGGGAACGCATCCACATAGAGGAACATGTGACAGCCGCAGGTGCCGCAGAAGCGCCGGTGCGCCGTGGGCTTGGTGTCGAAGTTCTTGATCTTCTCCTCGTGCGCGGTCACCCGGAACCCGCTCTTCTCGACCACCGCGATAATGGCCATCGCGCCGCCCGAGATGTCGGTGCAGTCGGTGCAGAGACAGTAATGCACCTCATAGGGTTGCTTCGTGATCTCGAAGCGCACCGGATCGGTGGTGCACCGGCAATGGCCCGTAACATGGATACCTGATCCTGACATCGTCCTTTCCTCCCCCTCCGGGATGTTTTCTCTGTCCTAGGCAACGTACCGGCTTTCCGGCATGCGTGACGCGCCTCTGCTCTCAGAGGCGCCTCCGTTGGGCCTCGTCATCCGCTCCTGCGCCCTTCTCACTCATTTGAGAGAAAGAATCCACTCGACGATCGCCTTGATGTCAGCATCCGACAGCGTCGGATGCGGCGGCATCGGCACCATGCCCCAGGTGCCGACATGACCGTCCTTCACCGCCTTGACGAGCGTCGCGACCGCATCCTTCTGCCCGGCGAACTTCTTGGCAATATCCACATAGGAAGGGCCGACCAACTTTTGGTTGACAGCGTGGCAGGTGACGCAATCGTTGCTCTTGTAGAGCTGCTCGCCGAGCGGAACCGCCGCCCGAACTGGCCCGGACGCGAGCGCAACCAGCGGCGTGGCAAGCACGGCGGCCGTCACGAGCCTCGCTCCTTTGCGACCCCACCGCTCCGTCATCATCCTTCCCTCTTGCTCATCCAGGGAAAGGCCGTCGCACCGCGGTCCATAGTGTCTTCCTTGCAGAGGCCGCACACAACCCCTAGCCTCCCTCGGCAGCGCCGAACAGGGCCATCACCCGTACACCACTTCACATCCTACGCAACGTTTTTGCAAGGCTCGTGCCATCGCCCCCGGGCAGGGCAGGGCCTTGGGATTTCACCTGCTTGCGCCTGGAGCGCCGCACCGTTCCGCGTCTTTTCGCATCGGAGTCGTGACAACAGCGCCAAAAACGAGGACAATCTGTACCGCAAAACAAGCGCCCGCATAAACAGCCGGCGGCCGGGGCTCGGGCGTCAAGGAAAAGGGGAGATGTCCGCTCATGCCAAGGGAGATTCCTGCCGATCCGACGAGCCGGACAGGTCAGAATGCCGAGAGCCATGCCGAATTCATCCGACAGAGCTGTGCCGGCATCGTGGGCAGCCTGCTCGGGCCGCAGACCGAGTCCTATGTGGTCGCGGCCTGGGAGCGCTGTCTCCGCGATTATCATCTCGAACCCGGCGGCAACCCGCCGAGCGAGCGGGTCGGCAGCAGGATCCTTGAAAAGAAGCGCGCCCAGCTCGGCCCGCTCGCGCAGATCGCCCGTGCCGAGATGCGCCGCCTGTTCGGACAGATCGCACCCTCGCACTATCTCCTGCTGCTCGCCGACGCCGAGGGCCTGATCCTCGAGCGGATGTGCGAGCCCGGCCATGAGGAACTGCTGCGGCGCGTCGATCTCGCCCCCGGCTTCATCTGGGACGAGCGGCACGAAGGCACCAACGGTCCCGGCACCTGCCTGCACGACCGCCGCCCGCGGCTCGTGCATCGCGAGGAACATTTCTTCGCGCGCAATGTCCGCATGACCTGTTCGGCGGCGCCGCTCTGGGGACCGAACGGCCAACTGCTCGGCGCGCTCGACGCCTCGCACTTCGACTGTCCCGACAGTCGGCAAAGCCAAGTGCCGACTCTCGCGCTGGTCAGCACCTCGACCCGCATCATCGAGCAGTCCTATTTCACCAGCAGCTTCAAGGATTGCTGGATCCTCCGCTTCCATGACCAGGTCGAGATGGTCGGCCAGTTGCACGCCGCGATGCTGGCGGTGGACGAGCATGGCCGCGTGCGTGCCGCCGACAGCACGGCGCCGGCGCGCCTCGGCCTTGCCGGCCATGACTCGCTGGTCGGCCGTAGCATCGAGGCGCTGTTCGACACCTCCCTCAGCCGCTTCTTCAATGACGCGCAGGCACGGCCGTACCAAATCTGGCCTGCCACGAGCCGCACCGGGCATCTCCTCTACGCCGGCATCTGGCCGCCGCAGGAGCCGCCGCCCACGCTCTGGCCGGCCAGAACCACGGATCGGCTGCCGCCGCAGCGCACCGACCTCGCCGCGCATCGACTTGGCGACCCCGTCATGACGCACAACGTCTGGTGCGCCGAGCGGGTGATGAACCGGGACATCCATATCCTCCTCCAGGGCGAGACCGGAACCGGCAAGGACACTTTCGCTCGCGCCATCCATCAAAGCAGCGAACGCTGCGATAAGCCTTTCATCGCGTTGAGCTGCGCGGCGATCCCGGAAACACTGATCGAGAGCGAGCTCTTCGGTTACGACGCCGGCGCCTTCACCGGCGCCCGCACCGGGGGCATGCGCGGCAAGGTTGTCGCCGCGCACGGCGGCATCCTCTTCCTCGACGAGATCGGCGACATGCCACTCGGCCTGCAGGCGCGCCTGCTGCGCTTGCTCGAGGAAAAGGAGGTGATGCCGCTCGGCAGTAGCCGTGCCATCACCGTTGATCTGCGCGTCATCAGCGCGACCAACCGCGATCTCCGGCAGATGGTGCTCGAGGGTAGCTTCCGCAAAGATCTCTACTACCGCCTGAGCGGGCTCGTGCTCACCTTGCCGCCGCTCCGGGAACGGCGCGACATCGAGCAGCTCATCCGTGCCATCGCCGCCGAGGAAAACGAAGGCGCTCCGGTCGCCTTCACCCCCGAGGCGCTCGCGACCCTCCTCGCCCACCGCTGGCCCGGCAATATCCGCGAACTGCGGAACACGCTCGCAACCGCGATCGCGCTCGCCGGCGGCGCGCCTCTCGAATGCAAGCATCTCGGCCGGGACTTTGCCGCTCCGCAGGCTTCGACCTCCTCACCGTGCCACCCGATACCGGCCGCGGATGATTCGGATCCCCTTGCCGAGGCGGAGCGCGAGAGGCTGTTGCTCGAACTCAAACGACGCCATTGGAACGCAACCGCCACCGCAGCCGCACTCGGCATCAGCCGCAATACGCTCTATCGCAAGCTGCGCAAGCATGGTGTACGCGTCGGGTCGGACGAACCCGTTGAAAGCTGAGACCGCCTCGCAAGGGCGGCGCCGCCACGCGGTTGCGCTAGCCTTCAATGCAAGGCCGAATTAGCCGCCGGCGAAGATCACGTGGTTGCGGTCGTCGAGCAGCGGCACGCCGTAACTCTCAAGGATGCGCGTGATCTCCGGCTGCTCCTTGGCAATGGCCGCATTGAGCGTTCGCCGCCAGGCAACCGCGCCCTGCCGCACGCCCATCACGATGCCGAACGCCATCGGCGGGCCCTCGCTCGATTCATGCAGGAGCGGCGCTATCGCGAGCCTGCCACCCGAGCGGCTCGCAAAATATCCGGCAATCGGTCCCCACAAAACCCCGATATCGATCTTGCCGCGCTCAAGGTCGTGTACAAGGCTCCTTGCCGGCGAAAAGAACCGGAGATTGACCGAAAGCTCATAGGCATGGACATGGTCAAGCAGTCCGTTCTCGGCCAGGATCGTCGCCGGCGGCGTTCCGGCGATGATGCCGATCCGCTTGCCCTTGAGCCGCGGATCCTCGAGGCTTTGGATGCCGTCGAAGCCGGTGTGCGGCCGGAAGATGAGCGCATAGGTCGATCGATAGTAGGCGTTCGAGTTGGCGACACGCGTCGAACCCTGGGTGATGCCCATCACGACATCGCAACGATAATTGTAAAGTGTCATGCGCAGGAACCCGAAGACCTGCGGCTGCCAGGTGAACCCGAGCTTCTTGCCCAGGTCCTTGGCAAGGACGGCGGCAATCCGGTTCTCGAATCCCTGCCGTGCCTGGTTCGAGAAGGGAAGATCGTTCGGATCCGCGCACACCCGGAAGACGTGCGGATCGACGAGCTCGGCACCGATACCGAGCCCCGGCGCCTGAGCCAAGGCGCGGCTGGCGAGCACAAGCAGCAATCCAAGCGCAAGGAATACGCTGCGCCAGGCCGCGTGCCGGCCGCGCTCGGCCCTCACATCGAAATGCCGAGACATTTGTACGAGCTTTGGTTGAAACCCTTGGGCGATGCAACGCGCTTCTCCGGCCGGCCGCGCCCGAGTGCGCCGGTCGAGCGGGCGCGCAGATAGACGTAGATCTCCTGGATGAAGCACATTACATTCCGATCGGTCCCGAACGACGGCATCACCAGATCCTGAGCGGAATTGACCGCTTTGATGCCCCCCGCGACGTCGGCAATGAACTGGGAGTAGTCGATGCCTTTGAGCGCATGCACGAGGTCCGGCGCGTAGGAGGAGCCCAGGCCGTCCGGTCCGTGGCAGCGCAGGCAGGTATCGCTGTAGCGCAGATAGCCGACGAATGTGCCCCAATCAACTGTGCCATCCTTGGAAATTTTGTACGTCGGCGCTCCTTGTCGGTCAGTCCAGATGCCGCCGGACTGCTTGACAGGCTTCGGATTGCCTGGCGCGGCCGCGAGCGCGGCGATGCCGCCCCCGATGGCCAGGGCAATTGCGATGAGGATGAGGCGGGAACGACCGTTCACTGCCGCGGAATCCTTGGTCGGTGTTGAGAACGGAAGGGCCGGCACCCCCGAACGGAATGCCGGCCCAGGCCCTTTCAGGCTAACGCGCGGTCCAGACTCACGACCCAGGCAGCGCGAACACCGTGAGCTGACCACCGAGCGCCGTGTAGTTCTTGAGCGCCGCATAGCCGCCAACGGCGCCGAGCCCCGCGTGCGGATCTGTCAGACCCGCAGCAAGCCCGATGCCCGCCCAGCCGCCGACACCCGAGAGCACCGCGATATACTGCTTGCCGTTGTGCATGTAGGTCATCACGTTGCCGATGATCCCCGAGGGCGTCTTGAAGTTGTAGAGGATCTTGCCGGTCTTGGCATCGACGGCGCGCAGATACCCTTTCAGCGTGCCGTAGAAGACCACCCCGCCTGCGGTCGTAAGCGCGCCGCCCCAGTCGGAGAACTGGTCGTGGATTTGCCAGACGGTCTTGCCCGT
Organism: Pseudomonadota bacterium; assembly: GCA_021816925.1. Lineage (GTDB taxonomy): Bacteria > Pseudomonadota > Alphaproteobacteria > Acetobacterales > Acetobacteraceae > JAKAWQ01. The sequence goes on from JAKAWQ010000001.1 coordinate 241,685, forward strand.
CACCGGATTGAAGGCGATGAAGCGGCCCATGTAGCCGCCTGGCCCAGGGAACATCGAGAGCGTCGCCCCGACATAGGGCTGCCCCGCGGTGTATGCCACCGGATAGGGCTCGTAGTCCATGCACACGTGGTTGGTCGGCACGTAGAAGAGGCCGGTCTGCGGATCGAAGCTCGCCGGCTGCTCGTCCTTGGCGCCGAGCGCCGCCGGGCAGATGCCCTTGTAGTTGACGTTGACGCCGCGCGAACCGGGTGCGTACTTCGCCACCACGTTCGGCCGCCCGTAGTTCGGGCTGGACGGGTTCATATCGACCCCGGTCGTCCAGTTCACGGAGGGGTCGTACTTGTGCACGGCGATCAGCGCACCGGTGGCCCGGTTCAGCACATAGGCCAAGCCGTTGCGGTCGAAGTGGACAAGCGCCGGCACCTGTTGGCCGTTGATCGTGAGGTCGGCCAGGATCATCTCGTTGACGCCGTCATAGTCCCACTGGTCGTGCGGCGTCATCTGATAGACCCACTTGGCCACGCCGGTATTCAGGTCGCGGGCGAAGATGGTCATCGACCACTTGTTGTCGCCCGGTCGCTGCACTGGGTTCCAGGTCGAGGGATTGCCCGAACCGTAATAGAGCAGGTTGAGTTTGGGGTCATAGGAATACCAACCCCACGTGTCTCCGCCCCCGATCTTCCACTGGTCTCCCTTCCACGTCTTCAGGCTCGAATCGGCCCCGACCGGCTTGCCGAGCGACATGGTCGTCTTCGGATTCAAGAGAATCATGTTGTCGGGGCCTTCGGAGTAGGCCTTCCAGAGGATGTGCCCGTCCGTCATGCTGAGCGCGGCAACGAAGCCGTTCACCCCGAACTCACCGCCCGAGACGCCGACGATCACCTTGTCGCCGATTACGAGCGGCGCCTCCGTGCCGGTTGCGCCGACCTTGTAGCTGGCGAGTGCCGTCGTCCAGTCCACCTTGCCGGTCTTGGCGTCGAGCGCCACCACGGTGTTGTCAGCCTGGTGGAGAATGATCTTGCCGTCTCCGTAGGCAACGCCGCGGTTCACCGTATCGCAGCACATCACCGGAATCACTTCCGGATTCTGCGTCGGTGTATATTGCCAAAGGATGCGTTCGTGGTTGTTGAGATCGAGCGCATAGACGGTGTTCGGGAACGGCGTGACGAGATACATCACGTTTCCGATCACCAGTGGCTGCCCTTCGTGCCCGCGCAGCACGCCGGTCGAGAAGGTCCACGCCACCTGGAGATGGCTCGCGTTGCTGGCGTTGATCTGATTGAGCGGCGAATAGCGGGTCGAGGCATAATTGAGCGCCGGTATCGCCCAGTTGTCAGGGCTCGCCGCCGCCTTCGAAAGCGACGGCAGCGAACTGCTCGTCGCGTTCTGCGCCCTAGCCGTCGGCCCCGCCACAAATGCTCCCGCCAGCGCACCCAGCGCCGCGCAGGCAACCCATGTACGAGTGCGTTTCACCACGTTCCTCCCTTCTGAATTGTACAACCGCCACGTCTTCCGGCTTCCGCCGAAAGACGCCAGACACATTCCACCTTAGACTCTTGGTCGTCCTATCCGCTCGGGCACCCGCCCATCAATTTCCTCCGCCTTGTCGGCCGCGGGTGTCCCCCAACCCTGCTTCGTCGGGAAGGTAAAGAACCCGACACGAGTTGAAGCAAATGTTATGCCAATGCCGCGATTTCCCGGCCCGCGCCGGAATCTCGGGAAGATTCGATCATCCTCGGCAGCGCTTCCTACTGGATCGCGCCAGGCCCGTGACAGAACCGCGAGCAAAAGGGGACAGTCTGTCACAGGGAGGATACGGAGCGCTGTCCCTCCCCTGATCGGAGCCGCCGCTCAGAAGCAGCGCACCTCGCCCTCCGCCTCGGCTTCACGCAGGCGACGGACGATCTTCTTTGCAGCGGCCGTACGGAACTCCATGGCCAGGAAACTCTTCTCCTGCTGCATGCGCAGGACCGTCTCCGCTGACACATAGTCCTTGTAGGGAAGGATCGACGCCACTACGTCGATGGCGCAGGAGCAACGGTCCAGCGCCTCGTGCGTTTCGCCGTTTACGGCCATGCATCCGAACACGTAATCCGCGCGCGCCGAGGTCGGATAGTCGTTGGCTGCACTGCCCGCCGGTACAGAGCGGGGAGAAGCGGCAAAGCCGGCCAGGGGAATGGTGATCAACGCGAGCGCCAGCAGTTTTCCCATTTTCCTCATTTCCTCCAAGGGCTGTTTGGGTGCTTCGTCCCGATCACGCTCCGGCCCGCTGTTTTTTCCGTGCCGCCGGCCACGGCCGGCGATCGCATCTTGCAAGGCGGAAACGTAAGTGGAAAGCTGGCCGATGAAAGGGAGGGCAAAAAAATATTAGGGACCGCGATCCCGCCACAACCTCTTGCAGAATGGGGAAGGATCCGTTGCCGTGCCGTCCTTGCGTTATTTGCCGTTGCTGCCGCGTCGTAGTCTCCTCGCCGCCGCCGGCCTCGCCGCCGCGCGCGCAACATGCCAGGCGGAGCCCTTGCCGCCCGTTCGCCTTGGCGTGCTTGCCTTCGGCACCGTGCAATGGGTAGCAAGCATAATCCGGAGCCACGGCCTCGATCGGGCGCACGGCTTCACTCTCGTCACCCGGAAGCTTGCCAACAACGACGGTGGCAAGGTGGCGCTGCTGGCCGGCGCGGTCGATATCATCGTCTCGGACTGGCTGTTCGTCGGCGCTGAACGGGCGCATGGGTTCAAGCTCCGCTTCGCACCGTTCTCCTCGGCGAGCGGCGCGCTCATGCTCGGGCGGCACACCGGTATCCGGACATACAAAGATCTTGCGCATCGCCGCCTCGGCGTCGCCGGCGGGCCATTCGACAAGTCCTGGGCGATCGTGCGGGCCGCCGCCCTCCGCCAGTCAGGGATCGATCTCTCGCGCGCTGCCGACATCGTCTATGCGGCACCACCGCTGCTGAGCGCCAAACTCGAACAGGGCGGCCTCGACGCCGCGCTAACTTATTGGAATTTCGCCGCCGCACTCGAAGTCGCCGGCCTCCACCCGCTCGTCAGCGTGTCGGCCGCAGCCAAGGCCCTTGGCCTGCCGGCCCATCCGCCGTTGATCGGCTATGTCTTCAAAGAATCATGGGCCGAGCAGCAGGCGCCGGCCATCCGCGGATTCCTTGCCGCGAGCGCCGCTGCAGAGGCTCTCCTCGCCCGCTCCGATGCCGCCTGGTCGGAGATCCGCCCGCTCATGCACGCCGACGACGACCGCCTCTTCGTGCTGCTGCGCAAGCGATTCCGCGCCGGCATCGTACATGTCGCGCCGGCTGTGGAGGAGCGTGCCGCAGAGCGCCTCTTCGCCATCCTCCACGCAGAAGGCGGTGCTGCCGCCACCGGCGGGCTCGCCAGCCTGCCGCCCGGGGTGTTCTGGCCGGCGCCGTCGTGATCGGTTCCGCGGCGCGGTTACGCGCCCTCTCGCTCGCCGCCTTCCTCGGCCTCTGGTGGGGTGCCGCGCTGATCGCCGCCAAGCCCGCGCTCCTGCCGCCGCCGCCCGCCGTGCTCGGCTTCGCCTGGCAGGCCGTGCTTTCGGGGGCCATGCCGCGTAACATCGCCATCACGAGCCTACGCGTCGCCGCCGCCTTTGTCGTCTCGATGCTGGTCGGCAGCGCCGTCGGCTATCTCGCCGGCCGTTCGCGTCGGGCGGATACGTTGATCGACCCCTGGCTCGTCATCCTGCTCAACCTTCCCGTCCTGGTCGTCGTGGTACTCTGCTACATCTGGGTCGGACTCAACGATGTGGCCGCGGTGCTTGCAGTCGCCTTGGTCAAGGTCCCGACCGTGATGGTGACGGTGCGGGAGGGGGCGCGGGCGCTGGATCCTGGCTTCGACGAACTCGCCATCGTTTATCGCCTGCCCTGGCGGCAGCGCGCGCGGCGCATCGTCATCCCGCAATTGGCACCCTATCTTGCCGCGGCCGGCCGCAGCGGGCTTTCAATCACCTGGAAGATCGTGCTGATCGTCGAGTTGCTTGGCCGCCCGAACGGGGTGGGCTTTGCCCTCGACGAGCTCTTTCAAACCTTCGACGTCGCCGGCATCCTTGCCTATGGCTTCGCTTTTGCGGCCTTGATGCTGCTCGTCGAAGGGTTGTTGCTGCGGCCGTGGGAAAACCATGCCAATGCCTGGCGGCGGTAGCATCGGGCAGTCGCGGGCGGCGGGCCATGCCGCCCGCCGTCCGGGCCACGCCGATCCGCTGCCCGGAGCACACCCGCCTGCCGCAGGCGGGCTTCATGTGCACATCCAAGCCAAATCCTATGCCGATGCCGGCGGGCGGCGGCGCGAGGTGCTGGGCGAAACCCGCTTCGCCGGCACGGGGGGGGAGGTTCTCGCGTTGCTTGCGCCCTCCGGTACCGGCAAGACCACCATTCTCCGCATCGTGCTCGGCCTCGACCGGGACTTCGAGGGCGAAATCCGGCTCCCTCAGGGTCGGCTCGGCGTGATGTTCCAGGAACCGCGCCTGCTGCCCTGGCTCACGGTCGAGGCCAATCTCCGCCTCGTCGCCGGGACCGATGCCCGTGAGATCCCCCTCTTGCTCGCCGAGGTCGGACTCGCCGGCATCGAGACGCTTCATCCCAAGGCGCTTTCGCTCGGGATGGCGCGGCGGGTGGCGTTGGTGCGCGCCCTCCTCGGCCGTCCGGCCATGCTCGTGCTCGACGAGCCCTTCGCCTCGCTCGATCCGAAATCAGCCTCCGAGCTTGCCGCGCTGCTCGCCCGTGCCGCGCATCAGCAGGGTGCGCTCGTCCTCCTCTCGACGCATGATCTCGATCCGGCGCTCGGCTGTGCCGACCGGCTGCTCGTGCTCGCCGGCACGCCGGCGCTGCTCGCCGCCGATTGGCCGACCGGCGCCGCGCTGCGCTGCGCAGGCGCCGGAGCCGGCCGCCTCTTCAAGCAAAGACTCCTGAGCCGCTTTCCTTTCCTCGGCGCCGAACCGGCCACCGACGGTGCGCCATGATGCGCAGGCATACAGGCTCTTCACTCGAACATTCGGTTCGCGGCGGTTTGTCGCTTGCACAGCGCGCGTTTTCGCCGTTTCATGACGCGCAGGCCGGGAAGGAAACCATTTGCCGAGCCGGGGGGACGTTCGTTCAATGACAACGCTGGAACCGTTTCCGGAAGGGCCATCGGTTTCCGGCCGGCGCGCTGTTCTCGGCGCGTTCGCCGCGGTGGCCGGCACCAGCCTCGTGCGCCCGGTTGCCGCGGCGCCGGCGCCCACGCTCACGATCGGCTACGTGCACTGGCTGCACAGCGTAGAGACGATCTCGCTGATCTTCCGGCCGAAGCCGGACAACGGCCGCGCCGGCGCGGAGGTGGGCGTTGCCGACAACAACACCACCGGGCGCTTCCTCGATCAGAACTTCGCCCTCGCTTCCGTCGAGGTGCGCACAAACGAAGATCCGGTCGCCGCGCTCAACACGCTGATCGCCAAGGGCATTCGCCTCGTCATCACCGATCGCCCCGCGGCCGATGTCTTCAAGCTCGCGGAAGCCGGCGCGCCGCACGGCGTCACCATCTTCAATGCCGGCGCCGGGGAGGATTCGCTCCGCGAAGCGGATTGCCGCAACAACGTCATCCACACTGCGCCGTCCGACAACATGCTTACCGACGCGCTCGCGCAGTACCTGATCTGGAAACGCTGGCCGCGCTGGTTCCTGGTCTATGGTGAGCATCCGCGCGATCTCAGGCTCGCCGCCGCGTATCGCCGTTCGGCGAAGATCTTCGGCGCCCATATCGTCGCCGACCGCCAGTACAAGGGCAAAGCCGGCTCGCGCGAGACGGACAGCGGGCTGATCGAGTTGCAGAAGCAGTTGCCTGTCTTCACCCAGAACGCTCCGAACTACGACGTGCTGGTCGCAGCCGACGAGAATTCGGTGTTCGCCGCCTATCTCCCTTACCGCACCTGGGACGCCAGGCCGGTCGCCGGCTCGGCCGGCCTCATCCCGACAAGCTGGGACCCGAACAGCACCGAGTTCGGCGGCAAGCAGATGCAGGATCGTTTCATCGCCTACGCCCACCGCTTCATGACCGCCCTCGACATGAACGCCTGGGTCGCAGCCCGGATGATCGGCACCGCGGCGAGCTACGCGCACTCCCTCGCACCCGGCAAGATCATGGCCTTCATGCGCGGCCCGCAATTCCAGCTCGGCGCCTATCGCGGCCTCAGCCTCTCGATCCGAACCTGGAACGGTCAGGTTCGCCAGGCGATCCTGCTCTCCGACTCCGGGCGCACCGTCGTCTCGATGTCGCCGCAGCCGGGGTTCCTGCACCAGCGCACGGTGCTCGACACGCTCGGTACCGACAAGCCGCAAACGAGGTGCAAAATCTCCATGGCAAGCAAGGGCTAGGCAATGACTACGCGACGCTCCGTTCTGCTCGGGCTTCCCCTCGCCCTCGCCGCCATGCCCGCCGAGGCTGCCATCGCCGGCATGGCCTACACCTCGAACGAGAAGGACAACACGCTCAGCGTCATCGACCTTGCACGCATGAAGACGGTGAAAACCGTGCCGACCGGCCAGCGGCCCCGCGGCATGGCGCTCACGAGCGACGGCGGGCGGCTGCTCGTCTGCCAGGGCGATTCCAACCGCGTCGACATCTTCGACACCAAGACCTGGAAGGTGATCGGCTCGATCGATACGCCGGATCCCGAATACGCGGCGCTGCGCCAGCCGGGAAACAATCCGCTCTACGTCTCCAACGAGAACAATGCGCTCGTAACCGTCTGGAACATCGACACGCAGAAGATGCTGGTGCAGATGCCGACCGGCGTCGAACCGGAGGGCATGGCGGTGAGCCCGGACGGAAAGCTCATCGTCAACACCACCGAAACCACCAACATGGCGCAGTTCTTCTCTTACGGCACCGGCAAGAACCTCGCCAACGTCCTCGTGCCGCCGCGTCCGCGCTGGGCAGCCTTCACCCATGACGGGCGCGAGGTCTGGGTCTCCTCCGAGCTCGGCGGCACGGTCACCGTGATCGACACGAAGACTTTCAAGATTCTTGATACCATCCATTTCGCCGTCGAGGGCCTGCGCAGCACCTTCATCCAGCCGGTCGGCATCAACATCACGCACGACGACAAACTCGCCTTCGTCGCACTCGGCCCGGCCAACCGCGTCGCCGTCGTGAACGTGCCGGAGCGCAAGGTCCTCTCCTACGTCTCCACTGGCAAAAGCATGTTCAATGCCAAGGTCAAGAAATACCTTTTGGTCGGCCAGCGTCCCTGGCACATGGCCTTCACGCCGGACGAGAAATACCTGCTGACCGCCAACGGGCTCTCGAACGACGTCTCCGTGATCCACGTCGCCAACCTGCGCGTGGTCAACACCGTTCCGGTCGGACAGCAGCCATGGATGGTCCTGGTCTCGCCGCACTGAGGGCGCCGGGTCTCGCCGCAGAGACATCCGCGCTCAGCGTCGAAAGGGTAAGCCACTCCTACGGCGAGCGGCGCGCGCTTGAGGGGGTGAGCCTCGCCGTGCCGCGCGGCGGCTTCGTCGCCCTGCTCGGCCTGAACGGCGCGGGAAAGACGACGCTCTTCTCGCTGATCACGCGCCTTTTCGATACGCGGCACGGCCGGATCACCGTGCAGGGCTTCGATGTCTCCCGCCGGCCGAGCGCCGCGCTCGCCGAACTCGGGGTCGTGTTCCAGGCACGCACCCTCGATCTCGATATCACCGTCGGCGACAATCTCCTCTATCATGCAGCCCTGCACGGCATCGGCCGGCGCCGTGCGCGCGAGCGCGTCGCCGCCGTGCTCGAGGATGTCGGGCTTTCCGATCGTGCACGCGAGAAGGCCCGCCGGCTCTCAGGCGGGCAGATGCGCCGCATCGAGATCGCGCGCGCCCTGGTCCACGAGCCGAGCGTGCTCGCCCTCGACGAGCCGACCGTCGGCCTCGACGTCGCCTCCAAGGCGACGATCGTCGAGCAGGTGCGGGCGCTCGCGCGCGCGCGTGGCGTGGCAGTGCTCTGGGCGACCCACCTGCTCGACGAAATCGAGCCCGGCGATCAGGTCGTCGTTCTGCACCTTGGCAAGGTCCTCGCCTCGGGCGAGATGTCCGCGATCATCGCCTCGGCGGGAGCCGCCGATCTCCGCTCGGCCTTCCGCGCCCTCACCGGTGCGGCCGCGCCGGTGCCGGACGCAGAAGAGGGCGGCGCATGAGTGCGACCGCGCTCGACCACAGGCGCCAGGGCCTCACGCCCGGTGGCTATCTGATCTGCATGCGCGGCGTGATGTGGCGTGAGGCGCTGCGCTTCGTGCATCAGCGCGGGCGGTTCCTCGCCGCGCTGGTCCGCCCGCTCGTCTGGCTCGTCATCTTCGCCGCCGGCTGGCGCCAGGTGCTCGGCGTCTCGATCATGCCCCCCTATCACACGTACATCCTCTACAGCACCTACGTCGTTCCCGGCCTCCTGGCGATGATCCAGTTCTTCTACGGCATGCAGTCCTCTCTCTCGATGGTCTACGATCGCGAGATGGGGAACATGCGCGTGCTGCTCGTGAGCCCCTTCCCGCGTTGGTTCCTGCTCGTCTCGAGGCTCACCGCCAGCACCGTGATCTCGGTCATCCAGTGCTATGCGTTCCTGGTGCTTGCCTGGCTGTGGGGAGTGGATCTCCCGGCGGCCGGCTGGATCTCGGTATTGCCGGCACTCATCCTCGGCGGCTTCATGCTGGGCGCGATGGGCATGGTGCTCTCCTCTCTGATCCGCCAGCTCGAGAACTTCGCCGGGGTGATGAACTTCGTAATCTTCCCCCTCTTTTTCGCCTCCTCGGCCCTCTATCCGCTGTGGCAGGTGCAGCAATCGAGCCCGATCCTCTACCAGGCCTGCCTGTTCAATCCGTTCACCTACGTGGTCGAGTTCGTCCGTTTCAGCCTCTATTCCAGCCTGAATGTGACGGCGCTGGCGGTCGTGATCGTCTGCACGGTCGTGTTCACCGCTGCGGCGATCCTCGCCTACGATCCGGCGCGCGGCCTCCTGGCACGCCGCCCGGGCGCGGCCGCATGAGGCGCCGCGCGGTCCGCGCCGGCCGGCCGTGGAAGCTCGCGCTCCTGGCGGCCGTCCTCGCCGCCGCCCTCCCGGCGGCAGCCGCCCCGGCCCCGGCGCTCGATCCCAACTGGCCCTGCGAGCAGATCAAGATCGAGCACATGTCGCTTGCCACCATGTGGGGCGGCCCGCCGCTCGGAAAATTCCTCACCGAATGGCAGAACTACCCCGCAGCAGCCGCACTCGCCCAGCGGCTCTCCGAACGCCGCATTGCGGTCGCGGAAGCCCAAGCCGAGATCACCGCCTTTGCCAGAAAGGCCAGCGCGGATCGTAAAACCGAGCTTCTCGCGTTGATGGGCGGCCTCTTCTCGCTGCTCGACCAGGAGCGGTTCGCAGTCGTCCAGGGACTCGATCGCTTCGGCGCCCGGCAAAAGAGCTACGCAGCCCAGATCCGCACCGAGATCACCGACCTGCATGATGCGCAGGATGCCGCCAGGCCGGATCAGAAGCAGATCACGACGCTCTCCAACAAGGTCTATTGGGACACGCACGTGTTCTCCGACCGCAGAAGCATGATTTCTTACGCCTGCTTCGTGCCCGACGAGATCGAGCGTCGCCTTTACCAACTCGCGGGCACCATCTCCAACCTTCTGCCCTGATATCGTTCCCTTCATCGGCTCTATCCCTTGTGTCGTGCACCCACGCGGCCCCGGGTTTCACGTGCTGAACCACCGGAAAAGGAGCCGCATAAAAATTGGGACTTGCCACCCCCGCGTCCGGGGTGCGAAAGTCCCGCTCAAGCTGAGCACGGAACGAAGTCCCGGGCGCGATCAAATGGAGGGTCGCAAAATTCAGCGAACCAGGAGGGAACCCCATGGCACTACGTGAACAACTGAAGGCAGGTGTGGCTTGCCTTGCGCCGGTAGCACTCTGCTTGTCGGCGGTCGTCTGGCTCGGCGCAGGAACCGCCTTCGCACAGGATACGCCGAACGCTTCGGACTTCCTCAACGCCGCGAGCGATGCCGCGAACTGGATCCTGCCGCACAAGAGCTATTCCGGCAACCCGTACACGAACGCAACCGAGATCAACCCGAGCAATGTGGGCAATCTGCATCTGGCCTGGACCTTCCATCCTGCTGACACCGGGCCGCTCGAAGTCTCGCCGATCATCTACAACGGCACGATGTACGTCACGACCGCGCATGACCACGTCTATGCACTCGACGCGGCCACCGGCAAAGTGAAGTGGTCGTTTACCGACAATCCGCACGTCATCGCCTTCGCCGCCAGCCGCGGCGTCGGGCTGTTCGACGGCAACGTCTATTTCGGCACGCTCGACGGCCATCTGATCGCCTTGAATGCGGCAACCGGCGAGAAGGTCTGGGACAAGGTGACGGTCACGGACACCGCCAATTCCTTCTACACGATGGCGCCGGTTCCCTATCACAATCCCACCACCGGCCAGGACATGCTGCTGCTCGGCGTCTCCAACGGCGACTGGGGCGGCAGGGGCAACATCACCGCCTTCAACCCGAAAGACGGCAGCGTCATCTGGAAGTGGCACACCGTTCCGGGCCCGGGCCAGCCCGGCAACAACACTTGGCCCGGTGATACCTGGAAGCGCGGCGGCGCCGCAGCCTGGACAGGCGCCACGATCGACCCTGCCACGCAGACCCTCTATCTCAACCTCGGCAACCCGCAGCCCGACTTCCTGGGCGCGGTGCGGCCGGGCGCCAACCTCTATTCCGATTCGATCGTGGCGCTCGACATCTCCGGCGCCAAGCCGAAACTCAAATGGTACTATCAGTTCATCCCGCACGACACGCATGACTGGGATCCGGTGATGCAGCCGATCCTCTTCAGCGGCAAGGTCGGCAACCAGGAACGCCAGCTGGTGGCCAGCGGAGACAAGGCCGGCAACGTCTGGATCCTCGACGCGACGACCGGCAAGCTGATCAGCCACACGCCGGCCAGCTTCCAGTTCAACCAGAACACGGAGCCGAGCCTCGCCGGAAATTACGCCTGCCCGAACACGTTGGGCGGAGTTGAATTCGAGGGCGGGGCGTTCGATCCGGCCACCAACACCCTCTTCGTCCCGACCCAGAACGAGTGCGGATTCTGGACCTCCACCAAGGACGCCGTCTATGTCGCCGGGCAGTTCTACCTCGGCGGCGCGTTCCCGAAGCTCGTCGGGCCGGACACCGGGCAGATGAACGCGATCGATGTCGCCACCGGAATCTTCAACTGGCGCCATTATTTCAATCTGCCGAACTATGGCGGCGCGCTCGTCACCGCATCCGGGCTCGTCTTCTCTGGTAATCTCGGCGGCCAGGAGAATGCGTTCGACACCCGCACCGGCAACATCCTCTGGAGCTACGACACCGGCGGCTTCATCACCGCACCCACCGAGTCCTACGAGGTGAACGGGAAGCAGTACGTCGTCGTCGCCTCGGGCCCGGCCGGCAACGCCTCGATTCCGGAACTGCCGCAGTCAACCAGCGCCTCCGGCCCTGCGCCGGTCGTCAGTGCCTTCACGCTCGGCCACTGACGACTGCACCAGGGCGTGATGCGACCGATCCGTCCGACGAATCAGCGGCCGTCCCGTAAGAACGGGCCGGCCGCCTTTCTCCTCCTCGCCGCGCTGGCCGGCACGGCTGTCATCTCGCCCGGCGCGCGCGCAGACTCTGCAAGCGATCATCGGGCCGGGATGGCCACCCTCACCGATCTCAAGGCGGCAATCACGTCGATCGTTCAGGCCAACGACAGCTTCGCAACCGATCGCAACGTTTATCACCGGGCAAGCCAGCGAGCGATCAACGCCCTCGAAGGCACGCACGGACCGGATTATCGGCCGGCCGCCGGTACCCCCGGCGATGCGCTCGGCGCGATCGGACACATCGACGCGCTTCTCCATCGCAAGGGAACGCCGGTCTGGGCCGCGCCGCTCGACAGTGCAGAGGCCAACATGCGGGCCGCAGCGGCGTACCTCCTCGATGCCAGCCATGCACGCAGCCTGATAAGGTTCCAGCTCGCGACCTCACGCGCCCTCACCTATCTCGAGGTCGCACGTGGGAGGCCGACCGAGGTCGGTGCGCTCGGCGGCATGGAAGGCACGCTCGCCAACACCGTGCTCGGCGTGCCTGCAGGGGCCGCTGTCGAGAACGGCTGCTCGCGTCCTTCGTCCGCACCGTCCTACGGCGTGCACGGCGGCTATCTCGCCTGGATCGCCGTGCCGGCGAGCGCAGGAACCCATTCCCTCGGGGAAACTTCCGGCGGTCACTCGCTGATTGTCGAGCACGGCGTGATCGTCTTGCCGACCGCCGCTGCCGCCCTGGTCGCCAAGGCCTGCCGCACGCACGCCGCAGCGACCCCGGAACCCGCCCCGCGCAACACCGCCGGCCCGGCTGCCATCCCGGCAATGGCAATCCCGACCCCCGCAAACCGGGCCCCGCCAGCCCTTTACACCAAGGCACAGGCGGCAGCGGGCGCGCGGCTCTTCGCCGTCACGTGCGTCGCTTGCCACGGCGCAAACCTGCAGGGCACGGCTGCACCCGCAGTCGCGGGCACCGATTTCCTGAAGACGGTCGAGAAGAACGGCTGGACGCTCGAGGCGCTTCGCTATCTCGTCTTCAACAATATGCCCTTCAACGCGCCCCGCTCGCTATCACCCAGCCAATATGCCGAGCTCCTCGCCTTCCTGCTCGCATCCAACTGTTACCCGGCCGGCAGCAAGCCGTTCCCGGCCGCCGATGATCCCGCCTTCGCGCAACTCAAGCTCGGCCCGGTGCCGGGCCCGCATCCGAACGCCAACCAATTCGGCGTGTGTCCGACCGGCTGACGGCTGAGATCTGAACGGCCGCCAACCGAGCGTCGCGTACGGCATACGGTTGTCCGCCCATCCTAGCGCCTGTCGGCCGCTCGCTCGGTCATTCCTCCCCGCCGGTACGGCCGATCGCCCGCCCGAGCCTGAGGAAAGCCTCGCGCAGCGGCCCCTCCTCCATCCCCGCAAGCCGCTCCGCAAGGGCCCTCTCACCTGCCGCCGGCACGACGGCCCGCGCCGGCGCCGGCGCCGACCCCGAAAGCGGCGCCTGGCGAAACCGAAGCCGGCTGACGAGCGCGCGGCCGACATGGACGTTGATCCGTTCGATAAGTTTCGGCGCGAGATGCTGTAATTCGAGCGCAACGGGCCCGGCGCAGGCGATGGTGAGTACACCGCCCGTGCAACGTTCCGGCATTGTCACCGCGGCGATCGCGGGGCCCACGATCGTCTCCCAGTCCCCGATCAGCCGCGCCGCAAGCGGCGAGCGTCGTCGGAATGCCATGCCCGTCACTGCCGGCAGAAGAGCGGCGATCGGCCGCGGCCCATACGGATACCGCTCCGCCTCCTTGTCCGCGGCGGCGGAGGCCGCCATACCCCGTTTCCTGGTGAGCTTTCCGCCCGGCATGTCCGCTGCCCGCACGCTGCTCCTCTGGTACGACGGCCACCGCCGCCGGCTTCCCTGGCGCGCCCCGCCGGGCGTGCTTGCCGATCCCTACCATGTCTGGCTGAGCGAGGTGATGCTCCAGCAAACGACGACCGCTGCCGCAGCGCCCTATTACGCGCGCTTCCTCGCCCGCTTCCCGACGATTGCCGCTCTGGCCGCAGCGCCCGAACCGGACGTACTCACCGCCTGGGCCGGGCTCGGCTACTACGCGCGGGCACGCAACCTGCACCGTGCGGCAGAGATCGTGGCTGCACACGGCTTTCCGCGTGATCCCGCGGCACTCGCCCGGCTCCCGGGCATCGGCGCCTATACGGCCGCGGCAATCTCCGCAATCGCCTTCAACGTTCCGATCATACCGGTGGACGGGAATATCGCCCGTGTGCTCGCCCGCCGTCATGCCCTGCTCGCCCCTCTGCCGGCCGCTATGCGCGAGATTCGCGGCCTTGCGCGCGCGCTCGCCGCGGACGCGGCCGCCGCCGCGCGCCCGGGGGATTTCGTGCAGGCGCTCTTCGATCTTGGCGCCACTGTCTGCACGCCCGCCACCCCTGACTGCACCCGTTGCCCTTGGCGGGCGGGCTGCGCCGGACATGCGGCCGGGATCGCCGCGAGCCTTCCGCGCAAAATCGCGAAAAAACCCCGGCCTCATCGCTACGGCGCGCATTTCTGGCTGACCGACGCCGATGGGCGGGTACTCCTCCGCCGCCGCCCGTCTTCCGGCCTCCTCGGCGGGATGGCCGAGCTCCCGGGCACCGAGTGGCGAGCCGAGCCCTGGTCGCGCCGCTCGGCACTCGCCGCCGCACCGATGCGCACCCGCTGGCGTCGGCTCGGGGAGGTGGCGCACGGGTTCACCCACTTCACCCTGGAGATCACCCTTTACGCCGGCGCCGTTCCGGCTATCGCCGTTCCGGCCATCGCCGCACCGGGCTTCCTCTGCGACGAGGAGGCGCTCGGCGCCGAAGCACTCTCCTCGGTGATGCGGAAGTGCGCCCGCCTCGCCGGCCACGCTTTTGCCGGGATGCCCGCCCGCGGGACCCCCGCACCATGACCGCTGCACTCCCGCCCGAGCTCCTCGATCCCGCGGAGATGGGCCGCGCCGACAAAGCAGCCATCGCCCGCCGAATGCCCGGCATCGAGCTGATGGAAAATGCCGGCCGCGCGGTCGCCCGCGCCGTTCTCTGCCGCTTCGCCCCCTGTCGCACGCTCGTGCTCGCCGGACCCGGCAACAATGGCGGGGACGGTTACGTCGCCGCCCGCCGCCTGGCCGCCGCCGGGTGGCCGGTCGTGCTCGCCGCCCTCGCAGCTCCCCGGCCCGGCAGCGACGCCGCGCGCGCCGCGGCCCGCTGGCACGGCCCCGGCGCCGATTTCTCGCCCGCCTCGGCCGGATGCGCGGAGCTTGTCATCGACGCGGTGTTCGGCGCTGGCCTTTCCCGCGCGCTCGAGGAAAAGGTCGCGGACGTGCTCCGCGCCGCCCGCCGCCTGGTTGCCGTGGACGTGCCGAGCGGGCTCGACGGTGCAACCGGCGCCCCCCTCGGCTATGCCCCGGAGGCGGCCCTCACCGTCACCTTCTTCCGCCGCAAGCCCGGCCACCTTTTGCTGCCCGGCCGGCTCCTCGTCGGCCCGCTCGTGCTGGCCGATATCGGGATCCCTGCCTCGGTACTGGCCGCTCTCGGCCCACGGACCTTCGCCAACGGCCCTACGCTCTGGCGGCTCCCGGAGCCGGCGCCGGAGGGGCACAAATACAACCGCGGCTACGTCACCGTTCTCGGCGGCGTCGCGATGACCGGGGCGGCGCGGCTCGCGGCGGCGGCCGCACGGCGAATCGGCGCCGGTATGGTCGGCATCGCCTCGCCACCGGAGGCCGCAGCCATTTATCGCGCCGGCGCGCCCGGCGTCATCGTGAGCGAATCGCCGCTCACGGATCTCCTCGCGGATTCTCGCCGCTCGGTCTTCGTCGCCGGTCCCGGTCTCGGCGCTTCCGCCGCGCGCACCGCATTACCCTCTCTGCTTGCCTCCGGCAGGCTGGTGGTGGCCGATGCAGACGCACTTTCGGCCTTCGCAAGCCACCCCGAGGGCTTGCGCGGTGCCGCGGTCTTGACGCCGCACGCGGGCGAATTCGCCCGCCTGTTCGGCCCGGCCGGCGAAGATCGGCTCGCTTCGGTGCGCGCCGCCGCGTCGCGAACCGGCGCGGTGGTCGTGCTCAAGGGCGCCGATACGATCATCGCCGCTCCGGACGGCTGGGCAGCGATCAATGCCTCGGCGCCACCGGATCTTGCCACCGCCGGCACCGGCGATGTCCTCGCCGGGCTAATCGGCGGCCTTCTTGCCCAAGGGATGCCGCCCCGCGAGGCCGCCGCCGCTGGCGTCTTCCTGCACGGCCTCGCGGCCGGCAAAGTCGGTCACGGCCTGATCGCCGAGGATCTGCCCGAGGCAATTCCGGGCGTTGTCGCGGCACTCGGAGGGAGGGACCAGGAATGGCACGGATCGGCTTCATAGGGCTCGGCAACATGGGCCTGCCCATGGCCACGAACCTGGCCAAGGCGGGCCACACGGTCACGGGGTTCGACACCGCGCCGGCCGCTCGCGCGGCGGCCGCCAGAGCCGGGCTGCCGCTCGCGCCCGATACCGCCCGGGCAGTGCGCGAGGCCGAGATCGTGCTCACCATGCTGCCCGCAGGCGCCGATGTGCTCGATGTTTACGGAGAGGCGCTCGGCGCCGTCCCCGCCGGCGCTCTCTTCATCGACTGCTCGACGATCGATGTCACCACCGCGCGCACCGCGCACGAGCGCGCCCGCGCCTCTGCCATGGCCTCTCTCGATGCCCCCGTCTCGGGCGGCGTCGTCGGCGCGCGTGCCGCCACCCTCACCTTCATGGCCGGCGGCGAGCCAGCCGCCTTCGCCCGCGCCGAGCCGCTGCTCGCCGCCATGGGCCGGCGCATCGTGCATTGCGGCGGCCCGGGTGCCGGACAGGCCGCGAAGATCTGCAACAACCTCATCCTCGGCGTCAGCATGATCGCGGTAAGCGAGGCCTTTGCGCTGGCCGAAAAACTCGGCCTCGCCGCGGATTCGCTCTTCGCGGTCGCCTCCGCTTCCTCCGGCCAGTGCTGGTCGCTGACCAACTACTGCCCCGTCCCCGGCCTCGTGCCGGCAAGCCCGGCGAACAACGATTACAAGCCCGGCTTCGCAGCCCGGCTGATGCTGAAAGACCTCCGCCTTGCCGAAACCGCGGCCGCCGAGGCCAGGCTCGCACTTCCCCTCGCGCGCAACGCAGCCGCGCTTTTTTCCGCCTTCGCCGCATCGGGTCACGCCGAGGAGGATTTCTCGGCGATCATCAAGGCGGTCCGCACGCTGCCCCGCGCCGACTGAACTTTGCGCGAAGGCCACTTGGCCGGGCAGGCGGTGCGCTAATATGCATTCCTGCACCGGATAGAGGCGATGGCGAAGCTAACCCTGATGAACGAGGCGGCGGCACCGGTCGAGGCCCCGACCGGCCTGTTCGACTGGGCCCGGCGCCGGCTCGCCAGCGTCTGGCGCGATATCTCGGCGAGCGCGCCCGGCGAGCCCGAGCAATCCATAGCCGAGCAGATGCAGGCCTGCCTCGACGGTCGGGGCGGCGAGGTCAGCGTGCGCAACCGCGCCGCCCGCCTCGCCAATGCCTATCTCCAGCTCGACGCCGCCGGCCAGATATCCTTTCTGGCAACCCTCGCCGGCTTCGATTCGAATCCGGAGACCATCGCCGACGCTTATCGTGCCTTCGAGGAAGCGGCAGATCCGGCCCTGCGCACCAGCGCAACCGCGACCCTCCGCCGCGCCCTCGAACCGCCGCGCATCAAGCTCCTGCGCCAGTTCACGACGATCCCGGACGGGGTCAAGTTCCTGGTCGATCTGCGCGCCGCACTTCTCAAGCTGACCGCCGATTCGCCCGCCCTCGCCGCAGTTGAGGCGGATCTGCGCGGACTGCTTGCGAGCTGGTTCGACGTCGGCTTCCTCGATCTCCGCCGCATCGACTGGTCGAGCCCGGCCTCGCTGCTCGAGCGGCTCGTCGGCTACGAAGCGGTGCACTCCATCCGCTCCTGGCGCGACCTCAAGAACCGTCTCGACTCCGATCGCCGCTGCTACGCCTTTTTCCATCCGCGCATGCCCGCCGAGCCCCTTATCTTCGTCGAGGTGGCGCTCGTGAAGGGGCTGGCCTCCTCCGTCCAGGGTTTGCTCGACGAAAAGGCTCCCCTCCTCGACCCGCACGCCGCGGATACCGCGATCTTCTATTCGATCAGCAACTGCCAGCGCGGCCTCTCGGGTATCAGCTTCGGCAATTTCCTTATCAAGCGCGTGGTCGAGGAGCTGTCGGCAGAGTTCCGCAATCTGCGCACCTTTGCCACGCTCTCCCCCGTGCCGGGTTTCCGGAGCTGGATCGCGGACACGCTGGCCGCCGACCCCGCCGGCCTCTTCTCCGCAGACGAGGAGGCGAGCCTGCGCACCGCCGCCCCGGCCGACCGCCCCGCTGCCGAAACCGGCGCGGCGGCGCTCGCCGCCATTCTCGGCCGCCGCGGCTGGTTCCGCGATCCGGCGATGCTGCGCGCCGCCGAGCCCGTGCTCCGCCGCCTCTGCGCGCGCTACCTGCTCCACGAATCGAAAGGCCGGCGTGCGCTCGACCCGGTTGCGCACTTCCACCTTGCGAACGGCGCGCGGCTCGAACAGATCAACATGCTGGCCGATGTCTCGGAGAAGGGCGTGAAGGAAGGCGCCACACTGATGGTGAACTACCTCTACGATCCGGAACGGATCGAGGCGTGGCACGAGGATTACGTCGGCACGGGCAAGCGCAACGCCTCGACCGCCGTGCGTCGGCTTCTGCGCGGCTGGAGCTGAGCAATGAACGTCCCCACACTCGCAGCCACCGAGGATCCGGGCACACGTTCGCTCGGCGCACGCCGGCTCATCCTTCTCAAAGAGATCGAGCGCAAACTGCTCTGGCTCTCCGCCTGGATGATCCACAACGCCAACCACATCCGCCCCAACCGCGACGGCCTCAAGGTCGGTGGCCATCAGGCTTCCTCCGCCTCCGTCGTCTCGCTGATGACGGCGCTCTACTTCGCGCTTCTGCGCCCCGAGGACCGCGTCGCGATCAAGCCGCACGCCGGGCCCGTCTTCCACGCCGCCAACTATCTCTTCGGCCGCGAGAGCCGCGCGCGGCTCGAGCGCTTCCGCGCCCTCGGCGGCATGCAGTCCTACCCCTCCCGCGAGCGCGATGGACCCGAAGTCGATTTCTCCACCGGCTCCGTCGGCCTCGGGGTCGCGATGACGAGCTTCAGCGCGCTCATCCAGGATTACGTCCACCGGCACGGCCTCGCACAGTCCGATATTCCGCCCGGCCGTGCGATCGCGCTCGCCGGCGATGCCGAGCTCGACGAGGGCAACGTCTACGAAGCCCTGCTCGAAGGCTGGAAGCACGACGTCCGCAATCTCTGGTGGATCATCGACTACAATCGTCAGAGCCTCGATTCCGTCGTTCCCGACCGGCTGTTCGGCCGCATCGAGGGCCTCTTCCGCGACATGGGCTGGAACGTCGTCACGCTGAAATACGGCCGCAAGCTCACCGCCGCCTTCGCGCGTGCGGGCGGTGAGAGTCTGCGCCGCTGGATCGATGATTGCCCGAACAGCCTCTATTCGGCCCTCACCTTCCAGGGCGGCGCCGCCTGGCGAAGCGCGCTGCTCGCCGATCTCGGGCGCGAGCGGTCGATCCGCTCGATCATCGATCCGCTCGCCGATTCCGAACTCGCCGAACTGATGACCAATCTCGGCGGCCACGACCTCGCCTCCATCATCGAAACGCTCGAAGCCGCTGCCGCCGACGGCGATCAGCCCACCTGCTTCATCGCCTACACCATCAAGGGCATGGGCCTGCCCTTCGCCGGCCACAAGGACAACCATTCCGGGCTGATGACGCCGGAGCAGATGGAGAGCTTCCGCGCCGCCATGCAGATCCGGCCCGGCTATGAATGGGAGCCCTTCGAAGGCCTCGCCGTGCCGGAAGCCGAGCTCCGTCGCTTCATCGCCTCCGTCCCGTTTGCGCGCCCGCTCTCCCCCGAAGGAAGACGGCTTTCCACCCCCGCCATTGCGATCCCGCCAACCCTTCCTGCCCCGCGCACGAGCGAGGGGAAGAAAAACTCGACCCAGACCGGCTTCGGCGAGATCCTCGCCGAGATCGGGCGTGGCAGGGGCGAGCTTTCCGACCTCGCCGCACGCATCGTCACCACTAGCCCCGACGTCACCGTCTCCACCAATCTTGGCCCTTGGGTGAACCGCCGCGGCATCTTCGACCGCCACACCCGCAATGACGTCTTCCGCGACGCCAAGCTCGCCTCCGCCCAGCGCTGGGGCATGAGCCCGCGCGGCCAGCATTTCGAGCTCGGCATCGCCGAGCAGAACCTCTTCCTCCTCCTCGGCGCCGCCGGCCTCGCGCACGCGATGCTCGGCGCGCGCCTCCTTCCCGTCGGCACGGTCTATGACCCGTTCGTCAATCGCGGCCTCGATGCGCTGATCTATGCCTGCTATCAGGACGCGCGCTTCCTGCTCGTCTCCACCCCCTCCGGCATCTCGCTCGCGCCCGAAGGCGGCCAGCACCAGTCCCTCAACACGCCTCTCATCGGCATGGCCGCCGACCGCCTCGCCGCCTACGAGCCCGCGCACATCGACGAGCTCGCCATCCTGCTCCGCCATGCGCTTGCCTTCATGCAGGAGCCGGAAGGTTCGGCCGTCTGGCTCCGCCTTTCCACGCGCCAGATCGCCCAGCCCACGCGGAGCCTCGATCCCACCTCGGTGATCGCCGGCGCACACTGGGTTTCCCCCCCCTCCCCCGGTGCCCGGATCGCCATCGCCTACCAGGGTGCGGTCGCGCCCGAAGCGCTCTCCGCCTTCGAGGTCCTCCGCGAGGAAGAACCCTCCGCCGGCCTGCTCGCGATCACCAGCCCTGACCGCCTGCACGCGGGCTGGCTCGCCGCTCGCCGCCAACGCCGCGCCGGGGAGCGCGCCGCACTCTCGCACGTCGAGCGCATCCTCGCCCCCCTCGCGCCCGGCGCCAACCTCGTCAGCGTGCTCGACGGCCATCCGGCCGCACACTCCTGGCTCGGCGCGGTCCTCGGCCAGCGGATCTTTCCCCTCGGCGTCGATCGCTTCGGCCAGAGCGGCGACATCCCCGATCTCTACCGCGAGTACGGCATCGATACGGAAACCATCCTCGACGCATGCGCCGAGGCCCTGCTCGCACGGACGGCCTGAGCCAACCCTCCTCGCTCGCCCGTCCCTGTGATCACACTCCTTTGGCAGCACTGCCGCAACCTGCCTCGCATCCGCTTGCCGCCGGCGCCCGCGAGACGTTGAATACCGGCAGCCCAAAGGGCCGACCGGTATCGCGCGTGGTCGGGCCCCCATCGCTGACGCGCGATGGGACCCTGCGGCTGGTGGGGCGGCCACGCGCAAAATCAACGAGAGACCAGCGGCCTCACCCTCGTTCGAAGAGTCAAGAATCGAGGCCGCTGGTAGAATATCCGCGCATTCGCAACCCGGAGCACGCCGCCAGGATGATCCCGAGAGTCCTGATCGTCGCCGGTCTCTCCCTCGCCGGGCTCGGTCTGATCTGGCCGCTGCTCGGCCACATGCCCGGAGACTTTGTATTCGGCCGCGGCAGTGTGCGGATCTTCGTCCCGCTCGGCTCATCCCTCCTCGTTTCTGTCTACCTTTCCGTGATCCTCACGGTCGCATTCTGGTTCCTCTCGCGCTGAGCCGGGTTCGCGCCGAGCCTCCGGCAATTCCCCGACCAACGAACGTGCTCTAGCGAATCTCGTTTACGTAGCAGTGCTCCGCCGTGCTCGCGCGGTGCTCGGCCAGGATGGTGGGGCGGCCCGCCTGGTCGAACGCCACGTCCGCAATCACGAGCACGGCTGCCCGGCTGGTAAGACCAAGGCGTCGCCGATCCAAAGCGCGCGCAGCCTCGGCGGTAACGGTCTCTCGCACCGCCGAGATGCGGATGCCGTAGCGCTCGAGGAGATAAAGATAGAGAAGCTCCGGCACGTCGCCCGGCGCGGTCGGAAAATCCGGCACGCGCGCGTCCGGCATCAAGAGACTCTCATGCATCACCGGCCGGCCGGCAATGCGCCTCAGACGATCGAGACGGATGAGCGGCGCACCGGCGCCGAGGCCAAGGCCGGCCGCTTCCGCCGCACTCGCGCCAAGACGCCGGACGTCGAGAATCTCGGTCCGGGAACGCTGCAGCCGTCCCTCGCGGTCGTGCAGGCGAAAATACTGGAAGAAGAGGCGCAGGCTGTGGTGCGGCGGGCGCCCCGTGACAACGGTGCCGGTCTTGCGCCGGCGCGCAAGGACCCCTTCGGCCGCAAGATCGGTAAGCGCCCGGCGCATGGTGCCCACGGCAACGCCATAGCGCTTCGCAAGCGCGATTTCAGACGGAAGCTGCGTCCCCGGAAGGTAGCGGCCCATCAGGATCGCCTCGGAGACTTGCCGCTTGACGAATTCGTGCAGCGGCACCGGCCGGACCGGCTCGGCAGAGGGAAGATCGCCCGCTTGCGTGCGGACCCGCTCGGTGTTCATATAAACATTATAGAAATAAAGGTTCGCCCAGGAAACACGTGTCGGCAACCGCAACCGCCGGATCTTTGACAGCGGCGCTCGCGCGCATCGCTGAGGAGCGCGAGGGGGCGATCTGCGCGCTGGCGCGCATGATCGCAACCGACACCTCCTTTCCACCGGGAGAAGGCTACGCCCGGTTCGCCGATCTGATCGAGCTGGAACTCGCGCCGCTCGGCTTCTCTTTCCGCCGCGTGGTCGTGCCGCGCGCGCTCTGGTCCGGAACAACCGGCCAGGCCGGCGGCGAGCGCGTAAACCTCATCGCCGCACGTCCGGCCGGCCGCCCGGTGTGCAGCCTCTATTTCCATGTCGATACGGTCCCTTCAGGCCCCGGCTGGACGCATCCGCCGCTCGCCCTCACCCGCAACGCCGGCAGGCTCTACGGCCGCGGCAGCGCCGATATGAAAGGCGCGATCGCCGCTGCTCTGCTCGCGCTCCGGGCCGTGAAGAAAAGCATGACGCCGCTCGCCTATGATCCCCAACTTCTCTTCTGCACCGACGAAGAGGGAGGGCTCTATCCGGGCATCCGCCACCTCGCCGAACAGGGCTCGATCGCCGGGCACTTGCTGAGCTGCAACGGCCGTGCCGCGCCGCGCATCTGGGCCGGATGCTTCGGCAGCTTCGATCTCCTGATCCGCGCGTACGGAACGGGCGGCCATTCGGGCGAAAGTACGGAGAGCCGGAATGCCGTCGAGCTCTCCGTGCCACTGCTCGAGCGGCTGCTCCAACTGAAACGCACGGTGGAAACGCGAACTTCCGCAATGCCGCCGCGAGGCAAGCAGCCGCTCACCGCGCGCCTGACCATCGCCGCCGCGCACGGCGGAGACAAAGGCTCCGCCGTCCCGCCCTGCTTCGAGATTCTCGTCAATCGCCGCTACGCACCGGAAGAGGATTTCAACGGCGCGCGCCGCGAAATCGAAACGGCAGTCGAGGACGAGGCGACGCGGTCCGGGCTTGCCGTCCGGAACGTGCTGCTCGGCCATCTCGCCCCGGTTTCCAACCCGCAAGGCCCGCACTGGCCACGCTGGCAGGCCGCGCTCGCGCGCGGCTTCGGCTGGCCGGCCGACGCATTCCGCACCTGGGGCGCTACCTCCTCCTCGGACATGGGCTGGGTCCAGCGCACCGGTACCCGCGAAATCCTCCTCGGCGGACTCGGCCGGCCCGACAACAACGTGCACGCGGCCGATGAATTCACCACGATCGAAGATCTCGAAGCGCTCGCGTGCAGCATCCTGCTCTACCTCGCGCACGACTTCGCGCCGGAACTTTTGCCCGAAACGTGAACAGGGAGCCGAAGATGAACAGCCTTCCCCTCGCGCGCCGCAGTTTCATGGCCGCAGCCGCAACACTCGCCGCACTGCCCGCGGGCGCGGGGGCCGCAAGCCCGCCTCGCCGCGGCGGAACTTTGCGCATCTCGGTCGATCAGGCGGCGAGCGTGCTCAATCCCATCCTCACGCGCGTCAATCCCGAATATCTCGTCGCCGAGCTTCTCTACAGCGGGCTCACGCGCCTTACGGAGTCAATGACCGCAGAGCCGGATCTCGCGTCCTCCTGGTCTGCCAACGCCGCCCTCACAGAATGGACTTTCGTGCTCCGGCCGAACCTCGTCTTTCACGATGGCAGCCCCTGCACCGCCAAGGATGTCGTGGCGAGCTTCGAGACGATGCTCGACCCGAAGATGGCGTCGCCCGCGCGAACCAATATTGGGCCGATCGCCCATCTCGAGGCGAAGGATGCACGAACGGTCCTCTTCCGCCTACGATCTGCCTACGCCGACATGCCCGTCGCGCTCGCTTATACGAACGCGCGCATCATTCCTGCCTCGTACGCAAATCCCGCGGGCATGCAGAAGCTTGCCCGCTCGGCAGTGGGAACCGGCCCATTCACGCTGGTTTCCTTCGCACCCGACCGCGAGATCGTCGCCCGGCGCAACCCGCGCTACTACGATCACTCGAGACCGTATCTCGACCGCGTCGAGGTCATGGTCTATCCCGATCCTACGGCTGAGGCCTCCGCCCTGATCGCGGGAGACACCGACTTGATGGCCGCAACCGTGCCAGCGGAGTTCCGCCGTCTCGCCAAGGCCAAGGGCGTGAACGCCCTCCGCGTCCCCTCCGGCCAGTTCCTCAACGTCAACATGCGCTGCGACGCCGCACCCTTCAACGATATGCGCGTGCGCCAAGCGCTCGCGTTCACCGTCAGCCGGCCGGACATGGTGGGATTCGTCGCCGACGGCTTCGGTACGCCGGGAAACGATACGCCGATCAGCCCTGCCTATCACTTCTACAATCCCTTGCCCCTCAAACAGCCCGATATCGCCAAGGCGAAGGCACTGCTCGCCGCAGCCGGGCATGCAAGCGGCCTCGACCTCACCCTGATCGCCTCCGATACCCCACCCACGCGCACCGCGCTCGCAGTGGCCCTCGCCGCGATGGCCAAGCCAGCCGGCTTCCGCATCAAGGTCCAGACAATGCCGCACGCGACCTATCTCGCCCAGGTCTGGAAGAAAGGCCATTTCTACGTCGGCTTCTACAACATGCAGGCAACGGCGGACGCGATCTATCAGCTCCTCTACACCTCCGATTCCGCGTGGAACGAAACGCAATGGGACAACAAGACATTCGATAAACTGGTGAGCGCGGCTCGGCAAACAACGGACGAGACCAAGCGGCGCGCCTATTACGACCACGCCCAGGTCCTGCAACGCAATCAGGTCCCGTCGGTAATCCCGGTCTTCTTCGATCTCCTGGCCGCGGAGCGGCAATGGGTCGAGGGGTACCGCCTCAATCCGCGCGGAGCGGTGTTCCGTCTCGACTTCGTCTCCCTTGGCGCCGGAGCGCCGAAGCGCTCCTGAACAATGTCGCTGCTCTGGCTGATGCGGCGGCTTCTGCTGATCGCCTACACCATGATCGTCGTCTCGGTCGTGGTGTTCGCGATCACGGAAGCGCTGCCCGCCGACGCCGCAACGATGATTCTCGGCCAGAATGCAACCCCGGCCGCGCTCGCCGCTCTCCGCGCGCGGCTCGGCCTCGACGCGCCCGTCTGGTTGCAGTACTGGCGCTGGGTCTGGCCGGCCCTGCACGGCAATTTCGGCATCTCGATGCGCACCAACCTGCCGGTCGCCCCGGCGATGCTGGCCGCGCTCTCCCGCTCGCTCATGTTGGCCGCCGCCGCCATCCTCCTCATGCTGCTGATCGCCGTGCCGCTCGGCCTGGCCGCCGCTCTCGGACGCAGCGGGCCGATCGATCTCATCGCTGGCCTCGTTTCCTATCTCGGCGTGTCCCTCCCCGAGTTCGTCACCGCCACCATGCTACTCATCCTGTTCGCCGACCGCCTCGGCTGGCTGCCGGCAACCGGCTACGTCTCGCCCGCACGCCACCTTGTGGACGGCGTCCGTCACCTCGTGCTTCCGGTCGTCACGGTCGCGCTCGTCATGGTCGCCCACGTCGTGCGCATGCTGCGTTCGGAAACGATCGATGTCATGGCAAGCGATTATATCCGGGCCGCACACCTCAAGGGCCTGCCGCCGCGGGTGGTTCTGTTCCGCCATGCGCTGCGCAACGCCCTCCTGCCGGTGATCACCGTGGTCGCGCTCGATGTCGGCTACGTGCTCGGCGGAATCATCGTCGTCGAACAGATTTTTGCCATCCCGGGCATCGGCCGGGCACTGATCGTCGCCATCCAATCGCGCGACCTGCCCTCGATCCAGGCCGGCGCCCTGATGATGGCCGGTACCTACGCGGTGGTGAACCTGCTCTCCGATATCGCCTACGCCTTGCTCGACAAGCGCATCCGCTATGAGTGAGGCGTGGCAGCGCCTCGTCCGCTCGCGGCACGGCGCGCTCGGCCTCATCCTCCTCTTTCCCGTGGTGCTTGCGGTGTTGGCCGGGCCGCTGCTGGCCCCGCACAACGCCGACGCCATCAGCTTCGCCGCCCGCCTTCACCCGCCCTCGGCGCGCTTCTGGCTCGGCACCGACGAGTTCGGGCGGGACATTCTGAGCCGCATCCTCGTCGGCGCGCGTGCGAGCGTTGCCGTGGCCGTCACCGCCACTCTGCTCGGGACAATCTCCGGCGGATTGCTCGGCACGCTCTCGGCCTACCTCGGCGGTATGGCGGACGAGGCAATCATGCGTACGATCGACGCCATGATGGCCATCCCGGCGCTTCTCCTCGCACTGCTCGTGCTGAGCAGCCTGGGTAAAGGCATGTTCGACGCAAGCCTCGCAATCGCCATCGCCTTCGCGCCCGGCATGGCACGCATCACGCGCAGCGTCGCGCTCGCAACGCGGCAGCAGGATTACGTGAACGCCGCGATCGCGCGAGGTGAAAGCGCAGGGTGGATCGTGCTCCGGGAGATGGGGCCGAACGTGATTGCACCACTCGTCGTGGAATCCACGATCCGGGTCGCCTTCGCAGTGATGCTGGTGGCAACGTTGGGCTTCCTCGGGCTCGGCGCGCAGCCCCCGGCGCCCGACTGGGGGCTGATGATCGCCGAGGCGCGGCAATATCTCCATCAGGCACCCTGGATGATCGTCGCACCAGGCGCGGCGATCGCGCTCACAGCGGTCGGCTTCAACCTCTTGGGCGACGGGCTTCGCGATGCGCTCAATCCGCGGGTCGGGTGATGAGCGCGGTCCTCGAAATCGAGAACTATTCGCTCGATTACGCGACCGCCGCCGGTAATCTCCACGTGCTCGACCAGGTTTCGCTCGCGATCGCACCCGGTGAAGTGCTGGGCCTCGTCGGCGAGTCTGGATCCGGAAAAAGTTCTCTTGCCGCGGCGATCATGCGGCTGCTGCCCACCAACGCGCGCGAACAGGGCGGGGCAATACGACTCGGTGGAGAGAATCTCCGCTCGCTCGACCAACCACGGCTTCGTGCCATCCGCGGCCGGCGAATCGCAATGGTGTTCCAGGATCCGGCCACGTCCCTCAATCCGACACTCCCGCTCGGGCGGCAGCTCTCCGAGGTTATGGAATGCCACCTCGGATTGGCGCGCGGACCGGCCCGCACCGAGGCGTTGGCGCTGCTCCGGCGCGTCGAGATCACCGATCCCGAGGCGATCTTTCACCGCTTTCCGCACGAGGTCTCCGGCGGCGAGAAGCAGCGTGTGGTGATCGCAACCGCACTCGCCTGCCACCCGGAACTCGTTTTGCTCGACGAACCTACAACCGCGCTCGATGTCCTCACCGGAGCGCGCATCCTCGACCTCCTCAGCCGGCTGCGCACCGAATTCTCCATGTCCGGCCTCTACATCTCGCACGATCTTTCCCTCGTGTCCCGGTTCGCTGATCGTGTTGCCGTCATCCGGCGCGGCCGAATCGTCGAGGAACAGCCGGCACCCACCATCTTCCGTGCCCCGCTGGAGCCATATACGCGGCAGCTTGCCGACGCGGTGCCGCGGCCGGAGCGCCGCCTTGTCACCGATGCGGCAGGGGAAAACGAACTGCTCGGGCTCACGGGTCTTTCGGTCCGCCATGGCCGGCCGGTTCTGTTGCCGAACCGGGTCAAAATAGCCGTTGAAGCCGTGAGCTTCGCCATCCGGGAGCGCGAGATCTTCGGCATGATCGGCGAATCAGGCTCCGGCAAGTCAAGTCTTGCGCGTGCGCTTGCCGGCATCCTGCCGTTCCGCGGCGAGGTCCGCTTCGTCGGCCGTTCGATCGCGCGCCCCGCGGAAATGGACCGTGCCTACCGTCGCGCGGTGCAGATCGTGTTCCAGAATCCCGACTCCTCCCTCAACCCGCGCCACCGCGTGGCCCAGATTCTTGCCCGCCCGCTCCGGCTTTTCGGCGCCACACCGGCCGAAATCCCGCGCCTCCTCGAAGACGTCCACTTGCCGGCAAGCCATGCGCGGCGCTTCCCGCACGAACTCTCGGGTGGCGAGAAACAGCGGGTGGCGATTGCACGCGCCTTCGCCGCCCGCCCGCGGCTTCTCATCTGCGATGAGATCACCGCTTCGCTCGACGTCTCCGTCCAAAGCCGCGTGATCGAACTCCTGCTCGCCTTGCGCCGGACGCACGGCACGGCCTACCTCTTCATCACGCACGATCTCAACCTTCTGCGCCAGATCGCGCACCGCGTCGCGGTGATGTATCGCGGGCGGCTGGTTGATCTCCAATATACGGCCGCACTCGGCGGAACAGACGTCCACGCCTACACTCGCGATCTCATCACCGCCTCGCCCGCCCCCGTTTCCGGATGAAGGCCCTTCCGATGACAAAAGAGGAACTGCTCGCTCACCTCGATCCGCATTATTGCCTCGATTTCCTCGCTCGCTTGGTGCAGCATAAGAGCTATAGCCAGAGCACGGGCGAGCGGCAGCTTGCGGCCTTGATGGCAGCCGAGATGACGGCCCTCGGGCTCGAGGCCGGCCTCCGCCCGGTCGAGGGCGAGCGCGTCAACGCCGTCGGCATCTGGCGCGGCACGGGCGGAGGGAACAGTCTGCTGTTCAACGGCCATCTCGACACCAATCCCGTAAGCGAAGGCTGGACCGTCGATCCCTGGGCCGGAAAAGTGGACAACAAATTCATTTACGGCATCGGCGTCTCCAACATGAAGGCAGGCGATGCCGCTTATTTCTGCGCCGTGAGAACGCTGATCGAGGCCGGCGTGCGACTCCCCGGCGACGTCATACTCACCTTCGTCGTCGGGGAATTGCAGGGCGGCGTCGGCACACTCGCACTGATCGAACAGGGTTTGCGCGCTGACTTCTTTATCAATTCGGAGCCGACCGATCTTGCCGCGCTCACGATGCACGCGGCTGCCTTCACCTTCGTGATCGAGCTCATCGGGAAAACGAGGCATCTCTCCAAACGCGACGAGGCGGTGGACGCCATCGCCGCGGCCTGCGATCTCATCCCGAAACTCAACGCAATGCGCTTTTCCGATCCCCCCTCACCCGAGCACGCCGCCATCAACCGGGTGCATGTCGGCGTGGTGCATGGCGCGTTGGGACGGGAACTCCACGAGTGGCGCCCGCCCCAGGTTGCCGATTTCGTGCGCATCAAAGGTTCGGGACGTTATGCTCCAGGCCAAACCGAAGAGGGCGCCCTCGCCGATCTCAGGCGCTTGCTCGACGCGTTGGAGGCGCGGTTCCCCGGCCTCGCCGCCACTCTCACGCCGGAGAACGTGCTCGGCCGGCCAGCGATGCCGTCGTTCGAGGTTTCGCGTACAAGCACCATCGTGCAGGCAATCAACCGCGCCTATCGCGCCGTACGCGGAACCGACCAACCGACCGGCGCGATCACACCCCCAGGATTCTACGGCACCGACGCAGCCCACCTCTTCCGCAAGGCCGGCATGGAAGGCATCGTGTGCGGCCCCGGCGGACGTTATAATACAATGCCGGATGAACGCGTCGATATCGAGGATTATCTCGATATGATCCGCATCTACCTGCTGACGATCCTCGATGTCTGTGGCGGTGCCTAGATGCGCCCGTCAGGCAGCCTCACCCTTCTTTCGCCTCTTCGCCCCAGCAAGCGGGAGCCCACGCAGGAATTGCACGCGGGCCGCACCTGCCCCGACGATAAAGCCGTGATCCCCGCCACCGAGCAGGAAGCGCGCGCCGACCCCCACATAATGCGCGGCCCACTTCTCGTCATAGACGCCGCCCATGCCGAGCACCTTCTTCTCCTTGCGGCAGGCGGCGGCGACATCGGCGTAGGCCTTCTGCACCTTCTCGTGACCGATCTGCCCGGCAATGCCCATTTCGGCCGAAAGGTCCGAGGTGCCGATCATCAGCGCATCGATGCCCGGCACCTCCGCAATCTCCCGCGCACTCGCAACCGCCTCGGGCGTTTCGATCATCGCGCACACCAGGATCTCGCCATTGATCGCATCTTGCGCTTCGGCCGGCGGCGGGGCGCGGAAGCCGAAGATCGCCGGCGGGCCGCCCCAGCTCCGGTGGCCGAGCGGCGGATAGCGGAAGGCCTCGGCGATTCGCCGTGCCTGCTTGGGCGTGTTGACGTGCGGCACGACGATGCCCATGGCCCCGTTGTCGAGCGCGCGCGTGCCCTCGTCGATCGCATCCGCACAGATGCGCACGATCGGTGTGATGCCGGTGGGCAGCGCTGCGAGGCACAGTTGGGTTGCCTCCTGGACCGAGAAAGCACCGTGCTCGGTATCGATGAAAAGCCAGTCGAAGCCGGCCGCCGCCGCAAGCGCGGGCGAGGCCGCGGTGCGCAGGTGATGCAGGCCGAACCCGACTGCGAGGTTACCCGCGCGGAGCTTGCGCAAAGCCTGATTCTCGACGATCGGCATGAACTCCTCCCACTCCGGCGTTTTCGAAGGCGAGCATGCCGCGACGGCCGGGTCAATACGGAGAAAGCGGCAGTGCCCAGTCTGAATTATTGAGATTTCGTGACAATTCGATGACGCCACATGGTCAGCCCGGCGCAATCCGCGCGAGGATCGCCTCACGCGCCCGGCGCGAGGCCCGCGCCCGCGCGCGGGCTTCGGCTCGGAAGAAACGATGCGCCGGAGCTTCCTCCGCCTGATTGCAGCAACACCCACCGCCTACCGCGAGCGCTTCCGCGCGATGGACGGAAGCGAGGGCCGCTGATAGGCTCCGCGTCGGCAAGCGGGGAGGACGCGATGCTGAGCCGGGCCGTGATCGAGGAATATCGGGAGAGCGGCGCCATCGTCGTGCCGGACATATTGGATCGCGTCGAGGTCGCGGAACTCGGCCGCGTCACCGACGAATTCGTCGCCGCCGCGCGCGGCCTTTCCGCGCACACCGACATCTTCGACCTCGAGGACAGCCACTCACCGGAAACGCCACGCGTGCGCCGCATCAAGGCGCCGCATCTCCACCATCCGGCGTTCGCCCGCCTGGTGCGGCATCCCCGGATCATCGCCGTGCTGCAGGATCTCTGGGGCCCGGACATTCGTTTCGACACCGCCAAGCTCAACATGAAATCCGCCGGGTTCGGTGCGGCCGTGGAATGGCATCAGGACTGGGCCTTCTATCCCCACACCAACGATGATCTCGCCGCGGTCGGCGTGCTGATGGACGACATGGCGCTCGAGAACGGGCCGCTCCTGTTCGTACCGGGGAGCCATCGCGGGCCGGTGTTCGATCATCATGCCGGGGGAGTGTTCTGCGGCGCGATGGACCCTGCGCGCGCGGAGGTGGATTTCTCCCGTGCCGTCCCGCTCACCGGCAAGGCCGGCGCGATCACCGTGCATCACGTGCGCACGGTGCACGGCTCCGCTCCCAACACCTCCGCCCGCGACCGTCGCCTCCTCCTCTTTCAGTTCCGCGCCGCCGATGCTTGGCCGCTGCTCGGTTTCCCCGCCGGGATCGCGGCGTTCGACAAGCTGATGGTCGCGGGGCAACCGACACTCGCCCCGCGCCTTGCGGCCGTGCCGGTCAGGCTGCCGTTGCCGCCCGCCGCGCATCAGGGCTCTATCTACGAGAACCAGAAAGGGCTGGCGCGGCGCTATTTCGCACCCGCGGATGCAACCGTCTGACCGTCCTTCTCTACCGCCCCCCTTCTGCGCCGGAACCCCGCCGCTTATGCTCCGCCGCGGCACAACGGAGGATCGGTTGATGCGGATCGCGGTGGTGGCCTGCGGCGAGATGGGCGGGGGAATTGCGCGGCGGCTCAAAGAGCGCGGAGCGGAGGTTTTCACCTCCCTCTCCGGCCGCAGCGAAACAAGCCGGGCGCGCGCGACAGCCGCGGGCCTCGGCATCATCGACAACGACGAAGCGTTGATCGGCCGTGTCGATCTCTTTCTCTCCGTGGTCCCGCCCGCAACGTCGCGGGCGGTGGCTGAGCGCTTCGCCCCCGCGCTCGCCCGCGCAAGCGGCAGGGTTCTCTATGCGGATTGCAATGCAGTCGCCCCCGCAACAGTACGCGCCATCGCGAAGATCGTCGGCGCCACCGGAAGCCCCTTCGTCGATGCCGGGATCATCGGCGGACCACCGAACGAGAATGACCCCGGACCTCGACTGTACGCCTCGGGCGAGGCGGCGCCGCGCCTCGCCGAGCTTGCCGCCTTCGGTCTCGACGTCCGGCCCATGGCGGGAGGAATCGGCGCAGCCTCCGCGCTCAAGCTCGCCTACGCCTCGCTCACCAAGGGGCTCTCGGCAATCGGCGTGGCGGCGGCAGCCGGCGCCGCCTCCGAAGGGGTCTCCGCCGCACTTGCCGCGGAACTCGCCACCAGCCAGCCAGCCATGGCCGCCGCACTCGCGCGCGGTATGCCGCGCATGTATCCGAAAGCATATCGTTTCGTCGGCGAGATGGAAGAGATCGCGCACTTCCTGGGCCACGCACCGGCCGCGGAGATCTTCCTCGGCGCCGCCTCGGTCTATGCGGATGTCGCCGCAGCCTGGAAGGCCGCCGGCAAGGACGCGGCCCTGGTCAGGCAGGTGAACGCTGCTTTTCCCGGCGAGCGGAAGACGGAGCGCGCGGCATGAGCGCGTTCCTCTTCAGCGGCGGGCGCTTCCTCGATCCCAGGCGCGACGAACTGCTCGAAGGGATCGCGGTCCTGGTCGAGGATGGGGTGGTGAAGGAGGTCTCGGACCGGCCGATCCCTGCCGCCTCGGCCGAGCGCGTCGCGCTCGGCGGGCGCACGCTGATGCCGGGCCTGATCGACGCGCACATCCATATCGTGCTCGCCGAGGTCAATCTCGCACTCCTCTCCGACGTTCCCCTCACGCTGCTCGCAGCCAAGGGGGCCGTCGCCATGCGCGCGATGCTGATGCGCGGCTACACCACGCTGCGCGACACCGGCGGCGCCGACTGGGGGATGAAGAGCGCACGCGACAGCGGGCTCTTCATCGGGCCGCGGCTCTTCATCTCCGGCCAGCCGATCAGCCAGACCGGTGGGCACGGCGATTTCCGCCGCCGCACCGAAACCCGCTTCGCCTGCCCCTGCTGCTCCGGCCGAACCTGGACCGCCCGCGTGGCCGACGGCGTCTCCGAAGTCGTCGCGGCGGTGCGCGACGAGCTCCGCAAAGGCGCCGACCAGATCAAGATCATGGTCTCGGGAGGCGTCGCCTCCCAGTCCGACCCGCTGGAGAGCGTGCAATACCGAATGGACGAGATCGAGGCCGCCGTCGAGGAAGCAACACGCTGGGGCACTTATGTCTGCGCCCACGCCTACACGTCCGAAGCGATCGCCCGCGCCGTCCGCGGCGGCGTTCGCACAATCGAGCACGGCAACCTGATCGACCCGCCCACCGCAAGGCTGATGGCCGAGCGCGGCGCCTATCTCGTACCAACGCTCGTCGCCTACGACTCGCTCAAGAAACGCGGGCCGCAATACGGACTCACGCGCTATAGCCTCGCCAAGAACGAGATCGTGCTCGAGGCGGGGCTGCGCTCGCTCGAGATCTGCCGCGCAGCCGGCGTGAAGATCGGCTTCGGCAGCGATCTCCTCGGCCAGTTGCAGAACGACCAGATGAACGAGTTCACCATCCGCGGCGCCGTGATGAAACCCGCCGAGATCATCCGCTCGGCGACGCTCGTCAATGCCGAGATCGTGCGGCGCGAGGGCAAGCTCGGCGAAATCGTGCCGGGGGCGGCCGCCGATCTCCTCGTGGTGGACGGCGATCCTCTTCGCGATCTTTCTGTCTTTCTCGGCGAAGGGAAGCGGATACCTGCCATCATGCTGGAAGGAAAATTCGTCAAGAACCGGCTCAACTGAAACCGCCCGCGCTCACGGCGCGCGGTAGTGCGCCGGGATCACCCGGTTGGCAACAACGGCGAGCAGGATCGTCGTCGCCATCAGGATGAAGGCGATGACGGCGGCGAACGGCCAGTCGTTGTTGGCGGCAAACTCGATATAGACCTGCGGCGCCATCATGTGAAAGCGCGGGCCGCCAAGCAGCACCGGCGTCGCGTAGGCGTTCATGCTGAGGATGAAGCAAAGAATGGTGGCGATCGCGAGACCGGGCAGCGAAAGCGGAAAGACGACGCGCCAGAAGGCGCGCGCCGGCGCCGCACCGAGGCCCCAAGCGGCCTCTTCGAGAAAGGGATCGATGCGCTCGAAGACCGCCTGCAGCATCAGCACCATATAGGGAAGATTGAAGGAGAGAATGCCGATCATCACCGCGGTCGGCGTGTACATCATGTCGAACCGGGCGTGCGGAGCAAAAAGCCCAACCCCGAGGTTCAGGATACCGCCATGGGAAAAGAGAATCATCCACCCGACGGTGCGCGCGGTCGCGCCCATGAAGAGGGGCAGGATCAGCGCAAGCACCATCGCCGATTTGGCACGGCTTTGCGTGCGCGCCAGCCGGTACGCGATCGGCGCACCGAACAGGAGGCAAAGAAAGGTCGAGCCTGCCGCAACCTCGATCGTGAGCCGCAGGATGCCGAGATAGAAGGAGTCGGTCACGAAGTGGAGGTAGTTGCTCGCGGTGACCGCGGGAATGATGAGCTTCGTCGGATCGAAGCGATCGAGGCTGTAGCGAAAGAGCAGAAGCAGCGGCGCAGCCAGCGTGACGAGAATGAGAAGGCTTGCCGGCCCCAGCAGAAGGCCGGCCGAAAGGTCCCGCCGCCGGCCGGCGGCGGGAGCGACGATCGAGAGGCTGGTGCTGCTCATGCCGAATTCGGCACCAACGGCCTCAGGCCGCGCGCGGCGATCATCCCCGCGCGATATGCGACTGCCACCAGCTGCTGATCTCCGTCTGCGCCTTCACGTCGAAGGCGTAGTCCGGCACGAGCAGCTTCGGCTTGGGCACGGGGAAGGCAAGCTGCTTGCCGATCTTCCCGCTGAGCGGCGCATTATCGACGGTCGGCAGATACCCCATGGTGGCGGCGAAGCCGCGCTGCGCCGAAGGATCGAGCACCGCGTCGAGATAGGCATAGGCGCCCTCCTTGTTGGGCGCGTTCTTCGGCACGACGAAGCCCGAGACATAGAGCACGCTGCCTTCCTTCGGGAAGGCCGCGGCAACATCGATGCCGGCATTCTGCCACATCGCAACTCGCGCGAGCCACATCAGGCCGAGCTCGATCTCGCCCGATTTGAACGCCGGGCCAATGGAATCGGTTTCCGGATAGAGCCTGAGCCCGTTTGCGTTCACCTTCTCCATCAGCGGCTTCGCCTTGTCGAACGCATCGACATTGCCGCCACCATAGAGGGCCGCCGCCATCATGATGTAGAAATAGTTGCCCGTCGGCATACCCATCCGGCCCTTGTAGGCGGGGTTCATCAGGTCGGCGAAGCTGCTCGGCGGTGTCTTCAGCTTCTTCGGGTCATAGATCAGGATCTGCGCACTGTAGATGTGCGGCACCATGAAGTCCGTGCGCAGCACCGGATCGACATGAGCAAGATTCGGGATCTTGCCCGCGTCGAGCTTCTCCAGAAGGCCAAGGCTGTCGAGGCGGAACGCGGCCGGCGCCTCGACCGCCGCCACGTCCAGCGTGCCGTGCGGCAGCAGGCGCTGGGCGATGATCTGCGCCATGCGCGGCGGCTCGTTCGCGGCCGCCCACACAACGTCATAGCCCTTCGGCACCAGGATCGGCTTGACGATGTTGATGTCCTGCAGATGCTCGTAATCGCCGCCCCAGGTGCCGACGACGATGCGCTTGCTCGCCGCGGCACGCGCCGAGGTGGAAACAAGCACCGGCGCTGCGAGCCCCGCAGCGGCAGTGCCGAGCAGCGAACGGCGCGAAATGCGGTGGGTTGTCTCGTTCATGATCGGGGTTCTCCGGTTGTTTGGGTGATGAGGGCCGCCTTGGTCATCGTACGATTTGCCCGAGGCGGATGACAAAGCGGTCGAGCAGGGCGAGCGCGGCCCCGATCAGCGCCATCTGCATCACGGTGGCCGCGGCAATCAGTGGATCGATGTGGTATTTGAGGTAGCCGAGGATGGCAATCGGCAGCGTGGTCATGCCCGGACTGACAAGGAAGAGCGTCATCTCCAGCTCGCCGAACGTGGCAATGAACGAAAACAGCGTCGCAGCGATCAGGCCTTGGCGCATCGCCGGGAGCGTGACTCGGCGAAACACGGTCAAGGGCGAGGCGCCGAGGCTCGCCGCGGCTTCCTCCGCAGCGCGGTCCTGGTTGACGAGGCTCGCTACGACCAGGCGCACCACCCAGGGCGTGGTAACCATGAGATGGCCGGCGAGAAGGACCAAAAACGAGCCGGCGAGCGGCGCGTTCGTCAGCTCCTCGATGGTTACGGAAAAGAGATAGATCGCCAAGCCCACCGCGATCAGCGGCACGGTGAGCGGAGCGAGCAAAAGCGTGCCCACGGCGCCCTTGCCGCGGAAATCCCGCCGCACGAGAGCAAGCCCGGCCGGAACCCCGAGCAGAAGGCTGCCCGGCACGGCAACCGCCGCCACCTCGAGCGTCGTGAGAAGAGGTCCCGCGAAATGCGGCACCACCTCCGTGTACCAGCGGAGCGTGTAGGCATGGGGCGGGAAGATGATCAGTCGTTCGTCGAAGAAGCTGAGATAGACGGTGAGCACGAGAGGCAGGAAGATCAGAACGAGGCCGCCGAAAAAGAGCACACGCACCGCGCCGCGCCCGACCAGAGCCGCAACCGGCGAAGGCACGCGAGCAGCCGCGAACGCGGTACCTGACCAAGCCGACACGCGAGCTTCGCTCCGTCTGCCGATGTGCCATCCCCGCGCGGCACGCCAACCCGGAAGGTGCGGCCCCTCCGCCCGATGCCGCTTACAAGGCTTGCACGCTAACGCGCGACCACGCAGGCGGCAAGGACCGCCCCCGCCGGCACGCTTGACGCGGCATGACCGGCAGACAAGGATTGCCGCGGATGCGAAGCCTGCGCGAAAAGGCTCGAGTGGCGGATTGCGGGGAGACGGCGCAAGCCCAATGACTGCTCCAGGAATGAGCGGACGGGACCACGCCGCTTCGCTCGAGCTCGAGCGGCTGAGCCGGCGGTTTGGCAGCCAGCTTGCGGTCGATCGCATCTCTCTCGGCGTTGACCCGGGCGAGCTGATCGTGCTGCTCGGGCCCTCGGGCTGCGGCAAGACAACGACGCTGCGCATGATCGCGGGCTTCGTGCCGGCGAGCGAAGGGGACGTCCGGGTGAACGGCGCGAGCATCCTGCATCTGCCGGCCTACCGCCGCGAGATGGGGATCGTGTTCCAGAGCTACGCGCTTTTCCCGCACCTCACCGTGACGCGCAACATTGCCTTCGGCCTCGAGATGCGTCGGCTGCCGGCCGCAGCGATCGCCGTCCGTGTTGCCGAGATGCTCCGCCTCGTCAAGCTGGAGCCGTTCGCGGAACGATTGCCGCGGCAACTTTCGGGCGGACAGCAGCAGCGCGTGGCCCTCGCGCGTGCGCTCGCCATCCATCCCAAGGTGCTGTTGCTCGACGAGCCGCTTTCGAACCTCGATGCAGCGCTGCGCCAGGAGGTCGCACGCGAAATTCGCCTGCTGCAGCGCCAGGGCGGCATCACGACGCTGATGGTCACCCACGATCAGGCCGAGGCGATGGCGATGGCAGACCGGCTGGTTGTGATGCGCGAAGGAAGGGTTGAGCAGATCGGGCGCCAGGAAGACCTCTACCAGCGCCCGGCAACCCCCTTCGTCGCGCGGTTTATCGGCCACAGCAACATCATCGAAGGAAGAATCACGCAAGGGACGCGGCTCTTCCTCGACGGCGCGCAAAGCCTCGCACTCGCCGGGCGCTACGTGGACGACGGCGCGGCGACGCTCGCCATCCGGCCGGAGAGCATCCACATCGGATCCGCCGGGGCGGCGGGCGCGCAAGCCGAGGGGACGGTTGCGCTCTCGACCTATCTGGGGTCCGTGGTCGAGCACCTGGTTCGCATCGATGGAGGTACGGAGATTCTGGTGCGCGGGCCCGGTCTTGGCCCAAATGCCGCAAAGCGTGCCGCGGCCGGATCGCGCGTGAGCCTCTCCTGGCCGGCCTCTGAGGAGCGCCTGTTCGATGCGGCGGGCCGCGCCCTCGCACCAGCCAACGCGGGCTTCGCGGAGAGCCCCGCGGGTTGAGCAGGCGCCGCGCCCGTTCCCCAACTCCCGAGACCCGCAATGTCCGACGCGGATGACGAGACGGCTTGGCGCCTGCCGCCGGCCCGCTATCTGGCGGCGCGCCCCGTCGAGCACTCGCCCCCGGCGCGGCTCATCTCACGCTATATCGCGATGGCCGACGGCGTCAGGCTCGCGCTCGATCTCTATCTGCCGGCGGGCGCTTCTGGGAAGCTTTCGGCAATCGTCGTTCTCACGCCGTATTACCGCCGCTTCGCACTTGCGCCCGACGCGCCGGCAACCACGGAACCGAGCCCGAATGCAGGCCGATGGCGCGATCTTTTCGTGCCGCGCGGCTACGCGCTCGTCGTCGTGGACGTGCGCGGTAGCGGGGCAAGCTTCGGCACGCGTGATTCCTTCCGCTCGCCGCGTGAGCGCAGAGACGACGCCGAGATCGCGGCTTGGATCGCATCCCAGGACTGGTCCGACGGCCACATCGGCGCCACCGGCATCTCCTATGTCGGCGCGGCAGCGGATTTCCTGGCCTCGACCGGCCATCCGGCGGTGCGCGCAATCGCCCCGATCTCCGCCGTGTGGGACACCTACGCCGATCATTACTATCCGGGCGGGATGCTGCTGCAAAATCTCGCCGGACACTACGACTCTCTGATGCAGGCGCTGGATCGTGACCGGCGGAAGGAGCTCGCGCGCTTCGCCTATTTCAAGGATCCTGCCTATCGTGGCCCGGCGCCGGTGGACGAAGACACGGACGGTAGAGAGCGCGACCGGGCGGTTGCAGAGCACGGCGCGAATTTCCGCATGCCGGCCTTCCTCGCCGAATTCCCGTTCCGCAATTCCGCTCTTCCGTACGAGCCGGCCTTCACGCCCGCCTCCTTCAG
Source organism: Pseudomonadota bacterium (assembly GCA_021816925.1). Classification (GTDB taxonomy): domain Bacteria; phylum Pseudomonadota; class Alphaproteobacteria; order Acetobacterales; family Acetobacteraceae; genus JAKAWQ01. Next base: position 280,628 of record JAKAWQ010000001.1, read on the forward strand.
CCCCTGCGGCTTCGCAGCCGATATTCCGCGCAACGTCGCGATCTTCTCCATCTCCGGCTGGATGGACGGCGCCGGATACGCCAACGGCGCCATCGCGCGCTTCCTCACGCTGCCCAATGAGCACCGTCACCTTCTGCTCGGCCCCTGGGATCACGGCGCTCGCATCAATGTCTCGCCGTGGCGAAAGCATGTGGTGCCGCAATTCGCGCTCGATGGCGCACTCCTTCGTTTCTTCGACCATTACCTCCGCGGCATGCCGACCGGGCTCGAAGCGGAGGAGAAGGTCCACTATTTCAGCCTCCACGCCGAGCGCTGGAGGACTGCCAGGGTCTGGCCGCCTCCAGCCACGTCGCGCCGACTCTTTCCTGCACCCGATGGCGTCCTCGCAGAGGCCGCCGGCACCACAGGCATCGATCCGTTCCGAGCTGATTTTACGCGCGGCACCGGCGAAAAGACGCGCTACGGTCGCCTCGCGGCATTCGACGTCCGCGATTACTACACGGACTGGGCCGAGCGAAGCGCGCCGATGCTGCACTACGTTTCGGCCCCCCTCGGCGCTGCCGGCGAGATGACCGGGCACGCAACGCTCAGCCTTCGCTTCTCGGCTTCGGAGCCGGATGCCGCGATCTTCGCCTACCTCTCCGAGATCGAGGCGGACGGATCGGTCCGCTACATAACGGAAGGGATGTTGCGCGCGCTCCATCGCGCCGAACGGCCCGCCCCGGCGGAGTACCGCGCGACGTGGCCCTGGCACAGCCATGCAAGGGTCGACGCCGCACCCCTCGCCCCGAACGAGCCGGCTTCACTGAACGTCGCCTTTCTGCCCGTCTCCTGGACGTTTTCTGCCGGCAGCCGCATCCGGCTTTCACTTGCCGGCGCCGACGCGGATCATTTCGGACAGGTTCCGCATGGGCGGCCGCCTCTCCTCCGCGTGCATCGCGGCGGCAGCGAGGCATCAATGCTCACGCTGCCCTGGCGCGAATAGGCCGCGCTCAACACCAGCCGATGCGCGCGAAGAACGCGGCAATCTCGCCTGCCGCGCGATCCGGATCCTCGCGGTGCGGGAAATGCCCGACATCAGGCAGAACTGAAAAATCAAGATCGGAGAACGTCTCATTGAGACGATCCGTCCAGGAAACCGGAAACAGCACGTCGTGCCGAGCCCAGCGCACTGCCGTCGGAATCGCGATCGGCGGCAGCTTTGGCGCCCTGCCCTCCATCATCGCGATCCGCCCGGCATTCGCGGCGCGGTAATAGGCAAAACCACCTTCCAGATTCCCCGGCAGAAGAAAATTATCGACGAACGCCTCCAGCACCTCATCGAACGCGTTCTCGCGATAGGCCCAGTGGCGGAGAAAATGCCCGATATAGGCCCGGCAATTGTCCCGCGTGGCACCGACGAGAACGGGCGCCAACGCCATCTGATGAAAGGACTGGTACCATCCCCGATCCCTCAGATGGTCCCGAATGAGGCCACCAAGTTCGCCTTGTATCGCGCCATGCGTCCGATTGGCGGGCGCCATGGCCTGCGGCTCGCCGTCGACGAGCTGCCATATCTGCCCCTCCGGCTGGTTTCAGGCCAGGAACTCCGCCACCGTCATCCGGACAGGAATCTTGAGCGCTGCGGTCATGGTCGCAATCTATACCCCGACTCGATGAAAATCCGCATTCTCCCTCTTGCGAAGTGGCTCGGGTTGGATTCTACCGAACGGGATGGTTCGGCTTGGCTTCCTGGACGAAGAATCTCGGCAAGACTGATCGAGCTTGCTCGCGACGGGCCGGCCGCGCATCGCCTCGCCCGGCGTGCGAACGCGCTGGTTTTGCCGGACGACGGGATGA